>NZ_JBVODQ010000005.1:0-269004 GCF_055666685.1 Enterobacter sp. E14S | reverse complement strand
AAAAAATTAAAAGAACCAGTGGTGGAGAATGCGTTACAGATACTTGAATCAATTAGTTATAATTTATAACAAACGTTACTGTTGCATCTGCTCTTCCAGCAGTTACAACCTCTGTCACTGCCTCATAACGCGCACTGAACCTTAACTCAACCGACGTTTGATCGGCTTTTAATACAAATACGTTGCTGGTATCGTCGGGTGCGATTCTCTCACTATTAACATCATAAATCCCCAGTGCCAGACCTTTAGCAGAGTAAGTATCATTTTCAAGAGCAAATAAATCTCCATTTTCGCTATCAGGTGTCCCCGAAAATGTCACCGTCGCCTCACTTGCCGCAGGGCCACAGTTTTGTAGGTTTATCGAGAACGGTTTTGCTGGAGCGACATCGCCTGTATGCATGAATTGTTTTGTTGCCACGCTCCCCATTAATACTTTTTTACTCTGAGAGTCAGGGGCCAATTCGCAGGTATTATCCTGAATCGTACCGGTAATTTTGACCTCACCATCATGGCTGAGAACAGAAGTGCATAGCCCCATAGCCAGAACCAAAGCCAAACCGCAGCGTATAAATAACGTCATTTGTCTTTACTCAAGGATAGGTTAAATCAAAATACAGCGCCGCTGAGGCTTCCCCTGAAGTTACCGGATATTTTGTTGACTTATATCGCAACAAAAAAGAGAGCGTAGTAAACCCTTCATCAAGAGGAAAGAGTTGGGGAGTGCTTTCATTAAAGGGTATTGTTTTACCTGTATTATCCAGTAACTCCACACCAAGTCCCGTTGCCAGTTCTTTTCCAGTTCCCGTATCGGTAATTGATAATAATTCAGGGTTATCGCCGTCCGGAATGCCCGAAAACTTCACATATACAGAGGTCAACCCGCTGTAACAAGCAGAGAGATTAATACTCATTGCTTTGAAAGCAGACGTGCTGCCCACGGTAGGAAAATCCTTCCCGGAAAAAGTACCAATCATCGTCTGTTCGTTGAAGCTTACTTTACACCCACTGGATACCACATTTCCGGTTACCTCCAGCGAGACATCTTTAGCCAACGCATGATATGGCCAGGCCAACCCACTCAATAAAATCAGGCTTACGATCAGCAACGAGATATCCTTTACGTTCATCACGAGCGACTCCCTGTTAGCGGCAAATAACGTTAATTTGCGTGACGGCTGCATTTTGCGCATCCTCAGGCAGCTGGTAGCTGGCATTGCAGGACCGATCGCTCCCCTCGCCCCATTGCACTTTCAATGTGCCTTTTTGCGCAAGGCCGGAAAGGTACACCTGCCCCTCCTCACCCACGATACTGCCTGAACCTTCATCGTCGCGGGTGACGGTTGCGCCAAAAGGCACAGGCTCGTTGTTGTGCAGAAGCGTCAGCAAGGCACGAATCCCCACGTGAGCCTTAAACGCCGCCTGTACCAGTGCCCCTTTGGTAGGAACAACATCGACGACGGCATCGTCAAGATCGACTTTGTCACCCAGCGTCGTGGTATCAAGAGCCACGCGATTTTTACGGTACGTATTTGCATACGGCAGGACGGCATAACCCCGCCAGTCTGTTTTCACGCCGGTTGCATTTTCAACCCTCACGCGTCCGGCCCCTGGCGCGGCGACCAACACGTTGGTTTCCCCTAGCGGCTGGCTAAAGGTGATGCCGTTACGATGCGCAACAACGCCGCCGGACACGCCATACGTCACCTGGCGGGAATTGCCGTTATCGCTGTAGTTATAACCAATATTTGAATTGCCATAGCTGCCCTGGTGCGCCAGGCTGGCATTCCCGCTATTGCCGACCCCCTGGTTACCGTAGCCTTGCTGTACGCTGTAGCTCAGGTTGTTACCTTCCAGCAACGTACCGCTCACCCCGGCGTTTTGCGTGACGCTACCGTGGTTATCCTGATTCATGCTCAACGTTGCAAAGGCGTTTGAGGGTGTGTTACTGCCCTCAGGGGCTAACCATTTACCGATGGGGAGTGAAAGATTTAGCGCCACCATCTGGTCCGCTACGGGTTGCCCTGAAGATTTGCTGTAGTTATAACTCACGCCCATGTTGATATCGTGCCAGGTGGTGTTATAACCCAACTGCAGCAGCGTATCTTTACTGTCAGAGTGCCAGTATGTTTGCTGGCTACCGCTTAAATAAATCGAGCCCAGTCCCCCCAGCTGCTGAGTAATATTGACCTGTAACTTGCCTCGCTTGGTGTAATAAAGATTGTAATAATCAAACCAGTGCGGATGGTCGTTATTCGCATCGTCGTCCTCATTATCTGGATCGCTGTTATAGCCATCCATGTGTTTATAGGTCGTATCGGCAAAGGTGTAATAACCTGAGGTCGAATAGCGATAACCCAACAGCTGGAAGTTGGTACCAAAGTCATTTAGCGACTTTGCATAAAGCATCCGCAAGGACTGCCCGCTATGCTGGCTATCATCAATAAGCGTGCTGTTCGCATGGGTGATATCGGCTGAAATTGCCCCCCAGCTCCCCATGTTTACCCCTGTCCCCAGAGCATAGGATTTATATCTGGAGGATAATTGCGAACCTCCGTACAGCGTGAATCCGTGCGGTAACCCCCATGTCAGCGTTCCCTGAGCAAACGGGACTTCATCTTGCTGCGTGTTGTTTGTCCGGTAATGGGCCGCTGTCAGGGAATATTTGATGCGCCCTTCTCGCTGCAGCAAAGGCACCGCGGAGTAGGGAACCGAGTAGGTTCTGATCGCCCCGTCCTGCTCTTTAACCTCGACCACCAGATCGCCACTGGAAGACGTAGGATAGAGATCGTCAATGGCAAACGCGCCGGGAGCCACGTTGGTCTGGTAAACCACGTACCCGTTCTGTTTGATGGTCACCTGAGCATTGCTTTTCGCAATCCCGCGCACCGTCGGGGCAAATCCTTTCAGGCTATCCGGCAGCATATTGTCATCTGAAGCGAGCTGGACGCCGCGAAAACTGACGCTGTCAAAGATTTCACCTGACGTGTAGCTGTCTCCCGCCGTCAGTTCGCTTTTCAGTGAAATGATCGTTCGTTCCAGATAACTGCTTACGTGCTGCACTTCGTTTGTCGTTTCACCGTGACTGTTGGTGTTTCGGTTAAGCGTCGAATAGTCACGGTAGCGCCACGGGCCGATGTTTATCCCCCCGTTTAGCCCCAGGAAATTGCTGCTGCTTTTGCTACTGCCATCCTGGCTGCTGGAGCCGCTGAAGCTGTAGTTGAGGAGCAATGCATTGATGCCCTGATCCCATTTCTCAGGCGCAATATAGCCACGCGCCATATTTTTCAGTGCAATCTGCGGTACGCTGAGGTCCAGCCGTTGATGACCAAAGTCAAAGCTGGCTTTGGCCCCATCGATAAGCGTGGCAATATTGACGCATTCGCCGTCGGCAAGCTGTTTTTTTTCATCGGGTATACTGAGATCTATCCCCATGTCACTCAGCGTCTTTGCGGACAGGCAGGCCACCAACCCCGTATCGTCGCCCTCAGCTGCAGCTGCGTCTTTCAACGATTTTACTGCCTTAAACTCTACGTCCAGGCTAATGATAAAGTCGTTATTAAGAAAGATATCAACACGATAAGTACCTGGAGCCTGACCACCGCCATTTTCGAAGCTCGACAGGTCTGCGACCTGCCCTTTGCCATCAGATAAAAAGGCAGGGTTAAAATACTCCTCCGCCAGCACACAGCCTGAAAACAGGCTGGCACCGATCAGCAGAGCCAGCGGCGACAAGCGTAATCGAACTGAGGCTTTCTTTTTGGTACTCATCACGTTGTCCCCTGACATTAAGCTTTGCAGGTCAGTGCAGGGGTCATGGCACCGAAGTCATTCAGCGTTTGGTAGGAAATTGTGCCGTTTGCAGCCCCTGGTGCGTCTACCGTTTGGCTACCCATTGGCGGAACCATGGTGTTAGGACGCTTCTTTCCGGCCACGATGAAGTTAACCAGTGTGACGTAATACGGCGAGGGGTTGGAAACCACCAGAGAGTAACCTTTGGCGCGGCACGTCAGCATTGCTGGTGCATCAGACGGTTTCACGTTCAAATGGTTCGGGCGAACAAAAAGTTTGATTACCGACTGGGTGGCAATTTGTAAACTGTTGCCAACCACCGTTTGTTTATCAACTGACGGTATCGCTTTATTATTAAGGTAAAAAACAGACTCTTTATCCTCTGGCAAATCCGGTCCTACATACATCACGCGCAGTATGTTCATTTTTCCCGGTTTCAGTACAAATAACGGAGGCGTAACGACAAACGCTGCTGTTTTTTCCCCTTTGATATCCGATACCCAGGACTGGACGAGGAAAGACTCATTAGTGTCTGAATTAGTCACGTTGATGCTTGCTTGTTTTTCCCCCAGAGGATAAATCATTCTGGTTGAACCTAATGCTACACCTGCAGCAGAGGAAGACGTAATATGGCACAAAGAAATCATTGAAAACGCAATAAAAGCAATCTTGCAAATATACTGACTGGAAATTATAGATTTCATTTCAAAATTCCGAATTGATAATAACAATATCCCTTCTACAGTTTCTCCAAACAATTAAACTCACTGATAGTAAACAGCGAAATTTACTGCGGCACTCGCATCACCAGGAATGACTTTCGAAGACACTGCCCGATACCTGGCAGTGAAAAATAAAATTGTTTCCCCATTGATAATCATCATTTTATTAACAGGAGCACTATTGGGAATAATAAGAGTTCCTTTATCATCAAAAATACCGATCCCGACGCCTTTCGCGGAATCTGCCCCCCAGCCAGCGTGAAAAACCTGGGGATCGTTTGGATCGATTGCTCCGGTGAAAGCTACGCTAGCTGACTGGCTTACTGTGTTATTGCAGCTCTCGAGTTTAATCGAGAACGTCTTTGGTGCCGCCCAGCTGCCGAGAGAGATAAATGCAGCGGTCTTGACAGGATCCATCATGATGCTCTGGTGAAGGCTTTGTGCGTCAATTGCGCAAGCAGCATTTACCGCAGAACCATAGAAATGGACATTCCCTTTTGAGATTGTACCGTTCGTTGCGGCCTGAACCTGAAATAAAACCAGAGATGAAATAAACATCAAAACTGAACGTCTCATTTTATTTCTCATTACTCATGCTGAAAATTCTCTCCCGATTGGAATCAGGAGAGAAACCAGATAATCAGGAATAGGTAATCTGGAAGGTTGCTACTGATTCAACCGCACCCGCAGTTGCAGTGTCGGCAGTTTTAACGTAATCGACGCTCATTGGGATTTTGTTCGTACCGGTCGCCAGTTTTTGTTTGGAAGATTCAGCGCCCAGATTCAGTTTGTTACCATCTGGTCCGAACAACTGCAGAGCCACCCCTGTCGCGGCACCAGAGCCAGCGGTGTTTGCCAGGGCACCAGGCTGATCTGGAGTGGACTGACCGTTAAAGGTCACGGTTGCGTTGGAAAGAGTGGAAATATCGCAATCTTCCAGAGCGATATCAAACGCTTTCGCCTGACCAGAAGCTTCACCTTTTGCACCCATGCTTTCCAGGGTAACCTGATCAAGACGGATAATGCCATCCTGGGAATCTGCGCTAACGGAGCAAGGTGCATCCACCACAGAACCAATGAACTGAATGGTACCGCCGCTTACAGTAGTTGTGCTTGCAGCCTGCGCAGAAGAGAACGCAGAACCTGCCATCACTGATGCAATAGCAACTGAAAGAATATACTTCTTCATTAAAAACTCCTGATGAATTAAATGTGTTCCTTGCCTTTTCGCCTTTGCCCAACAAAATCGTGAATACACGTTTTATTGATGCGATTATTGTTACCGAGAACAAAAGACTGAGACAACAACGCCATAGTCCTATTCAGGACTTTGAAAAGGACCATAAAAAAAGAGACGCTATCTTTTGCAATCGATAAATTTAGCACATCGGAAAAGGAGCTCTGCAAGCACTCTTATTACGGAGTAATCTCTAAAATAATGTTGGAGTTTTGATTGAATAAGTTCCCATATATCCTGGCAGGTTGCTTTATTATCGCGGCATCCCATTATGCTAACGCAACGGTCAATATCGGCGGCACTCGAGTGCTTTATGACGGTGCAAAAAAAGAAGTGTCATTAAGCGTACGTAATCCGGATAGCACACCCTATTTAATCCAGACGGTGGTGAGCAATCTCAACGACGATGCGCAAAAACCGCCGTTTGTCATCACTCCGCCTCTTTATCGTCTGAATGGGGGCAAGGAGAACCTGATGCGCATTATCCTTGCAGGTACGCTGCCGCAGGATAAAGAGTCAATGTACTGGCTGCGCGTTAAAGCGATCCCTTCAGCAGCGCGTGAAAAGAATACGCTGCAGATAGCCGTTGCCACCAGTATTAAGCTGATCTATCGCCCGGATGCGCTCAAAGGCGCGAATGTGGAGAAAGAGAGCGAAAAACTGAGCTGGCGAATAACCGGTAACCAGCTTGAGGTTAAAAACCCGACACCGTATTTCATTAATTTTAATGAAATCACGGTGGCCGGGAAAAAATTATCCAATGTCACCTGGGCAGCACCGGGAAGTACCGCTTCGTTTACCCTGCCAGCAGGTGTGAATGGCGGAAATATTCAGTACAGCGTCATCAGCGACTTCGGCGCTGTCGGCAATATGCACTCTTATTCAGCTTAAAATGGTTATGATTATGTTTAATCTCAAATACGTTGTTTTGTCACCAGTAGCATGTCTTTTGCTCTCTGCTGGTATGGTCCATTCTGCTTTTGCAGCTGACCCGGTTGCCATTAACGTAACCGGAACGGTTGTCGCTTCACCTTGTACGATTGATGACTCCGCCGCCTCGGGCTTAACTATTCCGCTTGGCACATTGCAAAGCGCCGACCTCAACGCAGCAGGAAGTAGCTCAGCATGGGTACCCATTAACGTTAAGTTTAAAAGCTGCCCGACGGGTACCTCAAGCATTACCGCGACATTCCACGGAACAGCTGACGATGGCGATGCAACAACACTCTACAGCAATACAGCGGTCGATGACGGTACAAACTTAGCGGCGAAAAATGTCGCGGTTCAGCTGGAAGGTTTGGATAGCGAACCTTACGGCGATGGCAAAACGGCGACGATCGACATTGCTTCAGCGGGTGCAACCCCCACCTTTAAAATGCAAACGCGTGCCTTCAGTAAAGCCGGTGGCGTGACGCCAGGCAGCATTAAAGCCGCCATTACTATGTCGTTCACCTATAACTGACAGGCTGGCTTATCGTATGCTTGACCCGGAAACGGCCAGTGGATGGCGGTTTCCGGGTATATTTTCGATGTTGAGTGCTGAAAGGGATTTTTTCTCACGCTGCCGTTCACTTCCTGCTCCATTCAACCCCTTTTCGTCCTCTATTAAACGTAACCCCCCCATTACTCGTTCTTGTCTCCGTCAAAACAACGCCTAATATATTGTGTAATTTGGTGGGGTAAGCGCGAACCGTTTCGTACTGGCAGCGCTTTTATCAGCCTCTGATATACTCGTAGTGATATTTCTCTGGGAATGTTGTGCGCTATGAAACCTGAAAATTACATTATAAAACTTATTGGTGAGCTCTCTGAACCCGCGCGTGTAAGAGTCGGCCGCCAACGCCAAATCATCTCACTCGATCAACTTGAAGAACCGATGACGTTCATCCTTCACTCCGGTATCGTCGCCGTCTATCGTACGAGAGACCAGCTTCTGCTGAAGTTTATCGAAGCCCCGATGATCGTTGGCATGAATGACCTTATTGATACCAATGCGGGCTTTTATATGCAGGCCTGCGGTGAAATTAAGTATGAAATCAAACCACGAAAATCCACACTTGAAATTATTAACAATCGCAATCTTTGGCAGGAAGCCGCCTATTCGTATATGTATGCCATAAAACGGTTACTGCAAGCTCATGAGACTTCGGTTGGATTGTCTACATACGAGTTGATTCGTTTAAATCTTGTGTCCCTAATGACCGAAAAAGAGGACCTTCGTCTGTCTATTAATGCCTGTGACTATATACAGGAAAAAACCCATCTTTCGCGCAGTCGAATTATGAAGATCCTAAGCGATTTGAAAACAGGCAACTATATTAAAATTGAACGTGGGCTCTTAATGGCAATAAACAGGCTTCCGGATAACTACTGACCCGGGAAGCCAGGTTTATTTGTTCTGCACCGCCAGCCATGCCATCGCCCGCTCCCCCGCCTCATCCACCGGCAGATACACCAGCAGCCGCGACCCGTTTCGCGGCGCTGAGTACCAGTACATCTGCTGCAGCGTAAAATCCCCCAGCTCGGGATGGGTAAACAGCTTGAGCTGGTTCTCCACGCCGCGCACGTCGTTGCGCTGGTGCCACAGGGTTTTAAACTCTTCCGACACCGCAAAGAAGCGCGCCAGCTTGGCCTCCCACAGCGGGTCACCCCGGTGCTCGGCCATCGCTGCCCGGAAATAGGAGACAAATATGGGCAGCACGTCGTCGCGTCTGCCGAGACGCGCGCGCCACGCCGGATGCGTGAGGAACAGATAAATACAGTTGCGGTCTTCCGGCGGGATTTCATTAAAATCGACGCCCATCAGGTGCCCGAAGCTGTCGTTCCACGCCACGATGTCGAAATTCGGTTTCTGAATGCTGGCGGGTTTAGGCATCAGCGTATCCAGCAGGCGGCGCGTGCCCTCGCTGATGCCCTCGCAGCAGACCGCCTGCGGCGCTTCACCCGGCGGCAACCCGGCTAACACAAACAGGTGTCGGGCCTCGGTCGGGGTGCATTGTAGCGCTTTTGCCACAGCCGCCATCACCGCGCTGGACGGATTGACGTCCCTGCCCTGCTCAAGCCAGGTGTACCAGGTCACGCCCACGTCCGAGAGCATCGCCACCTCTTCACGGCGCAGACCCGGCGTGCGGCGACGACCGCTGCGCGGCAGGCCGAGACGCTGCGGATCGAGGCTTTCGCGTCGCGCGCGTAAAAATGCCCCCAGCTGTTTTCGGGTGTCATCCTGAAGTGAGACGACGGGTTCAGACATCAAGGCCATAAATCCCCCTGCATGGTAGTGCCAGTACCAGTATAAGCAAGAACTGGTACCCGTTTATCAGATGGTTGATGCTACGACCATCTGTTGAATGACGCAATGGAGTTACCATGAATACGTCAGTTGTTTCACCGGGCCGCGCTGGCCTGATATTGCTGCTAACCGGCCAGATGCTGCCGATGATTGATACCTCAATCACCAACGTCGCGCTGGACGCCATCACCCATTCGCTGAACGCCACCGCCACCGAGCTGGAGCTGATTGTCGCCCTCTACGGCGTGGCCTTCGCCGTCTGCCTCGCGCTCGGCAGCAAGCTGGGAGATAACTTTGGCCGTCGGCGTCTGTTCATGTGGGGCGTCGCGAGCTTTGGCCTGGCCTCGCTGCTGTGCGGGATAGCGGGGAACATTGAACAGCTGCTGGCCGCGCGCATCGTTCAGGGTGCGGGAGCCGCACTGATCGTGCCGCAAATTCTTGCCACGCTGCACGTGACGCTGAAAGGTACGGCGCACGCTAAGGCCATCAGCCTGTTTGGTGGCATCGGTGGGATTGCGTTTATCGTCGGCCAGATGGGCGGCGGCTGGCTGGTGTCGGCGGATATCGCCGGGCTGGGCTGGCGTAACGCTTTCTTCATCAACGTGCCGATCTGTCTGGTGGTGCTGGCGCTGAGTCGCCATTTCGTACCCGAAACCCGTCGCGAGACGCCGTCACGCATCGACTGGACCGGAACCGTGCTGCTGGCGATCATTCTTTGCTGCCTGCTGTTCCCGATGGCGCTCGGCCCCCAGTGGCACTGGTCGTGGCCGCTGAAGGTTATGCTTCTCGCCATTGTTCCGCTGGGCTGGCTGACGGCGCTGAATGCGCGCAAAAAGGAGCGAGAGAATGCCCACCCGCTGATCCCACCGCGCCTGCTGCAGCTTCGCAGCGTTCGCTTTGGCATTCTGATTGCGATGCTCTTTTTCAGCGTCTGGTCCGGGTTTATGTTCTGTATGGCGCTGACCATGCAAACCGGTCTGGGGATGGCACCGTGGCAGTCCGGAAACAGTTTTATCGCGCTGGGCGTAACTTACTTTATTTCGGCGTGGTTCGCGCCGCGGCTGATTGCTCGCTACAGCACCAGTACCATTCTGCTGATGGGTCTGGCGATCCAGATTGTCGGCCTGCTGGCGCTGATCGCCACGTTCCGCGTCTGGGGAATGGAGAATACCGCCCTGACGCTGGCGCCCGCGACCGGGCTGGTCGGCTACGGGCAGGCGCTGATCGTGAACAGCTTCTACCGCATCGGGATGCGCGATATTCAGCCTGACGACGCGGGGGCCGCGAGCGCTATTCTCAGCACGCTGCAGCAGGCCGCGCTGGGGCTTGGCCCGGCCATTTTTGGCGCGATTTTGCTGCACGCGCTGCAAAACCATCACGGGGATTACACCCAATCGGTTAACGTCTTCCTGATGGTGGAAACGGCGATGATGGTGGTGCTCGCCCTGGCGACGCTGCGCATCCGCCATAGCCTTTGCCTGCCGGTGGTGAAGGTCTGCCAGGCCACCAAATAAGCCCGTGAATTTGCATAATAGATCCGCAGCCGCCATTATGGGGCTGCATCAATACAGGAGACGTTATGCAGGAATTAATTGCGCAGGTTGAAGAGTTAGGCATTGAAATTAATCACACCACCTCTTTAGTGATTATCTTTGGTATTATTTTTCTTACCGCCATCATCGTTCATTTTATTCTGCACAAATTGGTGCTTCGCGCTTTCGAAAAACGCGCGCAGGCCAGCAGCCATTTGTGGCTGAAGATCATCACCCAGAATAAATTATTTCACCGTCTGGCCTTCACCCTTCAGGGGATAATCGTCAACGTCCAGGCGGTACTGTGGCTGCAAAAAGGCAGCGAAGCGGCGGAAATTCTCACGACATGCGCAAAGCTGTGGGTCATGGTGTATGCCCTGCTCTCCTTCTTCTCACTGCTGGACGTGATTTTTAATCTGTCGCAGAAAATGGCCACCGCATCACAGCTGCCGCTGAAGGGGATCTTCCAGGGCATCAAGCTGGTGAGCGCCATCCTGGTGGGGATATTGATTATTTCCCTGCTGATCGGCCAGTCCCCAGCGATTCTGATAAGCGGTCTGGGCGCCATGGCCGCCGTTCTGATGCTGGTGTTTAAAGACCCGATACTCGGACTTGTGGCGGGTATTCAGCTTTCCGCCAACGACATGCTCAAGCTCGGCGACTGGCTGGAGATGCCGAAATACGGTGCCAACGGCACGGTGACGGACATCGGCCTGACCACCGTGAAAGTACGCAACTTCGATAATACGATTACGACCATTCCGACGTGGGCCCTGGTCTCCGACGCCTTTATCAACTGGAGCGGCATGTCTGCCTCCGGCGGGCGACGCATTAAGCGCAGCCTGAATATCGATACCACCAGCATTCATTTTCTCGACGAGCAGGAGCAGCAGAAGCTGATTCAGGCAAAACTGCTGAAGCCCTATCTGGCCGCGCGACATGAGGAAATTAACCTGTGGAATCAGAAGAACGGTGAAGGGGAGTCGGTATTAAACGTGCGTAAGATGACCAATATTGGCACCTTCCGCGCCTACCTGAATGAATATCTGCGCAACCATCCGCGTATTCGCAAAGATATGACGCTGATGGTGCGCCAGCTAGCGCCTGATGCGAATGGTTTGCCGATTGAAATATATGCCTTCACCAACACGGTGGTCTGGGCAGAATATGAGGAGATTCAGGCCGACATCTTCGACCATATTTTCGCGGTGGTGGATGAATTTGGGCTGCGTATTCACCAGTCCCCGACCGGGAACGATATTCGCTCGTTGACCCTACAGCATCGGTGAGGTGGGTTGCCGGGCGTGAAGGCAGGTGCAGTCTGGTGCCCTCACCCCGGCCCTCTCCCACGGGGAGAGGGAGAAAAGCAGATCACTTTTTTCGGGATAACTTGAATGCTACAAACAGGAAGATAACCCACACCGGCAGCAGCATCGCCGAAAGGCGCATCTCATCCATGGTGCACATCAGCACCAGAATCAGCCCCAGGAAAGCGATACAGATATAGTTCCCCGCCGGATAGAGCAGCGCTTTGAACTGCGTCTCGCGTCCCTTGCGGCGCATCGCGGCGCGAAAGCGCAAGTGCGCGAGGCAGATCATGATCCAGTTCAGCAGCAGCGTGGCGACAACCAGCGCCATCAGCAGGCCAAAGGCCTCTTTCGGCAGCAGATAGTTAATCAGCACCACCAGCGAGGTGATAGCGCCGGAAAGGAACAAGGAATTCACCGGCACGCCGCGACGGCTGACGCGGGTGAGGAACTTCGGCGCGTTGCCCTGCACGGAGAGGCCGAACAGCATGCGGCTGTTGGAGTAAACGCCGCTGTTATAGACCGACAGAGACGCCACCAGAATAACGAAGTTCAGCGCCGAGGCCACCAGGTTGCTGTTCATATCGTGGAAAATCATCACGAACGGGCTGCTGTCGGACTTCACTTCCACCCACGGATAGAGCGCCAGCAGCACCACCAGCGAGCCGATGTAGAACAGCAGAATACGGTACACCACCTGGTTGACCGCTTTGGGAATGCTTTTATGCGGGTCGCGCGCTTCGGCGGCGGTAATGCCAATCAGCTCGAGTCCACCGAAGGAGAACATGATCACTGCCAGGGAGAGAATCAGCCCTTTCCAGCCGGTGGCGAGGAAGCCGCCGTGCTGCCAGAGGTTGTCGATCGTGGCGCGCTCGCCGCCGTGGCCGGAGAACAGCAGCCACAGGCCAAAGCCGATCATCCCGATAATCGCCAGCACCTTGATCAGCGCAAACCAGAACTCGGTTTCGCCATACAGGCGCACGTTGACGAGGTTAACGGCGTTAATAATGATGAAGAAGGCCGCCGCCCAGATCCACGTCGGAACATCCGGCAGCCAGTACTGCATGTAAATGCCCGCGGCGGTCAGCTCGGCCATCCCCACCAGCACGAACATCACCCAGTAGTTCCAGCCGGACAGGAAGCCAGCAAACGGGCCCCAGTATTTATAAGCAAAGTGCGCGAAGGAGCCTGAAACCGGCTCTTCAACGACCATTTCGCCAAGCTGGCGCATGATCAGGAAGGCGATAATCCCGGCGATACCGTAACCCAGCAGCACCGCCGGGCCAGCCATCTGAATAGCGGGGCCGATGCCGAGAAACAGCCCGGTACCGATCGCGCCGCCAAGGGCAATTAACTGAATATGTCGATTTTGCAAACCACGTTGCAGCGTCGGATTCTGATCCGACGAGGCTTCAGCGCTACCATGGCCTGAAGCGGATGACGCGTCTTTCACGTCCTACCCCTGTCTCTTTTTTAGAAGGGGCACGTTTTAACACTTCATGCTGGAGGTAGCAAGGGATTGGGGCATCCCTGCCCCGGATAACGAGATGGAACGCTTAAAACGCGTAGCCAACCGAGACCTTAAAGGTGCGCGGTTCGCCCTGCGTAATATAGGTACCGGAATCGTCCACGCTGGCCCAGTAGTTTTCATTAGTCACGTTGTCGATGCCCGCGCGAACCGTCATCTGGTTTTCATTGTGGTTCACCGCGAAGCGATAACGCATCCCCAGATCCAGCGTGGTGTAGCTGTCCAGCTTTTTGGTGTTTGCCAGGTCAGCGTACTGCGCGCCGGAGTGGTTCACGCGGGCGGTGGCGGTCAGGCCGTCAATCGGCTTGATGTCGTACTCTGCGCCCAGCACGGCGTAAAAGTTCGGAATACCGATCGCATCGTTACCCTGATTCACGCCATTTTTGGTTTTGGTCAGCTCGGCCTGCAGCCAGGTGGCGCTGGCGTTCAGGCGCATCCCCAGCGCGGGCTCGCCGAAGACGTTCAGCTCCACGCCACGGTTTCGCTGCTCGGCGTCCAGGCCGTAGTGGCCGCTGTCGTCGAGGATCGCCGACGGCATTTTGATCTCAAACAGCGCAAGCGATCCGCCCACGCGGCCGAAGTCCGCCTTCACGCCCACTTCGTTCTGCTTAGAGTGAACGATACCGGTGCTCTGGCCGTAGTTGGTGGCGGTGTTAGGTGCGGTTTTGCCCGGCTGCAGCGCTTCGGTGTGGTTTGCATAAAGGGAGATCGCCTCCCACGGCTTGTAGACCACGCCGTAGGTGGGCATCCAGCGGCTGCCGTCGAAGCCGTCCGCCGCGTTTTCCGCCCCGGTGACTTTGTTATACCCGCGAATAACCACCTTCTGATGGCGGGCGCCTGCGGTGAACAGCAGCTTGTCGTCCAGCACGCCCAGCGTATCGCTCAGCAGCCAGCCCTGGGTACGGGTGCGCCCGCTGGTCAGCGGATCGCTGTACTTTCCGCCGGAACCATTGAAGTTGGTGCTGTCCGGCATATCGACGCCGGTGTTGTGGTAGATGTTGGTGGTCGGGTTATCTTTCGCCGCCGACATTTTCCACGCGATTTTTTCGTTTTTGGTCATCGCCGAATAGCCAACGTTGACCTTGTGCGAGACGAAGCCTGTATTGAAATTACCGCGAACGCCCGCCATGCCGCTGACGGAATCGCTGATGCGGTTGGTGTCGAGACGGCTGACCGTTGCCTTGCCGCTTTTATCCACCAGCTTCGGCGCGCTGTAGATGCCTTCCTCGTGCGCGTGCTGCGCACCAAGACCGGTATAGGCGGTCCAGCCGTCGGTGATGTCGTACTCGCTGCGCCACATTCCAAATTCGTTTTCGATATTGCTGTAGGCCCACTTCTGCGAGAAGTTGCGATCGTTTTTCGGCGGCTCGGGAACGAAATCCACCGCGGAAATATTGACGCTGGTCGGGCTGCCGTGGAAGGTTTTCTTCTGATAGCCCAGATCCAGCGAGGTGCGGAAGCGGTCACCGGTGTAATCCAGGCCGGTAGAGAGCAGCGTGGTGCGGCGGCGGTCATTCGGTATGCCGGTTTCCCCTTCGCGATGAACCAGGTTCACCCGCGCGCCAAACTGGTCGCTGTCGCCGTAGCGACGGCCCGCATCAAGCGTAGTGCCAATCTGGGAATCCGAGGTGTAGTCCACGCCGACTTTGGCCTGCGGGAGTTCGCCCGCGTGTTTTGGCTCAAGGTTGATCATCCCGCCCACGCCGGAGCTTGCCGCGCCGTTCATCAGCGAGTTGGCTCCTTTGAAGATCTCGATGCGGTCAACCATCTGGGTATCCACAACCTGGCGCGGCAGCACGCCGGACAGGCCGCCAAAGGTCATGTCGTCGCCGTCGAACTTCAGGCCACGGATGCGGTAGGTCTCCGCGCTGTTGCCGTATCCCTGAACGAACTGCACGCCCGCGTCGTTCGCGATGACATCGGCAATGGTTTTCGCCTGCTGATCTTCCACCAGCTTCGAGGTGTAGCTGATGATGTTGAACGGCACGTCCATGGCGTTCTGCTGGCCCAGCATCCCCATGCGCCCGCCGTTCGCCACCTGTCCGTCAAGAAAGGCAGGTACCAGCTGGTCGCCGCCGGGTTTGAAATCGCTGGCTGGTGCAGCCTGGACAACGAGGGTGTCCTCTTTTTGATCGTCCGCCGCGAAGGCGGAATGTGTCGCTGCGCCAACGGCGAGCGCCAGCAGCGTTTTGTGCATGATGGTGTTGTTCATCGTTAACTCATTTTAAAGTGCGCGCAAAAATGACCCGTTGTCGGGCCTTAGAATGTATTGAATGCAATGCAAATGAGAACTATACGCATTATCCTTGATTGATCAAGCGTAAATATCCGTAAGATCTTGCGAAAAGAACGCACAACAAAAGAGGCTTCTGCTCATCCTTTGGCACAGTAGAACGCGGGGGAATTTCCGAAGGTGAATAGATAACCTGAGGCATTTACCGGAAGGATTTCAACGCTAATACCATGATCTCGATAATGGAAAAAATCAGGTATATGTCGACGAAAAAGTTCGTCTTTTTTCGGCAGTTCGTTAGTCTCACGGGAGACCATAATCACTCGACCCTCTTCACGCCAGTAATTGAAAGCTATCTTATTGCTGACGATGACCGTCTGCTGGCCCGACTGACTGTATTCTCCTGTGGAATCATAGGTGCCATCGCCATTATTAAATTTAAACGTCATAAGGGAATCCACCCTGGAATCATCTTCAACAATGATTAAATGGCTCTCGCAGGTAAAATGATTCTGCTGATAATAAATGTACCAGGCGTATAACAATGGCGCGGCAATCATCAATATAATGATCAATCCGAACGCACTCCGACTAATCATTTTCATTATATTGCTTCCTGTACATGATTGAATCACAGTGAGCGCCAGCAATATCGGGCAACTTATCGCATACGATCACCGAAGTACCATTTTGAAAACGATTGATCGTCATATAGGCTACCCCACCAGCATTGCAATGAATGGGATAACGTTTTGTCAAGTCGGTATAAATACGCTGGCTTTTTATATTGTCATGCCACGAAGAGTAGACGTCGCAACCTGCAATATTACCTATCGGTTGATATACCTGAAATCCAGCATCCTGTACATGAAGCTGTTGTAATAGTACCGTGCAAGAGAGGATAAATAAAACCGCAGCGATCACCCCAAACGCAATTTTTCTTGAGAAAAAAAGGAACCTGCTATCTGTTACGGATAGTGACGGGGCATCAGATTTAGAAGGTAAACTCTCCGGCGTTGCGACGACCAGCGAAATAAAATTATCGACGGTCCCCGTTTGTATTTGTGCCACGAGCTTAAACCCTGCCTTTGGTACCGTTTGCACAACATTCTCTGCCAGACCCGCCATCTTGAGCGCTTTACGAATGGAAGCAATAGTCTGGTATAACGCATTAGTCGAGACTATCGCGCCCTGTTTTTCCCATACTGCCGAAAAAAGATAACGCTGCGTCAGCACCTCGCCGTTGTGTTCGAGCAGTTGTAGCAGGCATTCACTAACCGGACCGTGAAGGATAACCGCACGCTCGGGGTAGCCTGAAAGCGGACAAAGCCGACGCAGTTCGGGTTCAAAAAACACTAAACCATTTATCAAAAAGACAGGCTTCATGACGCATCAACCATTTGTGTAGAGGGGGATAGTACATTCATCATTGTTATGTCTACGCGTCCGTGTCCGTTTTCTGATTCAGGAAATAAGGGTTTCACATCAATCAACTACACCCTTCCGAAGACGGCGCTTTGTATCGCAGCGCCATGCTTGAGGTTCTCCTCAATCAGTATAAATCATTTAACTTCACTCCACTTTATCGCTGACGCGCCGTAACGTAAGGGTCATCGAAACGATGCTGTTGAAGACCATCACCGGACTAAGAAGAGAGATAAATGCTGAGACTTTTCTAAAATAAGCATTTTATCTTGAGTCATCGGATAGATGTTAACTTTCAGAATAAGTGCATTACGAATGCATTCAGAGCAGTTTTTTAATCTAAAAATACAACTTACATCGACAAAAACTTCATGCAAAGGTAGGGCAGATCCTGTTTCTTATAGCGCGTAGGGATGTGTATTGGAAAGCATTCATAGCAGCCATATAATCCGCCACATAAAGAGTATGGGTTATCTCAGGCTTATATGTAGGAGTGCATGTTAGTTTCTCAATTGTGGGCAAATGATATGGGCTATCGTCTATATGGATTTATGATTGGCGATGAAATTCATTTTGATATTTCTAATCGCAGACTATACCGACTCACAGGCAGTCACACCGATAAAAGCATTGCATTCGCATCTATTTACTTTAATGAAACGATGCTTAGACTTTTTCTTTTTTTATTAATGAATGGCAGAACAAGACCAGTCTCAAAAGAAGAGTTATTTGAAGAGATTTGGGAGGCACATAATCTGAGTCCGTCCACACAGCGATTATGGCAAGTTTTGCATAATCTAACGAACAAGCTGAATGTTTTAGGTTTACCCGAAGATTTCATTCGCAATATTAAAGGGCGTGGTTACATCATTAATTACCCGAATGTAATCCCCGTTTATTACAGAATGAGCGAACTCCCGGCTCATTCCGTTAAAAAAGAGGAGACGACAGATAGCCTGAGCAAGTGATGTCAACTCAGGTTTTTTGCCCTGAGCACACCTGTGTGAGGGGCTTTTTTTATTATCTCTTTTCGGTATCAATTTTTTCATTAATGATGTATTAGCACTGTTGCTTGGTTTATACCAACACTGGAATTATATATGAGCATAATCAACCACTTTGCCAATTTAAAAGTCCGTAAGAAGTTATTTTTTGGTTTCTCCGTCGTATTGCTCGTGACGATTGTTATTCTGATGTCAGGTTTACTGGGCCTTAACAAGATTCAGGATAAAGTCGAAAAGAACGGCCATACCGCCGATCTATTTAACGCACTTTCGCAGGTCCGCTTAGGACGGACGAATTTTCAATACACCCTTGATCAGAAGTACCTGGAGCAGACCAACACAGGCACGCAACGCATGCAGAGCATTATAGCCAGTATGGAAAAGTTGCCCTGGTCTCCTGAAGGCAAAAAAGCGCTGGATGATACAGCAAATGCAGTGAACAGCTATGTCGCTACCCTGTTGCCTTTCACAAAATCCCTTTCAGAAAAAAGAATTAGTGAAAAAAAACTCAGCACACAGCGTTTATGCGATAACTCTGTGCTGGCTTCAACGCTAAGTCGTGGTAGTACGCTGGACGCTCAGCACACCCTTGTGGCTGCACAGATTGCTTTTATCATGAGCGACATTGACTCTCAGGTAACGCTTTATAAACAGCAACCTACGGATGAATTGATGAAAGGGATCCGCGATCGCCTGGATACCGCGAAATCAGATACCGAACAACTGTTACCGGTTGCTACCACGGAACAAAAGGTTTGGCTGCAATCTGGTCTTGAAAGCATGGAAAACGTCGCAGCTGAGCTGCTGAATTACCAAAAAGTCTGGCATCAACAGTCGACGTTCTCCGATACCTTAACCGGAAAAGCCATAACGCTAACGCATGCCATACAGACGCTATTTAGTCTGCAGCAGAAAAAAGTGGCCGATACGGTGGATAGCGTTCAACTACAGATGGGCATAGTTGCCGTAATCGGTCTTGCGCTTGGCATCTTGTTGGCAATGAGTATCACCCTGTCCATCACCCGTCCGCTTAATGAAACATTGCGCGTCGCGGAGCAAATCGCCAGTGGCGATCTCACCAGCACGGTGACCAGCACACGTCGTGATGAGCCCGGACTGTTAATGCAGGCCGTCGCTACCATGAATGCAAACCTGAAAAACATCATTAATGATGTACGTAATGGAGTAGATAGCGTCGCGCGTTCGTCTTCGGAAATTGCCGCGGGCAATATGGATTTGTCGTCGCGGACCGAGCAACAGTCAGCCGCCGTCGTCGAAACCGCCGCTAGCATGGAAGAGTTAACCTCTACCGTCGCACTCAACGCTGAAAATGCCAACCACGCGCGACGTCTTGCAGATGAAGCCGCGCAAAATGCGACTGAAGGAAGCCAGCTCTCATTGAAGGTGATAGATACGATGAAAAACGTGCGCAGTAGTTCGCACCGAATTTCTGAGATCACCACCGTAATTAACAGTATCGCCTTCCAGACCAATATTTTGGCACTGAATGCCGCCGTTGAAGCCGCCCGGGCAGGAGATCAGGGCAAAGGTTTCGCCGTTGTAGCCGCCGAAGTACGGACGCTTGCCCAGCGCAGCGCGCAGTCCGCAAAAGAGATTGAAAACCTGATCAACGAATCGGTCCTACATGTGGATAACGGCTTTAGTCTGGTTGAAAGCGCGGGTGATGCAATGACGAAAATTGAGACATCCGTGGCGCAGGTACGCGACATCATGAACGAAATTGCCGCTGCTACTGATGAACAAAGCCGCGGAATTTCACAAATTGCCCAGGCCATGGCTGAAATGGACACAACGACTCAGCAGAACGCCGCCCTGGTAGAAGAGTCTTCTGCTGCGGCCAGTTCGCTGGAGGATCAGGCTGTTCAGCTTGAAAAAGTGGTGTCGATTTTCCGTGTCTCAAAAGCTCATACCACGCGTCCTGAAACCCTGAAAAAAGAGGGCATGCAAACCGCAAGCGTGGCCCCTTTTAAACGCCCTACCGCCCGTGACCAGGACGAATGGGTTAAATTCTGATAATTGCCGCGCGGCTACCGGGACAGGCCGCCGCGCGTTTAAGGCTTTAGATGATAACCATGACAAAATCAAGTCCGGGATTGCTCGGCAGCTTGAACACCCTGCTGGCACGTCTCTTTACCCTCTCCCCGGAAAACACCTTGAGGGCTGCCATTGAAAAGCGCGAGATTGTGCCGGTCTACCAGCCCTTTTTTGACAGCCAGACGGGCAAGATTGCGGGTATCGAAGTGCTCGCTCGCTGGAATCATCCGCTGTATGGCCCGGTGTCTCCGGATACGTTTATCCCGCTGGCGGAGAAGCTCCGGCTGATTGCTCCACTAATGCATCATCTGATTCAACAGGTTATTGCCGATCTCCAGCCTCGCATCCACCTTTTTCCTGAGCGGCTCTATATCTGCCTTAATCTGAGCACGCATAACTGTCTCGATCCGCGCTTTGAAACGGATACGCTTGAGCTTTTGCAAAAACTTGCGTCGGGCCAGATTCAGTTAGTTATCGAAATCACGGAACGAAATCCGCTGCATGTTACGCCACAGCTGAGCGAATGGTTTGCAACGCTTCGACAATCAAATATAGCTCTGGCGCTGGATGACTTTGGGACAGGTTATTCCAACCTCGCTTATATTTACTCGCTTAAACCCGAATTCATCAAGATAGACAAATTGTTTGTCAGCCAGATTAGTGAAAATGGCGATACCCGGCTAGTGGACAGTCTTATCGAGCTGGCAAAAAGAATGCATCTCAGCATTATTGCAGAAGGCGTTGAAACAGAGGCTCAGGCTGACTACCTGCGCTTAAAGAACAGCGATTTTTTACAAGGTTACTATTTCTGCAAGCCAATGAAAATTAATGAACTCATCGGAAGTATTCACACCTGATAAAGCACAGCCACCCCGCACTGGAGTGGCTGCAATAACGTTATTTTTTCTTGTAGATATTGGCCGTACCGTGAATTTTATTGTTGGTGTTCCCTGACGTGAGCACCAGGACATCCGCGCCTTGCTTATCGGCTTTCTCAATCAGTTCTTTTTTCGCATCATCCACCGATACTTCATTCGAGGTGCTTACCGTACCGATTTTTTGATACTGAGACGCAACTTTCTTGAACTCATTTTTTGTCAGCAGCTGGGCAGCAAAAGCATTGGTCGTAAACAGTAACGCCGTTCCCAACAAAATAGCAGTCGTCTTTTTCATAACCTTTTTCCTTGAGATTAATCAGCAACTACGAAAAACCTCACGCATTGTGGTGAGGTTTTATGAGCATGGTAGAGAATCTCAGGAATTGCCATGCGCTCGGGAAAAATCTTTTATAACAACCCGTTGCATGAAATTACTAACGAATATTAAGAATATTCGAATACCCGCGCGGTGCCAGCAATATCAACGCGTACCGCCGTGCCCGGGTTCCATCCTGGCTGGCTTACGGTCTTCAGAATCACGGGCTGCTGCTGTCCGGCTAATCCCAGGGTGAGCGTCGACAGCTGGCCGGTGAAGTCCACGTCGAGAATCGAGATCGGGCTTTCATGCGCTGCACATGCCGTCACGCGTAATTGTTCAGGGCGCATCATTACCCTGCCCTGCCCTGTCGCCTGCGCGTTGTCCGTCGGCACTTCACCCAGCGCGCACACGGCATACCCGGCAGCGAGCTGAGCAGGCAGGATCACGGCATCGCCAAGAAACAGCGCCGTCTCTTCATCAACGGGACGGGTGTAGACGTCATAAGGCGTACCGACCTGCGTGAAGCGCCCGGAGCGCATGACAGCAACCTGCGTGGCAAAGGACAACGCTTCGTTCTGATCGTGGGTGACCAGAATCGAGGCCACGCCCGCTTCGGCCAGCAGATCGGCCGTTGCCTTACGCGTCATCGCGCGCAGGCCGGTATCCAGAGCCGAGAATGGTTCATCCAGCAGCATCAGTGAAGGACGCTGGGCCAGCGCACGGGCCAGCGCCACGCGCTGCTGCTGTCCGCCGGAAATCTCGTGGGGCCAGTGCGTTGCGAGCTGCCTGTCCAGAGAAACCATTTCCATCAGCGCCTCAACGCGCTGGCGCTTTTCGTGGCGGGTGCCGTCCAGCCCCCAGGCGATGTTGTCTGCCACATTGAGGTGCGGGAACAGCGCACCCTCCTGAGGCACAAAACCGATCCGGCGCAGGTGGGCGGGAACAAAACTATTTTCATCGAACAGCGTTCTCCCCTGCATGACAATGCGCCCGGTGTCAGGCGTTTCGAACCCGGCCAGAATACGCAGCAGCGTGGTTTTCCCCGACCCGGACGGCCCGACAATCGCCGTCCTGCTCCCCGGCGCCACGCTCAGGTTTAAGCTGTCGAGCACCTGCACATCAGAAAACGATTTAGAAATGGCGGTTAATTCAAGCATGTCATAGCCCTGCAATTTTTTTCGACTGCATATAGAGAATGGCGGTCAGCGGGAGTGAAATCAGGATCATCAGCATCGCGTAAGGCGCGGCGGCAACATAGTCAATTTCACTGGTCAGCGCCCAGAATCCGGTGGAGAGCGTGCGCGTGCCCAGCGGAGAGAGCAGCAGCGTGGCGGTCAACTCGTTGCTGACGCCGAGGAAAACCAGCGCGGCCCCCGCCGCCGCACCCGGCGCGGCCAGCCGCATCGTGACGCTCCAGAGCGCCTTCGCGGGCGTGCTGCCCAGGCTGCGCGCCACGTTCTCCAGTTCGACCGGCGCCTGCGCAATCCCCGCCCGCAGGTTGATGAGCGCACGGGGCATAAACATCAGCAGGTAGGCAAGGAATAGGGTAATTTCCGTCTGGTAAATGGGACGGGCGTAGTGAATGGTGACGGTGACCAGCGCCAGCGCCGTGACGATGCCCGGCAGCGAGCTGGTGATATAGATGCACCCTTCCAGCATCCGGAAGATGCGGTGCGGATAGCGGATACCGAGCCACGCGATGGGGATCACGCACGCCGTCGTCAGAAGCGCGCCGCCCACGCCGAGCATCAGCGTCTGGCGCAGGGAGTGCCAGAGATCGGCACTCATCCAGTTTTGCACGCCGCCGAGCCAAATCCAGCGACACAGGACAATTAACGGCACGCCCAGCGCCAGCACGATCAGCACGATGAAAAACAGCTGGCCCAGCGCGGCGGCCGCAGGCTTCAGCGGCCAGCGTTTCTGCTCGCGCGCGGCCCCGGCGCCAATGCGCGCGTAGCGTGCTTTTCCGCGCGTCACGCCTTCCAGCATTAATATAGCCAGACAGCACAAGGCCAGCACGCCCGCCAGCATGTTCGCCGCCGGGCCGCTGAAGGTAGACTGGAACTGGTCATAAATTGCCGTGGTGAAGGTATCAAAGCGGATCATCACGTACAGGCCATATTCCGCCAGCAGGTGCAGCGCCACCAGCAGCGCACCGCCGCAGATAGCGAGCTTGAGCTGGGGCAACACCACGCGGAAAAAGACCCGCCACGGCGGGGTACCCAGCGAAGCGGCGACATCTTCAAGCGTCGGGTCAAGGCGACGCAGCACCGCCGCAACCGGCATATAGATAAACGGATAGTAGGCAAGAACCGAGAGGAACACGCCCGCGGAGAGCCCGTGCATGGACGGGACAACGCTCACCCAGGCATAGCTTTGCACAAACGCGGGGATCGCCAGCGGGGCGACCGCCAGTGCAGACCAGATCCCTCGCCCGGCAAGCTGCGTGCGCTCCGTGAGCCAGGCGATTGCCACGCCCGTCACGATACACAGCGGAACCGCTAAAGCCGCCAGCCACAGCGTGTTGCTGAGCAGCTCAGCAACGCGCGGGCGAAACACCAGCGCCTTAATGGTTTCCCAGCCGGTCTCAATGCCAATGGCAATGATAAAACCCAAAGGCAGAAGCGCCATTAGTGAAAACAACACAGCTAACGCAACCATCGGCAGTGCAGGACGCCTGCGGGCAGGCTCCTGCACTCTGTTTTTTCCGATGTCGAGACTCAGACCAGACATAAGACGTTCACTTCACTCTCAGGATCACAGCAGGCCGGCTTGCGTCATCAGCTCGATAACTTTTTTACTGTTGAGCGTTGAAGGTTCAACTTTCGGTGCATCAAGATCTTTCAACGGGACCAGTTTCGGGTTTGAGGCCGCGTTCACGCCCACCGCATACTCAAAGGCATTGTTGGTACGCAGACTTTCCTGACCTTCTTTACCGGTAATGTATTTGATGAAGGCCTGCGCCTGCGCTTTGTGCTTGCTGGACGCCAGCACGCCGCCGCCAGAGAGGCTCACAAACGCGCCCGGATCCTGATGTTTGAAGTAGTAGAGCTGGGTGTTTTTGCTGTTTTCACCGGTTTTGGACTGATCGACAAAACGGTAGTAGTGATAAATCACGCCGCCATCAATCTGACCGGCATTAACCGCTTTCATCACGGTGCTGTTGCCTTTATAGGCAACGAAATTGGCTTTCATCGCCTTGAGCCATTCCAGCGTGGCCTTTTCGCCTTTCAGCGCCAGCATCGCGCTCACGATGGCCTGGAAATCCGCGCCTGACGGTGATGCCGCCCAGCGGCCTTTCCACTCGGGTTTTGCCAGATCCATCAGCGATTCAGGCAGCTGCTTTTCGTTCAGCTTTTCCGGGTTATACACAAACACCGTGCTGCGGGCCGCGATGCCAATCCAGCGGCCGTGCGCCGGACGATATTCTGCCGGTACCTGCTTCAGGGTGTCTGCATCCAATGGCGCAAACAGGTTGGCATTATCCACCAGCACCATTGAAGGCGAGTTCTCCGTCAGGAATACGTCTGCCGGGGACGCGCTGCCTTCCTGAACCAGCTGGTTACCCAGCTCGCTGTCATCGCCATTACGCAGAGTGACTTTAATGCCGGTTTCTTTGGTAAAACCGTCAACCCACGACTTCACCAGATTTTCGTGCTGCGCGTTATAAACAACGATACCTTCGTTGTTATCGGCGGCAACCGCTTGTGTGGAAAGGAAAAGGGATGAAGACAACAAGGCAAGCGAGAAGCAGGACAGCAGGCGAGAATTCATGAACATATCCTTTATAGACCAACGGGATTAACGACTCATAGCTTTGTGGGACAGGATTAAAGCATACAACAACGCTAATGATAATTAGTATCAATCGAGTTTAGTCGTAAAAGTGTAAAATTTCTTTTTAGCAGATTTTAGAATGATAAAAATCCAAATTTTAATGAGAGATAATTTTTAGATTAAGAAAACCTTAAGCCTGCTTACAGTGAAATTCATTAGCCTTCTATTCATTATGACGCGAAGTTAAATCTGTTATTCATGCACCCGGCAGATATAAAAGCCCCGATCTTGCGGGGCTTTTTATGCTTATCCGGAGGTCGCTAAATTTATAAGGCGACTAATTTTAAAATCATCACATAACCGCATGAGGGGCATACATCGGATAGGTGAAGAACAATAAATGCACGCAGTTCAGCCCAAAATGGAATAACGTCGCAACCCAGAGCCTGCCGCTCCACATCCACGCCAGGCCGTAAATAATGCCGGAGAGGCTGGCAAAAATAATCAGTAGTAAACCGCCGCTATAATGCATCAGTCCAAAGATGACTGAGGCAATCAACAGCGCGACAACAGGATGAATAATACGGGACAAGCGTTGCTGCAGGTAGCCTCTGAACAAGGCTTCCTCAGCCAAAGAGACGAAAAAAATATTCGCAAGGGCAAATTGAGCGAACCATTCTGGCGCATGCGGCTCAATTCTAAGTCCGCCCAACGCAACAGCCAGAAGTAACAGCGCGGGTACCGCAAGAACCAATATTCCCCAGCCGACCTTGCCCGCTTTATAGAGGGGTTTTGCTACGAATAACGTTGGCATGCACGTAATTAAAAAGAACGGCACCACTGCCTTGTCCATATTAAAGTACATACTGAACGGTATGCTTTGCGGACCAACGACGACAGCATCCAGCACTTTGGGGTTATGAAAACCCGGGATCAGATGCAAAACCATGGCAACGGCGATGGCCACGCACAGGCCTTCGACCAGATATGTATATTTATTATTTTTATTGCGTAGCCATTCAACAACAGACCAGCCAACAACGATTGATGCAATAACCAGCAGCGCCGGAGCGTCAAGAATACTCTGTTTCCAGCCGAGAAATGTCGTTAATCCCAGCATCAGGTAAGCCAGGCTTTTATTAAAGGAGAGTGCGGCAAGCGAAGTTGCGAGTAGATACCACATAAATGTCCTTCTTGACCGGTAAATTTTAGGGGCGATGTCCCAAATATGTCCCACAACGGAAATCAGGAGGATGTGAAGGAGGCGTACTCTATGAAATGAAATGGCACGCCCTGTAGGATTCGAACCTACGACCTACGGCTTAGAAGGCCGTTGCTCTATCCAACTGAGCTAAGGGCGCACTGATATGCGTGTACTTCGCGGTGGTGAAACGCGAAGAATTATACGGTCAATGGCAGGTGAGTCAATGCCTTTTCCGTTTTCAGGGCCAATTACCGCTAGCCGATTGTAAATACGGCTATTTTCTCAACATTTCGCCCTGTTTAACCGTAAAATTTAGCGCTGCGAAAAGGCTTAGTTGCATTTAAGTAACGCCTGCTGTTTTCCTGAACGTCAGCTCGTCACACTAGAGTCAGGTATCCCGGCCGCCTGGAGGCTGACAGACAACAGGACAATGGAGTGACAGCGCAAAACCTGATCGATACGCCCCCCCGGTTACAGTACATTTCTCAGGACATCGTCGGCATTAAGCTTGAGCCCATCGTCGCCCTTTCCTCCCTGCGCCAGGTTGGCGTGGAGGTCCTTAGCGTCCTGTCCGACACGCGGGACAGCGAGAACTTTTTTTGCGATCGCTCCGCAGAGTGGTCGATAACGCTGCTTGAAGCGCAGCTTGCCGCGTTAAAAAATACGCCGCACGGTCATAATCTTTTTATTAATCTGCCGATAACCGTCCTGACAGAGCCCGCGTCTTTTCAGCGACTTATCCGGTTAACAAGCGTGCCGCTCAATATTGAGATTGTCGACCTCGCGTCCTTTTTGGCGCTTTCCCTCGTACAGAAGCAGCATGTCGTTCAAAATTTGCGGCAACTTTGCAAACAGGGACACGCTATCTGGCTTGATGACGTGGATGACGTCACCGTGCAGTCGTTTTTATCCTGCCGACTCCCGTTAAGCGGCATCAAAATAGATAAGGAAGCATTCTGGCGTTTACGCGACACCCCTGCGCTGAGGCAACTGGTTTCCCTTTGCTTTCAGCTTGCAGGGAAAGTGCTTATTGAAGGTATTGAGACTGAACGCGATCGTACCTGGGCACTGCAGGCAGGCGCAGACCTCGGCCAGGGATATTACTGGCCGTCCTGGACATGGCCGGAGGATTAAAAAGCCATTTCCAGGAGGGAGACCATGCGAATGACAGTGCGCCGTTACCGGCGGCGGCGTACAGGAAGTGATGCACTGGGATTCACGCGCTCACCTTTTGCTCCCCCCTTTTTCGACCGGCTCGAATTTTTGAGCCAGTCCATCAGCCAGCCCCGCAAAACCGACGCCCCGTTTATCCTTCTGGTGACGGAGGATCACTACCTGCGCACCGGTTTTCTCAACGCGCAGTTTCCCCTGAGCAGCTGCTGCGACTACGCCACGCTGGACGACGCCCTTATCGCTCAGACGCAGTGGCCTTCTGCCCGTCTGGTCGTGGATATTGAAAGCCGGTCCACGGGGCTTCTGGAGAAACTGGATCAGTTGAGACGGCATAGCCTGTTTCCTCCGTTCCTGACGCCCTGGCTGTTGGTCCGGGCCGATAATTACGACACCCGCCTCTTCTGTAAAGCGGCAGGTCCCTTTCATGTCCTTGAACGTCAGCTGAACGCCGCCGCGCTCCAGCACAGCCTGCAGGATCCCCTCCCCCCGCCGGGTACCGAGAAAGACTGGTTCTCACGCAACGAATGGCCCATTCTGCAGGAGCTTTCCCGGGGCAAGACATTGCGTCAGATTGCCCTTATGCAGAATCGCCCCTATAGCCGCATTATCTATCGTCTCAGCTGCATCCTGCTGAAGCTGGGGCTAAGCCATCGACAGGAATTACTGCATCTTCTTAATAACCTCTCAGACTGCACGTTTTCACTCACGTCCTAACCCCTTATTTCCTAAAGCGGTTTAAGAATTTACTTACGCCTCGCGTTGCAAAAATGTTAATTTTTAACAATAAAATCGAATTTATAACTATTCCTAATTTATGGGCGCGAACCTTGTGAAATGCCACAGATTAGCGGAACGGCAGCACTTTCCTCCATCCGTTAAGCGAATGCAGAAGGCGTTAACAGGATGATAATGATGTAAAAACAAGCAGCTTAGCGACAACTGCCAGGAGTAAAAAGCGAAGCGGGCAGCATGTTCTCCTGTGCACCAGATGCCGTTATCCGGATCGGCGTAAGCACTTTCAGATGAAGGTCAGACGGCCTGCGAGGGCAATTTTTAACCTCACGTTTGCGGATTCGTCCCTTTCAAAGAGGCGCATTTTTGTTAACAATTGATCAACATACAGAGATATCTGTTATTTTTTGTTATTACATAAAGATGAAAAAATGCGGTAAATGAGATAACAGGATATTTCCGCTAAATTTAAAAAAATAGCGATTCAGATCCAGAAGATAATACAAACCAATACCCTCATATTAATTTACAGGGTTTTCGGAAAAAACTTACCCTGTATAATAAGATGCGTATCAAATATGAATAAGAAAAACCTTTTTGCCAACACCAGCCTAATGAGATGACCGCGCTGAGGCATAGTTCTTTTCATTACGTAAACAAGGATGCTTTCGCTCTTTCCAGGGAAATACTACGGTATAGGGATCTGCACATTATATCCTTCCGGCATTTCGAGAGTTTTACCAAACTCTGCATAACGCTTTTAACAATCTGAGGCATTAAAAATGAAACCGGCATCCGTTATCATTATGGACGAACATCCTATCGTCAGAATGTCGATAGAAGTCCTGCTACAGAAAAATAAGAATATCACAGTCAAACTCAAGTCTGGCGATAGCCATGAAGTCCTTGACTGTATCCGCAATCACCCTATCGATCTGGTGATCCTTGACATTGAACTCACGGGCACGGATGCCTTCTCTTTACTGAAGAGAATCAGGAATTTAAACAAAAACATTAAGGTTCTGTTCCTCTCGTCTAAATCAGAGTTGTTTTACGCAGGTCGCGCCATTCGCGCCGGGGCAAATGGCTTCGTCAGTAAACGAAAAGATTTGGGTGAGATCTACAACGCCGTAGAAATGATTCTGATGGGCTATTCCTTTTTCCCGTCAGAGACGTTGAACTTTATAAACCATTTGGGTTCCGGGAAAGGGATGGCAGTAGATATGCCATTATCGAATCGCGAGGTCACGGTATTACGGTATCTGGCGAATGGATTATCCAACAAGGAAATTGCTGAACAGCTACTATTAAGCAACAAGACCATTAGCGCGCACAAATCCAATATTTATTCCAAGCTGGGTGTGCAAAGCATCGTGGAATTAATTGATTACGCTAAAGCCCACGAGCTGCTATAACCTGAATTCACTCCCTGCAGCTTATCTGAGCTGCAGGGAGTGCGGTCAGTGCTAATTATAATTAATCATGAAGGTGGCATCCGCATCAGCCCGTCCGGGCTGAGGGTTATCGGCAGTGGCAATATAATTGGCATAAAATGACAGAATCGCATTTCCCTGCGCATCAACCGAGACCGGCTGGCTGGCCTGCTGAAGCGCCAGCCGCGTTTTATCCGCATCCCTGATCTCAACGGCGACATGGCTTGCAGTACTGGCGTCATTCAGCGCCAGCAGGCCGCTATTGCTTCCGTCGGCTTTACCCGAAAACGTAATGGACGCCGCGCCCGGCGGGCAGCCGGTCAGCTTCAGCGTAAACGGCATCGGCTGCGTGCGGCTCCCGGTGGTGCTGAGCTGTTTCGTGGGCCAGGTGCCCAGCGGGACGGCCTTGTCGCTGTCGCTGCCCTCGGCAACGCAGGTAAAATCGACAATATTGCCGTAGAGCCGAATGTTAATCTCGCCCAATGCGGTGTCCGCCTGAGCCTGTGTGCAAAGCGCAAAGAGCGCCACGGTGATAAAACGGATCCCGTTTCGCATATTGGCTCCTTAGTCGTAATCCACGCGCAAATACCCGCGCGAGGTGAAGCGCCCTTCCGCCGGCTTATTGCCCGTCACGCTCACCGGCCAGACCCGGATCCCCACCTGCGCCTGCGCGCTGTCGTCGAGGCGGAACGGAATTTTGCTCGTCAGGTTGTTGGGCGTGAGCGGCGCCCCGCTTTCGTTGGCAATGATGAACCCCACATCCGGGTTATCCGACACCAGCACATTATCAGAGACTTTTTCCGCCTCGACGCGCATCGTCAGCATGGCGTTCGCCTCCACGTTGGTGCATTTGATCGCAATGGTTTTGCTTTGTGAGGAGACGCCCTCCGGCTTGTTACCCACGCCCGCCTTGCTGAACAAGGAGGCGCCAATGTCGCCGAAATCAAACTCCACCACGTTACCGGCATTAATGGCGCAGCTTTGCGGCACCTGAATGGTTCCGCTGTAGCTGATGGTATAGACCGGCGTGGTTAACGGATCGGATGAAGTTGTGGTGACGTAGACGCGGAACATGGTGGCACGCGGGATCACCACCATGTTGATAAAACGCCGGGTCACCTTAAGACGGAAGACAAGGCTGGAGTCCTGAACGCCAAACGGTTTGTTTTTGGAGACGTTAGGATGGCTCCCCATCTGGATATAGCTTTTTGGCGGGTAAAACACGCCAGCATAGCTGTCCGTGATTTTCATCGCCCCGTCCAGATAGTCGTTAAGCTTCAGATATTGATAGCCATCGCTCGTTCCCGTTACCGGGTAGTCGGTCACATAGCTACGCTTGGTGGTATTCCCGACGGTGCCCTTCGGGCAAACGGCATTCACCCCTACCCACTGCGATTTCTCGCTGAGCGTCACGACCTGCCCAATCTGGTTATTCGAGCTGTTGAATTTATCCGTCAGGTCGTAATGCACCTCCGTCGGCACGCCTTTTTCATTGACGCACACGGTCGCCAATGCGTTGGTCGCGGGCAGTAACGCCAGCAGCGACAGGGCAAAGATTTGGGTTTTAATCACAGCCGATCCCCTTAAGTGTGATTGCCTGTTGCAGGCTCTGTTCAGACAAGCTGTAAGGTGCGCGACACTGGGACTGCGCCCCGTCGCCCCACTGGATCAGCAGTTCGCCTTCCAGCGGCAGCCCACTCAGGTATATTTGTCCGTCATCCCCCACCATGCTGGTGACGCCGCTTTTGGTCTCACGCACCACCGCGCCGAACGGCACCGGCTGGTTGCCGCGCATCACCGTCAGCAGGGCGCGCACGCCAATGCGGGTATCGAAGCTGGCGCGCACCAGCGCGCCTTTGGTCGGCACCACGCTGCTCACGTTGTTTTCGATATCGGTGTTGTTGCTCATGGTGTTGGTATCCAGCGCCACGCGGTTATAGCGGTAGACGGTGGCATACGGCATCACCGCGTAGCCTCGCCAATCGGTTTTCACACCGGTCTGGTTTTCAATACTGACGCCTGATGCCCCCGGCGCTTTGATCAGCACGTTGGTGTCGCCCAGCGGCTGGCTGAAGGTCACGCCGTCGGCGTGGCCGACCACCCCGCCGGAGAGCTGCCAGTTGAGATCGTGCTGGTCGCGGGAATAGTTGTAGCCCACGCCCAGCGTGCCGTAGGTCGCCTGCCAGTTGGCGCTGGCGCTTCCGCTTGAGCCGTTGGTGCTGGCGTGTCCCTGGGTCACGCTGTAGTTGAGGTTGCGGTCCTCCAGCAGCGTTCCGCTGACGCCGGTTTGCCAGCTTGTGTCGCCATCGCTGTTTCGACTGGCGGATGCCGTAGCGTAGGCGCGGTCAATCGCGCTGTCCCGGCGATAGCCCTGACGGGTAAAGAGGCTGAACGGCACGGAGACGTTAAACGACGCGATCCGATCGGTACCGTCTATCCCAACGGATTTGTTCCACGACCACGAAACGGAGTAGTTGATCCCCTTCACGCCTCCCGCATAGCCCAGCTGGTACCAGAGGTTCGTCTCGTCTGTTCCCCAGTAGGTCTGCTCGCTGCCGGAGATATAGACCGAGCCATAGTCCCCCAGCGACTGAGACACGTTGAGCTGGAAGCGGCCTTTTTTATTCCACGTCAGGTTGTGATAGCTCTGCACGTCCGGCACATCGTTATCGTTCTGGCTATCGGCATACTGATAGCCCTCCATTGAGCGCCAGGCGACATCGTCGAGGGTGTAAAACCCTTTTGTGGAGTAGCGGTAGCCCAGCAGCTGGAAGTTAGTGCCGAAGCCGTTAAGGGATTTCGCGTAGAGGAAGCGCAGAGACTGCCCTTCGTGCTTGCTGTCGTCCGCGAGCTGGCTGCGGGCGTGGGTGATATCGAGCGAGACCGCGCCCCAGTCGCCCAGGTTTTTCCCGGCCCCGACGGCCACCGCGGTATAGCGTGACGCCAGCTGCGTACCGCCGTATAGCGTGTAACCGTTGGCAAGACCGGTAACCAGGGTGCCCTGAGTGAAGAACGGCGTATCCTGATCGCTGTTCCCGCTGCGGTAATCCCCCGCGACGAGGTCGTACTTCCAGCGCCCTTCACGCTGCAGGAGCGGCACGGTGGAGTACGGCACGGTATAGCGCTGCTGGGTACCGTCTTTCTCTTCAACCGTGACTTCCAGGTCACCGCTTGAGGAGGTCGGGTTAAGATCGGTAATCGCAAATGCGCCCGGCTGCACATAGCTTTGATAGATAACGTAGCCGTTCTGGCGAACCACCACTTTGGCAGGCGTACGGGCGATCCCGCGCACGGTCGGCGCGTAGCCCTGCAGGCTGTCCGGGTACATGCTGTCAGACGAGAAGAGCCGCCCGCCGCGAAAACCCATGCTGTCGAAGACGTCATTCCCGGTATTGCTGTCACCCAGCACCAGTTCGCTTTTAAGCGGGATGACGGTGCGCTGCGCCCAGGTGCCAATATTCTGCCACTCGCTGTGCCGCTGCCCGTTATTCTGCGTGTACCGCCATGCGCCGTTGTTACGTAAACGCCAGGCGCCATAGTTCAACCCGCTCTGCAGGTTCAGATAATAGCTGTCGTCTTCGCTTCCCCGGTTACCGGTGAAGCTGTAGTTCACCAGCGCGGCGGGAATGCCTTCATCCCACTGTTCAGGCGGAATGTAGCCCCGGGCGCTGTTTTGCAACGCCACCTGCGGCAGGCTGACGTCCAGACGCTGGGAGGCAAAGTTGAATACCGTTTCGCTGCCGGGTATGGCCGTGGTCAACGGAACGCAGGTGTCGCCCTGCACCTTAGCCAGCTCGGGAAACACCGCGACGTTGACGCCAAAGCGATCGAGCATCGCGCGCGTAATGCACGCCGACAAACCGCCCGCCACCGGCTGCGTGTTCTCGGCCTGCTCGAAACGCACGTCCTGGGTACCGATAAACTCATCGTTACGCCAGATATCCACGCGATAAACGCCGGGTGCCTGCTGGTGTCCTTGTTCAAAACGCGACAAATCCGCCACGCTGGCGGTGTCGTCCGACAAGAAGGCCGGGTTGAAATAACTTTCGCTCCAGCCAGCCTGCGGCCAGAGCGCAGCCATCAGCGCCAGTGCAACCGGGCAGTAACGTCCCTGGTGGTTTTTCATCGCCCTGACTCTGCTCACAGGTTGACGCTACGCGCCGGAGTAATGGCACCGTAGTCATTCACGCTCTGCCAGGAAAGCGTACCGCTGGCACCGGCTGGCAGCACCTGCTGAGCCGAGCTTTTCGGCGCAACCATCAGGTTATCCAGCTGCTGCCCGCCCAGCTTCAGATTGACGAGGGTGATGTAATAGGGAGAAGCGTTGCTGACTTTGAGATGGTTGCCCGCGCGCTCAAACCGCAGTTGGGAAAGCGCCTCTTCCGGCTGCATTGCCAGGTTGTTCGGGCGCACAAACAGCTTGATGCGTGAGAGGATCGCCAGCTGCAGCACGTTATTGTTTTCCGTTTTCGCTTTATTCACCGATGGGATCGCCTTCACGTTCATGTAAAAGAGCGATTCGCGATCGGCAGGCAGCGCTGGCCCGGCGTAAATAATACGCAGCGTATTTTCACTGTTCGGCTCGCTGACAAACAGGGGCGGGGTAACGGCAAAGGTTTTTTCTTTTTGCCCGCTCGCATTTTCGATCCACGCGTTAATTAAATAGCGTTCCTGTTTGTTGCTGTTGGTGATCGCCAGCGACGTTTGCTTCGCCTCTGCGGGATAAATAACGCGCGTGGCCCCCAGCGCAATACCGCCGGAAGCATTTGCGCAGGCAGAAACCATCATCAAAATAAACGATAAAAAAAGTCCTGGTTTAATTAGGGTATTCATCACAACCGTACCTTTAATAATGTGTTCGCAGGTGTTATGGATAAATCAACGTAAACCAGACATCCGACTGAATTTTGCCTGGCTCGAGGTGTTCGGAAATAGCCCGATAGCGGGCGCTAAAATGGAACGCGAGCTCGCGGGTATCGATCGGCAGCCAGCTGACGGCCGTGGCGTTTGGGATAATCTGACGCTGCTGTTCGTCAAAAAGCGCCAGCCCCACGCCGCTGCTGACGGGCGTTTCACCCGGCCGCGATGTCGCCAGAAAGACCTGCGGATCTTCTACGGGCGTCACGCCCTGAAACTGGATCCCCACGGTGCGCGAAACATCAACGCTGCAGTCCAGCAGCCGCACGGTAAAAGGCACGTTAACCGTGGAAAAACTGCCCACACCGGAAAATGAATTGGTTCGGTACTGCCCCATGTCGATGCGCATATTCTGGCTGTCGGGCGCCACGGCGCAGCCGCCGTTCACCAGTTCACCCCGGAGATGAACCTTGCCACCTTCGATCACCACGGTATGCGCCGATGCCGGGCAAGCCATCGCAAGGGTTAACAGCAGTAGTGTTCCAGTCCTTGTCATCCTTCGTTCCTGGCATTAGCGTATGACGGGCCTCGTCCGTGAGGCCTGAACATCCCTGTGCGGAGGAATTACTCGTATTTCATTACGAAGGTGGCGTCAGCGTTCGCCTGGCCTGGCTCAGTGGTGGCAGCCGTTGATTTGTAACGTGCGGTGAACTTCAGGGTGTTGGTCCCTTCGATCAGCGTCTGCGCAGCAGAGAAGGTCGCACCGTCTGGGGTCAGAACGCTGGATTTGCTGTCGAGGATCTCGATACCCACGCCTTTCGCGGTGTTGTCGTTGTTACCGGAGGTCACGGCCAGCAGGGTTTTGTCGGTTGGGTCGATCTGACCGGTGAACGCAACAGCTGCAGTTTTGGCAACCAGCGGATCGCAATCATTCAGTTCGATATTGAATGGAATATTAGAGGTGGTGTCGCCCACTTTGGTAAATTTCGCGGTGCGATACTGACCCAGATTAACGGTCTGCTCGGAAGAATCAGTATTTACTGAACAAGCCGCATTAACCAGCTCACCTTTAAAATGTACGGTACCGCCATTTACGGAAACCGGCGCAGCAGGATCTGCTGCATTTGCGGCACCTGCAACCAGGGCCAAAGTAGCAATAACAGTAGAAGCAATGTTGCTGAGTTTCATGTCTATTCCTTTAAAATGTAAATAACCCTTCCCGCGAATAATCGGGAATAAGAAATACGTTCAATCGATTAATTGAAAGCTTATTTCGGAGGAGACAAAGTAGCTCAGGACGCGTTTTTTAAATATGTCAAAACGCTGCCATTTCGCCAGGTCACATCCTAATCCCGCCTAAGAAATTGACCATCCCCTAAGAAGGGTTTTTGCGTCTCACTGATAAAAACGCGTAAAGGGTGACTGACAGCGACGCTCGCTTCTGACAAAATACACGCCATCCCCCCTTTCAAACGTTACAGACGGAATCTTCTCTCTGATGGCAGCAAAGATTATTGACGGTAAAACGATTGCGCAGCAGGTGCGCTCTGAGGTCGCGGAAAAAGTGAAGGCGCGTAAAGCTGCCGGAAAACGCGCCCCCGGGCTGGCCGTTGTGCTGGTTGGCAGCAACCCGGCATCGCAAATTTATGTCGGCAGCAAGCGCAAAGCGTGTGAAGAGGTGGGCTTCGTCTCCCGCTCTTACGATTTGCCGGAAACCACCAGCGAAGCAGAGCTGCTGGAACTTATTGACACCCTGAATGCCGATAAAGAGATCGACGGTATTCTGGTTCAGCTGCCGCTGCCGGCGGGTATCGACAACGTGAAGGTGCTGGAGCGTATCGCACCGGATAAAGACGTGGACGGTTTCCACCCGTACAACGTTGGCCGCCTGTGCCAGCGCGCGCCGCGCCTGCGCCCGTGCACGCCGCGCGGCATTGTGACGCTGCTGGAGCGCTATAACATCGACACCTACGGTCTGAACGCCGTGGTTATCGGTGCCTCCAACATCGTGGGCCGCCCGATGAGCATGGAGCTGCTGCTGGCGGGCTGCACCACCACCGTGACCCACCGCTTCACTAAAAACCTGCGTCACCACGTCGAGAACGCCGATCTGCTGATCGTCGCGGTCGGCAAGCCGGGCTTTATTCCGGGCGAGTGGATCAAAGAGGGCGCGATTGTCGTGGACGTCGGGATTAACCGTCTGGAAAACGGCAAAGTGGTCGGCGACGTGGTGTACGAAGATGCCGCAGCGCGCGCGTCTTACATTACCCCCGTACCGGGCGGCGTAGGCCCGATGACCGTAGCAACGCTGATTCAGAATACGCTGCAGGCGTGCGAAGAATATCACGACGTAGAGGACGCGTAAGATGGCGACTTTTTCATTAGGTAAACACCCGCACGTTGAGCTGTGCGATCTGCTGAAGCTGGAAGGCTGGAGCGAAAGCGGCGCACAGGCGAAAATCGTTATCGCCGACGGGCTGGTAAAAGTCGACGGCGTGGTAGAAACGCGCAAGCGCTGCAAGATCGTCGCGGGTCAGACCGTGAGCTTTGAAGGACAGAGCGTAACCGTTACGGCCTGAGCCGTTTTATGCCCTCACCCTAACCCTCTCCCACAGGGAGAGGGGATATAAAATCCCCTCACACCCATCGCGGTTATTTATCGATCAACTTCAAATAATCACTATTTCATCTGTTGAAACATGAAAATTCTGTTGCGCGTTTTTCACTCTTTGCCCACGATAAGTAGAACGTTCTACTAAAACGTTCTACTTACAATAACAGCGCCAAAAAAGCGCTACTCGGGGGAAATCAGCATGAGTCTGATATCAGGGTTTGTTAAATCGCTGTCTAAGTTATCGATGATTGGTCGCGCCTTAATGCTGCCAATTTCACTGCTTCCCGCTGCGGGCCTGCTGCTGGCCTTCGGCGATAAGTTTCATCTACCGCTGATGATGAACGCGGGCGGGGTTATCTTTGATAACCTGCCGATGCTGTTTGCCATTGGCTCCGCCGTGGGTCTGGCGTCAGAATCCGGCATCGCGGCGCTGTCTGCGGCGGTGTCGGTGTTTGTCACGAATATCACCATCAGCACCGTGCTGAGCATCACGCCGGAAATGGCCTCCCAGGGCGGGAAATACGCCATGGTGGTCGGCATCCCGACGCTGCAGATGGGCGTCTTCGGCGGCCTGATCTGCGGTATTCTCGCGGCCTGGTGCTATAACCGCTTCCACACCATGCAGCTGCCGGAGTTCCTGGGCTTCTTCTCCGGCAAGCGCTTCGTGGCCATTGCAACGGCGTTTCTGTCATTCCTGATGGGGCTGCTGCTGCCGTACGTGTGGCAGCATATCCAGGCCGGTATCGACGCGCTCTCCGTGGTGGTGAATGGCGATAATCAGGCGGCGTCGACCTTTATCTTCGGTCTGGTAGAGCGCGCGCTGATCCCGCTCGGCCTGCACCACATCTGGTACCCGTCCTTCTGGTATTCGTTCGGGGATTACACCACCCAGGCAGGACAGGTGATCCACGGCGACCAGACCATCTGGTTCAAGATGCTGGAAGAAGGGGTGAAATCCTTCAGCAGCGACACCTACCAGAATGCCGGTAAATTCATGCAGGGCGAATTCCCGCTGATGCTGTTCGCGCTGCCCGCCGCGTGCCTGGCGATGTATCACGAAGCCCATACGAAGAATAAGAAAATTGCGGCCGGTATTCTGTTCTCTGCGGCGCTGACCTGCTTCCTGACGGGGATCACCGAACCGGTCGAGTTTACCTTTATCTTCGTGGCGCCGATCCTGTACGTCTTTAACGCCATCATGGCGGGCCTGGCCTACATGACCATGTATCTGCTGCATGCGCATATCGCCAAGTCGTTCTCCGCAGGCTTTATCGACTATCTGTCATTCGGGATCCTGCCGTCCTTTAACGGCTACAAGACCAACTTCCTGAATGCGATTATCATCGGCATTCCAATGGGCCTGATTTATTACTTCACGTTCCGCTTTGTGATCCGTCGTTTCGACGTGAAAACGCCGGGCCGCACTGACGTGACCGCCAACGCGGATGATAAGTCTGATTCAGAACTCGCGACCGAGATCATCACCCTGCTGGGCGGGGCGCACAACATCGACTCCGTCGGCGCCTGTATCACCCGCCTTCGCCTGGAAGTGGCAAAAAGCGAGGTGGTCGATAAGGATGGCCTGAACGGACTCGGCGCGCGCGGCGTGGTCTTCGTCGGCGACAACGGTATTCAGGTGATTTTCGGTGCCAGAGCACAGTTTATCGCCCAGACCATGTCCACCATGATCGGCAAATAATAAGATGCCTGAACGACGCGTCTCCTGTAGTCTGGGGGACGCATTGTCGTATCTGGCTGATAATCGGTGAATTTCAGGGAGCGGTTTTGAAGAAAGTCAGCATTATTGATGTCGCAAAGCACGCGGGCGTATCGGTCTCAACCGTCTCGCTGGTTTTGCGCCAGAAAGGGAAAATCTCAGAGGCAACGATCGAGAAGGTCAACGCTGCCATCAATACGCTGGGCTATGTTCATAACGTTGCCGCTGCCAATCTCCGCGCCAATACGTCCAATCTGATTGGCCTGATCCTCCGCGACTTTAGCGACAGTTTCTCCATCAAGGTGATGGCGAGTATCGTCCAGGATCTTGAAAAACAGGGGTATATGGTTTTTCTCGGCCAGCCCCAGAACGACCATGACCATCTTGAGCGCTGCCTGCTGTCGTTTAAGCAGCAGGGCGTCGCCGGGGTTATCTATCTGGCCTCGGATACCCGCACCTCCACCCTGCCGGAGCAGATTCGCCGCTGCCCGCTGCCGCTAGTGGTGGTTTCTCAGTCGCTGCTGGATGAAAAATGCAATCTGGTGATGCGCGATAACCGTCAGGCGGCAAATCTGGCGGTGCGTTATCTTATCGAGCGCGGCCATCGCAATATTGCCTACATTGGCGGACGTGAAGGCTGCCTTATCCGCGAGCAGCGCCTGCTCGGTTTTCGCAGCGCGATGACGCAGAACGGGCTGGTCTGGCGGGATGAATACTCTCCGGCCTGCAGCGATGACACCCTGGCGGCGGGTTTCGCCACCCGCCAGCTGCTGGAAAAAAACAACACCATCACCGCCCTGCTCTGCCACTCTCCGGATGCCATGATCGGCTCCATCTCCGGTATTCATCAGGTTGGACGAACGGTGGGTAAAGATGTGTTTCTGACGCAGCAGGTCGCGCTGGTCGGTTTCGAAGATATGCTCCACGTTAACCTCACCTCGCCGTCCTTTACCTACGTCTCGTCCGCCAGCGAAGAGACCGGGCGCCAGGCTGCCGGGCTGATTATTCGCACGCTGAAGGAGCCGACGCTGCAAACCCAGCGCATTACGCTTTCCGGGCAGCTTATCGCGCGCGAGTCGGCGTAAAAATAAGAATTTGACGCGGGTCTGCCGGCGCGGGATTGCTGCTATATTTCCATGATTTGCCATGGATAATCGCAATGCCTACCGTTATTACACACGCTGCTGTTCCGCTTTGTCTGGGCTTAGGCCTCGGAACCAAAGTGATTCCTCCCCGCCTGCTGTTTGCCGGGATTGTCCTCGCCATGCTGCCGGATGCCGACGTGCTGGCGTTCAAGTTCGGCGTCGCGTACGGCAATGTTTTCGGCCATCGCGGCTTTACCCACTCCCTGCTGTTCGCCTTTGTGGTGCCGATACTCTGCGTGCTGACTGGACGACGGTGGTTCCGGGTCAGCCTGACGCGGTGCTGGCTGTTTTTGACCGTGTCATTGCTTTCGCACAGCCTGCTGGATTCGATTACCACGGGAGGGAAAGGCGTCGGCTGGCTGTGGCCGTGGTCAGATGAACGCTTCTTCGCGCCGTGGCAGGTGATTAAGGTCGCGCCGTTTGCGCTGTCGCGCTACACCACGCCGTACGGGCATCAGGTGATCGTGTCGGAGCTGCTGTGGGTGTGGCTGCCAGGAGTCGTGCTGATGGGGTTGCTGTGGTGGAGACGGAGGTAAAAGCAAAACGGCAACTCAAGTTGCCGTTTTTAGTGTTTGCACCCTCTCCCTGTGGGAGAGGGCTGGGGTGAGGGCATCAGCGCGCACCAGACCTACTTACGGCGCCAGGTGGTGCCCTGCGGGCCATCTTCCAGAATGATGCCCATCTCGGTCAGACGGTTACGCGCCGCATCTGCCGCCGCCCAGTCTTTTGCCTGACGCGCTTCCAGACGCGCTTTGATCAACGCTTCAATTTCCGCCACTTCACCGTCGTCAGCCTGCGCACCGCTCTGCAGGAACGCGTCCGGATCCTGCTCCAGCAGGCCGAGCACGGAGGAGAGCTTACGCAGATGGGACGCCAGCGCATTCGCCGCGGCCATATCTTCTGACTTCAGGCGGTTCACTTCGCGCGCCATGTCGAACAGCACGGAGTACGCTTCCGGGGTGTTGAAGTCGTCGTTCATCACCTCAACAAAGCGGGCTTCAAAAGCTTCGCCGCCCGCAGCAGGAACAGACCTGTCGGTCCCGCGCAGCGCGGTGTACAGACGCTCCAGCGCCGAGCGCGCCTGTTTCAGGTTCTCTTCGCTGTAGTTCAGCTGGCTGCGATAGTGGCCGGACATCAGGAAGTAGCGCACGGTTTCCGCGTCGTAATACTTCAGCACGTCGCGCACGGTGAAGAAGTTACCCAGCGATTTAGACATCTTCTCGCGGTCAACCATTACCATCCCGGAGTGCATCCAGTAGTTAACGTACTCGCCGCCGTGGGCGCAGGTGGACTGCGCGATTTCATTTTCATGGTGCGGGAACATCAGGTCCGAACCGCCGCCATGAATGTCGAAGTGCTTGCCCAGCTGTTTGCAGTTCATCGCGGAACACTCAATGTGCCAGCCCGGGCGGCCTTCGCCCCACGGTGATGGCCAGCTTGGCTCGCCCTCTTTGGACATTTTCCACAGCACGAAGTCCATCGGGTTACGCTTCACGTCAACCACGTCAACGCGCGCGCCGGCCTGAAGCTGGTCCAGATCCTGACGGGAAAGCGAACCGTAGGTTGGGTCCGTCGGCACCGAGAACATCACGTCACCGTTGTCCGCAACGTAGGCATGACCGCGTGCGATCAGCTTTTCGGTGATCTCGATGATTTCGTGAATATGGTGGGTCGCGCGCGGCTCGCTGTCCGGGCGCTGAATATTCAGGGCGTCGAAATCTTTGTGCATTTCGACGATCATGCGATCGACCAGCGCAACAAAGCTTTCGCCGTTTTCATTAGCGCGCTTGATGATTTTGTCGTCGATGTCGGTGATATTACGCACGTATTTCAGGGTGTAGCCCAGAAAACGCAGGTAGCGTGACACCACGTCGAAGGCGACAAAGGTACGGCCATGGCCAATGTGACAGAGATCGTAAACCGTAATACCACACACGTACATGCCGACTTCCCCGGCATGGATAGGTTTAAATTCCTCTTTCTGGCGCGTCATTGTATTAAAGATTTTTAACATCGAAGATTCCATGTAAACACGTGTGTGGTTGAAAACCGGCTATTCTACCCGTAATTCAAACCTGAAGCAGCACACAATGCAAGGTGATCGCATCCTGTGGTTATGCTATAACAAGCCCCTATAGATGACCCGAACGCGGGTCGACGTACCACAATAACGGAACAGGATGCAAAAATGGTTACTTTCCACACTAATCATGGCGATATCGTAATCAAAACCTTTGATGACAAAGCGCCTGAAACAGTTAAAAACTTCCTGGACTACTGCCGCGAAGGTTTCTACAACAACACCATTTTCCACCGCGTGATCAACGGTTTTATGATCCAGGGCGGCGGTTTCGAACCTGGCATGAACCAGAAAGAGACCAAAGAAGCGATCAAAAACGAAGCGAACAACGGTCTGAAAAACACCCGCGGTACGCTGGCAATGGCCCGTACTCAGGCGCCACACTCTGCCACCGCGCAGTTCTTCATCAACGTGGCGGACAACGACTTCCTGAACTTCTCCGGCGAAAGCCTGCAGGGTTGGGGCTACTGCGTATTCGCAGAAGTGGTTGAAGGGATGGACGTGGTTGACAAGATCAAAGCCGTCGCTACTGGCCGCAGCGGTATGCACCAGGACGTTCCTAAAGAAGACGTTGTGATTACAAGCGTGACCGTCAGCGAGTAATTCGTGGCGACACTCTTTATTGCGGATCTGCATCTGCAAACAGAAGAACCGGCGATAACCGCCGGTTTTCTGCGTTTTTTACGCGGTGAAGCGAAAAGCGCCGATGCGCTGTACATCCTGGGCGACCTGTTTGAAGCCTGGATTGGCGACGACGACCCTAACCCGCTGCACCGTGAAATGGCAGACGCCATTCACGCGCTCGTGGATTCCGGCGTCCCCTGCTACTTCATTCATGGCAACCGTGATTTCCTGATCGGTAAGCGCTACGCCCGCGAAAGCGGCATGACGCTGCTGCCGGAAGAACAGGAGCTCGACCTCTATGGCCGCAGGGTCCTGATCATGCACGGCGACACGCTCTGCACCGACGATAACGGGTACCTGGCGTTTCGCGCCAAAGTCCACACCCCTTGGATCCAAAAGGTGTTCCTTGCGCTGCCGCTGTTTATCCGCAACCGCATCGCCGCCAGAATGCGCGCGGGCAGTAAAGCCGCCAACAGCAGCAAATCCATGACCATCATGGACGTGAACCCGCAGGCCGTGGTGAGCGTGATGGAAAAGCATGGCGTTCAGTGGTTGATCCACGGTCATACCCATCGTCCTGACGTCCATTCCCTTATCGCCAACGGCGAAGCGGCCCATCGCGTGGTGTTGGGTGCCTGGCACACCGAAGGCTCCATGGTCAAAGTCACGCCAGAGGGCGTGGAGCTGATCGCGTTTCCATTTTAACCCCTCACACCATCATTCTATTTTTTTGAACAATATCGGCAAATTGTTTCGATTTTAATCAGCCCGTGGTCGGCCTATTATTTATCACATCAGGGCGACACGCCCTATCCCAGATAAAATACTTAAGGAATACGACCATGAAATCTATCAAAACTTTCGTTGCAGTTGCCGCTCTCTCCCTGGTTTCTTTCGGTTCTTTCGCTCAAAGCGTGAGCGCAACCGCCTCTACCCTTGACCGCGCAGAAGCGAAAATTGCCGCGCAGGCCGCCGAGCAGAATGCCTCTTATAAAATCACGAGCGCGAAGGTCAACAACCGCGTGTACATGACCGCGGAACTGACTAAATAAAAACCCTGATTGCCGTGCCGCCAGCTAAGACGTGCGACAGCGACAATACGATGAGGAAGGAACAGAGAATGAAAAACATCAGCATCGTAAGTACCCTGCTGCTGGCAGTCGTGGTGTCCACTGGCGCACAGGCCGCGGAGAATCGCTTCTCCGTGCCAAAATCGGGCTCGAATGCCGACACCAGCATGGTGAATCATATCGATGTCAGCCGCGCGTTCGACAACGAGAACCTGTCCGCAGGGGATCTTCAGTAACATCACATAAAAGACCGCCATCGTGCGGTCTTTTTTGTTATCGCTTTCTCGCCATAACTGCTCGTCTTTTAACCGCGCAACCGTTTTCCTTGCCCGTATAACATGCTATTCTCTGTGCCCTCGAAAGCAGTGTGTTTCGCACCACAGGAGTTTTAAGACGCATGTCTTCCCGCAATAATCCGGCGCGTGTCGCCATCGTGATGGGGTCCAAAAGCGACTGGGCTACCATGCAGTTCGCCGCCGAAATCTTTGAAATCCTGAATGTTCCGCACCACGTTGAAGTGGTCTCCGCGCACCGTACACCGGACAAACTGTTCAGCTTCGCCGAAAGCGCCGAAGAGAACGGCTATGAGGTGATCGTTGCCGGTGCGGGCGGCGCAGCACATCTGCCAGGCATGATTGCCGCCAAAACCCTGGTGCCGGTACTGGGCGTTCCGGTCCAAAGCGCCGCGTTAAGCGGTGTGGATAGCCTCTACTCCATCGTCCAGATGCCGCGCGGTATTCCTGTCGGCACGCTGGCGATTGGTAAAGCGGGTGCTGCCAATGCCGCCCTGCTGGCGGCGCAAATTCTTGCGACGCACGATAAAGCATTACACCAGCGTCTGGCGGAGTGGCGTAAAGCCCAGACCGACGAGGTGCTGGACAATCCGGACCCGCGGGGTGCGGCATGAAGCAGGTTTGCGTCCTCGGTAACGGCCAGCTGGGCCGTATGCTGCGTCAGGCCGGTGAGCCGCTGGGTATTGCCGTCTGGCCCGTCGGGCTGGACGCCGAACCGGAAGCCGTACCGTTCCACCAGAGCGTGATCACCGCCGAGATCGAACGCTGGCCGGAAACGGCTCTGACCCGCGAGCTGGCGCGTCATAACGCCTTCGTTAACCGCGACGTGTTCCCGATCATCGCCGACCGTCTGACGCAGAAGCAGCTGTTCGACAAGCTCGGTCTGCCGACCGCGCCGTGGCAGCTCCTGTCCGATAAAAGCGAGTGGAATGACGTTTTCGCGATGCTGGGCGAGCTGGCAATCGTGAAGCGCCGCGTGGGCGGTTACGACGGCCGCGGCCAGTGGCGCCTGCGTGCAGATGAAACGGCAGAACTACCGGACGACTGCTACGGCGAGTGCATCGTTGAGCAGGGCATTAACTTCAGCGGTGAAGTGTCGCTGGTTGGCGCGCGCGGGCACGACGGGCATACCGTCTTTTATCCGCTGACGCATAACCTGCATCAGGACGGCATTCTGCGCACCAGCGTCGCCTTCCCGCACGCCAATGCTGACCAGCAGGCGCAGGCGGAAGATATGCTCTCTGCCATCATGCACGAACTCGGGTATGTGGGCGTCATGGCGATGGAGTGCTTTATCACCCCGTCCGGTCTGCTGATCAACGAACTTGCGCCGCGCGTGCACAACAGTGGGCACTGGACGCAAAACGGCGCGTCCATCAGCCAGTTCGAGCTGCACCTGCGCGCGATCGCCGACCTGCCGCTGCCGCAGCCGGTGGTGAACAGCCCGTCGGTGATGATCAACCTGATCGGCACCGATCTGAACTACGACTGGCTGAAGCTGCCGCTCGTGCATCTGCACTGGTATGACAAAGAGGTCCGCGCGGGTCGTAAGGTCGGTCACCTGAACCTGAACGACAGCGACACGGGCCGCCTGAGCGCTACCCTGGAAGCGATGATCCCGCTCCTGCCGCCGGAATATGCGAGCGGTATTGTCTGGGCACAGTCAAAGCTCAAGTAAGACATCTGCGCCGGGGAGTTGATCTTCCCCTTCCCCGGCGTACAATCCCCGCCCATTGCTGCTGAGTTTTCTTCTGGAATAACCATGAACGATGGAACGGACTATCGCGCGATCCTCGCGTCTGATACCCCTTTAATCGACGTTCGCGCGCCGATCGAATTTGCCCAGGGCGCGATGCCTGCGGCGATCAACCTGCCCTTAATGAACGACGACGAGCGCGCCTCCGTCGGTACCTGCTATAAACGCCAGGGCCCCGAGGCCGCACTGGCGCTCGGCCATCAGCTGGTGAACGGCGAGACGCGTGAGGCACGCATCAACGCCTGGCGGGAAGCCAGCCTTGCCCATCCTGAGGGCTATCTCTGCTGCGCGCGCGGCGGCCAGCGTTCGCATATCTCTCAGGCCTGGCTGAAAGAGGCGGGCGTCGACTACCCGCTGATCCGCGGCGGCTATAAGGCCCTGCGTCAGACGGCGATTCAGGTTACCATCGAGCAGTCACAAAAGCCGATGGTGCTGATTGGCGGCTGCACCGGAAACGGTAAAACCCTGCTGGTGAAGCAGCATGCGCAGGGTATCGATCTGGAAGGGCTGGCGCACCATCGCGGTTCGTCGTTTGGTCGCACGCTCACGCCGCAGCTTTCCCAGGCCAGCTTTGAAAACCACCTTGCGGCTGAGCTACTGAAAAAAGACGCCGCGCGCTGGGTGCTGGAAGACGAGGGCCGGATGATTGGCTCCAACCACCTGCCGGAGTGCCTGCGCGACCGCATGGCTGAAGCCCCTATCGTTGTCGTCGAAGACCCCTTTGACGTCCGCCTTGAGCGCCTGCGCGAAGAGTATTTCGACCACATGTGGGCGGATTTTTCTGCTGCCTACGGTGAAGACGCGGGCTGGAAGGAGTACAGCGAGTATCTGCACCACGGCCTGTTCGCCATCCGCCGCCGTCTGGGGCTGCAGCGGTATGCAGAATTCACCGCGCTGTTAGATTCCGCGCTGCTGGAACAGCAACGCTCCGGCAGCACAGAGGCGCACTTCAGCTGGCTTGCGCCGCTGCTGAAGGACTATTACGACCCGATGTACGGCTATCAGCTGGAGAAAAAGGCGGAGAAGATTGTGTATCGCGGGACGTATGGCGAGGTCGCTGACTGGCTTAATCGCTAAAACAAAGCCGGGTGGCGAGGTAAAAGCAAAACGGCAACCAGGGTTGCCGTTTTTAATGTTTGTTCCCTCTCCCCGTGGGAGAGGGTCAGGGTGAGGGCATCAGGCCGCACCCTACAAGACGACTTAGAAGTCGTAGCGCAGACGCACCAGGTTCATGTCGCCCAGGTTGTCGGTGCTGGAGGTGAACACGTGTTCGTAATCCACGCGGAAGCCGTAATCCAGCTGGAAGCTGATACCCACGCCGTTGTCGATGCGCTGGTAGTTACGGCCGTTCACGTACTGAATGCGGTCGCCCATGAAGTATGGCTGGATGGATTTAACCGCGTACTGACCGATTGGGAACTTGTAGCCCGCAAAGTATTCAATACCCCATGCATCACCGGCGAAGTAGTCGTTAACAGACACTTTTTTGGTGGTCAGGAAGTTCTGGTACCAGCCGCCGCCAGCGGAGAAGGTCCAGTTGTCCGGCGTCCAGCTCAGCGCGGTACCGAGGATGTTCTGGTCGTAGGTTTTGCTGTCGCCGTTATCCGGGTTACGCATGTCCGCACGGGTGTAGTTCCACGCGGCGCCCCAGGTCAGGTCGGTGGTCAGGTGGTAATCCAGACCCAGCGAGCCGCCGCCTTTACGCTTGTAGCGCAGGCCGTTGCCCGGCAGGTATTCGCTGTCTTCAAACAGGTAGGATGCATAAATGTCGGCATCACCCACGGTTTTCTTATATTTCAGCATCTGGCGTGAACGGTAAGAACCGTCGTAATCGCCGTTGATCCCGTTACCTGGCGCCTGACCGATCATGTCGTAGTCCCAGATATCGGTTTTCGCGCCCACCACATCATAGTAAACGCTGTTCTGTTGACCGAAGGTCAGCGTACCCCAGGTATCGCTCTTCAAACCGGTGTAGAGCATACGACGCGTGGTGTCGTGTGCGCCGTCGGCGTAGTGGTGATCCCAGTTAAACTGCGCAGGAATATTGACACCCAGCTCGTAGTAGCTGATCCAGCTGATGTCATCAAACAGGTAGTAATCAGCCGCGAAACGGAAACGGGTGCCGCCGTCAAAGCCGTTACGCTTGTAGCTGTTTTTACCGTCGTCGCCGGTCATGTTCTGGAACTGAGGACGGATACTGCCGCCAACGGTGAAGTTCAGGCGGCTCAGCGGATTACCCGCCTGAGGATCCTGCTTAAGAACGGTGATTTCCGCCTGAGAAGCGAAGGTAGTCAATGCCACTGCCGCGCCGATCGTTGCCGCCAGCGCTGATTTTTTTATAGTCATTATTTTTCCTTAATAGACACGCTGCTAAATATTTAGCGGGTGAATATTAACTGGAAATAATCGGGCCGTGTGGTCGGGTTTTTAATGTTTTGTGCTACTAAATGAGTGGGTATTATCACTTTGTGCTATTTAAACGCTGCGCACCGGCATTAAAACCCGGCGCGCAACTATCACGGTTCTAAATCAACTCGCAAACTGACGGAACAGGGCTTTCCCCTTTAACAGCCGCGTGCCAAGCCAGCCTCCGCAGAGAGAAAGCAGCACCGCGCCGCTGAGAGGCAGGACCAACCAGAGACGCCAGTCAGGCTCCCACGGGAAGTCGAAAACCTTTGTCTGCAGCACCGCCAGCGCCGTCTCTGCGCCAATGGCCGCTACCAGACCCGCCACCAGCCCCAGCAGCGCAAACTCGCTCCATAGCGTCATCCGCAGCAGTCGCTTTCCGGCCCCCAGCGTGCGGTAGACCACCAGCTCCTGATGGCGCTGGCGCATCCCCACCTGCACCTGGGCCAGCAGCAACAGCACGCCGCAGATCGTCACCAGCACCACCATGACCTCCAGCGCGCGGCTCACCTGCTCCAGCACCTGCCCTACCTGCTTCAGGATCGCGCCAATATCCAGCAGGCTGACCGTCGGAAACTCCCGGTTGAGCTGGGTCAGCATGCCGTTGCCGTTTTCCCAGCGGAAGCTTGTCAGCCAGCTCTGCGGCTGCCCGTCCAGCGCGCCCGGCGGGAAGATAAAGAAGAAGTTTGGCCTCAGGCTTTCCCAGTCCACTTTACGCAGGCTGGTGACTTTCGCAGTAAAATCCTGGGTATCGCCGGTAAAGGTGACGCTGTCCCCGAGCTTCACGTTCAGCCGCGTCGCCAGCCCCTCTTCCATCGAGACTTCCCCCGCTTTCGGCGGCCAGGTGCCGGCGGTTATCGGGTTATGGTCAGGGCGTTTCTCCTGCCAGGTCAGGTTCAGCTCGCGGTTCAGCGACTCGTCCTTATTCCCCTCCGCTGGCTGGCCGTTGATCTGCGTCAGACGCGCGCGCACGATGGGATAGAACGACTCAGGGATAATGTGATGCTCCGCCAGGAAGCCCTTCAGCGGCGTGACCTGCTCAGGGGCAATGTTGATCAGGAAATAGTTCGGACTTTCCGGGGGAAGCTGCTGCTGCCAGCGATCCAGCAGATCGCCGCGCAACACTAACAGCAGCGCCAGCAGCATAAACGACAGCGAAAACGCCGACAGCTGGCTGAGCGTTGACCACGGCTGATGCAGCAGGCGGTTGACCGCCAGGCGCACGGGCAGCGATTTTACCGTCAGCCTCTTCAGGACGTTGAGCAGTAACCAGCCCAGCACGCCGCACAGCAGCGCCAGCACAACCGCCCCGGCCAGTACCGCCCACAGCAGCGTGCTGCCCCCCATCAGCCACGCCATCAGCCCCACCGCTACGGCAATAATCACCGGAAGGTAGAACTTCAGCGGCCAGACGTTCGCCACCACATCGTTGCGAAGCACGCGCAGCGGCTGCGTGGCGAGCAGCAGGCGGTAGGGGCGTAGCCCCACCAGCAGCGAAATCACCGTCATCGCGCCGATTGCCCACAGCCACGGCCAGAGGCTGGCCGGCGGCAAAGCGGCCGGGAGCACCGGCTTCAGCATCACCATCAGCAGTTTTTCAAACAGCAGCCCTATTATGCCGCCGGTCAGCGCCGACAGAACCAGAAGCATCAGCCACTGGCCGACAATCAGCTTGCGCAGCTGCGCCCTGCCCGCCCCCAGGGTTTTGAGGATTGCCACCAGGTCGTAGCGGCTGCGGCAGTAATGCCCCATCGCCACGGCAACCGCCGCCACCGCCAGCAGCAGGGTCAACAGTGCCGAAAGCAGCAGGAACTGCTGAGAACGCTCAAGAGATTTACCGAGCGCTCCTTCGTCCTGCTCCAGCCCGTACCAGCGGTGCTCTGGTTTGAGCTGCGGCAGAAGCCATTTTTCGTACGCGGCAAGCTGGGCAGGCGTGCCGCCAAACTTATAGCGCCAGGTGACGCGGCTTCCCGGCTGAACAGCATGGGTTGCCGCAACATCCGCGGTGTTCATCAGCAGGCGCGGCGCGAGCTGGAAGGGGTTAAAGCCGGAATCGGGCTCCTGCACCACTTCCCCGGCAATGTTGAGGGTGGCGTCGCCGACGTCGATGCCATCGCCGGGTTTCAGGTTCAGAAGCGCCATCAGACGTGATGCCAGCAGCACCGTGCCGGGCTTTGGCTTCAGCCCTGGCGGGTTGGTCTGCAGTTCGCCGTACATCGGGTAGATATCATCGACGGCTTTAACGCTGGCGAGCTGCGGCGTGTCGCCCGCAAAGGTCATGGTCTGGAAGCTTATCTGCTCCCCCACCTTCAGCCCTTCTTTACGCGCCTCTGCAATCCAGCCCGACGGCACAGGGCGGGAGCTTTGCAGCGCCCGGTCACCCGCCATAAACTCCCGGCTCTGCTGGCTAAGCCCTTTTTCCATGCGGTCGCTGACGCTGCCGAGCGCCAGCACGCAGGCCACCGCCAGGCTTAGCGCCAGCCAGACAATCAGCAGCGAGGGCGAGCGCCACTCGCGCCAGAACCAGCGGGTAATCATGCCTCCTCCTGAAGAATACCGTTCACCAGCCGCAGGCGGCGATCGCAGCGGGCGGCGAGCTGCGGATCGTGGGTTACAAGGATCAGCGTGGTGCCATGCTCGCGGTTGAGCGAAAACAGCAGGTCGGCAATTTTGTCGCCGGTTTTACGGTCAAGGTTACCGGTGGGCTCATCGGCAAACAGGACTTCGGGACGACCGTTAAACGCCCGCGCCAGCGCTACGCGCTGCTGCTCGCCGCCGGAAAGCTGTGCGGGAAGGTGGTCGAGACGCTTGCCCAGACCGAGCTGATCCAGCAGCGCCTTCGCGTGCGCCCGGCTTTCACGGCTGTTTTCACCGCGCAACAGCGCCGGGAGTTCGACGTTTTCCAGCGCGTTCAGAGTGGGGATCAGCATAAAGGACTGAAAGACAAAACCAACGTGACGCGCGCGCAGCGCGGCCCGCGCCTCTTCATCAAGCTGATGCAGCGGTTGCCCGACAAGATGGACCTCGCCGCTGCTGCCGTCGTCCAGACCGGCCAGAATCGCCAGCAGCGTGGACTTGCCGGAGCCGGATTCGCCAATCAGCGCGATGGTTTCAGCGCGTTTGACAACGAGTTCAACTCCAGTAAGGATGGAAAGCTCGTGTTCCCCCTGACCGACGGACTTCTTAAGATGATGAACTTCAACACTGTTTTCCGCTGGCATTTGCCCTTCCTGTTTTTGATTCTGATGACCTTCCGCGCGGCGGCAGCGGACACGTTACTGGTTCTCGGCGACAGCCTCAGCGCAGGCTATCGCATGGCGGCCAGCGCGGCCTGGCCCGCTCTGCTCAACGACAAATGGCAGAGCAAGACGTCGGTAATCAACGCCAGCATCAGCGGCGATACCTCGCAGCAGGGCCTGTCGCGCCTGCCTGCGCTGCTCAAACAGCATCAGCCGCGCTGGGTGCTGGTGGAGCTTGGCGGTAACGATGGATTGCGCGGTTTCCAGCCTCAGCAAACCGAGCAAACGCTGCGCACCATTTTGCAGGACATTAAGGCGGCAAACGCCCAGCCGCTGCTGATGCAAATTCGCCTGCCCGCCAACTACGGTCGTCGGTATAATGAAGCCTTTAGCGCGATCTACCCTAAGCTTGCCAAAGAGTTTGATATTCCGCTGCTGCCATTTTTCATGGAAGAGGTGTATCTCAAACCCCAGTGGATGCAAGACGACGGGATCCACCCCAATCGCGATGCTCAGCCGTTTATTGCCGACTGGATGGCAACGCGGCTGGCTCCTTTAGTTAAACATGACTCCTGATTAAGCGGAGATCCTGACAGGTAAAGTTATGCAAAAATCGGTCTTAATTACAGGATGTTCCAGTGGAATCGGCCTGGAAAGCGCGCTCGAACTGAAGCGCCAGGGGTTTCGGGTCCTGGCGGCCTGTCGCAAACCCGACGATGTCGAACGCATGAACGGGCTTGGCTTTACCGGCGTGCTGCTGGATATGGACTCGCCGGAGAGCGTTGAACGCGCCGCCGATGAAGTGATCGCGCTGACCGACAATCGTCTGTACGGGCTCTTTAACAATGCCGGCTACGGCGTGTATGGTCCGCTGGATACGCTCTCCCGCGAAACGCTGGAGAAACAGTTTTCGACCAACTTCTTCGGCGTGCATCAGCTCACCATGCGTCTGCTCCCCGCGATGCTGCCGCACGGTGAAGGACGCATCGTGATGACATCGTCAGTGATGGGGCTGATTTCCACCCCGGGCCGCGGCGCCTACGCCGCCAGCAAATATGCGCTGGAGGCCTGGTCCGACGCCCTGCGCATGGAGCTGCGCCACAGCGGCATTAAGGTCAGCCTGATTGAGCCCGGCCCGATCCGCACCCGCTTTACCGAAAACGTGAACCAGACGCAGGCGGATAAACCGGTCGAGAACCCCGGCATTGCCGCACGTTTTACCCTCGGGCCAGAGGCGGTGGTGGCCAAAGTGCGCCATGCTTTTGAGAGCGAACATCCCAAAATGCGCTATCCGGTAACGCTGGTCACCCACGCCGTAGGCTGGTTAAAGCGCCTGCTGCCGGGCCGGGTGATGGACAAAATTTTGCACGGTTGAGTTGAAGCGACGACGCTCATCCCCATGTAAAGAACAAACCGACAAAAGAGAAAGCCGCATGTCCGTACAGAATATCGTCAATATTACAGAAGCTAACCTGCAACAGACCCTTGAACAGTCGATGACCAAACCGGTCCTGTTCTACTTCTGGTCTGAACGCAGCCAACACTGCCTGCAGCTGACGCCGGTACTGGAAAGCCTTGCCGCCCAGTACAACGGTCAGTTCATTCTCGCCAAACTGGACTGTGACGCCGAGCCGATGGTGGCGTCTCAGTTTGGTCTGCGCGCCATTCCTACCGTCTATCTGTTCCAGAACGGTCAGCCCGTTGACGGTTTCCAGGGGCCGCAGCCGGAAGAGGCGATTCGCGCCCTGCTGGATAAAGTGCTGCCGCGCGAAGAAGAGCTGAAAGCGCAGGAAGGCATGGCGCTGATGCAGGAAGGTAAATACGACGAGGCGCTGCCGCTGCTCAAAGAGGCGTGGCAGCTGTCGAATCAGAACAGCCAGATCGGCCTGCTGCTTGCGGAAACGCAGATCGCCCTGCACCGTTCAGAAGACGCGGAAGCCGTTCTCAAGACGGTTCCGCTCCAGGATCAGGACACCCGCTATCAAGGTCTGGTCGCACAAATTGAGCTGCTGAAACAGGCCGCGGACACCCCGGAAATTCAGCAGCTGCAGCAGCAGGTTGCCGACAACCCGGCCGATGCCGCGCTGGCAAGCCAGCTGGCGCTGCAGCTGCACCAGGTAGGGCGTAACGAAGAGGCGCTGGAGCTGCTGTTCAGCCACCTGCAAAAAGACCTGGCAGCCGCAGACGGTCAGGCGCGTAAGATGTTCCAGGAAATTCTGGCCGCGCTGGGCACCGGAGACGCGCTGGCGTCGAAGTATCGTCGTCAGCTGTACGCGTTGCTCTACTAACAAAAAAAGCCCGGTGGCGCTAACGCTTACCGGGCCTACAAACACAGGCTTAACCCGTTTTCTTTAATTGCGTCACCACCAGCTGGTGACGCGCGTTGTAGAACTTCCGATAGGTCAGGTAGCAGGCAATGATGGTTGACAGGCTTGCCGTGGAAAGCAGCATAAACGTCACCATGATCTGATACTTAATCGCTTTTACCGGATCGATACCGGCAAAAATCAGCCCCGACATCATGCCCGGCAGGCTCACCAGCCCCACCGTTTTGGCTGAATCTACAGTTGGGATCAGCGATGAGCGAATGCTCTCACGAATCAGCCGCGCCGAGGCTACCTTAGGCGTCGCCCCCAGGCTTAACTTCTCCTGCAGCTGCTGCTGTTCACTGCTGAAGCGCTGGCCGAGATTGTTATAACAGAGCCCAACGGCCACCATAGCGTTCCCCGCAATCATCCCGGAGATAGGGATAACCTGCATCGGCGTAAAGGCAATCGAGCCGGAGAGCACCAGTACCGCCAGCGTGAGCGCCGTCCCGGTGGTAATGGCGATAAACGACGAGATAAACGCCTTATCAATGTATTTACTGCGTTTCTTCGCATTCCACGCCGCGTTAAAACAGATAAAGAGCACCATCAGCAGCGTCAGCACCGCGTGGTTGACGTTGAAAATATACTTCAGCACATAGCCGACGATGATGAGCTGAACCACCGCGCGGCAGATACTCCACACGATATCTTTTTCCAGTCCCAGCTTTTCCCGGTAGCTGACCACAATCGCAATCAGCACCAGCACCATCGAAAACGCCAGGGATTCATTGGTAATGTTATGCTCACCCACGGTTAGCCTCCTGCATTTTCCCGCCGTGCGGCTGAAGCGTAATCACGTCATCAGCATGGGTTATTTCGTTAGCGTCGTGCGTCACCCACAGCACGGCAATATTCTGCTCCCGGGCGTAGCGATGAATAATCTCGTTAACGTTGCGTTTGTTGAGGTCATCGAGCGCGCTGGTAATTTCGTCCAGTAAAAGCACCTTCGGTAAAAACTGCAGGTTGCGGATCAGCGAGACGCGCTGCTTTTCTCCGCCCGACAGCGCGGTGATGGATTTGGTTAACGTCTCCTGCGCCAGGCCAAAGCGGGCCAGATCGCTGATAAACTTTTCCGGCTCCGGCGTTTTATTGCGGATTTGCCACGGGAAAATCAGGTTGTCATAAACCGTATCGCCAAACAGCGCGGGCGTTTGCACGCAGTAGGAGACCTGCTGGCGATAGCTTTCCGGGGAAAGCGATGCGATATCCTGTCCTTCGAAAAGAAGGGTGCCCTCCGTTGGGCTGAGGAGTGAGGCCACAATTTTCAGCAGCGTGCTTTTACCACAGCCTGAGGGGCCCGTGATTAATTTAAACTCGCCCGGCGACAGGCTAAACCCGACGTGCTGAAGAATAATATTTTCTCCAACACGAAATCCAATATCCCTGAGATGTAATAGTTCTTTTTTATCGTTCATTACGCTTCCGTTAACCGCTTCGTGTAATAACCGCCTGTAGCATAATCCTTTCGTGCGCACAGAGCGAATAGCCTCACGCTAAAGCAAGTGTTAAACTTTTTGTTTGTCATTTGTCTCCACCATCACTACAGGAAGTAAGCAGCATGGCACATATCTTTTATGAGTTTCCTTCCCTGAAGCCTGGTGTTCCTGATGTCGAAACATTAATGGAAGTCATCAAATCTTCGGAACTCACGCGTTTTGTCATCGGTGCAGAGGTGGTGGATTTTGTTAAGAAGGCGCTCATCGTGAACACCACGATCGGCAGTTTCAAAAATTGCTATTTCGCCTTCGACAACGGGACACACTTCCTGGAATTTGACGGCAAGGGAAAATCAAAACGTTTCAATGAAGTACCCGACTGGTTCGTCTCTCCGGCTGAATTTTCTCGTACCCAGTGGCTTATCAACCACGATCTTGCGGATGTAAAGGCCACCCAATTCATTGACGTGCTGATGTCCTACCCGCTGAAAGAGCGCCGTGCGCACTGTAATTTGTTATTCGGGCTGGAGCTGGAAAAGGTGAGTGCGGTTCCGGCCGCAGCGTCAGCCGCAGGGAAAATCGGCAATAAAAACGGCAAAACGACCAAACCGCGCGTGACCGATCTGGGATCGTTTGAATTGTTCAGCCAGTTCTTTGCGCGCATGAAAACCGCCGTGCTGGCCGATGAGTTTCCCACCCTGCAGGTCCTGACGGGCATGGATAACCTGACTAAAGCGCCGCATAATTTAAAGCAGGGTATCAGAACGTGGTTCAAAGCCATCGCGGGCGATCTTCCTCCCAATAACAAGCGCGTTGAAGCGGGGAATGCCGTTCTGTTCTGCGCCCCCATTCGCGAACAGATCCAGCGTATCGAAGCGCTGGGGCTGGAGAAGTACTACCAGGGATTATCCAAAGCCATTGCCGAAGCGGGTGATGGATTCATCTCTGACTTTACCTATACTTACGAGCAATAAACACACACTTTCACTCGTCACAGCATGCAAAACAGGAGGTTTTTATGCTTATCGTTGTTCCTGTCCTTATTTTCGTTGCGCTGGTTATCGTGGGCGCAGGCGTCAAAATTGTCCCTCAGGGCTATCAGTGGACCGTCGAGCGTTTCGGTCGCTACACCAATACCCTCCAGCCAGGCTTAAGCCTGATTGTTCCGTTCATGGACCGGATTGGTCGCAAGATCAACATGATGGAGCAGGTACTGGACATTCCTTCTCAGGAGATCATCTCCAAGGATAACGCCAACGTCACCATCGACGCCGTCTGCTTTATTCAGGTGATTGATGCACCGAAAGCGGCCTATGAGGTCAGCAACCTGGAGCTGGCGATCGTCAACCTGACGATGACCAACATCCGTACCGTGCTCGGCTCGATGGAGCTGGACGAAATGCTTTCCCAGCGCGACAGCATTAACACCCGCCTGCTGCACATTGTCGATGAGGCAACGAACCCGTGGGGGATCAAAGTCACCCGTATTGAGATCCGCGACGTGCGCCCGCCGGCGGAGCTGATCGCCTCCATGAACGCCCAGATGAAGGCCGAGCGAACCAAGCGCGCCTACATTCTGGAAGCCGAAGGGGTGCGTCAGGCGGAGATCCTCAAAGCGGAAGGTGAAAAACAGTCGCAGATCCTGAAAGCCGAGGGCGATCGTCAGTCTGCATTCTTACAGGCGGAAGCGCGTGAACGTTCGGCAGAAGCGGAAGCCCGTGCGACGCAGATGGTCTCCGAGGCGATTGCCGCCGGTGATATCCAGGCCGTGAACTACTTTGTCGCGCAAAAATATACCGACGCGCTGAAACAGATCGGCTCCGCGAACAACAGCAAAGTGGTGATGATGCCGCTGGAGGCCAGCAGCCTGATGGGCTCTATCGCCGGTATTGCCGAACTGATCAAAGACAGCGGAAACGAGCGTAAAAAATGATTGAGCTGATCGCTGCACATCCTCATGCCTTCTGGCTAAGCCTCGGCGGCTTATTGCTGGCGGCGGAGATGCTGGGCGGCAACGGCTACCTGCTCTGGAGCGGTGTTGCCGCCGTCATTACGGGTCTTCTGGTCTGGATCCTTCCGCTGGACTGGGCGTGGCAGGGCGCGCTATTTGCCGTGCTGACGCTGGTGGCTGCGTGGCTGTGGTGGCGCTGGCTAAACCGGCGGGTTAACGAGCAGAAACCGTTGGACGCGCACCTCAACCAGCGCGGACAGCAGATTGTCGGCAAGCGTTTTACGCTCGACACCGCGCTGGTAAACGGGCGCGGGCACATGCGCGTGGGCGACAGCTCGTGGCCGGTGGTCGCCGACGACGACCTCAGCGCCGGCACGCGGGTTGAGGTCATTGCGGTGGAAGGCATTACCCTGCGGGTGAAAGCCTGCTAAGCAGGAGCCTTACGATGACAGCAGCCGGCAAGATTGTCGATAATCGGGCAGTCGGCGCCGTCATCCCCCGGACAGGATTCCGCGAGCTGCAGCAGCTGTTCGCGCATCGCCTGCAGCTCGATGATGTGGCGTTCAATTTCGGCCACTTTTTCCAGCGTGCGTTTTTTAACGTCGGCGCTGTGACGCTTCGGATCGTTAAACAGGTTCACCAGCTCGCCGCACTCTTCCAGGTTAAAACCGACCTGTCTTGCCTGGCGCAGCAGCGTCAGCTCATCAATATGCAGTTTCGTATAGCTGCGGTAGCCGTTTTCGCTGCGCAGCGGTGGCGTCACCAGCCCCTTCTCTTCATAAAAGCGGATTGCCTTGCTGGTTAAGCCGGTTTTTTTGCCACGTCACTGATATTCACATTTCCCCCTTGACCTTCCCCTTGATGGAAGGTTTAACCTTCATAACAGTTAGCGAAAAGCGTTACTCCGGTCAACTACTGACCAGTTCATTATACGGGAGTTTTGTTATGTCTCACACTATCGACCTGACGCTGGACGGCCTCTCCTGCGGCCACTGCGTCAAACGCGTTAAAGAAAGCCTGGAACAGCGCCCTGACGTTGAAAGCGCTGATGTGACTATCGATCATGCCGCCGTGACCGGCAGCGCCAGCGCGGATGCGCTGATCGATACCATCAAGCAGGCCGGTTACGGGGCGGAGTTAAGCCACCCAAAGGCTAAACCGCTGGCAGAGTCATCATCCCCGTCGGAAGCACTGACAGCGGCCACTCCTGAGCTTCCGGCAGCTGATGATATTGACGACAGCCAACAGCTGCTGATCAACGGCATGAGCTGCGCCAGCTGCGTCTCCCGGGTACAAAACGCCTTGCAGGCGGTACCGGGCGTCGCGCAGGCACGGGTCAACCTTGCGGAGCGCACTGCGCTGGTGATGGGCAGCGCCTCCGCCGCAGATTTAGTACAGGCCGTTGAGAAAGCGGGCTACGGCGCAGAGGCCATCGAAGATGATGCCGAGCGCCGCGAGCGTCAGCAGGAAACGGCTATCGCCACCATGAAGCGCTTCCGCTGGCAGGCGATCGTCGCCCTGCTGGTGGGTATTCCGGTGATGGTGTGGGGCATGATGGGTGACAACATGATGGTCACCGCTGACAACCGCACGCTGTGGCTGGTGATTAGTCTGATTACCCTTGCGGTGATGGTGTTTGCAGGCGGGCATTTCTATACCAGCGCCTGGAAGAGCCTGAAAAACCGCACCGCGACGATGGATACGCTGGTGGCGCTCGGTACCGGCGCGGCGTGGCTCTATTCGATGAGCGTGAACGTCTGGCCACAGTGGTTCCCGATGGAGGCGCGCCATCTCTATTACGAAGCCAGCGCGATGATTATCGGCCTGATTAACCTGGGCCACATGCTGGAAGCCCGCGCGCGCCAGCGCTCCTCGAAAGCGCTGGAAAGGTTGCTTGATTTAACGCCGCCGACGGCCCGCGTGGTCACGGACGAGGGGGAGAAAAGCGTCCCGCTGGCGGAAGTTCAGCCCGGCATGACGCTGCGCCTGACGACGGGCGATCGCGTTCCCGTTGACGGCAAGATAACCCAGGGCGAAGCCTGGCTGGATGAAGCGATGCTGACCGGCGAGCCCATTCCCCAGCAGAAATCAGATGGCGACGCCGTTCATGCGGGTACGGTGGTGCAGGACGGCAGCGTGCTGTTTACCGCCAGCGCCGTCGGCAGCCACACGACGCTGTCGCGTATTATCCGCATGGTGCGCCAGGCGCAGAGCAGCAAGCCGGAAATTGGCCAGCTTGCTGACAGGATCTCCGCCGTTTTTGTTCCAGTAGTGGTCGGCATTGCCCTGCTGAGCGCGGCGATCTGGTATTTCTTCGGCCCGGCACCGCAGATTGTTTACACCCTGGTGATTGCCACCACGGTGCTGATCATCGCCTGTCCTTGCGCCCTTGGCCTGGCGACGCCGATGTCGATTATCTCTGGCGTAGGCCGCGCGGCCGAGTTTGGCGTACTGGTGCGGGATGCGGACGCGCTGCAGCGGGCCAGCACCCTCGACACGCTGGTGTTTGATAAAACCGGCACGCTGACCGAAGGCAAACCGCAGGTGGTGGCCGTCACTACCGCAGGCATTGCGCAAGAGGAGGCGCTGCGCCTCGCCGCCGCGCTGGAGCAAGGCTCCAGCCATCCGCTGGCGCGCGCCATTCTCGATAAAGCGAATGCTTCTGCCCTGCCGCAGGTCAGCAATTTCCGCACCCTGCGCGGGCTCGGCGTCAGCGGTGAAGCAGAAGGCCACGCGCTGCTGCTGGGGAACCAGGCATTACTCAATGAAAACGGTATTGATACCGCCGCGCTGGAAAGCGAGCTGAAGGCGCAGGCGTCTCAGGGCGCCACGCCGGTTCTGCTGGCGGTGGATGGCAAAGCCGCCGCGCTGCTGGCCGTGCGCGATCCGCTTCGCCAGGACAGCGTGGACGCCCTGCAGCGTCTGCACCGTGCGGGCTATCGTCTGGTGATGCTGACCGGGGACAATCCGACAACGGCCAACGCTATCGCGAAAGAAGCCGGAATTGATGAGGTCATTGCAGGCGTACTGCCGGACGGTAAAGCGGACGCCATCAAGAAACTGCAAAGTCAGGGTCGTCAGGTGGCGATGGTCGGCGACGGCATCAACGATGCCCCGGCGCTGGCCCAGGCGGACGTCGGGATTGCCATGGGCGGCGGGAGCGATGTCGCCATCGAAACCGCTGCCATTACGCTGATGCGCCATAGCCTGATGGGCGTTGCCGACGCGCTGGCCATTTCAAAAGCCACGCTGCGCAACATGAAGCAGAACCTGCTGGGAGCGTTCGTCTATAACACCCTCGGTATCCCAATCGCGGCCGGTATTCTGTGGCCGCTGACCGGCACGCTGCTTAACCCGGTGGTCGCGGGTGCGGCGATGGCGCTCTCCTCCATTACCGTGGTGAGCAACGCCAACCGCCTGCTGCGCTTTAAACCGAAGGATTGAACCTTGTACCCGTACGCGCTAGCATGAACCTTTCCATTCATGGAGCGCGTATGGGTCTGTTTAATCGTATAAAAGCATCGTTTCGCGCCCTCTTTCCTCGCCGTTATGCCTGGCCCGGTCTGGATATCTCTCTCCCCGGCGGGCAGCACCTGCACCTGGTTGGCAGCATTCATATGGGTACGCAGGATATGTCTCCCCTGCCACCCGGGCTGATTAAACTGCTGAAACGCGCCGACGCGCTGGTCGTTGAGGCGGACATTTCGGGTCAGGAGTCGCCGTTTGTCGGGCTGGAAAGCGATCTCACTCTGGCGGAACGTCTGGATGATACCCGGCTTGCGGAACTGACGCGCGTCGCGGATGAAACCGGCGTGTCGCTCTCCATGATTGACACCCTGCCGCTCTGGCAAATTGCGATGGTGCTGCAGGCCACGCAGGCGCAGCGTCTGGGACTGCGCGGTGACTACGGCATTGATTACCAGCTGCTGAACGCGGCAAGGGCGCGCAGCCTGCCCGTCATCGAGCTGGAAGGGACGGACAGCCAGATTGCGCTTCTGCGGCAGCTTCCCGACGACGGCCTGATGCTGCTGGATGATACGTTGACCCACTGGCACACCAACGCGCGCCTGCTGCAGACCATGATTGGCTGGTGGCTGGACGCGCCGCCTGAGGACGGTAAGCTGGCGTTACCGTCGACGTTCAGCGAATCGCTGTATGATGTGCTGATGAATGCGCGCAACAAAGCCTGGCGGCAGACGCTGCATGCGTTACCTGCGGGGCATTACGTGGTGGCGGTTGGGGCGTTACATTTGTACGGAGAAGGGAATTTGCCGTCACTGTTGAAATAAAAAAATGGCCAATATTTCTATTGGCCCGTCAAAGAGGAATTTCATCGTTTTTATTATGCCGAAGGAGACCTTCGGTTGAGCCGATTGTCGCTCAAAGTGACCATCACTGCCAATACTATTGCGCAAGATGGTGCTATTTTTTAGACAAACGTCAGGCGTATGCTGTAGGCATGATTTGTCTGTCGTAAGAAGGATAGCTATGACTCCCGCCGTTAAATTACTCGAAAAAAACAGCATTTCTTTCCGGATCCACACTTACGATCACGATCCGAATGAAACTAACTTTGGTGATGAAGTGGTGCGCAAGCTGGGGCTGAACGCGGACCAGGTTTATAAAACGCTGCTGGTGGCGGTGAATGGCGATATGAAACACCTCGCCGTCGCGGTGACTCCGGTGGCGGGGCAGTTGGATCTGAAGAAAGTCGCCAAAGCGCTGGGGGCGAAGAAGGTGGATATGGCGGATCCGATGGTGGCGCAGCGCACCACGGGCTATCTGGTGGGCGGGATCAGTCCGCTCGGGCAGAAAAAACGCCTGCCGACGCTGATCGATGCGCCTTCACAGGAGTTTGAAACCATCTTTATATCCGGCGGCAAACGCGGGCTGGATATCGAGCTGGCGGCGGGCGACCTGGCGAAAATGCTGGACGCGAAGTTTGCGGATATTGCGCGGCGGGATTGAGAAAATTGCCCGGTGGCGGCTGCGAGGTAAAAGCAAAACGGTAACAGGCGTTACCGTTTTTTGTGTTCGCGCCCTCTCCCGGTGGGTGAGGGCATCAGGCCGCACAACGCTACTGCCAGCTCACCTCACCTTTCGGCTCGTAGGCATTCACGTCAATCGGCGAATTCTGCTCGATGAACTGCTTCAGCACTTCCGCGTCGATAAAGCCGGTATTCACGTATCCCGGTTTGTTATCAATATGCGGATAGCCGTCGCCGCCGGTGGCGTTAAAGCTTAACGTCGCCAGACGGTAGGTTTTAGCCGGGTCAACCGGTTCGCCTTTGATCTTCAGGTCGTTAAGCTTGCCGTCTTTCGCCACAAAGCTGACGTTGGCAAACTGCGGATAGGCCCCGGAATCCGGCTTCATCTGCGCCACGGCGGTCAGGTAGTCAATCACCTCTTTCCCGCTCATGTCCGCATAGACCACCACGTTGCCGAACGGCTGCACCTTCAGGACGTCTTTATAGGTAATGTTTCCGCCCTCGATGGAATCACGAATGCCGCCGCCGCTCATCACGCCGAAGTCAGCGCCGGTGCGCGCCATTTGCGCCGCCAGCACCAGGTGGCCCATGTTGGTCTGCACGAAGCGAACTTTACTGCGGTCCCCCTCCAGACGACCGTTCAGCGTGCCGATCTTCACGTCCAGCTGCGCCTTGCCTTTGTTCTGGAACGGCGTCAGCAGGGAGAGCATCTGCTGGTTTTCAGCGATTTCTGGCGTGTAGAGTACGCGCTCGCTTTTCCCGTCCGGGTAGGTGACTTTCTTCTTCAGGTTGACCGGGATGAGCTGATAATGAACCAGCTTCATCTCGCCGTTACGGAACTCGAAATCCGCCCGCCCGACGTATTTGCCCCACTCGTGCGCCTGAACAATCCAGATACCGTTCTGACGGTCCGGCGCACACGGCGTGCCCGGCACGTAGTCCACCTGCTTTTTGTTCTCCGAGGCCATGCACACCGGATCCTGTGAGTGACCGCCCACAATCATTGCCAGCGAGCCCGCAGGCAGGCTGCGCGCCATCTCCACGTCGCCGGGCGCGTTAGAGCCGTGCTCGCCGTTGTCGTAGTGCCCCATGTGCGTGGTGGCGATAATCACGTCCGGCTTCTCGTTTTGCTGCAGCTCCTGAATCACCAGCTTCGCTTCGTCTGCCGGTTTGCGGAATTCGATATCGGTAAAGAACTCGGGGTTGCCAATTTTCGCCGTATCGTCAGTGGTTAAGCCGATGACCGCGATCTTCAGATCCTGACGCTTAAACAGCGCCCACGGCTTAAACAAACGCTCGCCGGTGCTTTTCTGGTAAATATTGGCGGAGAGGAAGGGGAATTTGGCCCATTTTTCCTGCTGACGCAGCACGGTCAGCGGATTATCGAACTCGTGGTTACCCACGGCCATCGCGTCGTAGCCAATCAGGTTCATGCCGCGAAAATCAGGTTCCGCGTCCTGTAAATCGGATTCCGGCACGCCGGTATTGATATCGCCACCCGACAGCAGCAGCACGCTACCGCCCTTGGCCGCCACCTCTTTACGAATGCCGTCCACCAGCGTTTTTTGTGCCGACAGTCCATATTCGCCATATTCGCTGCGCCAGAAATGACCGTGGTGATCGTTGGTGTGCAGAATGGTGATTTTATAGGTTTTGTCTTTTTCATACGCCTGCGCGGGCAGGCTTACCAGGCCCCATGCGGCGATGAGCGCCAGCGCGACGCCCCGCTTCATTAACTTCATCTTCTCTCTCCCTGACCAATAGACAAAGGCAAAAATTACAGTGACTAACAAGAATAGACAAATAAGTTTTCAGAATTGCGACTTTCTTCAAATGTCCCGGACGGGTATGTTAGTCAGATAATAATTACACCCTGCATCTCTAATAACGAAAAACGTGGTACTTCTCTCTATGGCAATCAGTGAATCAACCCAGCCCGTTCCGGGCGCGCCGGCGTCGCGCACCTCCTTTAAAGTCTTAGGCGCAATCAGTCTCTCGCACCTGCTCAACGACATGATCCAGTCGTTGATTCTGGCAATTTATCCGCTGCTGCAGTCCGAGTTTTCGTTAACGTTCGTGCAGATCGGGATGATCACCCTGACCTTCCAGCTGGCTTCCTCACTGCTGCAGCCGGTGGTGGGCTACTGGACGGATAAATACCCGATGCCGTGGTCGCTGCCGATCGGCATGTGCTTCACCCTAAGCGGGCTGGTGCTGCTGGCCATGGCGGGGAGCTTTGAAGCCGTGCTGATTGCCGCCGCGCTGGTGGGCACCGGCTCGTCCGTTTTCCATCCGGAGTCCTCCCGCGTAGCGCGCATGGCCTCCGGGGGACGTCACGGTCTGGCGCAGTCGCTCTTCCAGGTAGGCGGTAACTTCGGTAGCTCTCTGGGCCCGCTGCTGGCCGCGGTGATTATTGCCCCTTACGGTAAAGGCAACGTGGCCTGGTTTGTGCTGGCCGCGCTGCTGGCCATTATCGTGCTGGCGCAGATCAGCCGCTGGTATGCCGCTCAGCATCGCGTGAATAAAGGTAAACCTAAAGCGAAGGTTATCAATCCCCTTCCGCGCAACAAGGTTATCCTGGCGGTTTCCGTGCTGCTGGTACTGATTTTCTCGAAATACTTCTATATGGCGAGCATCAGCAGCTATTACACCTTTTATCTGATGCAAAAATTCGGATTAACGGTACAGAATGCGCAAATCCACCTGTTTGCCTTCCTGTTCGCCGTCGCGGCCGGTACGGTTATTGGCGGGCCTGTGGGTGATAAGATTGGGCGTAAATATGTCATTTGGGGCTCTATCCTCGGCGTGGCGCCGTTTACCCTTATTTTGCCGTACGCGAGCCTTGAATGGACGGGGATTTTAACCGTGATTATTGGTTTTATCCTCGCATCCGCCTTTTCCGCCATTCTGGTCTATGCCCAGGAGCTGATGCCTGGCCGTATCGGTATGGTTTCCGGGCTCTTTTTCGGTTTCGCCTTCGGCATGGGCGGGCTTGGCGCGGCGGTGTTGGGGATGGTGGCGGATCACACCAGCATCTTCCTGGTTTATAAAATCTGCGCTTTCCTGCCGCTTCTTGGGATGTTGACCATATTCCTGCCTGATAACCGTCATAAAGCGTAAATTACGGGTAGCCAAAGTTTAACTTTGGCTACCTGATACCCTGATGCCATAAGGGTTTCTTCTTCTTCCCCTCGCTGAATTTATCAAAACGCGCTTTTTTACGTGCATATTGCTGTTTTATTCAAACTTCAACAATAATTCATAAACATAAGGGTAAAAATTGTCATAAACTATTACTCGGTTTTTTGGTTTTTGCCAAAAAGGAACACCCACAACGAAAGGAGACGGAATGCACCACGCCACACCGCTTATCACCACCATTGTTGGTGGACTTGTGCTCGCTTTTATCCTCGGCATGATTGCCAATAAGCTGCGTATTTCTCCTCTTGTCGGCTATCTGTTAGCGGGTGTACTGGCGGGACCCTTTACGCCAGGCTTCGTGGCGGATACCAAGCTGGCCCCTGAGCTGGCGGAATTGGGCGTGATTCTGCTGATGTTTGGCGTCGGCCTGCACTTCTCCCTGAAGGATCTGATGGCGGTAAAGTCGATCGCCATACCGGGAGCGATCGCCCAGATTGGGGTGGCGACGCTGCTGGGGATGGCGCTTTCGGCGGTGCTGGGCTGGTCGTTAATGACCGGTATCGTATTTGGGCTGTGTCTCTCAACCGCCAGCACCGTGGTGCTGCTGCGCGCGCTTGAAGAGAGACAGCTGATAGACAGCCAGCGCGGGCAAATCGCGATAGGCTGGCTGATTGTGGAAGACCTGGTGATGGTGTTGACGCTGGTGCTGCTGCCAGCCGTCGCCGGGATGATGGAAAAAGACAACGTCGGCTTTGCCTCGCTGGCGCTGGATATGAGTATCACCATCGGTAAGGTGGTGGCGTTTATCGCCATCATGATGCTGGTGGGACGCCGTCTGGTGCCGTGGATCATGTCCCGCAGCGCGGCAACCGGCTCACGCGAGCTATTTACCCTCTCCGTGCTGGCGCTGGCGCTGGGTATCGCTTTTGGTGCCGTAGAGCTGTTTGATGTCTCCTTTGCCCTGGGCGCGTTCTTCGCCGGGATGGTGCTGAACGAGTCCGAGCTGAGCCACCGCGCGGCGCACGACACGCTGCCACTGCGCGATGCCTTCGCCGTGCTGTTCTTCGTCTCCGTCGGGATGCTGTTTGACCCGATGGTCCTGATTCACCAGCCGCTGGCCGTGCTGGGCACGCTGGCGATCATCATCTTTGGTAAGTCGCTTGCCGCCTTCTTCCTGGTGAGAATGTTCGGCCACTCCCCGCGCACGGCGTTGACCATCGCCGCCAGCCTGGCGCAGATCGGTGAGTTCGCCTTTATTCTGGCCGGTCTGGGCATGGCCCTGAACCTGCTGCCGCAGGCGGGGCAAAACCTGGTGCTGGCGGGGGCGATTCTGTCGATTATGCTGAACCCGGTGCTGTTTGCCCTGCTGGAAAAATACCTCGATAAAACCGAAACGCTGGAAGAACAGACGCTGGAAGAGGCCATCGAAGAAGAGAAGCAGATCCCGGTGGATATTTGCAATCACGCCCTGCTGGTCGGCTTTGGCCGCGTGGGCAGCCTGCTCGGTGAGAAGCTGATGGCGCAGGGCATTCCGCTGGTGGTGATCGAGACCTCACGCACCCGCGTCGACGAGCTGCGCGAGCGCGGTATTCGTGCGGTGCTGGGCAATGCGGCAAACGAAGAGATCATGAATCTGGCGCACCTGGACTGCGCGCGCTGGCTGCTGCTGACCATCCCGAACGGCTATGAAGCGGGCGAGATTGTGGCTTCCGCGCGCGAGAAGTGCCCAACGATTGAGATTATCGCCCGGGCGCACTATGACGATGAGGTGGAGTACATTACCGAGCGCGGTGCGAATAAGGTGGTGATGGGCGAGCGCGAGATTGCGAATACGATGCTGACGCTGCTGGAGAATCCGCCGGTTGAAGAAGGGGTGACGGGGTAAGTTTTGAGCGGCCTGATGCCCTCACCCTGGCCCTCTCCCACGGGGAGAGGGAATAAACACTAAAAACGGCAACCACAGGTTGCCGTTTTGCTTTTACCTTGTGCGGCCTGATGCCCTCACCCTCTCCCACAGGGAGAGGGAACAAACACTAAAAACGGCAACCAGGGTTGCCGTTTTGCTTTTATCTGTCCCAGTAAGCCTCTTCGAGGCTGTCTTCCCGTTCCGGCAACCCACGCGTTAAGCGCGGGGAGTGCTGGTTTAGCACCTGATAGCTCACGCGGTTGGCATATTTACACACCTGTGCCAGCGAGGAATAGGTCAGCCAGCTGAACTTGTGCTTGCTGGAGTTCGGCACGTTGGTTTTATGGTAGGCATTAGCGGTGATGTCGTGCAGCAGCGCGGCCAGCGCGCCGTCGCCCGCACCGTTGGTGTTCATGATCTTCTCCGGCCCGCCCATATACGGCGCGATATGAGAGTAGATTCGCAGCGGATTCACGCAATCTTTGTAGCGCATGCCGCGGCTGAACTCGTACTGGTTGAACTCGGCAATCGCACCGGGCAGCAGCGGATGCTGGGTTTTGCGCTTGCTCTCTTCTTCCGTGAAGCCCGCCATGTACAGCCCCACCGGGCCGGCGGTGCAGAGCACCAGATCCACCCAGTCCAGCGCTTTGTCAGACGCCAGCAGCGGATCGCTTTCGCCGGTCAGCGCTTCGGCCTCTTCTTCGTTCATCGCCAGAATCGAGACGTGCTCTTTCAGGAAGGCCTGCCACCACTCCGGGTTATCGGCGATAACGAATTTTGTGCCCAGCGTCAGAACGACCGGCACGTTGTATTTCTTCGCGTACTCGATCGCTTTCATGGTCGCTTCCGGCATCGGCTCGCCCGGCTTACAGCGCACCAGGTAGGAGGTCAGCACCAGCGCCGAGGCGCCCGCAATCACCTCTTCCGGAATACTCTCGGCGCGCAGCTTGTTCATATGGCCCGGGCTGATGGCAAAAGTACGCTCGCCGGAATCGCTAATCAGCGTAAAGCAGCGGCCAATAGGCCCGTCGACGCCCTGAAGGTAGTTCAGATCGGTACGGCTGGAGGTGTTGCAGAGATAGCGGTAGGCATAGCCACCGATTTCGATATTGCTGCACATCACGCCGAGCAGCACCGAGCGGTCGTCGGCCAGCACGGAGTAGTTATGCATGGTATTGCCGATGGTGCCACCGGCGAACTGATGGGTAATCAGGTTTTCGCGCACCAGCTCCTGGTACAGCGCTTCGGCAACGTCGTCCTCAATCACCAGCGAGTGACCGGCGCTCAGACCGTAACGGGCGACAAACGCATCATCCACTTTCGCTTCAATGTCCACCAGCGTCTGATCGATACCGACGACCCATGCCGCGCTGGTTTCGTTTTCTGGCTGGATTTGCTGCAGGAGCGGGTCGCGGGCATCGACGGGGAAGTAGTGTTTGGATTTGCGTTTACCGGGAAATTTCATGGTCTGAACTGTACGAAGAATATGGGCCGGGAATGTTAGCATAAACCCGACCCGGAGTGCGATCAGCGGCTGTTCGTTACCAGCGAGACCATCATGTCGATATGCTCAGGCGAGTCGTTAAGCGCCGGAATGTACTCGTACTTTTCGCCGCCAGCCTCAAGGAAAAATTCCCGGTTTTGCACCGCGATCTCCTCCAGCGTTTCCAGACAGTCAGCCGAGAAGCCCGGCGACATCACCTGAATGTGCTTCACGCCCTTCTCGCCCAGCATTTTGAGGGTTTCATCGGTATAAGGCGTCAGCCACGGCTCGCGGCCGAAGCGCGACTGGAAGGTCATCATCACCTTCTCCGGCGGCAGGCCAAGGGCGGAGACCAGCTCGCGCGTGGTATCGCGGCAGCGCTGCGGATAATCATCCCCTTCATTGGCGAAACGCTGTGGGATACCGTGATAGGAGAGCAGCAGCAGATCCGGCTCGCCGTGCTTTTCAAACGACGCACGCGCGCTGTTGGCAAGCGCCTTGATGTAGAGATCGTTATCCGCGTAGTCGCGAATAAAGGTCACGCCCGGAATGCGGCGGCGGGTCGCCAGAATGCGGGCCAGCTCGTCCCAGACGGCGGCCACCGTCGAGCAGGAGTACTGCGGGTAAAGCGCCAGCACGACGATATGGTCCACGCCCTGCGCCAGCAGTGATTCAACCGCGCTTTCGAGGGACGGTTTTCCGTAGCTCATGCCGAGCGCGACGGGCATCTCCGGCAGGCGGGCGGCCAGCGCTTTTTCCTGGCGACGGCTGTATACCATCAGCGGCGAGCCCTCTTCCATCCAGACGGACTGATAGAGTTTGGCGACGCGCGGAGAACGAATCGGCAGAATGACGCCACGCAGCAGCGGCCACCACAGCAGTCTCGGGAAATCCACGACGCGCGTGTCGCTTAAAAATTGTCGCAGGTAGCGTTTTACCGCGTCTGATGTAGGTGCTTCTGGAGTGCCCAGATTGGCAAGCAGGATGCCGGTTTTCGCCTGACTCATTCACGCCTCTTAACCATTTGATAGGTTGTCAATTGTAGCGGAAATGCGTTTAAACGAAACCCATTGCTGTAATAGGTAAGATGAGAATATTTCTCACCCGGGAGCCCGGGTGAGAGGCGCGCGATTAGCCGAGGATTTTTTCCAGCTCTGCACGTACGTCAGCCACGGCTTTGGTGCCGTCAACTTTGGCGTATTTGGTGTTACCCGCCTGCGCTTCTTTGGTGTAGTAGCCGATCAGCGGCGCGGTCATCTGATGGTATTCCACCAGGCGTTTACGCACGGTCTCTTCCTGATCGTCTTTACGGGTGGTCAGCTCTTCGCCGGTCACGTCGTCTTTGCCTTCAACCTTAGGCGGGTTAAATTTGATGTGGTAAACGCGGCCAGAAGCAGCGTGTACGCGACGGCCAACGATACGGTCAACGATCAGCTCGTCCGGTACGTCGAACTCCAGAACGTAGTCCACGTTGATGCCCGCTTCTTTCATGGCGTCAGCCTGAGGAATGGTGCGTGGGAAGCCGTCCAGCAGGAAACCGTTACGGCAGTCTTCCTGCGCAATGCGCTCTTTGACCAGAGCAATAACCAGCTCGTCGGTCACCAGCTTGCCTGCGTCCATGATGTCTTTCGCTTGTTTACCCAGCTCGGAGCCAGATTTAACAGCGGCGCGCAGCATGTCACCGGTGGAGATTTGCGGAATACCGTATTTCTCCATGATGAACTGAGCCTGAGTTCCTTTACCCGCGCCCGGAGCGCCAAGCAGAATAATACGCATTGCGAAAATCCCCTCAAAAGTCGTTTCAATTTTTCAAAAGCGCTAAACAATACCACCAGAACGGGCATCGCTCAAGGAAGGCGGGAAGGCTGAAACGGTTAACGGGGGGAGAATATTTGGGTTAGTAAGGTATGGAGCCCTCACCCCGGCCCTCTCCCACGGGAGAGGGAGAAGACCAGGGGAGGCGTGGTCAGTTACGCCAGCAGCAGCGCATTCACACGTTTAATGAACAGGTTAGGATCTTCCAGCGTACCGCGCTCGGCCAGCAGGGACTGATCCAGCAGCAGCTCAACCCACTCGGCAAAGCGGGCGTCGTCCTGGGTATCCGCCGCGCGTTTCACCAGCGGATGATCCGGATTAAGCTCAAAGATATATTTCACTTCCGGCATCGCCTGGCCCGCCGCAGCGAACAGTTTCGCCATCTGGGTGCTCATTTCGTCCGCATCGGTGGTGACAATCGCCGGGGTATCGGTCAGACGGTGAGTGAAGCGCACCTCTTTCACGCGGTCGCCCAGCAGGGTTTTCACGCGCTCAACGAACGGCTCCAGCGCCTTCTCGGCTTCTTTCGCGTTCTCATCCACTTCATCCGCCAGCTTGTCGATAGACTCGTCGGCTTTGGCAACGGACTGGAACGCCTTACCGTCGAACTCGGTCAGGTAGTTCATCATCCACTCGTCGATGCGGTCAGAAAGCAGCAGCACTTCGATGCCTTTCTTACGCAGCAGCTCCAGGTGCGGGCTGCTCTTCGCCGCCGCGTAGCTGTCGGCGGTGATGTAGTAGATCTTCTCCTGCCCTTCTTTCATGCGGGAGACGTACTCTTCCAGCGACACGGTCTGCGCGGAGGAGTCGGTGTGCGTAGAGGCGAAGCGCAGCAGTTTGGCGATGGTTTCAACGTTCGCGGTGTCTTCTGCCGGGCCTTCTTTCAGCACCAGGCCGAACTGTTTCCAGAAGGTCTGATATTTTTCCGCATCGTCTTTCGCCAGTTTTTCCAGCATCTGCAGCGCACGTTTGGTCAGGGCGTTGCGCAGGTTACGGGTGACGGTGCTGTCCTGCAGGATCTCACGGGAGACGTTCAGCGGCAGATCGTTAGAATCTATCAGACCGCGCACAAAGCGCAGGTAGTTCGGCATGAACTGCTCGGCGTCGTCCATGATGAACACGCGCTGCACGTACAGCTTCAGGCCGTGCTTGTGATCGCGGTTCCACATGTCCCACGGTGCCTGTGCCGGGATGTACAGCAGGCTGGTGTACTCCTGCTTACCTTCCACGCGGTTGTGGCTCCAGGTCAGCGGGTCGGTAAAGTCGTGGGCGATGTGCTTGTAGAACTCGTTGTATTCGTCGTCTTTAATTTCAGACTTATTGCGCGTCCACAGCGCCTGCGCCTTGTTGATCTTCTCCCAGGAAACCACGGTTTCACCGTCTTTCTCTTCCTGTTTTTCAATCTCAACCGGCAGCGCGATGTGGTCAGAATATTTGCTGATGATGGAGCGCACGCGCCAGTCGTTCAGGAAATCATCTTCCCCTTCACGCAGGTGCAGGGTGATTTCGGTACCGCGATCCGCTTTGGTGATGTCATCAACGGTATATTCGCCTTCCCCTTTGGATTCCCACAGGACGCCGTTCTCGGCGCTGTCGCCTGCAGCACGGGTACGGACGGTAACTTTGTCGGCCACGATAAACGCCGAGTAGAAACCGACGCCGAACTGACCAATGAGCTGGCTGTCTTTCGCCTGGTCAGAGCCCATGGACTCAAGGAACGCTTTGGTGCCGGATTTGGCGATGGTGCCGAGGTGGTCGATCACCTCGTCGCGGTTCATCCCGATGCCGTTATCGGCGATGGTCAGGGTGCGGTTCTCTTTATTGAACGAGACGCGCACGCGCAGCTCGCCGTCGCCTTCGTACAGGTCCGGGTTAGACAGCGCGCGGAAGCGCAGCTTGTCCGCCGCGTCCGAGGCGTTGGAAATCAGCTCACGCAGGAAAATTTCTTTGTTGGAATACAGGGAATGGATCATCAGGTGCAGAAGCTGTTTTACTTCTGACTGGAAACCACGGGTTTCTTGTCCTTTCATCTATGTCGACCTCAACAATGCCATTTAATGGGGTTTTAAAACGTTGAGTGAGAGATGGGGATAAGGGGGGAAATTTTCAAGCGGAGGCCGCGCGCGCAGCCTCCGTTTGGTCAGAAAATAATCTTGTGTCGCCCGGCCAGAGAGTGCGACAGCGTGGTGCCGTCGACCATTTCCAGCTCGCCGCCCACCGGCACGCCGTGGGCGATGCGGCTGGCGTCAACGCCGTACTGCGAACACAGTTCGGCGATGTAGTTGGCGGTTGCCTCCCCTTCCACCGTCGGGTTGGTGGCGAGGATCACCTCTTTGATGGTTTCGGACTCAAGACGCTGTTCAAGGCGGTCAAGACCGATATCATCCGGGCCAATACCGTCCAGCGGGGAGAGATGCCCCATCAGCACGAAGTAGCGGCCGGAAAACTGCCCGGTTTGTTCGATGGCGTAGATGTCCGCCGGACTCTCCACCACGCAAATCTGACCGTTTTCCTGACGACGCGGGTTCGTACAGATGTTACACACGTCCTGCTCGGTAAAGGTGCGACAATCCGCACAGTGACCAATTTCTGACATGGCGCGGGTTAAAGCCTGCGCCAGGCGCATCCCGCCGCTGCGGTCGCGCTGCAATAGCGTAAACGCCATGCGCTGCGCCGACTTCGGGCCAACGCCCGGCAGGCAGCGCAGTGCTTCCATTAACTGCGTGAGCAGCGGACTGGTTTGCATCAGAATGGCATCTTGAAGCCAGGCGGCAGCTGCATACCGCTGGAAACAGAGGCCATTTTCTCTTTCTGAGTTTCGTCTATACGGCGAGCGGCATCGTTAAACGCGGCTGCAACCAGATCTTCCAGCATCTCTTTGTCGTCTTCGAGCAGGCTCGGGTCGATTTCCACGCGACGGCAGTTATGCGCACCGTTGATGGTCACTTTGACCAGACCGGCACCGGACTCACCCGTGACTTCCAGCTGAGCGATCTCTTCCTGCATCTTCTGCATTTTTTCCTGCATCTGCTGAGCCTGCTTCATCAGGCCACCCAGACCGCCTTTTCCACCAAACATAGGCTTCTCTCTTCTTTCACGTTTAAGGATTACAACCGTAAGTCAGACTCACGATCAAATGGGGCGAATACTCTCTTCATCCAGATCGGCGTCGAAGAACCGGCGCAGGGTCTGAATGTTGTTATCCGCAATAATCGCCTCGCGCGCCTGCGCGAGCTTTTCTTCATAAATGGCCTGGCGCCACTCGAGCGGCGTTTTCACTGCCGGATTATCATCTTCAATGATAGTCAATTCAACCGGCGCACCCTGTAATGCGGTGAGCGCCTCGGCCAGCGCCTTTTGCGCGCCAGGGGAATTGAGGTGCCGCTGGCCCGGACGCAGGTGCAAACGCACCTGATTGCCGTCCTGCTCTTTCCAGGCATTCAGCGCGACCTGCTCGACCAGCTTCGGCAGCTGGAGTTTGCTGACCTCGGCGGCCCAGGCGTCGCGCGCAATGGACTCTTCGGCAAGCTTCGCGGAAAGCTCCGGCGTTTTCTCATGCTCCAGCGCCTTTTTCAGCGCTTTCGGCGTGGCGACCTCTTCCTTCACCTCTTCGGTGATGGTGGTTGCCTTCCAGCGGTAAGCCTCTTCTTTCACCGGGGCTTTCTGCTCGAGCGCGGACGGTGCAGGACGCGACTGTACGCGCTCCGTTACCGAGGCCAGTCGTTCAAGCGCGGCGTTGTTCACCGGCCGCGCTCTTCCTGGCGCTGCCGGTTCACTCTTTTTTGGTTTGGTTACTCCCTGCGCACGCTGCAGCTGGCTGCGTGCGGCAAGCACCGAACTGGTGGCATCCGACAGCGGAACGTTCTGCTGTGGCGGCGGTGTCTGCTGCGGTGGCACCTGCTGCGGCGACATCACCGCCGTAGGGGCGACCGGCGCGAAAGACTGCCGCGGCGCTTCCGGCTCCGGCAATGGCATGCGCGGGTGGAACGCCAGCGCGCGCAGCAGCGTCATTTCAACGCCCATTCGTGGATCCGGCGCGAAAGGTAACTCTTTGCGGCCAATCAGCAGCGTCTGATAGTACAGCTGCACGTCAGCAGGCGGCACGGTGCGGGCAAGTTCACGCATCCGCTGTTCAATGGCGGCCATATCCGCACCGATGGCGGACGGAGAAAGCTGCAGCATCGCCACGCGGTGCAGCAGACTGAGCATCTCAACCAGCAGTCCTTCCCATTCGATACCCCGGGCAGCGGCCGCGTTCACCTGCGACATCACGCGTTCGCCGTTGGCGGCGATCATCGCCTCGATAAGCGACAGCGCCTGATCGTCATCCAGCGTGCCGAGCATGGTGCTGACCGCCTCGGTGGAGAGCTTGCCGTCACCGCTGGCAATCGCCTGGTCGGTCAGGCTGAGCGCATCACGCAGGCTACCGTCCGCCGCGCGGGCCAGCAGCTGCAGGGCGCGCGGTTCGTGGACAATTTTCTCTTCATCAAGAATGTGCTCAAGCTGCGCGCGGATCTGCTCAACGTCCAGCGCCTTCAGGTGGAACTGCAGGCAGCGCGACAAAATCGTGACCGGCAGCTTTTGCGGATCGGTGGTCGCCAGCAGGAACTTCACGTGCGCAGGCGGCTCTTCCAGCGTTTTCAGCAGGGCGTTAAAGCTGTGGCGCGACAGCATGTGCACTTCATCGATCAGGTAGACCTTGAAGCGGCCGCGCGCCGGGGCGTACTGCACGTTATCGAGCAGATCGCGCGTATCTTCCACTTTGGTGCGCGAGGCGGCGTCGATCTCGATCAGATCGACAAAACGCCCCTGCTCGATCTCCCGGCAGTTATCACACACGCCGCACGGCGTGGCGGTGATCCCGGTTTCGCAGTTGAGACCTTTTGCCAGCAAACGGGCAATAGAGGTCTTACCGACGCCGCGGGTGCCGGAGAAAAGATAGGCGTGATGGATGCGACCTAGCGACAAGCCGTTCGCCAGGGCCGTCAGCACATGTTCCTGACCGACAACGTCAGCAAAGGTTTGTGGTCGCCATTTACGGGCTAACACCTGATAACTCATGGGCAGGCTCTGCAACGCTGGAAGGTGAATTTATGGAGGGGAATGCTATCACAACCTCACCCATTGAGCGAGGTTGTGAAAACCGGGATTAATGACCCGGGAAAGGCACCAGGCTGTAGCTGGTGATGCCCTGTTTTTCCAGGCGCTGTTCACCGCCGAGATCGAACAGGTTGATGATGAAGGCCGCGTCGGTCACTTCCCCACCCAGACGGCGGATCAGCTTTACGGTCGCTTCAATGGTGCCGCCGGTCGCCAGCAGATCGTCCACCACCAGCACTTTGTCGCCAGGCTTGATCGCGTCAACGTGGATCTCAAGCTGATCGGTGCCGTACTCCAGTTCGTAACTTTCTGCGATGGTTTCACGCGGCAGTTTGCGCGGCTTACGCACCGGCACAAAACCCACGCCCATTGCCAGCGCAACCGGTGCGCCAAACAGGAAGCCACGGGCTTCGGTACCTACTACTTTGGTGATCCCGGCGTTTTTATAACGCTCGACCAGCAGTTCAATGCTGAGCGCGTACGCTTTCGGGTCTTCCAGCAAGCTGGTGACATCACGGAAAAGAATGCCAGGCTTTGGATAGTCCTGGATGCTTTTGATGCTGTTTTTCAGATATTCAAGCTGCTGTGCAGTTGCGGTCATCGGTTTTGCCTAAATGAAACAGTGTTACTCACAGCGCGCAACGAGTCGGCCAAGGCAACAATTGTTTAACCTTTGACCAGGCGCACCTGTGCTCGAAAACGGTCGAATTTACTGGCTGCGCGTGATAATTGCAACAGCCATGATGAGGCTTCAGTGCTTTTGTTGCTTTTCATCAACCACGGGGATCCGCCACATGAAGAAAAGCAGGCAGGAGAGGATCGCCAGCAGCAGAATACGTACCCACATCATTTTCACCAGCCATAATGAAATAGCGAAGGTGATGAAGATCACCGCGATCGCGCGCGGCTTCGCGCCTGGCGGCATGGCCCGGTGTTTTTGCCAGTGCCGCAGATAGCCGCCAAACCACGAGCGATAGAGCAGCCAGTGGTGAAAACGCGGCGACGAGCGGGCGAAGCACCAGGCCGCCAGCAGGATAAACGGGGTGGTCGGCAGCAAGGGTAAAAACACACCCAGCGTGCCAAGCACTACCGCGAGCCAGCCAATGATGATTAAAATAGTACGCTTCATAATGCGAATCGTTATCAAACTGAACGGCTACTTTACCACTGGAGAGCGCCTTGAAAACAGCACTGCTTCTTGAGAGGCTGCAAAATCAGCTGATTGCTCTGCGGGAGCAGGCCACACCGCTGATGGGCCACGCCACGCTGAAACCGCGCTTTGACCGGCAGCTATTTCGTACCCGCAGCACCGTCATTCAGGATTACCTGGCGGAAGCGCAGACCAACCTCGACGAGCTTCGCCATGCGGTTGAAAATGAACAGCAGGAACAGGTGGCGTGGCTTGCGGAGCATCTCACAGAGCAGATCACCGCTCTGCATCGCGAAATCGCCGCCTGGCCGCTGCGCGCCTGGGACAGCGCCTCGCCGGGGCTCGGTAAATGGCAGCGCAAGCGGCTGGAGAACCAGGAGTTTGAGCGCCGGCTCTTTGAGATGAAGCGCGAGCGCGAGACGCGGCTAAACAACAGCGAGACGCTGGAAGAGCAGCAGCTATTGATGCGCGAGATTAGCGCGCTGGAAGGACGTATCGTCCGCTGCCGTCAGGCGCGGGATGAAATTGAGCGCGTCATCGAACGTTTGACCCGTTAACAGGAGCCACACCCATGTCACTGGAAAATGCACCCGATGAGGTCAAGCTGGCCGTCGATTTGATTATGCTTCTCGAGAATCATGAGATCCCCGCCGAGACGGTACTCAAGGCGCTGGAGATTGTGCGGCGGGATTTTGAAGGTAAATTACCCTCACCCCAGCCCTCTCCCTGAGGGAGAGGGGGAAAATCGTTCCCTCGCCCCTGAGGGCTGAGAGAAAATAGATTAAGCAGGTGTAGGATCGTCACCCTTAATGTCGCGCTTCACTTCCGTATGCTCATCACCTTTCTCGTTGCGCAGGTGAACCTCGAGCTGGTTGAAAGCGATATTAATATCGTTTTCACGACACAGACGATCGATAGAGCGGTTGAGTTCATCCACCGTGTAGCTGCGGTCGCGCAGCTCGCGCACGTATAAACGCAGCTCGTGATCCAGCGTGCTCGGCCCAAAGGTGGTGAAGAAGACCGCCGGAGCCGGATCGTGCATCACTTTCGGATGTTCTGACGCCGCCTTGAGCAGCACCTCTTTCACCTTCTCCAGATCCGATCCATAGGCTACGCCCAGGCGGATCACCACGCGCGTTACCGTATCCGAGAGCGACCAGTTGATTAGGCGCTCGGTCACGAACGCTTTGTTCGGGATGATCACCTCTTTGCGATCGAAGTCGGTGATGGTGGTGGCACGAATACGGATCTTGCTGACCGTACCGGAGAAGGTGCCGATGGTGACGGTATCGCCGATTCGTACCGGACGTTCGAACAGGATGATCAGGCCGGACACGAAGTTACCGAAGATCTCCTGCAGGCCAAAACCAAGACCGACCGAGAGGGCGGCCGCCAGCCACTGCAGTTTATCCCACGAGACGCCAAGCGAGCCGAAGACCGTCATCGCCCCAACAATAATGATCACGTAGTTGAGGATCGTGGTAATGGCGTAGGATGCCCCCTGGCGAAGATTCAGACGTGACAGGAGCAGCACTTCCAGCAGGCCAGGCAGGTTGCGAATCAACGCCCAGGCCACCACCGACGACACCAGCGCAAACAGCAGGCTGCCCATGGTCACGCTTTTCATGACCGCCGCGCCCGCTTCGGTACCGTTGTATTGCCAGAGGGTAATACTGTCGAGATAGGCGAAAACGGTAATAAGATCGGACCAGATGGCCCAGAACATCACCGCAAACAGGGCGATCATCACCAGCATGGTGATGCGCAGCGTCTGCTGGTTAACCTGCTCCAGGGCGATGGTCGGCTCTTCCTGCGGCTCCGCGCCTTCGGCCCCCTCTTTCACCTGATGCTGACGACGCGCGATAGCACGGCGATAGGCAATGCGGCGAGCCGCCACGCTCAGGCCGCGCAGCACGGTCTGATAGAGCAGGTTCCAGACGATCACCAGATAGACCGTTTCAATCCAGCGCCCGGACAGGCGCAGCGTGGTATAGAAGTAGCCCGTTGCCGTCAGCACCATCAGCGCCAGCGGAATGATCGCCAGCACCGTCACGGTGGCCAGGCGAATATTGTGGGACTCTTTATCACGCCAGCTGTCGCGGCACATCGGCCACATCAGGATCGCAATCAGCAGCAGGTTCAGCAGAATGACCAGCTGGCCCAGCACGTCATCCATCAGGTGCAGCGGAGAAAGTTCAGAGACAACCGACCAGAAGTGCAGCGGCAGGAGCGCCAGGCTGATGCGCACAATCTGACGACGCCAGTGGCTAGTCAGCTGCGCTGGCATGTTGAAATGACGCACCGCCACGCCGTCCTTTTCCAGCACCTTCCAGCACACGCCAAAGACCAGCCAGAACAGCGCCAGTTTTTTACTGAACGCCCACAGCAGATCGCTGACGTTGAGCTGCATGGTGAGCAGAATCAGGCCCACAGCCAGAATAATCAGACACACCGGCAGGGCGCGGATGAGATCGATGAGAATCGCTTTTGGCGTATGGAGCTGGCTATCGTTGCGCAGCTGCCCCACTTCGGAGGCCAGCTTCGCCTGATATTTTTTCAGCCAGCCCAGACGCCAGCGGATCAGGCCGGCAATCAGCAGCAGCGGTAAACCGGCCAGGAAAGCAATCATTACCGCAGGCCAGGCTTTCTCCCAGTTTACGGTGATCTTCATGCTCTTAATCTGCGTTTTCAGCGTCTCCGGGAAGGATTTAATCCAGTCCCAGTCCATCGGTTTGTTGCTGTTCACCCAGAAAATCTGCTGGGTCAGGATCTCCTGCAGACTTTTCGAGACGCTCACCAGCTGCTGCTGGTTGATTTGCAGGTTAATGGCCATCATCAGCTGGTTGCCCAGCTGTTTGTTGAGCTGGTCCAGCAGCTCGCGACGCATATCGACGACCTGGAGCAGCGCGTCGTGCACTTCCGGGTTCACGTCGCTGGAATGCCCCTCTTCAATTTTGGCGACAAAGGCATCGCTCTGGAAAAGGGCATCGCGCTGCTGGTTGACGTCAAACTGTTCCAGACGTAAATCCGCAATGCGGTTGGTCATGTCTTCCAGCTCATCGGCGGACGGGAGCGTCTGCTGCTGCTGGTAGAGAATACGCGACAGCAGGAGGCTGCCCTTCAGGACCGCAATCTGCTCTTTGATGTTGCGCTCAGCCTGCAGCGCGCGATCCAGCCAGTTCTTCACTTTGATATTTTGCTGAACCAGCGAGTTACCGTTTTCCGTCGCCAGTATCAGGCGCTGGCTAAGCTGGTGGTTGGCCTCGAGCTCCTGTTTCACCAGCGGATTCGCCTGAATGCGGGCGGTTTCGTCAGGCGATACGGCCTCCTGGGCGGTTTTTTCCGTCAGGGTCAGGCGTTTGCTGTTTACCGCCTCCTGCAACAGCTGAAGCTGGTGTTCCAGGCGATTAATGTTCGCGGTGACGTAATCACGCTGTTTCTGAAGCGTGTCCTGCAGCACCGTATTCCCTTCAAGGCTTTTACGCTGCTGTTCGATTTGCGCATTGAGCAAGGTCTGCTGTACCAGCAGCAGGGTTTGCTGCGTCGGGCGCAGCGTGCCTTCACCTACCGTCGTGCCGTTCAGACGGTTGCGGATTTGCTGCAGCTGCTGAGACGCGGCGTACATCGCGTTTTGCACGCGCTCGGGCTGGGTCTGCAGGGAGACAAGCTGGCTGTTATAGGTTGCGAGATCCGACTGCGCGGTTTGCAGGTCGTCGAGCAGTTGCGCGACGCGGGACTCCAGCTGGCGTAAAGAGAGCGTCGAGAGCGTCTTGCGCGTCTCGTCGTCGTTATCCACATCGCTGAGGGCATTCAGCGCGTCGGTGGCCTTACGCATGTTTTCAGGCGCCTGCGCCACCTTCTGACGAAGCTGGACGGTTTCTGCTTTGACGCGTTCAATTTTATCCAGCGTTTCCAGCGTTTCCGTCAGATCCTGCTGGATGAGCTTATCCTGAGGAGAAAGCTCTTTTTGTTTGTTCAGCGTGTCGAGCTGCGACTGAATTTCACTGCGCGAGGGAATATCATTGCTGTTATCGGCGCGGGCCCAGGTCAGCGGCGCCGTGGCGAAGAAAAACAGCATCGCAAAGAGCAATGCAAAAACAGGATGTTGCGAGCGATTGATGGGCAGCATAGTTGTGAATGATGTCAGAAGATGACCGAAAATAGTCCGGCGTGAAGAATATCACGCTCGCTGAAAGCAGAATAGCGCGAACGTTATCCTCTGAGATAAATCCTGGAAAGGGATCAGGCCGTTAGCGAAGGCGCGTCGCTGCGCAGCGTGGGGCAGAGCTGTAGCATTTCCAGTAAAATCGCCACGTAGCTGCGGGCTTCCTCTTTGAGGTCAAAGGATTGCGGCGCGAAAAGCCAGTTTTCCATCAGACCTGAAATGTAGCTGCGCATCAGGATTGCCGCCCGTCGGGTCAAGAGATTGGCCGGTAATAGTTTTGCCTGCATACACAGGTTCAGGTTCTGTTCAATACGATCATAGCTCTCCAGGCTAAGGCTGCGTTGCGCCTGCTGCACCACCGCCATCTCGCCCACGAACTCGCATTTATGAAAAATAATCTCCATCATTAATCTGCGACGTTCTTCAACTACCGTTGCTTCAAGGATATATACTAATATTTCTCTCAATACTGAGAGTGGATCGTCAGGGAATTTTGCCCGATACTCACTCTCGAGATCGCTAATGCTGGACTCTGAAAGCTCCCAGATTTCACTGAACAGATCTGACTTATCTTTAAAATGCCAGTAAATCGCTCCTCGCGTCACACCGGCAGCCTGAGCAATCTGCGCCAGCGAGGTGGATGAAACACCCTGCTGCGAGAACAAACGTATTGCCACATCCAGAATATGTTGTCGGGTTTCCAGCGCTTGTTGTTTAGTTTTTCGTGCCATAGGTGGGTGAATTTACAGGAGTCAGATTTACATACATTTGTGAATGTATGTACCATAGCATGACGATAATATAAACGCAGCAATGGGTTTTTAGACTCAGGACCCTTGATCAATTTGAAATCGGACACTCGAGGTTTACATATGAACAAAAACAGAGGGTTAACGCCTCTGGCGGTCGTTCTGATGCTCTCAGGCAGCTTAGCGCTAACAGGATGTGACGACAAACCAGCTCAACAAGGAGCTCAGCAGGCGCCAGAAGTAGGCGTCGTTACGCTCAAATCTGAACCTCTACAAATCACCACCGAATTACCAGGCCGTACCAATGCTTACCGCATTGCGGAAGTGCGTCCTCAGGTTAGCGGCATTATCCTGAAGCGTAACTTCACCGAAGGTGGTGATGTGAAAGCCGGTGAGTCTCTGTATCAGATTGATCCAGCAACCTATCAGGCCTCTTATGAAAGTGCGAAAGGTGACCTGGCGAAAGCACAAGCCGCGGCCAAAATTGCTCAGCTGACGTTGAACCGCTACCAAAAGCTGCTCGGTACCAAGTACATCAGCCAACAGGATTACGATACCGCCCTGGCAGACGCACAGCAGGCTAACGCGGCCGTGGTGGCAGCCAAAGCGGCCGTCGAAACCGCGCGTATTAACCTGGCCTATACCAAAGTGACCTCTCCTATCAGCGGTCGTATTGGTAAATCTTCCGTCACGGAAGGGGCGCTGGTGCAGAACGGTCAGACCAATGCGCTGGCAACCGTGCAGCAGCTTGATCCGATCTACGTTGACGTGACGCAGTCCAGCAACGATTTCCTGCGCCTGAAACAGGAGCTGGCTAACGGCACCCTGAAACAGGAAAACGGCAAAGCCAAAGTGGAGCTGATTACCAATGACGGTATCAAGTTCCCGCAGGAAGGTACCCTGGAATTCTCTGACGTGACGGTCGACCAGACCACCGGTTCCATCACCTTACGTGCGATTTTCCCGAACCCTGACAAGAATCTGCTGCCAGGTATGTTCGTTCGCGCGCGTCTGGAAGAAGGAACGAATCCAACCGCACTTCTGGTTCCACAGCAGGGTGTGACCCGTACGCCACGCGGCGATGCGAGCGCGCTGGTTGTTGGGGCTGATGACAAAGTCGAAACGCGCAATATCACCGCCACCCAGGCGATTGGCGATAAATGGCTGGTGACGGAAGGTCTGAAAGATGGCGATCGCGTGATTGTTACTGGTTTGCAAAAAGTTCGTCCTGGCGCGCAGGTTAAAGCACAGGAAGTGAAATCTGACGATAAACAACAAGCTTCGGCCGCTGGCCAGTCAGAACAAACCAAGTCTTAACTTAAACAGGAGCCGTTAAGACATGCCTAATTTCTTTATCGATCGCCCCATATTTGCGTGGGTGATCGCCATAATCATCATGCTGGCCGGGGGACTTGCGATCCTGAAGCTGCCTGTTGCGCAATATCCAACGATTGCGCCACCGGCGGTGACAATTTCCGCAACCTACCCGGGGGCTGATGCGAAAACGGTGCAGGACACCGTCACCCAGGTTATCGAACAGAACATGAACGGTATCGATAACCTGATGTACATGTCCTCAAACAGTGACTCCACCGGTACGGTGCAGATCACCCTGACCTTCCAGTCAGGTACGGATGCTGACATTGCGCAGGTTCAGGTGCAGAACAAACTGCAGCTGGCGATGCCTTTGCTGCCGCAGGAAGTACAACAGCAGGGTGTGAGCGTCGAGAAATCGTCCAGCAGCTTCCTGATGGTTGTCGGCGTTATCAACACTAACGGCACCATGACGCAGGAGGATATTTCCGACTACGTGGGCGCCAACATGAAGGACGCTATTAGCCGTACTTCCGGTGTGGGCGACGTGCAGCTGTTCGGTTCCCAGTACGCGATGCGTATCTGGATGGATCCGAACAAGCTGAACAACTTCCAGCTGACGCCGGTTGACGTGATCAGCGCGATTAAAGCGCAGAACGCCCAGGTAGCGGCCGGTCAGTTAGGCGGTACACCACCGGTGAAAGGCCAGCAGCTTAACGCCTCGATCATCGCGCAGACCCGTCTGACCTCTGCCGATGAGTTCAGCAAAATTCTGCTGAAAGTGAATCAGGACGGTTCGCAGGTTCGCCTGCGCGACGTGGCGAAAGTTGAGCTGGGCGGTGAGAACTACGACATCATCGCGAAGTTTAACGGTAAACCGGCTTCCGGTCTGGGTATCAAACTGGCGACAGGCGCTAACGCCCTGGACACCGCCACGGCGATCCGCGCAGAGCTGAAGAAGATGGAACCGTTCTTCCCGTCAGGTCTGAAAATCGTTTACCCGTACGACACCACGCCGTTCGTGAAAATCTCGATTCATGAAGTGGTTAAGACGCTGGTTGAGGCGATCATCCTGGTATTCCTGGTGATGTACCTGTTCCTGCAAAACTTCCGCGCGACGCTTATCCCAACGATTGCCGTGCCGGTGGTATTGCTCGGGACCTTTGCGATCCTGTCGATATTTGGCTACTCGATAAACACCCTGACGATGTTCGGGATGGTGCTCGCCATCGGCCTGCTGGTGGATGACGCCATCGTCGTGGTCGAGAACGTCGAACGCGTAATGGCGGAGGAAGGTTTGCCGCCGAAGGAAGCGACCCGTAAATCAATGGGTCAAATCCAGGGCGCGCTGGTCGGTATCGCGATGGTGCTGTCTGCGGTATTTATCCCGATGGCCTTCTTCGGGGGCTCTACCGGTGCGATTTACCGCCAGTTCTCCATTACCATCGTTTCCGCGATGGCGCTGTCGGTGCTGGTGGCGTTGATCCTGACGCCTGCGCTGTGTGCCACCATGCTGAAGCCGATTCAGAAAGGCGGTCACGGCGAGCATAAAGGCTTCTTCGGCTGGTTTAACCGCATGTTCGATAAGAGCACGCATCACTACACCGACAGCGTGGGTAACATCCTGCGCAGCACCGGTCGTTACCTGCTGCTCTATATCATCATCGTGGTGGGCATGGCCTTCCTGTTCGTTCGTCTGCCAAGCTCGTTCCTGCCAGATGAAGACCAGGGCGTGTTCCTGACGATGGCACAGCTTCCAGCGGGTGCCTCGCAAGAGCGTACCCAGAAAGTGCTGGATGAAGTGACGGACTACTATCTCACCAAAGAGAAAGACAACGTTGAGTCCGTGTTTGCGGTTAACGGCTTTGGCTTTGCGGGTCGTGGTCAGAACACCGGTATTGCCTTCGTTTCTCTGAAAGACTGGTCTGAACGTCCAGGCGAAAAGAACAAGGTTGAAGCCATCACCGGCCGTGCAATGGGAACCTTCTCGCAGATTAAAGATGCGATGGTCTTCGCCTTTAACCTGCCAGCGATTGTTGAACTGGGTACGGCAACCGGTTTCGACTTCCAGCTGATCGACCAGGGCGGTCTGGGTCACGAGAAACTGACGCAGGCGCGTAACCAGCTGTTCGGCGAAGTGGCTAAACACCCTGACCTGCTGGTTGGCGTACGTCCAAACGGCCTGGAAGATACGCCGCAGTACAAGATCGATATCGACCAGGAGAAAGCGCAGGCGCTGGGCGTATCCATCAGTGACATCAATACCACGCTGGGCGCAGCCTGGGGCGGTAGCTACGTTAACGACTTCATCGACCGCGGTCGTGTGAAGAAAGTGTACGTGATGTCAGAGGCGCAGTACCGTATGCTGCCGAACGATATTAACAACTGGTACGTTCGCGGCAGCAATGGCCAGATGGTGCCGTTCTCAGCCTTCTCGACGTCGCGCTGGGAATACGGTTCACCGCGTCTGGAACGTTACAACGGTCTGCCGTCGATGGAAATCCTGGGTCAGGCCGCGCCGGGCCGAAGCACCGGTGAAGCCATGAACCTGATGGAAGAGCTGGCAAGCAAACTGCCTGCGGGTATCGGCTATGACTGGACCGGTATGTCCTATCAGGAACGTCTGTCCGGTAACCAGGCCCCTGCCCTGTACGCCATTTCACTGATTGTGGTCTTCCTGTGTCTGGCGGCACTGTACGAGAGCTGGTCAATTCCGTTCTCCGTTATGCTGGTGGTTCCGCTCGGGGTTATCGGTGCGCTGCTTGCCGCAACGTTCCGCGGATTGACCAACGATGTGTACTTCCAGGTAGGCCTGCTGACAACCATTGGCTTGTCGGCGAAGAACGCGATACTTATCGTTGAATTCGCCAAAGATCTGATGGAGAAAGAAGGCAAAGGGCTTATCGAGGCGACGCTTGAAGCGGTGCGTATGCGTCTGCGTCCAATCCTGATGACCTCTCTGGCGTTCATCCTCGGCGTAATGCCGCTGGTTATCAGCTCCGGTGCGGGCTCCGGCGCGCAGAACGCGGTAGGTACAGGCGTAATGGGCGGTATGGTTACCGCGACCGTACTGGCTATCTTCTTCGTACCGGTGTTCTTCGTGGTGGTTCGCCGCCGCTTTAGCCGCAAGAATGAAGATGTTGAACACAGTCATTCGGTATAACCTCACTGATACCGGTTCCACATGATAAAAAGGCCGCATTAGCGGCCTTTTTCATTTTCAGAAAAAATCATAAATTACGCTTATTGTGGCTCTATTTATTTTCTGCCATCTTAAATAGACATATCATAATTAACTGATACCTTAATCGGTGAATTCAGGATTTTTTTAATTTCATTTCCCCGCTTAAGGTATTAGGAATATTCCTAATAAGAAGTTCTTACAAAGATAAGTCTGAATCTGAACTTTTCTCATCATTTTTGCTAAGCCGATGAAACGTAAGGAAGGGATAAAACCCCGTCGTTAATTTGGATAAAAACGTTGAGTCCAGGGTGACCATTTGCGTGCATGCTCCCAGCCTGCGGTTTTTATTTGTAATTTTTCGTAATAGCGCGGTGAAATCCAGGAAGGAGTGGCTTATAGTTAGGTTATCAGGAACACAGCACTCATGTAGCTAAGTCAGTTGTATCCATCCCGACAATGATGTTCGGTGAGTAAGAAATCACTCAGAAGGGGATGCGCTATGGACGAGTACTCGCCAAAAAGGCATGATATCGCGCAGTTGAAATTTCTCTGCGAATCCTTGTACCATGACTGCCTTGCCAACCTTGATGAAAGCAACCATGGCTGGGTAAACGATCCAACTTCTGCTATCAATTTACAGTTGAATGAGCTGATAGAGCATATCGCAACCTTCGCACTTAATTATAAAATTAAGTACAATGAAGATAATAAGCTCATTGAGCAAATTGATGAATACCTGGACGACACCTTTATGTTGTTCAGCAGTTACGGCATTAACGCCCAGGATTTGCAAAAATGGCGTAAATCGGGAAACCGGCTATTCCGCTGTTTCGTCAACGTGAGCAGAGCTAACCCGGTTAGTCTTTCCTGTTAAAATTATTACAATTACTAAGGTGAATTTATGTCTGATAAACCACTCACAAAAATCGATTATTTGATGCGCTTACGACGTTGTCAGTCAATTGACACGCTTGAGCGCGTCATTGAAAAGAATAAATACGAGCTTTCTGATAATGAACTGGCGGTATTTTATTCAGCCGCTGACCATCGTCTTGCTGAACTGACAATGAATAAACTGTATGACAAAATCCCTACTTCTGTGTGGAAATTTGTCCGTTAATCTTTGAAGGGTGTCTGTAGAGTTCTACGCCTCGTTCTGAGTATTTACCTGTCCCGTTATGCTCCCTGTGCGTAAGCCAGGTCTCCGTGTAAAACGTGTTCATCAGCAGCAATGTTGTGACGTCAGTCACATCGGCTTTTCGGGAACGTTCCCCTTCTGGCCTGTTCCGATTACCCTTCGGTAATAACATCCAGAGAGGTTTCCTATGAGCTTAGAAAAACAGAAAATGATTGCCGGTGAACATTACCGCCCCGGCGATGAGACGTTACGGGCTGACCGACTGCGGGCCCGCCATCTGGTTTACCGCTATAACCACACCGCGCCTGATGAAAAAACAGAACGCCAGAACATTCTGGCGGAACTTCTGGGACAAAGCGCAGGCGCTTATATTGAGCCGAGCTTCCGCTGCGACTACGGATATAACATTTATCTGGGCAAAAACTTTTACGCTAACTTCGACTGCGTGATGCTGGATGTCTGCCCTGTGCATATTGGCGATAACTGCATGCTCGCGCCGGGTGTTCATATTTATACGGCTACCCACCCCCTGGACGCGGAAGAACGAAACAGCGGCGTGGAGTTTGGAAAACCCGTCAATATTGGCAATAACGTCTGGATTGGCGGCCGGGCTGTCATTAACCCTGGCGTCACCATTGGTGATAATGCGGTGGTAGCCTCCGGGGCCGTCGTGACGAAAGACGTCCCGGCTAACGTCGTCGTTGGCGGCAACCCGGCAAAAATCATCAAAACGCTGTGAGGTTGCGGGGAGTCAACTGTTATAGTCTTTTAGCGCCAGACTGTTACTTTTTTCAGCCTGATGGCTCCCCTAAAATTGGCAGACCCCCTGTATTGTCAACTCTTATGAAGGCAAAAAATGACCGAGATACAGCGCCTGCTTACCGCCACCATCGACGATCTTAACCTCCGCGAAAAGCGCGACAATCGCCCGCGCTTTAGCATTAGCTTTATTCGCAAACATCCTGGACTGTTTGTCGCCATGTATGCCGCCTGGCTGGCGACGCTGATTGTGATGCTGAAGTCCGAAACGCTGGTGGACTCCGTCTGGCTGCTGGTTGTACTGTTTGTCGTCTTTAACGCCTTTTTCTTTTTCGACGTGAATCCGCGCTACCGTTACGAAGATATCGACGTGCTCGATTTCCGGGTCTGCTATAACGGCGAATGGTACAACACGCGTTACGTGCCAGAGGAGCTGATCGAAAACATCATGCACTCTCCGGCGGTTGAAGCCGGGCAAAAAGAGAAGCTGCAGAAAATGGTCTCCACCAAAGGTCAACTCTCTTTCTATGATGTCTTTACCCTTTCCCGCCCTGCTGCTGCGTAATTAACGCCTGTAGACGTCGGATCCCCGGCGCAAACTGAGAAGCAGAGGTATTGCCGTAACCTAAAACCAGACCGGTTTGCCCCTGCTTCGCCTCCAGGTAGTACCCGCTCAGCGCAGCGGGTGCCAGCTGAAACGCCCTCGCCTGCTCTACCAGCTTCTGGTCGTCAATACCGTCTATCGCCAGCGCCAGATGCATTCCCCCTTCGCCTGCCAGAATACGGTGCGGAGAATGAAGCTCTGCGCTCAGCACCTCCCGCAGCTGGCGGTAGCGTTTACGATAGAGCCGACGCATGGCGGCAAGATGACGGGCATAGTGACCTTCTTCAATGAACAGCGCCAGGGTACGCTGCTCCGCACGATGCCCCCCGCGCAACAGCGAGCCGATGGCCGGGCGAGCCGCTTTCGCCAGCGCTGGCGGTAAAACCATAAACCCCATTCGAAGTGACGGAAATAGCGTTTTACTGAACGTCCCCAGATACACAACGGGCGCATTGTTGACCATTCCCAGCATCGCCGGTACGGGCTCACCGGCAAAGCGGAACTCGCTGTCGTAATCGTCTTCAATGATCCACGCGTTGTGCTGCCGGGCCAGCTCCAGCAGCGCCAGCCGCCGCCGCGCGCTGAGCACGCTCCCGTAAGGGAACTGATGCGAAGGTGAGGTAAAAATCAGTGAAGGAGCGGGCGAATTCAACCCTTCCCAGCACATTCCCTCGTCATCTACCGGTATTCCCGTCATTGCCAGGCCGGTTTTAACAAACGCACTCTTTGCCCCGCTATAGCCGGGGTTTTCTACCCAGGCGACATCGCCAGGCTCGCTTAACAGCATCGTGCAGAGGTTGACGCCCTCAAGCGCTCCTTCGGTTATCACAATCTGGCTGGCGTCGCAGTCGATACCGCGGGACAGAGCGAGATGCCGGGCAATCGCGGCGCGCAGCGACGGCTCGCCGGCCGGGTCGCCATAGCCTAACAGGGCACTCCCCGCCTCGCGCAGGACGCGATCGTACAATCGCCGCCACAGCGGCAAGGGGAAATAGTTAATGGCAGGCGTTCCCGGCGTAAACGCCATCACCGGGGTGTCGCGCGGCACGGGCGCGGGCAGCAGGGCGACCCGTTTTGTCAGACTGACGTCAGGATCCGGCAATGTCCGGGCAATCGTACGATGAGCGAATTGCCCCACCCGCGTACCCTGACGGTTACGCAGCAAATAGCCTTCGAGCGTGAGCTGGTCCAGCGCCGCATTGACGGTGTTTCGGGAAACCGAGATCTGCTGCGCCAGCGTTCGCGAACCGGGCAGCTGGCTGCCGGACCGAAGCCTTCCGCCCAGTATGGCCTCCCGCAAAGCAAGATAGAGCGCGCGCTGAAGCGTCTCCTGCCCACGCTTTTTCAGCGCAGCATGAAGCAAAGTGTAAAGCTCATCACCCGGTATATTCATCTTCCCTCCTTGTGGTACCAGAAAAACATAGCCTGGTGGTTCTTTTTAAGGAACCAGCAATTCACTAATCTGGAGATCTTTTCAACGTCATGGAAATAAAGATGAATACATTCAACGAGTTTGGACAACCTGTAGGCGAAGCCCTTATCGACTGGCAGCCTCGTCAGCACCCGTCCCGGGTGGTCCTTCAGGGTCACTATTGTCGGCTTGAGCCGCTGCGCGTGGAGCATGCCCACGCGTTGTTCTCAGCCTACTCCCTGGCCGGAGATACCCGAAGCTGGACGTGGCTGCTGCGTGAACCCGATGCCACCGCAGAGGAGTTTGCCGAATGGGTGGCGAGGGTGAGTGAGTTATCCGATCCCATCCACTTTACCGTTATGGACAACCGGACCCAGTCTCCTGTCGGGACGCTGTCCCTGATGCGGATCGATCCTAAAAACGGGGTCGTGGAAGTGGGTCACGTTCACTTTTCTCCTCTGTTAAGCCGCACGCCAGGGTCGACAGAAGCGCAGTATCTGCTGATGCGATACGTATTCGATACCCTGGGGTACCGGCGTTATGAATGGAAGTGCAATAGCCTGAACGAGCCTTCCCGTAAAGCGGCGCTGCGTCTGGGCTTTCAGTTTGAAGGACGCTTTCGCCAGGCGCTGGTCATAAAAGGCCGTAACCGGGATACCGACTGGTTTTCGATTCTCGACAAAGAGTGGCCGGCGCTGGCTAACGCCTTTGAAAACTGGCTTGCCACCGACAATTTTACTGCCGATGGCAAACAGAAAAGATCCCTGGAAAGCTGGCGAGAAACGCGCGTTTAGCGTCTTTTTTTACGTCCCTGAACCGCCTTAAAGCGCGGATTAGATTTACAAATCACGTATAAGCGTCCCTTGCGTTTGACTATCTGGCAATCCGGGTGACGTTGCTTTGCACTGCGTAATGAGTTAAGTACCTGCATGGTTAGCCCCGCTTCGCATTGAGAAAACCGCCAAAACGCTTGCGGAAGCGCGCTGCGCTGCCGTCCGTGGAGAACGTTTTTTGCTTACCGGTATAAAACGGGTGCGATTTTGAAGAAACCTCGATGGTGATGTACGGATATGTCTCACCGTCGAGTTCAATTTCGCGGTCGGTTTTAATGGTTGAGCCGACTTTAAAGTATTCATTAGCGCTGGTGTCGTGGAATACCACGGTGCGATAGGCTGGGTGGATATTGGGTTTCATCGTAAATCCTTTATGTTTTGTTATAACATAACAAAATAATATCCAGGCCAGTTTGAAAAAACAACCCCTCTCTTCTGACGATAATTTCTCGTATGCCTGAGATAAAATGAAAACCATGCCAACCACGTGCTATAACTATATCATTTCGCGGTAAAATCTTTCTCTTCAGGCAGGGAACTCAATGCCCAGGAACGGGTATACGAGGAAGGACACGACAGCATGAAAACCCGACATCTGGTCAGTCTGGTGACTGGCGTACTTATCTTTTCTGTGCTGGTCCCCATTTGCCTGAGCATCTGGCTGGCCCACCGCCAGGCGGAAGATAAATTTGCCGATGCGCTGGATAACTATGCCTCCCGCGTGCTGGTACGCACCGACAGGGTTGTGGATCAGGCAAAAGAAGCGCTCGATCACCTGCAGGCCTTTGAGGGAGTGCCGTGTAGCCCCTTGCAATTACGGGAAATGCGCCGGGTCGCTTTCTCGTGGCGATATGTCCAGGAAGTGATTTATATCGACAACCTTCGACCGCTCTGCTCCTCCCTGGAGCAAACCAGCCATGCATCCCCTTTCCCTCCTCCAATGCGCATTACCGAAGATGGTTACAGCGCGTGGCTGACCACGCAAAACGATCTTGGATTTAACCGCTACATGACGGTGCTGGGAAAAGGCCACTACCTTGTCATGATCGATCCTGCCTCGCTGGTGGACGTGATCCCTTTCGGCGAGATAGCGATTGATGCCGCCCTGGTAGGAAGCGCAACGCACCGCATATTCGCCAGCAGCAGCAAGCTCGACTCTCACATCCGCGACATGGTTCAGGAGCGGGGTGTGAAAAGCGTGCAGTACAACGGTTCAATGTACGTCATGAAGTCTGTACCTGAGCTTGGGTTTACCGTCGTTGCATGGGCAACGCTCAAACCGCTGGCTGAAACCTGGCACCGGCAGCTTCTTTTCTGGTTACCGTTCGGCATGTTGATAAGCCTGCTCGCCGCACTGTTTGTCCTGCGGATCCTGCGGCGTATCCAGTCGCCGCGCAATCGCCTGCTTGACGCCATTAACAGCCGGGATTTTGTGGTGCACTATCAACCCATCGTGGCGCTCTGTAGCGGAAAAATTGTGGGCGCTGAGGCGCTGACGCGCTGGCCACAGCCAGACGGAAGCTGCCTCTCGCCGGATATTTTTGTCCCCCTTGCCGAGCAAACGGGGCTCATCTCGAAGCTGACGCAGTTAGTCATCGAAAAGGTGTTTGAAGATATGGGCCACTGGCTGCAACGCTATCCGGATCAGCATATCTCCATTAACCTCGCCCCTGCCGATTTAACCTCCGGCATCCTGCCGCCTCTGCTGAGTCAGCTCCTGAACAAGTGGCAGATCCACCCCCGGCAAATCGCCCTGGAGCTCACCGAGCGCGGCTTTGCCGATCCCAAAATTAGCGCACCGGCTATCGCCGCATTTCGTCGTTCGGGCCACCCTGTCTATATTGATGATTTTGGCACGGGCTATTCCAGCCTGAGCTATCTGCAGGATCTGGACGTCGATACGCTAAAAATTGATAAATCGTTCGTGGATGCGCTGGAGTATAAAAATGTGACGCCGCACATCATTGAAATAGCGAAGTCGCTGAAGCTGGCGATGGTAGCGGAGGGCGTCGAAACCGCAGGGCAACTCGCCTGGCTACACCGCCACGGCGTGCAGTACGGGCAGGGGTGGTACTACAGCAAAGCGCTGCCAAAGACGGAATTTATTCTTTGGGCAGAAAATAACCTCGGCATGCATTCTACTTAAGATAGGATTTCATCACCCGCAACACCACGCCAAGATCGGCTTCACGCTGCGCTTCTTCAGGCTCTTTCACCACATGATCGGTTAAATGCCCTTCGATCACCTGCATCATCATGCCATTGACCGCCCCGCGGATCGCCGCCAGCTGCTGTAACACCTCGGCGCATTCGTGATCGCTGTTGAGCATTTTTTCCAGCGCGGTGCTCTGTCCCTGAATTTTCTTCAGGCGAGTCAGTAGCATCTTCTTGTCTCGAACGGTATGTGACATCTCTGTACCCCTTATTTTTTGGCTTTTAAAGCATACCACGCGCTACTCCCCCTGAGTATTTTTCTACTGGGGGGTAGTATTACGCTACTGGGGGGGAGTAGTATCTCCGCACGCTTTCCACTCCGGAATTTCCCATGACCGATTTTGCTTCACTCCTTCAGCAGGGCAACGCCTGGCTGTTTGTTCCCAGCGCTATCCTGCTCGGTGCGCTACATGGCCTGGAACCGGGCCATTCAAAAACAATGATGGCCGCCTTTATTGTTGCCATCCGAGGCACGCTGAAACAGGCGGTGCTGCTCGGCCTGGCGGCCACGCTCTCCCATACGGCGGTGGTCTGGCTCGTTGCGATGGCGGGATTATGGTTTGGTCGGGGCTGGGATGCACACACGTCCGAACCCTGGTTCCAGCTGATCTCCGGAGTGCTGATCGTTGCGATCGCCCTGTGGATGGCGTGGCGAACCTGGAAAGAGAGCCAGCCGCACGATCATCATCACCACCACGACCACCATGACCATGACCACCATCATAATCATCATCATCACCACGAACACACGCTGGTTGAAGAAGAGTGGCAGGACGCCCACCAGCGCGCTCACGCGCAGGATATTAACCGGCGCTTCAGCGGTCAAAACGTCACTACCGGACAGATCGTGATGTTTGGCCTGACCGGCGGGCTTATCCCCTGCCCGGCGTCCATCACCGTACTGCTGATCTGCCTGCAGCTGAAGCATTTCGCCCTCGGCGCGGCGCTGGTGTTCAGCTTCAGCATTGGTCTGGCGTTAACGCTGGTCGCTTCCGGCGCGATTGCCGCCTTAAGCCTCAAGCACGCGACCAAACGCTGGCCCGGGTTTAGCGAATTCTCCCGTAAAGCGCCGTGGATCTCCGCTGCGCTGATTACCGTAGTAGGGATTTACATGAGCCTGCATGGCCTGAGCGGCATTCTGGCGTAAGACTGCGGCCACGCTCTGTGGCCGCATCTTCATGGTCAGCTAAGGGTCTGCTGCCAGCTGAAGGTATAGCGAAGCTGGCGTGTCTGCAGGAGGAATTCCGGAGAGACGCTGGGGCTCCAGGAGTCGTCGCCGCCCACGCCCATATGGAACGCATCGAGATTGAGCCAGCATCCCGGCTCTTCGCGCAGCAGATGATGATGGGTTGTCTCACGCAGCTGCTGCTGGCCGTAGCGGCTCACCGAGAAATGGAACCGGCCGTTCAGCTGATGCGTTCCCACCACAAGTTCCCGGGTATCGCAGCGCAAACCATTTTCCGTCGGGAAGATATACGGCGTGTGCATGGCCTCGAGAGGTAATGTCCAGCGACCCTGCTGCGCCGCCAGCTTTCTGTCCGGGTAGTTTTCATGCGGCCCCAGCCCCAGCCAGTGAACATTTTCCGGCGTTTCGGCAAGATGAACGCTCAGGCCAACGCGCGCGGGTTCAGGGATATCAGATGCCATATCGACCTGAATATCGCCATGCAGAACGCCCCGATCGTCCACCCGCCAGACTTTACGGCTCATGAACAGGGCTTTGCCGCGATACTCAAGCACGTGTTGGGTTGTGACCACCACGTCGCCTGCGTGCTGCTGTGCCTCACAGTGCAGAACGCGCGAGGTGAGTTCGTACATGCCCGCCGCTTTCCAGCGTTCAACCCAGGCGTTCGGATCGATCTGCGTCGCTTCACTCACGCCAATGTCGTTATCCAGCGGCGCGCGGCTGACGTTATCCGTCAGAGGTGAAAGCAGCGTTTCAACGCCGTTTCGCCACCATTGGGACAGGTTTCCGGTTGCGCGATCGAACTGCCAGCGCTGTTGACGATGGGCGATCTCCAGAATGCGATCGCTTTGCGTTAACACCGGCGGCTCGCCCGCCGGGACTGGCGGAGCAATAAAGAGGGGAGCCGGAAGCGGCCACTGCTCCCACGCGCAGCGATGGTCAGCCGGAGACCACGGCGTTGCCCGCGGCTGGCGTACTTCAACGTTCAGCCAGAGCTCTCCCGGCCCGGCGTTCAGCGCCGGCAGGTCAATTTCCAGACGCTGGGTGCCTTCAGGCGCCATCGAGAGCGTCACCTCGCCCGCGGCCAGCACGTCCCCGTCCCGGGCAACCGTCCAGTTCAGCACTTCGTTATCGGTGTGGCGGAACAGATAGCCGCTTTGCACCTCAATCACCAGCGGAGAGGTGCTGACCCGCGTAAAGGTAAAGAACTGCTGGGCGCGCTGCGCCTCGTACAGCGCCGGGTGCGGCGTGCGATCGGGGAACACCAGCCCGTTAAGACAGAACTGCCGATCGTTCGGCTTATCGCCGAAGTCTCCGCCGTAGGCCCAGAACGCGTTGCCCTTTTCGTCCCGTTTCGTCAGGGCCTGATCGACCCAGTCCCAGACAAACCCACCCTGCAGGCGAGGATGGCTGCGAAACGCTTCCCAGTATTTCGCAACCCCGCCAAAGCTATTTCCCATCGCGTGGGCGTATTCACAGAGGATCAGCGGGCGCGTTTCGTCCGGCATGCCGATCCATTTCTTGATTGACCATTTTGGCACTGCCGGGAAGGGCTGATCCCGATCGACCCGGGCGTACATCGGACAGACAATATCGGTCGCCGCCGTGTTCGCGCCGCCGCCTTCATACTGCACCGGACGCGTAGGATCGGTGGTTTTCAGCCAGCGGTACAGCGCATCGTGATTCGCGCCGTGGCCCGACTCATTGCCCAGGGACCAGATGATAACCGAGGGATGATTACGATCGCGCTGCACCATGCGGGTCACGCGCTCGCTCATGGCGGGCAGCCAGCGCGGATCGTCAGCAAGGCGGCTCATCGGCACCATGCCGTGCGTTTCGATATTGGCTTCGTCAACGACGTACAGCCCGTAGCGGTCGCAAAGCCGGTACCACATGGGATGGTTCGGGTAGTGCGAGCAGCGCACGGCGTTGAAGTTGTGCTGCTTCATGATTTCGATATCGCGGCGCATGGTCGCTTCGTCCATCACCTGGCCATTTTCCGGGTGATGCTCGTGTCGGTTAACCCCGCGGATCAGCAGCGGCTTACCGTTAAGCTTCAGCAGGCCGTTGCTGATGTCAACGCGGCGGAAGCCCACATCGCACGCCTCAACCTCCAGCACCTCACCCTGCGGGCCGAGAAGCGCCATCGTCAGGCGATACAGTTCCGGCGTTTCAGCACTCCAGAGCGCGGGGCGGTCAATGGGGATCGCCACCGTTAAGCGTTCGTCCCAGCTGCCGCGCTCGTCCACAACGGCAGACCCCGGACGCCGGGAAACGCTGGCGCATTTTTCACCCTTGCGCCACAGGGTAAAGACCACCTCGCAGTCTGCAAAGCCCGCCCCTGCCAGCGCGACATCTGCCTTAAGCACCGCGCGGTCCAGTTCCGCATTCAGGTCCGTCACCACGCGATAATCGGCAATCTGCGTTTCGGGTTTATGCAGTAGCGTCACATCGCGGAAAATACCACTCATGCGCCACATGTCCTGATCTTCCAGATAGCTGCCGTCGCACCAGCGCAACACCATGACCGCCAGGCGGTTCTCACCGGGCCGCAGGACCGTCGAGAGATCGAATTCGGCAGGCAGCCTGCTGTCCTGGGAATAGCCCATCCACCGCCCGTTGCACCACAGATGAAACGCAGAGTTCACGCCGTCAAAGATGATGCGGGTCTGCCCGCTCTGAAGCCACGCGTCATCCACATTAAATGTGAGCGAGTAACAGCCGGTTGGGTTTTCCTGCGGCACAAAAGGCGGATTAACGGGGATAGGATAGGTGACGTTGGTGTAGATGGGCGTGTCAAACCCCTGCATCTGCCAGTTCGACGGCACGGGCATCGCAACGGCGTCTGCACAATCTTCGGTTACCCACGCCTCCGGGATTTGCTCAGGTGCAGGAAAGTAGTTAAATCGCCACACCCCATTGAGGGAGCGTCTGCTGGCGGATGCAGCATCATCCAGGGCAGGCTGTTCAAGACGCCAGCTGTGTAACGGCGCGTGTGCGGCCAGACGGTTCCACTGGGTGACGCCAGGATTTTCCCAGTCCCGACGGGCCAGAATGGCGCTGAGGGTCAGCGGTGAAGTGGTGGACATAGTAACCTCTTTGCGAAGCGCTCACAATTTTAGTTAACATGCCCTGGCATCCTGCGACGGTAAAGCACGCGATCGCAGGGTAGAGAGTCCGATCACAAAGTTTTATTTGCGGGCAATCTGCTCGGCAAGCAGTGCCAGGCTTCTGAGCTGCTGCGCCAGATCCTCGCGTTCGGCCTGCTTAGGATTGCGGCGCGCGCTGGAATGACGGGTAACCAGCTTCACCGGCAGCTGAACCTGCCGGCACGCTTCGCCCCCGGAAGGTGCCAGCAGCCACTCCACGCTGCGTTCGCCCGCCTCGCGAAACGCCTGACGAATGGTCGTCAGCGGCGGGGAAAACCAGGCGCTGTCGGCCGTATCGTCAAACCCCACTACCGAAAGCTGGCCAGGTATCGCGATCCCTTTTTCCGCGCAGGCGCGCATCACCCCGAGCGCCATCTGATCGTTCGCCACCAGAATCGCGTCCGGTAATGCCGCACCCGACAGCAGCACGTGTCCCTTCTCATAACCGCTGGCCGCGCTCCAGTCACCGTAGGCCACAGCCGTCGCGTTAAGACCCGCCTGCGCCAGCGTCGCTTTCCAGCCCGCCAGGCGCGCCCGCGCAGAAACCGAGCTCTCCGGCCCGCTCAACAGGGCAATATTCCGATGTTCCAGTGAGAGCAGATGCTCAACGCCCAAACGCGCCCCCTGCTCCGCGTTAAACACGAGGCTGTTTACCCGCGCTGAGGGCGATACATCGAGGAACAGCACCGGGACGGGCGACGCCAGCGCCCCAAGCTCTTCGGCGAGCGGATCGTCAAGCGGCACATTCACCAGCAGCGCGTCCACCCGCTGTGCCAGCAGCGCCTGAAGCGCGGCCTGACACTGCTGGGGTTGCTCTACCATGGAGATAAGGACGCTCGCCCCCTGTTCCGCCGCACGCGATTTGACCGCCGACACAATTTGCGAAGGCGCGTGCAGGGCCAGGTCGGTGGTGATGAGGCCCAGCGTACGGGTGCGTTTCCCCGCCAGCTGCTGCGCCCGAAGGTTAGGAACGTAGTGCAGCTCCGCCATCGCCTGCTGCACCTTTTCTCGCGTGCGGGCAGACACATGTTCCGCGTCGTTAATGACGCGGGAAACGGTCTGATAAGAAACCCCCGCAAGGAGGGCGACATCATAGAGAGTGATTGCTTTCATGCTTTCTGGCATCGCGATTTTCGAAGCGTCTATTCTGGCACAGCGACGCCGTTAAAACATGTGAGCGCTTCGCAAAATTACACAACCCGCTCCGGCTGGGGTATTTCCGCAATGCGTGGCTTCTGACGGAACCAGGGCAGGCAGAGCTGGATAAGCGGGCCAATGGTCAGAGCATACAGTACGGTTCCCACTCCAAACGTGCCGCCAAGCACGCACCCAATCAGCAGTACGGACACCTCAATTGAGGTGCGCACGCTGCGAATGGACCACCCCAGCCGGGCGTGAATGCCGGTCATCAGGCCGTCGCGCGGGCCTGGTCCGAAACCGGCCCCGATGTACATGCTGGTCGCAATCGCGTTCATCACGATGCCCGACACCAGGAAAGCAATTCGAACGGGTAACGAATCCAGCTCCGGGATAAGCACCATGCTGGCGTCCGCCGCCAGACCGATACAAATCACGTTGCTGATCGTGCCAAGGCCCGGCATCTGGCGCAGCGGGATCCACAGCAGCAGCACCGCAGCGCCGGTCACAATGATCACCGTCCCGATAGTCATCCCCAGCTGCATCCCCACCCCGAGGTGAAACACATCCCAGGGATCGACACCCAAATCGGAACGAATAAACATCGCGGTGGAAAGGCCATACAGTCCTAAACCGACATAGAGTTGTAGCAGACGACGTACCATTTTTATCTTCTCCAGTGAACCAGGCTTTCATCCTGACCTAAAATGGCACTATGATTAATGTCCAGTTTTCAAATAGTGGACTGCATATGTCATCACGTCGCTTCGGAAGCCAGTCTCTGGTACGCCTTTTAGGCCACTGGCAGCAAGCCTCATCCCGCACCCCGCTCTGGCGACAGCTGGCCGACGCGCTGCGTCTGTTAATCCTTGATGGACGTCTGGCACTGAATACGCGGCTGCCGGGCGAGCGTGAGCTGGCCACGGCGCTGGACGTGAGCCGAACCACCGTCAGCAGCGCGCTAGCCCACCTGCGTGAAGAGGGGTACCTTGAAAGCCGCCACGGCAGCGGGTCGCGGGTCATTCTCCCGGACACGCGCGCCGTTCCCACCCTTTCCGCGGCGAGCGCCGCACTGGATCTCTCCACTGCCGCCCTGAATGCCGGGCCGGAGATCCATCAGGCTTATGCCCATGCGCTCACGGCCATTACCCCGCATCTCTCGCTGACGGGCTACGATCAGCTTGGGTTGCCGACGCTGCGGGAGGCCATCGCTGCGCGCTATACCGCGCGGGGCCTTCCCACCCGCGCAGATGAAGTGATGGTGGTCAATGGTGCCGTCAGCGGCTTTGCGCTGGTACTGCGGATGATGACCGGGCCGGGGGATCGCGTCGTGGTCGATCATCCCACCTATCCGCTGGCGATTGCCGCCATTCAGGGGGCGCAGTGTCGGCCAGTCGGGGTGTCGCTGCCGGAAACCGGCTGGGATACGGATGGCTTTGCCGCAACGCTTGCCCAGACGGCGCCGCGCCTGGCCTACCTTATGCCAGATTTTCATAATCCGACCGGGCGCTGTATGGATATCGCCACCCGTCAGGCCATCACGGATATTGCAGCCCAAACCCGCACGGCGCTGGTGGTGGATGAAACGATGGTGGATCTCTGGTTTGATGCGCCTCCCCCGCCGCCGCTGGCCGCCTTTAACCCGCAGGCCACCGTCATCACCTTAGGCTCTGCCGGAAAAAGCTTCTGGGGCGGGCTGCGTCTCGGCTGGATCCGCGCCTCATCGCGCATCATCGCCACACTTGCCCAGACGCGGGATACCCTGGATTTAGGCTCGCCGCTGCTCGAACAGCTGGCAATGCAGTGGCTCATTAACAACAGCGAGACGTTTCTGCCCGCACGCCGGAAGATGCTGGCGGAACGGCGCGATCGATGCGGTGACCTGCTGCGCGAACATTTCCCGGAGTGGAAATTCCACGAGGCGGAAGGCGGGCTATCTTACTGGATAGAGCTCCCGGGCATGCTGGCGACACAGCTTGCCGCACGGGCAGAAATAATCGGGATTAACCTGGGAACCGGGACGCGATTTGGTTTATCGGGGGCGTTTGACCGCTATTTACGTATGCCCTTCTCGCTGGAATCGACAGAGCTTGAGCAGGCGTTGCTGAGGATCAAACCGTTATGGCTCGCCCTGAATAAAAACGTGTCATCGTTAAAACGCAGCGTGGTCTAATATTAAAATAGTTGAAGCAGATCATAAAATAAAAACTGCTGACTGTAACATATGCAGTCAGCAGTTTTCACTGGTCAGGGTTTAATGCTGAGGAGGAATAGGAAAGCCTTTTAGTGAAATAACGAAGTTATCACCGTCTTTCTTAATTTTTGCACCGGTATCACACCAGTCAGACGCAATTCGAAAGAACTCATCGCTTCCAACATTCCAGCCAAGACGTACATGCTTCACGTAGCCTGAACGCAACAGATCGCAGGCCTCGTTGTAGTCACTGGCGGTTGACAGTTGTTGTTTCATTTTCTCTTCTTCAGAATTTTACGTAGAGCCTTGATTTCTTTAGGAGTAAAAGGAGAAACACTCTCTTCTTCCGTATGCTGATTATCAATATCCTCTTCCGATACTCCCGCCTCTTCTACTGCTTCGAACGCCAGCAGCAGCAGTTTCTCTGTCGTCACGCTTAAATTCTCGTTATTTACTTCCGCATAGTGGCGAAGCCTTTCTTTTAGCGCGTCATCAATCTTAACGTTTAATACCGCTGTAGCCATGTTTGTCACTTCCCTTCGGAATAAGTACTTTATTTAATACACGAACTTAACAATGTTATCCAGATATATATTTTTTTGAGTTATGGAAGAAAATAACCGTCCGATTATAAAATGACAGTCTATTATTACAGGTTTATGACAATAATATTTCATTAGAATGAAATATATATTACACGATACAGGCGTAGTTTTATTGTGGAGTAATGATGTAAGGGAGAGGTGAAGCTGAAGAATCTTATGAGGCCACAAATGGGTGGGGGCCCTGCCAGCTACATCCCGGCACACACGTCGTCTGCCCTGGCTGCTTCCTTCCGGACCTGACCTGGTGAACAGAGTAGCGTTGCGGGAGAACCAACAGAGCCCCCATTGAGAGCGTTGATAACCAACGCGCTGGCGCATTATCCCTGTGCTAAAGCCCAATTGCAAGCGACCAGCAACCGGATGCTGGTTTCTTGCGCAAACAGGCGCAGCAATCATGAAGATCTTCGTTTACCATAGCTTTCCAGAAACTCCCCACAGGTAAAGGTATGGACGAACACGACTCCTTTCCACAGCGCGTATGGCAAATCGTGGCCTCAATCCCGGAAGGCTACGTCACCACCTATGGTGATGTCGCGCGTCTGGCCGGCTCCCCGCGCGCGGCGCGACAGGTTGGAGGCGTCCTGAAACGGCTGCCGGAAGGCAGTACGCTGCCCTGGCATCGGGTGGTGAACCGTCATGGCGCCATTTCACTCACCGGGCCGGATCTTCAGCGTCAGCGTCAGGCGTTACTTTCAGAGGGTGTGCAGGTGTCAGGGTCGGGTCAGATCGATTTGCAGAAGTTTCGCTGGGTGTATTGACCCCTCTCCCGGAGGAGAGGGGAAATGCAGAAATTACATCTGAGTCGGTGGAGTTGGCAGAGACGGCTGATTGGTCTGCGGTGCAACCGGCACTTCGGTCTGCTGCACCGGCACCAGGTTCAGGTCGATTTTTGTCCCACCGTTGTTGATCGCTTCCTGGACCGTATCGGTAATAAACACCAGCTTGCCGTTGATGGTTACCGCTGCGCTCAGCAGGATACGGGCGTTAGGCTGCACGTCCGACGGGTTATACGGCAACACGAAGCTAAACGGCGCCTGCTTACCTTCAGTACGAACGGCACGCTGGGCAACGACTTTCGACGGCGCGTCGGCCAGAGAAGCATCAGACAGCGTCACGGTTAATACCGCATCCGGGGGCAACGCCACTTTCTGTTTAATCCAGATGGTACCGGAAACATTAGGCTGCTGAATGGATTGCTGCGAAAGGGTATTAATCCCGTTCGGATCTGCTGCTGGTACCGGCACCTGGGCACTCTTACCGGCACAGGCGGACAACGCCACCGCAATAGCTACACCACTTAGCATGGGCACGAGTTTCATTGAAGTCTCCTTATCAATGCACCAGCGGGATCGATCCCATCCGATGTCGTTTCAATCACATAACGTATTCAAGTGTGGCACAGATCACCGATTTATGCCTGAAAACGTGCCGATATTCAGATTATTCTACCCATCGGACCACTTTCATTTCTGCGTTATACTCTGCCTATCTTTCGCTACGGCGTTTATTGAGGACAACTATGAGTCAGGCACTGAACAATCTGCTGACATTACTGAATCTGGAAAAAATTGAGGAAGGACTCTTTCGCGGACAGAGCGAAGATCTCGGCTTACGCCAGGTCTTCGGGGGGCAAGTCGTCGGACAGGCACTGTACGCCGCAAAGGAGACTGTCCCGGCAGACCGTCTGGTGCATTCATTCCACAGCTACTTCTTACGCCCTGGCGATAGCGCAAAACCGATTGTATATGACGTTGAAGTCCTGCGAGACGGCAACAGCTTCAGCGCACGCCGCGTAGCGGCCATTCAAAACGGCAAGCCGATCTTTTACATGACCGCCTCTTTCCAGGCGCCGGAACCCGGCTACGAGCATCAAAAAGTGATGCCCCCGGCTCCGTCGCCCGACTCTTTAAAATCAGAGACGGATATCGCCCGCGCGCTGGCGCATCTGCTTCCGCCGCAGGTCAAAGAGAAATTTCTCTGTGATAAGCCTCTGGAGATCCGCCCGGTTGAGTTCCACAACCCGATGAAAGGCCATACCGCCGAGCCGAAACGCCAGGTCTGGATCCGTGCCAACGGGACCGTACCGGAAGATTTCCGCGTGCATCAGTATCTGCTCGGCTATGCGTCAGATTTCAACTTCCTGCCGGTGGCGCTGCAGCCGCACGGTGTCGGGTTCCTTGAAAAAGGGATGCAGGTCGCGACGATCGATCACTCCATGTGGTTCCACCGTCCGTTCAACATGAATGAGTGGCTGCTTTACAGCGTGGAGAGTACGTCAGCGTCGAGCGCGCGCGGGTTTGTGCGCGGGGAGTTTTATACTCAGGACGGCGTGCTGGTCGCTTCTACGGTGCAGGAAGGGGTAATGCGTAATCGCGGGTGATTGTGTACGGCCTGATGCCCTCACCCAGACCCTCTCCCACCGGGAGAGGGAATACACAATAAAAACGGCAACCGAAGTTGCCGTTTTGCTTTTGCCTTGTGCGGCCTGATGCCCTCACCCTGACCCTCTCCCACGGGGAGAGGGAATACACATTAAAAACGGCAACCTGGGTTGCCGTTTTGCTGTTTATTATGCGTTATACGCATTCTCGCCGTGGCTGTTGACGTCCAGACCTTCGCGCTCCTGCTCTTCCGGTACGCGTAGACCCACCGTCATATCCGCCAGCTTATAGCCAATGAAGGCCACAACGGCAGACCAGACAACGGTGATAGCAATACTTTCCAGCTGCACCAGCACCTGATGAACCATGGTCACGCCTTCTGCGTAGCCCACGCCACCGAGCGACTTCGCGGCAAAGATACCGGTCATGATACAACCCACGATGCCGCACACGCCGTGCACGCCAAACACATCGCATGGGTCATCAACGCGCAGCACACGTTTCAGTGCGGTCACGCCCCACAGACCCGCCAAACCGGACACCAGGCCGACCAGCAGCGCGCCACCCACGCCGACATAACCACACGCTGGCGTAATGCCAACCAGACCGGCAATGGCACCCGAACAGGCACCCAGCAAAGAAGGTTTACCGCGTACCGCCCACTCGCCAAACACCCAGGAGAGGATTGCACCCGCCGTCGCCACAACGGTGTTCACGAAGGCCAGCGCGGCGATTTCGTTTGCTGCACTTGCCGAGCCGGCGTTGAAGCCAAACCAGCCAAAGTAGAGGATAGCCGTACCGGTAAACACCATCGGCAGGTTGTGCGGTTTAAACGCTTCTTTACCGAAGCCCACGCGTTTGCCAATCAGGTAAGCACCCACCAGACCCGCTACCGCGGCGTTGATGTGTACAACGGTACCGCCCGCGAAGTCCAGCGCGCCGTGCGTTGCCAGCAGACCGCCACCCCAGACCATGTGCGCAATCGGCACATAGGAGAGCGTCATCCAGACCACTACGAAGATCAGCACGGCAGAGAAGCGAATACGCTCGGCGAGCGCGCCCACAATCAGCCCGACGGTAATACAGGCGAAGGAGCCCTGGAACGCAACGTGGATGTACTGATAGAAACTGCCCATCAGCGCGGTCAGCTCAATATTTTTCAGCATCACCCAGTCGAAGTTACCAAAGAACGCGTTGCCCGTACCGAACGCCAGCGAGTAACCGTAAACCACCCACAGCACGCAGACCAGTGCGAACGTCACGGCAACCTGCGTCAGCATGGAGAGAACGTTTTTGCCACGGATCAGGCCGCCGTAGAATAGCGCAATGCCCGGAATTGACATGAACAGCACCAGTGCGGTGCTGATCATCATAAAGGCGTTATCGGCTTTGTCGACCACCGCAGGGGTAGCAGCCAGCGCCAGGCCCGGCAGCAGCGCCAGCGAACCCAGACCCGTTTTAAGTGTTGCTATCTTCATTTTCTCGATCCCTATCACTGTGTGCCAGGCGTTATTTACAATGCCGCTTCGTCAGATTCGCCGGTACGGATGCGAATGACGCGCTGCAGTTCGGCAACGAAAATTTTGCCGTCGCCAATTTTGCCGGTATAGGCCGCTTTGCTAATGACATCAATGACTTCATCAAGCTGATCGTCAGCAATCGCGACATCAATTTTTACTTTTGGCAGAAAGTTAACGCTGTATTCCGCCCCGCGATAAAGCTCGGCATGACCCTTCTGACGACCAAAGCCTTTCACTTCGGTGACAGTCAGTCCCTGAATACCCATTGAAGACAACGCTTCACGCACGTCTTCGAGTTTGAATGGTTTGATTACAACCGTAACCAGCTTCATAGATCCCCTCCAGTCAGAATTCGGTAATGGCCGCAGCTTACGCAGAAGGTACTGCAAGGGGTGTGCCAGAAATGAAAACGAGGGGGAACGGCGGCGCACAGAGCATTACGCGGCCGTAATAAACGAACAGGCGAAAAAAAACGCACCATGCCGGTGCACGGTGCGTTTCAGTTTTGCACCAACAGGAATGACTGTTAGCGCGTCGCCTCATTTTGGTGCATCAGGCGCTAAGCGACTCTTCATCACGCACGCTGGCCGCCAGCTCTTCGCCCGCCAGCTGCAGCTGGTACATCTGCCAGTAGCGCCCTTTTGCTTCCAGCAGTTCACGGTGCGTACCGCGTTCAACGGCCTGTCCGCGATGTAGCACCAGAATGGTATCGGCATCGACGATGGTGGAAAGACGGTGGGCAATCACCACCAGCGTTGTATGGTCGCGTACCGCGGCCAGCGCCTGCTGAATGGCCTGCTCGGTACCGGAGTCAATACTGGCCGTGGCTTCATCCAGAATCAGAATCTGCGGCGTTTCAATCAGTACCCGCGCCAGCGCCAGGAGCTGCTTTTGCCCGACGGAGAGATTGTTCCCCTGCTCGCCCAGTTTGGTATTGATCCCATCGCTAAACCCGCGCGCCAGCTCTGCCAGCTGCACTTTTTCCAGCACGTCCCAGACCTGCTCCTGCGAGTAGTCTCGCCCCAGGGTCACGTTGGCATAGAAGGTATCGGCCAGCACGACCGGATCCTGCTGCACCATCGCGACGCCTTTACGCAACACGGTGTGGCTGAGAGACGCGAGCGGGCGCCCGTCGAGGCGGATTTCGCCGTGCGTGACCGGGTAATAGCCCATCAACAGGCTGGCAAGCGTGCTCTTACCGCTGCCGGTATGCCCCACCAGCGCCACGAAACCGCGCGACGGAACGTCAAGCGTGATGTCCTGCAGCACCAGCCGGTCTTCACGATAGGCAAACGAGACGTTATCAAAGGCGATAGTCCCGCTTTGCAGAGGTCGCTCGTCATTGCCGTAGGCCTGGCGCGGCCTGTCCATCAGCTCAAACACGCGCTCACCGGCGACAACGGCCTGCTGCAGCATCGATTGCTGGGTGGTAAGCTCGATCAGCGGCTCGTTAAGACGCCCGAGATAGCTGATAAAGGCGTACAGCACGCCCACTTCAATCGTACCGTTTGAGCTCAGCCCGAAGAGCATCAGCAGCCCGCAAAGCACCAGCGCCGAGAAAAGGCTCAGCAGCGGACGCAGCAGGAAACCATCAAGCCGCAGCGTCTGCATACGGGCCATGTAGTGCGAACGGCTGGCTTCCCCCATGCGTTCGCCAAAGCGCGCCTGCTGGCGGAACTGCTGGATGACGCTCATGCCGTTGATCACTTCGTTGAAGCCATCGTTGATGTCGGCCAGATAAGCACGCACCCGACGCACGATCGGCGTGCTGTAGCGCTGGTAAATGACCATGACAATCAGCACCGCCGGGAAGATGGCGATCGCCACCAGCGCCATGCGCCAGTCGAGGCTGAACATCGCCACCAGCATCGCGCCAATCAGCGCCGCGCTGCGTAACACCGTCGCGACCACGGTAACGTACAGATCGCGGATCACCTCGGTATCGTTGGTCACGCGCGAAATCACCTGCCCGACCGGCTGGATATCAAACTCGCTAAGCGGCTGGCGAAGCGCCGCGTCCATCACATCCGTACGCAGCTGCTGAACAACGCCCACTGCTGCACGGTTAAACAGCAGCGACTGCGCATAGTGCAGCCCTGCCGCCGCCAGCTGCAGGCCAACGTAGGCCACGCCTAAGCCCGCCACCAGCCCCAGCGGAAGGTAGCTTTTGGCGACCATGTTGTCGATAAAATAGCTGATGAGCAGCGGACCGCTCACTTCAGCAATCGCCGCAATCCAGAGTAGAAGCACGGCCACAGAGAGCGGTTTACGCCACGGCGAGCCGTAGGCCAGCAGACGCTTGAGCGTCGGCCACATCGTTCCGAGCTTACGCATTGGCGGCCTCCTCATCCTGCTCCGGCGCATCGTCCAGCGCCGCCTCAAGCTGTTGATAGCGGTACATATCGCGATACCAGCCCGGCTGATCGACAAGCGCTTCATGCTGCCCGCGCTGGGCAATGTGCCCGTGCTGTAAGACCAGAATTTCGCTGGCCTCAGTGAGCGCTGACAAACGGTGGGCGCAGATAATCACCGTGCGGCCGTCGCCCCACTGGCGCAGATTATGCAGAATTTGATGCTCGGTACGGCCGTCCACGGCGGAAAGCGCATCATCCAGGATCAGGATTTCAGCATTCAGCAGCAGCGCGCGGGCAATCGAGATACGCTGCTTTTGCCCGCCGGACAGCATGACGCCACGTTCCCCGACTTCCGTTTCGTACCCCTGCGGCAGACGCAAAATATCATCATGAACGCTGGCCAGACGTGCCACATGTTCAATTTCTTCCTGCGTCGCCCCAGGGCGCCCCAGGGCAATGTTGTTCGCCACGGTGTCCGAAAATAAAAACGGCGTCTGGCTGACGACCGCCAGGCGACCGCGCCACTCGTCCAGCTGCAGTCTGGTCAGGGGAATATCGTGAAAGCGGATATCGCCCTCGGTGACGTCAAAGTGGCGCTGAAGCAGAGAGAGCACGGTACTTTTGCCGGATCCCGTCGGGCCGCAGATGCCCAGCATCTGCCCTGGCTGCAGGGTAAAGCTGACGTTCTCCAGCACCGGATGCTCCGTATGCGGGTAGACAAACTTGCGGACGTCGACGGTCATGACGCCGCGCCCTTCCGGTACGGTTTCGCTACCGTCAATGACAACCGGCGCTTCGGCCAACATGGCGCGAATGCGGCTGTAGGCGGCGCTGCCGCGCTCCACGATGTTAAACATCCAGGCCAGCGCCAGCATCGGCCAGATCATGAGACCCAGATACATCGCAAAGCTGGTCAATTGCCCCAGGGTAAGCGTGCCCTGCACCACCATCCAGCTTCCGCCGCCAATGGCCAGCATATTTGCCATGCCGATTGCGATATAAATCGTCGGGTCAAAGCGGGCGTCGATACGCGCGACGCGCATGTTTTTCGCCCCCGTGTCTGCCGCATCGGCGGCAAACAGCGCAGACTGTCGGTCTTCCAGACCAAACGCTTTGATCATGCGGATGCTGGTCATGCTCTCCTGGGTGCGATCGTTCAGAGATGAAAACGCCGCCTGCGCCAGCTTGAAGCGCTCGTGCAGCTGTTCACCATAGCGATTGATCGCCAGCGCCATGATCGGCATCGGCAGCAGGGCGAGCAGGGTTAGCTGCCAGCTGATCTGCGTGGACATCACGATCAGCACCGCACATCCCATCACCAGCGAGTCCACCAGCGTCAGCACCCCTTCCCCGGCGGCAAAGACCACGCGATCGACGTCGTTTGTCGCGCGGGCGATGAGATCCCCGGTGCGATGACGCAGATAAAATTCGGGATGCTGTCGGCTCAGCTGGCGGTAAAAATCTTCACGCAGCTCAACGGCCAGCTGATAGGACGCACCAAACAGCAGCACGCGCCAGACGTAGCGCAGCAGATAAACAATGACGGCAGTCAGCACCAGCGTGCCGACCCACATCAACACCCGTGCGGTGGTGTAATGCTGTTCGGTGACGCCATCCACGACGTACCCCACCACTTTCGGCGGGATCAGCTGCAGGATGGCAATAATAATAAGCAGGGCGACTGCACCGAGGTAGCGTTGCCACTCCCGACGAAAGTACCAGCTTAATTGGGCAAATAATCGCACGCGGTTTGTTCCTGAAGGTATTTTACGAAGTTATTCAATGGGTAATGCTGTGGTGTATTTAATCTGTTCCATGGCGAAGCTTGAGGTGACGTCCGACAAACCCGGTACGCTGTTCACCAGCCGCTTGTAGAAATCATCATAGCGCTTCATGTCGGCCACCTGGACGCGCATCAGGTAATCATACTCTCCGGCCATACGCCAGAAACCGAGCACCTCGGGCATCTCAGACACCTGAGTAACGAAGCGGCAATACCACTCGCTGCTGTGATGCTGGGTTTTTATCAGCACAAATGCCGTCAGCCCAAGCCCCAGCTTTTCGGGATCTAACAACGCGACGCGCCCCAGAAGAATGCCGTCATCTTCCAGCTTCTTTAGGCGCTTCCAGCACGGAGTGGTGGTCAGATTAACGGCATCTGCCAGCGCCTGCAAAGAGAGGGTACAGTCACTTTGCAGCAATGAAAGGAGCTTGCGGTCAATTTTATCTAGCATACCCACCTCACAGAGAAAATTTTTCTCTCTTCATTCTATTTTAAAGGCCAGATAGCAACAATTTTTTCTGTGCTTTTCGCTATCCTAGGCACAAAATGACAAACGGATAACGATGATGAATAGCACCTGGGTTAAACATGCGATCAGCGAAATCAATGCCGACTATCAGCGCTCGGCGGATACGCACCTGATTCGTCTTTCCCTGCCGGGATTTGACGGCATTCAGCTCTATCTGAAGGATGAAAGCACCCATCCCACCGGTAGCCTGAAGCATCGCCTGGCGCGCTCGCTGTTTTTATACGGTTTATGTAACGGCTGGATTAAAGAAGGCACCACTATTATTGAATCTTCGTCCGGTTCAACGGCGGTGTCCGAAGCCTATTTCGCCCGCCTGCTGGGCCTGCCGTTTATCGCGGTAATGCCGTCCTGCACCGCAAAACGCAAAATCGAACAGATCGAATTTTACGGCGGACGCTGCCACTTTGTGGAAAGCGCCTGCGAAATCTACGCCGCCTCCGAAATGCTGGCCCGCGAGCTGAACGGCCACTACATGGACCAGTTCACCTTCGCCGAGCGCGCGACGGACTGGCGCGGCAATAACAACATTGCCGACAGTATTTTCCGCCAGATGACCCACGAACCGCATCCGGTTCCGTCCTGTATCGTCATGAGCGCCGGTACCGGCGGCACGTCAGCCACGATTGGACGCTATATCCGCTGTCAGGGCTACGATACCCAACTGATGGTGGTTGACCCGCAGAACTCCGTATTCCTCGACTACTGGCAAAACCGCAATGCGGAGCTGCGCAGCCCGGTGGGCAGTAAAATTGAAGGGATTGGCCGCCCGCGCGTGGAGCCCTCTTTCATCCCCGACGTTGTGGATGAGATGATGCGCGTGCCGGATGCCGCAAGCGTGGCAACGGCGCACTGGCTGGAAACGCAGCTGGGCCGCAAAGTGGGCGCATCGACGGGTACAAATATGTGGGGCGCACTGCAGCTTGCCGCCCGTATGCGCGAAGAGGGCCGTACCGGTTCCATCGTCACGCTGCTGTGCGACAGCGGCGAGCGTTATCTCGATACCTACTACAACGCGGAGTGGGTGCAGGCCAACATCGGCGATATCGCCCCGTGGAAAGCGCAGATTGCAGACCTGGTGAAATAAAAAAAGCCAGACCGAAGTCTGGCTTGCTGGAAGGGTCTCACTATTCGGGGGAATACGGGAGATTATTGTTGTCCAGCCAATGCGTCAAAAAATGGGACACTGCTTCATTGCGGCAGTGGCCAATAACCGGCAGATGGGGAAGTTCTGCTTTCAGCTGCGCCATCGCATTCCCCATGATCAGACCGCGACCTACGCTACCCAGCATTTCGCGGTCGTTCATGGCGTCACCAAACGCCATACACTCCTGCAGCGTTAAGCCCAGGTGGTCGCTGAGTACCGCCAGAGCGGAGCCTTTGTTACAACCCACCGGCAGCACTTCCAGACAATCCACCGCCGAGAAAGTAAGGTGCGCCCGGTCACCCAGCGCCTCATTCAGCTGAATCCTTAAACGGCACAGATCGTCATGATCGCCGCAGAAGCAGATCTTGGTTACCGCATGAGCGGGGATCCGACGCAGATCGATAAGCTGATATTTGAAACCGCTGTATACATGCGCGTGCAGCAGTTCAGGAATTTCACGTCCGGTAAACCAGCCCCGATCGTTAAAGACGTGGATACTGGCCTGCGTGTTCCAGGTGCTGTGCAGCACGATGTCCGCCACTTCCGGGTTGAGATCCTGCCGGTGCAGCACATCCCCTTCTACGGAGTGAATTCGCGTCCCGTTGCCGGTAATTAGAAAGGCGTCGAGGGAAAACGCGCCCAGCAGGTGGCGCATCTCCAGCACATGGCGGCCAGTGGCAAACGTCAGGGTGACATCACGCTCGCGCAGACGCTTCAGCGTGTTCAGGGTTTTTTCCCCTAAACGGTGATCCGGCATTAACAGCGTACCGTCCATATCAAATGCAGCGAGCCGAGCCATGATTACTCCCGAAATGTGATGCGGTTAACTTGTGCAACAGTATCGTGTGAGATATACGGAAGTAATAGTGAATAGATGAAAATTATTGTTCCGGGTTTCTTATGCGCCAGCTCAATCGACTCAACCAGTATCACCGCCTCTGGCAGCCTTCTCAGGGTGCAACGCAACAGGTCACCATCAGCGAGCTGGCCGCCCGCTGTTTTTGTAGCGAGCGGCATGTCCGAACCCTGCTGCGCCAGGCCCAGGAGGCGGGCTGGCTCAGCTGGCGATCGCAGTCTGGCCGCGGTAAGCGCGGTGAGCTAACGTTCCATGTCGCCCCGGAGTCACTGCGCAATGCGATGATGGAAGAAGCGCTGAAAAGCGGGCAGCAGCATAACGCGCTGGAACTGGCCCAGCTTGCCCCTGAAGCGCTGCGGTCATTGCTGCATCCTTTTTTGGGCGGGCAGTGGCAAAACGACACGCCGACGCTACGCATCCCCTACTATCGCTCGCTGGAGCCGCTTCAGCCGGGGTTTTTACCGGGCCGGGCAGAGCAGCATCTGGCGGGACAGGTCTTCTCAGGCCTGACGCGTTTTAACGGTAACAGCAGTGAACCTACGGGCGATCTGGCGCATCACTGGGATGTCTCTGCTGACGGCCTGCGCTGGCATTTCTACATTCGCTCCACCCTGCACTGGCATAACGGCGATAAAATAGAAACGGCGCAACTCCAGCGAAGTCTGACAGCGCTGTTGACGCTTCCCGCCCTGCGCACTCTGTTTCAGAGCGTCTTATGTATTGAAACATCGCATCCACAGTGTCTGACGTTTACGCTGCATCAACCGGACTACTGGCTACCGCACAGGCTGGCAACCTACTGTAGCCGTCTGGCGCATCCCGACCATCCTGCGGTTGGCAGTGGCCCGTTTCGGCTGGCTGCCTTTGAGCCCGACCTGGTTCGTCTGGAAAGCCATGAGCAGTATCACCTGAGCCATCCGCTGCTCAAAGCCATCGAATACTGGATTACTCCCCAGCTTTTTGATTACAGCCTGGGCACCAGCTGTCGCCACCCGGTGCAAATCGCGATCGGCGAGGCTGACGAGCTGGAAAGTCTGCGGCTGGTAAGCAGCAGCACCAGCCTGGGGTTCTGTTACCTCACGCTTAAACAAAGCGCGCGCCTGAGTGAGATCCAGGCAAAACGGCTTATCAATATCATTCATCTCTCCAGGCTTCTACACACACTTCCGCTAAATGAAGGGCTCATCACGCCCACCCAGGAACTGCTTCCCGACTGGACAATCCCCGAATGGCCTGATTTATCGGACGTAACCCTCCCTGAAGCGTTGACGCTGGTTTACCATCTCCCTGTTGAGCTTCACACCATGGCCAGCCAGTTGAAGGCATACCTGGCGCTACAGGGGTGTCAACTGACCGTCATCTTTCACGACGCCAAGACGTGGGACGGATGCCTGGAGCTTGCCGATGCAGACATCATGATGGGGGACAGGCTGATTGGTGAAGCGCCGGAATATACGCTTGAACAGTGGCTGCGCTGCGATGCCCTCTGGCCGCACGTTCTTAGCGCACCGGCTTACGCCCACCTGCAAGCGACGCTGGATGCGGTACAGACTCAGGCCGAGGCTCGGGATAGACACGCGGGACTGCAAGCCATCTTCAACCGGTTAATGGAGAGTGCGGTGCTGACGCCACTCTTTAATTATCAATACCAAATCAGTGCTCCGCCTGGCGTGAATGGTATACGCCTCAATACCCGCGGCTGGTTTGACTTTACAGAAGCCTGGCTGCCCGCGCCCAAATCGTGAAGAAGCTGGTCGCCGTCGTGGTCAGACGGTAACATAACGTTTTTACCGTAACAGTCGAGATGATTTATGAAACGTGCCGTCGTCGTGTTCAGCGGAGGACAAGACTCTACTACCTGCCTGGTCCAGGCCCTTCATCAGTACGATGAAGTTCACTGTGTCACTTTCGATTATGGTCAGCGTCATCGCGCTGAAATCGACGTTGCTCGTGAACTAGCCCTGAAACTGGGCGCACGCGCGCACAAGGTGCTGGACGTTACGCTGTTAAATGAACTGGCCGTGAGCAGCCTCACCCGAGACAGTATTCCTGTACCTGACTACGAACCCGATGCCAGCGGCATTCCGAATACCTTCGTGCCGGGCCGTAATATCCTCTTCCTGACCCTGACGGCGATCTACGCCTATCAGGTAAAAGCCGAAGCGGTGATCACGGGCGTGTGCGAGACCGACTTCTCCGGCTACCCGGACTGTCGTGATGAGTTCGTAAAAGCATTAAACCACGCCGTCAATCTGGGGATGGCGAAAGAGACGCGCTTTGAAACTCCGCTCATGTGGCTGGATAAAGCCGAAACCTGGGCGCTGGCGGACTACTGGGGCAAGCTGGACCTTGTTCGCAGCGAAACGCTCACCTGCTATAACGGCATCAAAGGCGACGGTTGCGGCCAGTGTGCGGCCTGTAATCTACGCGCTAACGGGCTGAACCACTATCTTGCCGATAAATCCGGCGTGATGGCCGCGATGCAGAAAAAGACCGGTCTTAAATAGGGCTACTTGACCGTGCTGTCGCAAACAAGTGTCGACAGCACGAGTACGCCTTAACATGTCTTACACGATCATCAACTCCAGCTTTTCCCGCAGTTCCCCTTCCAGCGGCAGCGCTTTCTGCGTTTTCAAATCGATACAGACAAACGTGATCAACGCATCTGCGACCATCTGCCCTTCTGGATCGAGCGTCACCATCTGGCTTAATACGCCACTTTTGCCATTGATCTGTTGCACCTGGCTGGTAACCGTGAGCACATCACCCAGCACGGCCGGACGGCGGTAGTTGATGTTGATATTGACGACCACAAACGCGATGTTGTGCGCGGTCAGCCACTGAAAGCTTTCGCTGTTTTCCAGCCCGTCCCAGCGCGCTTCTTCAAGAAACTCAAGATAGCGAGCATTGTTCACATGCTGATAAACGTCGAGATGAAAACCGCGTACTTTGATTTTTGTCTGCATAGCGCAATAGCCTTTACTGTTATTGTAGGAAGAGAGGTCATAACTGGTATGACCTCTTTATCCTGGCAAAAATTTGCCGCAGTGCAAGAAATTGCGTAATTACAACGTCAGGTGTGAGAGGTTGCGCTCAACCAGCGCGCTGCCCATGCCCGGCACCTGCTTGAGATCGTCGACCGTTTTGAAAGGACCATACTCTTCACGGTAGCTGACGATGGCCTGCGCTTTTTTCAGGCCCACGCCATTCATCGCGCGGGCGAGATCTTCCGCTGAGGCCGAATTGATACTGACCCGCGTACCGTCATCATCCGCATTTTTACCAGCGTCTGTCGCTTTGGTTTGCCCTTGCGCCAGCGCTGCCGCGTCAGACTTGCTCTGCGTAGCTTGTGTTTTGGCTGCGGGGGCCGACGCCATCGCACCCGCGCTCATCCCGGTAGTGGCAATAGCCAGCGTAATTAACAGTGCTTTGATTCCACATTTCATGCTGTATCTCCTTGTTTGTTGACAGCCAGGTCACAATAGCCGCCAGATAAAACCGGCACAAACAGCAGATTGCAGAAATGGAAAAGGCCGCGAAAGCGGCCTTTAGTTTTTGCAGAGCGTTACGAAAATCTGCGAGCAGACACGTAATTACTGCTGCTGAGTCATTACATCACCCAGCTTGATTTTGGCTTCTTTACGCAGGTTACTCATCATAGCTTCGAAGGCAATCTGGGCATTGTTCTGGGTAATTCCCTGAACCATCGCTTTCTTCTGCGCTTCTGGCAGGGTGCCGGCTTTCACTTCATCCAACGCCAGCAGAACGACGTTGCCCTGCGTATCGGTGGTGGTACCGAAGCTTGGCTTGTCCTTGGCAGGCAGAGTCAGACCAAACGCGGCCTGGCTGATTGGGTCCTGACCGGTACGGCTCAGCGTTTTCGCTTCACCGAAGCTCAGTCCAGCCGCTTTCAGCGCGTCTTCTTTACCCGCTTTCAGATCGGACAGAATCTTCTCAGCATCCAGTTTCGCCTGCTGTTCCGCTTTGTTGTGCTTAACCTGAGCGATAACCTGATCCTTCACTTCCGCCAGCGGTTTGACCGCTTCTGGCTTGTGTTCGCTGACGCGCAACACAAACGCACGATCGCCGTCGACGGTAATGATGTCAGAGTTACTGCCCGGCGTGCCGTTCTCGCCCACCAGACCGCCGTTGAAGATAGCATCAGAAACCGGTTTGAAGTTCAGCTCTTCCGGCAGGTTGTCACGACCAAACCAGCCCGTCTCAACCGCCTTCACGCCCGCCGCCTGCTCTGCACCTGCCAGAGATTCGTTGTCGTTGCTGGCAGCATCGCTCACCTTCTGCTGCAGCGCGTAGTAGGCATCCAGCGCTTTTTCCTGTTTCACTTTCGCCGCGATATCATCGCGAACGTCAGCCAGCGGCTTGGTTTTCGCCGCGGTGATGTCGTCCAGACGCACGACCAGGAAACCAACTGAAGACTTAATGACGCCTGAAAGCTGGCCTTTCTCTTTCAGACCGGCATTTTTCAGCTCGTCCGGCGTGGTCGCGTCTTCCAGCCAGCCCATATCACCGCCGTTTTTCGCAGAGATAATGTCGGTGGATTTCGCTTTCGCAACGGTCGCGAAATCAGCGCCTTTGTTCAGCTCATCCAGCGCCGCTTTAGCATCGGCCTCAGTTTTCGTCTGAATCACGCTGTAGCGGTTACGCTGCGGCTGAGTGAACTGATCCTGATGCTGATCGTAGTAAGACTGGATTTCAGCATCAGACGCGGTTTCCTGCAGCGCGGCCGCATCCAGCTTGATGTAGCTCACGCGGAACTGCTCTGGAGAAACAAAGGAATTCTTGTTCTGCTCGTAGTAAGCGTTGACGTCAGCGTCGCTCACCTGCTGTTTCGCCGCCAGGGCGTTCACATCAATGGTCGCTTCACGTACAACACGCTGCTGCGCCACCAGCGCGGCCAGTTCGTCCGTTTCACCTTTGAGCATGAAATCGGTGCCCACGACGGCATTGATGAGCTGCTGGGTGGTCAGCTGGTTACGCAGCGCCTGAGCGTACTGGTCGGCCGTCATCCCCATTTGATTGACGATGCTGTTGTAGCGCGCGTTGTCGAATTTACCGTTAGACTGGAAGGCTTGCGTGGAGAAGATGGCTTTTTTCACCTGCTCATCGCTGATGCCAAGGCCCAGTTTTTTGGCATACTGATCAAGCAGCGCTTCGTCGATAAGACGGTTCAGTGTCTGTTGGCGCAGGGTCTTCATGTACCCTTCGTTCGCCGCCAGTTCAGAGAATTGGTCGCCCAGCTGTTGCTGCATACGGTTACGTTCACCGGCAAAAGCATTCTCGAACTGACCACGGCTGATTTCCTGGCCATTCACTTTTGCGGCATAGTTTGCGCCACCGCCAATAAGGTAACTGCTCACGCCGGTCAATATGAACGACACGATAATGATACCGAAAATAATCTTGAGCACGAGACTGTTAGCAGCCGTGCGTAAGCTGTCCATCATGGTGTAACAACACTCCGCTGTAGGTGACTGGTTACCTGACGCTGACGGAAAATCCTGCCCGTCGCGCGTGAAGGCGTATTGTGACAAGAAAACGGGGCGATTGTCAGCCCACAACTCGCATAAACTCGCACAAATCAGGTCTGGACAAACAAAAAAGGCACATCAAATGATGCGCCCTTGTACTTTCCGGCTTCCCTGAAACGGGAAAGCAATCAGTTTACTGCGTCTTTCAGCGCTTTACCTGCACGGAAACCCGGCACTTTAGCAGCAGCAATGGTGATCTCTTTACCGGTCTGAGGGTTGCGGCCAGTACGGGCAGCACGCTCTTTAACAGCAAAAGTACCGAAGCCTACCAGTGCAACGTCGTCCCCAGCCTGCAGAGATTCAGTAACAGAAGCAATTAAGGCATCTAACGCACGTCCAGCTGCAGCTTTAGAAATATCAGCACCAGCAGCAATTTTGTCAATCAGTTGAGATTTATTCACTGTTCTCTTCCTCTCTTTATAATTTATATCGCGCCTGAATCCTTCACAACGCGACCGCGCAGCAGTTATATCAGGCCTGCCATGACCTTACAACACCCGTTGTTGATGGCTGACCTAATCAGCAATCTAAATTAGCTATACAAAAAAAGGCTGGCAAGTGCGAAATGACTTACCAGCCTTGTTTTTATTGACGCTCTTTGCGCGAGGTCACTATTTTGCGGTTACAACCTGCATTCCGGAGGGTTCATTCTGCAATGCGAGACTGAGAACTTCCTCAATTCGCTTCACAGGATGGATCTGCAGGTCGGCAATCACGTTATCCGGAATCTCTTCCAGATCGCGTTTATTTTCGTAAGGGATCAATACGGTTTTGATCCCACCGCGGTGTGCCGCCAGCAGTTTTTCTTTTAAACCACCAATCGGCAGAACCTGACCACGCAGCGTAATTTCACCGGTCATTGCCACATCGGCACGCACCGGGTTACCTGTCAGGCAGGAAACCAGAGCGGTACACATAGCAATACCCGCGCTTGGGCCATCTTTCGGCGTCGCCCCTTCCGGAACGTGCACGTGAATGTCGCGTTTTTCGTAGAAATCAGGGTTGATACCCAGTTTCTCCGCGCGCGCGCGCACCACGGTCAGCGCAGCCTGGATGGATTCCTGCATCACTTCACCCAGCGAGCCGGTGTAGGTCAGCTTGCCTTTGCCCGGGACACAGGCGGTTTCGATGGTCAGCAGATCGCCGCCCACTTCCGTCCATGCGAGGCCGGTCACCTGGCCAACGCGGTTTTCGTTGTCCGCGCGACCGTAGTCGAAGCGCTGAACGCCGAGATAGGCATGCAGATTGTCGCCGTTAATCACAATGTGTTTCAGGCTCTTATCCAGCAGCAGCTGTTTCACCGCTTTACGACACAGTTTAGAGATTTCACGCTCAAGGCTACGCACGCCCGCTTCACGGGTGTAGTAGCGAATGATGCCGATAATCGCGCTGTCCTCTACGGTCAGCTCGTTGGCTTTCAGTGCGTTACGCTCAATCTGTTTCGGCAGCAGGTGCTGCTTAGCGATGTTCAGCTTCTCATCTTCGGTATAACCGGAGAGACGGATCACTTCCATACGGTCCAGCAGCGGGGCCGGAATGTTCATGGAGTTGGAGGTCGCCACGAACATCACATCGCTCAGGTCGTAGTCCACTTCCAGGTAGTGATCGCTGAACGCCACGTTTTGTTCTGGATCAAGCACTTCCAGCAGCGCAGACGCAGGGTCGCCACGCATGTCCGACGACATCTTGTCGATCTCATCGAGCAGGAACAGCGGGTTTTTAACCCCCACTTTCGCCATCTTCTGGATCAGTTTACCCGGCATAGAACCGATGTAGGTACGGCGGTGACCCCGGATTTCCGCTTCATCACGTACGCCACCCAGCGCCATGCGGATATACTTACGTCCGGTCGCTTTGGCGATGGACTGACCCAGAGAGGTTTTACCTACCCCCGGCGGTCCTACCAGGCACAGAATTGGGCCCTTGATTTTGTTTACACGGCTTTGTACCGCGAGGTACTCAAGAATGCGGTCTTTCACGCGTTCCAGGCCGTAGTGGTCGGTATCCAGGATTTCCTGCGCCTGACGCAGGTCTTTTTTGACCTTGCTGCGGGCGTTCCACGGAACCTGCACCATCCACTCAATGTAGCCGCGTACAACGGTCGCTTCAGCCGACATTGGAGACATCATTTTCAGCTTCTGCAGTTCTGCTTCAGCCTTCTCTTTCGCCTCTTTCGGCATCTTCGCCGCGTCGATCTTACGCTTCAGCGCTTCGTTTTCGTCCGGCGCGTCATCCATCTCGCCCAGTTCTTTCTGAATGGCCTTCATTTGCTCATTCAGATAGTACTCGCGCTGAGATTTCTCCATCTGCTTTTTGACGCGGTTGCGAATACGTTTCTCAACCTGCAGCAGATCGATTTCAGACTCCATCATCGCCATCAGGTATTCCAGACGTTCGTTAACGTCGGACATTTCCAGCACGGACTGTTTGTCAGCCAGCTTCAGCGGCATATGTGCAGCGATGGTGTCCGCCAGACGCGCAGGATCGTCGATGCTGTTCAGCGACGTCAGCACTTCTGGTGGAATTTTCTTGTTCAGCTTGATATAGCCTTCAAACTGGCTAATCGCGGTGCGAACCAGCACTTCCTGTTCGCGCTCATCAAGCTCAGGCGAATCAAGGTACTCTGCCTTTGCAGAGAAGTGCTCGCCGTCGTCTGACAAAGTGGTAATACGCGCACGCTGCAGGCCTTCTACCAGCACCTTCACGGTGCCGTCAGGCAGCTTCAGCATCTGCAAAATAGAGGCCACGGTCCCGACGGTGAAAAGATCGTTTACACCCGGCTCATCCGTTGATGCTTCTTTCTGCGCTACCAGCATGATTTTTTTATCATGATCCATGGCGGCTTCGAGGCAACGGATAGATTTTTCCCGCCCTACAAATAAGGGTATGACCATGTGCGGATAAACCACCACATCGCGCAACGGCAATACGGGGATTTCAATGCGTTCAGAACGCTCAGGATTCATAGAGCTCTCTCTTAGTTAGTGTCCGCCAGGTAAGCTGGTCATGTCACTGTGCTTCACATAACCATTAACATGTATCCAGTATATGGGGATGTTTCCCACACATTCAACGCTATGAATACGGAAAAAGTAAAGGGGAGATAAAATCCCCCCTTTTTGATTAACTGCTTGTATGATTTGGTTAATTATTCGCCAGATGCCTGCTGCGCTTCCGGTTTGCCGTAAATCAGCAGCGGCTTGGTTTGGCCGCTAATGACGGACTCGTCAATCACCACTTTCTCAACGTCTTCCATCGACGGAAGATCGTACATGGTGTCGAGCAGTGCCGCTTCAACAATTGAACGCAGACCACGGGCACCGGTTTTACGGACCATCGCTTTCTTGGCAATAGCATCCAGCGCTTCGTCGCGGAATTCCAGATCAACGCCTTCCAGGTTGAACAGCGCCTGATACTGCTTGGTCAGCGCATTTTTCGGCTCTTTCAGGATCTGGATCAGCGCGTCTTCGCTCAGCTCATTCAGCGTTGCCACAACCGGCAGACGGCCGATGAATTCAGGGATCAGACCGAATTTGATCAAATCTTCCGGTTCAACCTGAGACAGCAGTTCGCCTTCGTTTGGTTTTTCGGACGTCGATTTCACCGTTGCGCCAAAACCAATGCCGGAGCCGGTTTCAACACGGTGGGAGATGACTTTGTCCAGACCAGCAAACGCGCCACCACAGATGAACAGGATCTTAGAGGTATCAACCTGCAGGAACTCCTGCTGCGGATGTTTACGACCACCCTGTGGCGGAACGGCAGCAACCGTACCTTCAATCAGCTTCAGCAGTGCCTGCTGTACGCCTTCACCCGATACGTCACGGGTAATGGACGGGTTGTCAGATTTACGGGAGATCTTGTCGATCTCATCGATGTACACAATCCCGCGCTGGGCTTTCTGTACGTCGTAATCGCACTTCTGCAGCAGTTTCTGAATGATGTTTTCGACGTCCTCACCCACATAACCGGCCTCGGTCAGGGTGGTGGCATCCGCCATCGTGAACGGAACATCAAGCAGGCGTGCCAGGGTTTCAGCCAGCAGCGTTTTACCGGAACCGGTTGGGCCGATCAGCAGAATGTTACTTTTACCCAGTTCTACGCCATTGCTGGTGTCGCCGTTACGCAGACGTTTGTAGTGGTTATAGACCGCTACCGCCAGCACTTTCTTGGCCTGCTCCTGTCCGATGACGTAGTCGTCAAGGTGATGACGAATTTCATGCGGCGTTGGCAGCGCGCTGCGCTCACGGTGCGGTGCGACTTCTTTAATCTCTTCGCGAATGATGTCGTTACATAAATCGACACATTCGTCGCAGATATACACGGACGGCCCGGCAATCAGTTTACGCACTTCATGCTGGCTTTTGCCGCAAAAAGAGCAGTACAGCAGTTTGCCCGAACCATCTTTGCGTTTATCTGTCATGAGTCCAAACCTCTTTTTAAGTTCTTTGTGCCGCACATGACGACGCAAATGCCATTCTAAGACGCAAGCTGCAATCAGCAGCGTGCCGCCCTACCTTAGTATAGCGGCACACTCGCGTCGCGGGCATCAATTACGATGGGTCAACACGGAGTCGACTAAGCCGTACTCAACTGCCTCTGGAGCAGAGAGGAAGCGATCGCGCTCGGTATCTCGCTCGATCTGCTCGAGTGGTTGACCCGTATGCTGCGCCATAAGTTCATTCATGCGCGCTTTTACCTTCAGAATTTCGCGGGCGTGGATTTCGATATCCGTCGCCTGCCCCTGGTAACCGCCCAGCGGCTGGTGAATCATCACGCGGGAATTTGGCAAGCAGAAACGCTTACCTTTCGCCCCTGCTGTTAACAGGAACGCGCCCATAGATGCAGCCTGACCCATACAGATAGTGCTTACATCAGGCTTGATGAATTGCATGGTGTCATAAATGGACATTCCTGCTGTAATCACCCCACCCGGGGAGTTAATGTACAGGTAAATGTCTTTTTCCGGGTTTTCCGCTTCCAGAAACAGCATCTGCGCCACGATCAGGTTAGCCATGTGGTCTTCCACCTGGCCGGTCAGAAAGATAACGCGTTCCTTGAGCAGACGGGAATAGATATCAAAAGAACGCTCACCACGTGAGGTCTGTTCAATAACCATTGGCACCAGAGCCATATGGGGTGCAAAGTTATCTCGTTCGCCACTGTATGACATTTCCGTCTCCTGGATCAAAATTGAAAACACCTGCTGTACTGATTGTAACCTTACGGACGGATTATCAGCCAGTCTCATTCATCATGATTACGTACTTATGGGGTTCACAGTGCCCTATTTCAAGCATAACAACCTTTTGTTGTTACGCTAACACCGAAAGGGCGTTTTAGCACTCTTCCTGGGCTATCGCTGCGATAAAAAAACCCGCTGCCGCAAGGCAACGGGTTTTCTGTTCAAACTTTAAACCGTTGGGGCGAAATTACGCCTGCTGGTTCATCAGTTCGTTGAAAGAGGTCGCTTTTTCGGTCACTTTCGCTTTCGCCAGTACCGCTTCAACAGCCTGCTCTTCCAGGGCAACGTTGCGCATGTTGTCCATCAGCTCTTTGTTCTTACCGTAGAACTCGATCACTTCTGATGGATCTTCGTATGCAGAAGCCATCTCTTCGATCAGGCCCTTCACACGCTCTTCGTCAGCTTTCAGCTCGTGGGTACGAATCACTTCGCCCAGCAGCAGGCCAACAACAACGCGGCGTTTCGCTTGCTCTTCGAACAGCTCGCGAGGCAATTCCATCGCTTGCTGCTGGTTGCCACCGAAACGCTGTGCAGCCTGACGGCGCAGAACGTCGATTTCGCTGTCGATCAGGGCCGCTGGAACGTCGATTTCGTTGGCTTTCACCAGACCTTCGATCGCCTGAGATTTCACGCGGTTACGCACCGCGCCGTTCAGTTCGCGTTCCATGTTCTTACGTACTTCGGTACGCAGACCCGCTACGGAACCATCTTCCACGCCGAAACGCTTGATGAATTCTACAGTCAGTTCTGGCAGTTCGCGCTCTTCAACTTTCTTCAGGTTGATAGCGAACTTCGCTGCTTTCCCTTTCAGGTTTTCAGCGTGGTATTCTTCCGGGAAGGTCACGTCGATGGTGAACTCTTCGCCAGCCTTGTGGCCTTTGATACCGTCTTCGAAGCCTGGGATCATACGACCCTGGCCCATCGCCAGTACGAAGTCAGACGCTTTACCGCCTTCGAACTCTTCGCCGTCTACAGAACCGGTGAAGTCGATGGTGACACGATCTTCAGCGTCAACAGCGCCTTCTTTCTCTTTCCAGTTCGCCTGCTGCTTGCGCAGGGTATCCAGCATGCCGTCAACGTCTTCGTCAGTCACGGAAACAACTGGTTTTTCAACTTCGATAGATTCCAGACCTTTCAGCTCAACTTCCGGGTACACTTCGAACTCAACAGAGTAAGTGAAGTCTTCGCCCAGTTTGTATTCGCCTGGAACGTAGTTAGGCGCGCCGGCCGGATTGATTTTTTCTTTGATGATCGCATCAATAAAGTTACGGCTCATCAGTTCACCCAGCACATCCTGACGCACGGAAGCGCCATAACGCTGAGCAACAACATTCATTGGTACTTTGCCCTTGCGGAAGCCGTCAATACGTACTTTTTTTGCTACGTTGACCAGCTCGCTTTTCACAGCAGTTTCGATGCTGTCAGCAGCGATAGTAATCGTTACACGGCGGCCAAGGCCTTGAGTGGTTTCAACTGAAACTTGCATCTTGTTACCTCAAAAAAATCACAGTGCTCGGTCAACTCTGAATCTGTCTGTTATACCGGGATGCTCTCTTAGTGCAGATTCACATTCCCTGTCGCCAGAATCATCCCGAAGACATTCAATAAGACGCGGCATTATAGCGGCATCACTTAGGTGAGTCGAGAACGGTTGGGGCATGTTGCTGCGGCTTTTTTCACACTTTAAGGCTATTTTTAGTCTTAAAATCGCTCCATTCGCTCAAAACTCAGACAAAACAAAACGGCCCGGAGGCCGTTTTGAGGAAATCTGTAAGCAACATACTGGAAAAGCTCCAGCCGTTGCAAATCCGATTTATCAGGCGATAGTGCCTGCACCGCGACAGGGCGGCGATGCGAAAACCGTATCCTGCAGGCCTTCCCATTCCTTAATGGTGTAGGTATGCAGTGCCAGCGCATGCACGGTCGTGGAGAGCTCTTCCGTCAAGGTGCTGTAGATCAAGCGGTGTCGATTCAGGAAACGTTCTCCCGTGAAGCGATCGCTAACCAGAACCACTTTAAAGTGGCTTTCAGAACCTGCCGGCACGTTATGACGATAGCTTTCGTCGACGACTTCGAGGAACACAGGGTTGAACGCTGCCCTTAATTTATCTTCTATATGCTCACGTATCATCATGAAATTACTCCTCCGACAACGCCAGGATGTCACCCATCCCTTTAAATGTTAGCCGCTTTTACCGTTTCCATTACACCTTGACAACAAATATTTAGCTTTCGTCTGATTTTCTCATTCAAACGAATGAAGTTCACTGTGAGACTCATACGTTTTGTCATACACGGATTGGGAAAAAGGGTGATCTGGTCAGTTTTCGGACAAGGCGATGAATTTACATGCGTTGACCACTTCCCCTCGCCGTTGGCGATGTTATGATGGCGGCAATTTTTCTCTTTATATGCTTACGATTCGTTGAGAACCCGAAAATGTTAAAAAAACTCTTCTTTCCGTTGGTAGCCCTTTTTATGCTGGCAGGCTGTGCTACCCCGCCTACCACCATTGATGTCTCACCAAAAATCACCCTGCCTCAGCAGGATCCAAGCCTGATGGGCGTCACCGTGAGCATTAACGGTGCCGATCAGCGTCAGGATCAGGCGCTGGCTAAAGTGACCCGCGATAACCAGCAGGTTACCCTCACCGCGTCCCGCGACCTGCGCTTCCTGCTCCAGGAAGTGCTGGAGAAACAGATGACCGCTCGCGGCTACATGATTGGCCCAAGCGGCGCGGTCGATCTGCAGATCATCGTCAACAACCTGTACGCTGACGTGTCTCAGGGCAACGTGCGCTACAACATTGCCACCAAAGCGGATATCGCCATCATTGCCACCGCGAAGAATGGCAACAAGATGACCAAAAACTACCGCGCCAGCTACTCTGTTGAAGGTGCCTTCCAGGCTTCTAACCAGAACATTGCTAACGCCGTGAACAGCGTGCTGACCGATACCATCGCCGATATGGCGCAGGACACCAGCATTCACGACTTCATCAAGCAGAACGCGCGTTAATCCCGCTCTCTGACCCGGTGTATCACCGGGTCAGTTTTATAAGAACATGTCCAGCCACTACTTACGCATTTTCCAGCAACCGAAATCAGCGATCCTGCTGATCCTCGGCTTCGCCTCGGGTTTACCCCTCGCACTCACTTCCGGCACGCTTCAGGCGTGGATGACGGTTGAGAACATCGATCTTAAAACCATTGGTTTCTTCTCGCTTGTCGGCCAGGCCTATGTCTTTAAGTTTCTGTGGTCTCCGGTCATGGATCGCTACACGCCGCCTTTCCTCGGACGTCGACGCGGCTGGCTAGTGATGACGCAGATCCTGCTGCTGCTGGCTATTGCGGCAATGGGGTTTCTTGAACCCACCACCCAGCTTCGCTGGATGGCAGCGCTTGCGGTGGTGATTGCCTTCTGTTCCGCCTCTCAGGATATCGTGTTCGACGCCTGGAAGACGGACGTGTTACCTGCTGAAGAGCGCGGCGCTGGTGCAGCAATCAGCGTGCTGGGCTATCGCCTCGGGATGCTGGTCTCCGGCGGGCTGGCGCTGTGGCTGGCCGACCGTTACCTCGGCTGGCAGGGCATGTACTGGCTGATGGCCGCCCTGCTGATCCCCTGCATCATCGCGACGCTGTTCGCGCCCGAACCGAGTGACGTTATTCCGGTTCCCCGCTCGCTGGAGCAGGCCGTCGCCGAACCGCTCCGTGACTTCTTTGGCCGCAACAACGCCTGGCTGATCCTGCTGCTCATCGTCCTTTATAAGCTGGGTGATGCCTTTGCCATGAGCCTCACCACCACCTTCCTGATCCGGGGCGTCGGTTTTGACGCCGGTGAAGTGGGTGTGGTGAATAAAACGCTGGGGCTGTTTGCGACCATCGTCGGCGCGCTTTATGGCGGCGTGCTGATGCAGCGCCTGACGCTGTTTCGCGCGCTGCTGATTTTCGGCATCCTTCAGGGCGCCTCTAACGCAGGCTACTGGCTGCTGTCGATTACCGACAAACATACGATCAGCATGGCCGCGGCGGTGTTCTTCGAAAACCTCTGCGGCGGCATGGGAACAGCGGCGTTTGTCGCCCTGCTGATGACCCTGTGCAACAAGTCGTTTTCCGCCACCCAGTTCGCTCTGCTCTCGGCGCTCTCCGCCGTTGGCCGCGTGTACGTTGGCCCGATTGCCGGCTGGTTCGTGGAAGCCCACGGCTGGCCAACATTTTATCTCTTCTCGGTCGTGGCTGCCGTGCCGGGGATTTTATTGCTGCTGGTCTGCCGTCAGACGCTGGAATATACCCAGCGGACAGAACATTTTATGCCGCGCACCGAATATCGCCGCGCCTACCGTTTTGCGCTACGTCTGTTAATGGCGGGCTGCATTTCTCTGGCGCTCTGGCTTGTGGTGCTTATTATCAATGCCAGCACCTCTCTGGAACTCCCTTTCGAAGCCCTTCTGCTGGACGCAGGCGCCCTGCTGGCTATCGCCGGGATCCTGATCGGAGGTCTGCTTGATTTCATGGCGTTGCGTAAAACGCAGATGACCTGAAGAAAAATGCGAAAGGTTATTTCCCGTTGTAATCACTAACTGAAATTATAACGGCGAAATAGCCGCCAGGCGCAAAAAAAATATTTGTTGTTTTGTGCGGGATAGGATTTGGAAATTATTGGCTCCCATTCCAAAACGCTATTTTTCATTAAACGATTCAGCATACGAGAGTTTGATTTTTCGTTTTTCAGATGTCTTTTTATTGATAATTAATTGTTAATTTTTTGTTTATTTTCAACAATGGTTATACCAATTGCCCCTTTTAGGGTATGCTTGGGGGTCCTTTCGTTATAAAGCCCATGCCGTGCGGCTTCGGTCATAAAAACCGACATAATTTGCAACACTTGTGACACGTGCGGCAGAACCCGGTAACACCTTCCTGACACAGGCCTAATGATGTTTACAGTAATGTAACCTTCCCGTAAAATGCCCGCACACTTTAAACGCCACCAGACTCCGTGGAATTGAGGTCGTTAAATGAGACTCGGGAAATACAATAAAAGTTTGGGATGGTTGTCATTATTCGCGGGCACTGTATTACTCAGTGGCTGCGATTCTGCACTACTAGACCCCAAAGGACAGATTGGACTGGAACAACGTTCACTGATATTGACGGCTTTTGGCCTGATGTTGATTGTGGTTATTCCTGCCATTTTGATGGCTGTTGGTTTCGCCTGGAAGTATCGTGCGAGCAATAAAGATGCGAAGTATAGCCCTAACTGGTCACACTCCAATAAAGTGGAAGCTGTGGTCTGGACGGTTCCTATTCTGATCATCCTGTTCCTTGCCGTACTGACCTGGAAAACCACTCACGCACTTGAGCCAAGCAAACCGCTGGTTCACGATGAGAAACCTATTACCATTGAAGTGGTCTCCATGGACTGGAAATGGTTCTTCATCTATCCAGAGCAGGGTATTGCTACCGTGAATGAAATCGCCTTCCCGGCGAACACTCCGGTTCAGTTCAAAGTGACCTCCAACTCCGTAATGAACTCCTTCTTCATCCCACGTCTGGGTAGCCAGATTTACGCGATGGCCGGTATGCAGACCAACCTGCATCTGATCGCGAATGAAGCAGGCACCTATGATGGTATCTCCGCCAGCTATAGCGGCCCGGGCTTCTCAGGTATGAAGTTCAAAGCTATTGCGACGCCAGACCGTGCCGCTTTCGACCAGTGGGTTGAAAAAGCGAAGCAGTCTCCAAACACCATGTCTGACATGGCGGCGTTCGAAAAAGTGGCTGCACCTAGCGAATACAACAAGGTGGAGTACTTCTCTAATGTGAAACCAGATTTGTTCAAAGACGTTATTGGCAAATTTATGGATCACGGCAAGAGCATGGACATGACCCAGCCTGAAGGCGAGCACAGCGCGCACGAAGGTATGGAAGGCATGGACATGAGCCACGCGGAAACCGCTCACTAAGGGGCCGAGGAAGAAAATGTTCGGAAAATTGACACTGGATGCAGTGCCCTACCATGAACCGATTATCGTGGTTACGGTGGCTGCAATTATCATTGGTGGCGCGGCCTTACTGGCCCTGATCACTTACTTCGGTAAGTGGAGCTACCTGTGGAACGAGTGGCTGACTTCGGTTGACCACAAAAAACTCGGTATCATGTACTGCATCGTCGGTATCGTCATGTTAATTCGTGGCTTTGCGGATGCGATCATGATGCGTAGCCAGCAGGCACTCGCTTCTGCGGGTGAAGCCGGCTTCCTGCCACCGCACCACTACGATCAGATCTTTACCGCCCACGGCGTTATCATGATCTTCTTCGTGGCGATGCCGCTGGTTATCGGTCTGATGAACGTTGTCGTTCCGCTGCAAATCGGCGCGCGCGACGTGGCGTTCCCGTTCCTGAACAACCTGAGCTTCTGGTTCACGGTTGTCGGCGTTATCCTGGTTAACCTGTCACTGGGTGTGGGCGAATTCGCGCAGACCGGCTGGCTGGCTTACCCGCCGCTGTCAGGAATTGAGTACAGTCCGGGCGTTGGCGTCGACTACTGGATTTGGGCGCTTCAGCTCTCCGGTGTCGGTACTACCCTGACCGGTATCAACTTCTTCGTGACCATTATCAAGATGCGTGCCCCTGGCATGACCATGTTCAAGATGCCGGTATTTACCTGGGCATCTCTGTGCGCCAACATCCTGATTATTGCCTCCTTCCCAATTCTGACCGTCACCATCGCGCTGCTGACCCTGGACCGCTACCTGGGCACCCATTTCTTCACGAATGATATGGGTGGCAACATGATGATGTACATCAACCTGATTTGGGCCTGGGGTCACCCGGAAGTGTACATTCTGGTTCTGCCTGTGTTCGGTGTGTTCTCCGAAATCGCGGCAACCTTCTCGCGTAAACGTCTGTTTGGTTACACCTCTCTGGTGTGGGCAACCGTGTGTATTACCGTTCTGTCGTTCATCGTTTGGCTGCACCACTTCTTCACCATGGGTGCGGGCGCGAACGTAAACGCCTTCTTCGGTATTACCACCATGATTATCGCCATCCCTACCGGGGTGAAGATCTTCAACTGGCTGTTCACCATGTACCAGGGCCGTATCGTGTTCCACTCAGCGATGCTGTGGACCATCGGCTTCATCGTGACCTTCTCCGTAGGTGGGATGACCGGCGTACTGCTGGCGGTACCAGGTGCTGACTTCGTTCTGCACAACAGCCTGTTCCTGATTGCGCACTTCCATAACGTTATCATCGGTGGCGTGGTCTTCGGCTGCTTCGCTGGCGTAACCTACTGGTGGCCAAAAGCGTTCGGCTTCACGCTGAACGAAAAATGGGGTAAACGCGCGTTCTGGTTCTGGATCATCGGCTTCTTCGTGGCATTTATGCCGCTGTACGTGCTGGGCTTCATGGGTATGACCCGTCGTCTGAGCCAGCAGATCGATCCGCAGTTCCACCCAATGCTGATGGTTGCAGCGGGCGGCGCCGTGCTGATTGCCTGCGGTATCGCGTCTCAGCTGATTCAGTTCTACGTGTCTATTCGCGACCGCGACCAGAACCGTGACCTGACCGGTGACCCATGGGGTGGCCGTACGCTGGAGTGGGCGACCTCTTCTCCACCTCCTTTCTATAACTTTGCCATCGTGCCGCAGGTTCATGAACGCGACGCATTCTGGGAAATGAAAGAGAAAGGTGAAGCGTACAAGCAACCAGCTCATTACGAAGAGATCCACATGCCGAAAAACAGCGGTGCGGGCATTGTGATTGCCGCCTTCGCAACGGTATTTGGTTTCGCAATGATCTGGCACATCTGGTGGATGGCGATTGTTGGCTTCGCCGGCATCGTAATCAGCTGGATTGTGAAGAGCTTTGACGAGGACGTGGACTACTACGTACCAGTCCGTGAAGTTGAGAAGCTGGAAAATCAGCATTTCGACGAGATTTCTAAAGCGGGGCTGAAAAATGGCAACTGATACTCTGGCGCACTCAACTGCCCACGCGCATGAACATGCGCACCACGATACAGGACCGACCAAAGTCTTCGGTTTCTGGATCTACCTGATGAGCGACTGCATTCTGTTCTGCTGTCTGTTCGCGACCTATGCCGTTCTGGTGAACGGCACGGCGGGCGGCCCGGCTGGCAAGGACATCTTTGAACTGCCGTTCGTTCTGGTTGAAACCGCACTGCTGTTATTCAGCTCCATCACCTACGGCATGGCGGCTATCGCCATGTACAAAAACAACAAGAGCCAGGTTGTGTCCTGGCTGGCGTTGACCTGGCTGTTTGGTGCTGGATTTATCGGGATGGAAATCTATGAATTCCATCACCTGATTCTGGAAGGTTTCGGTCCGGATCGCAGTGGCTTCCTGTCAGCGTTCTTCGCGCTGGTCGGTACCCACGGTCTGCACGTGACCTCTGGTCTGATCTGGATGGCGGTACTGATGTTCCAGGTATCCCGTCGCGGCCTGACCAGCACTAACCGTACCCGTATCATGTGCCTGAGCCTGTTCTGGCACTTCCTGGACGTGGTGTGGATCTGTGTGTTCTCTGTTGTATATCTGATGGGGGCGATGTAATGAGTCATTCAAACGATCATGGCGCTTCCCACGGTAGCGTAAAAACCTACATGACAGGTTTCATCCTGTCGATCATCCTGACGGTGATCCCGTTCTGGATGGTGATGAGCGGTTCTGCGTCTAAACCGGTTATTCTGGGTGCAATCCTGGTGACCGCGGTGATTCAGATTCTGGTGCATCTGGTTTGCTTCCTGCACATGAACACCAAGTCCGATGAAGGCTGGAATATGACCGCCTTTATCTTTACCGTGATTATCATCGCTATCCTGGTAGTCGGTTCCATCTGGATTATGTGGAACCTCAACTACAACATGATGGTTCACTAAGAGCGGCGAGTATGTTTAAGCAATACCTGCAAGTAACGAAACCAGGCATCATCTTTGGCAACCTGATCTCCGTGATCGGAGGGTTCCTGCTGGCCTCTAAGGGCAGCATTGATTACACCCTCTTTATCTACACGCTGGTCGGTGTGTCACTGGTTGTTGCGTCCGGTTGTGTATTTAACAACTACATCGACATGGATATCGACAAGAAGATGGAAAGGACCAAAAATCGGGTGCTGGTGAAAGGCCTGATCGCCCCTTCCGTCTCGCTGGTGTACGCCACCTTGCTGGGTATTGCTGGCTTTATGCTGCTGTGGTTTGGTGCTAACCCGCTGGCCTGCTGGCTGGGGGTGATGGGGTTCGTGGTGTATGTGGGCGTCTACAGCCTGTATATGAAACGCCACTCCGTCTACGGCACGCTGATTGGTTCTCTCTCCGGCGCTGCGCCGCCGGTGATTGGCTACTGCGCGGTCACGAACGAGTTCGACAGCGGTGCGCTGATCCTGCTGGCTATCTTTAGCCTGTGGCAGATGCCGCACTCCTATGCCATCGCGATTTTCCGCTTTAAGGATTATCAGGCGGCGAACATCCCGGTTCTGCCGGTCGTGAAAGGCATTTCTGTTGCCAAGAACCACATCACGCTGTACATCATCGCCTTTGCCGTGGCAACGCTGATGCTCTCTCTGGGTGGTTACGCCGGGTATAAATATCTGGCTGTAGCGGCCGCGGTGAGCGTCTGGTGGCTCGGTATGGCGCTGCGCGGTTACAAAGTGGAAGATGACAAAGTCTGGGCGCGCAAACTGTTTGTGTTCTCGATTGTGGCCATCACCTCGCTGTCCGTGATGATGTCCGTGGACTTCATGGTGCCAGATTCACACAACCTGCTGACTTACGTCTGGTAAGCCAAACAGGTCAATAAAAGGGTGCTTCGGCACCCTTTTTTATTCACTGAATCTACTAATAACGCATGTAATATTTGTTAAATAACCCTTTATTTACCCCGCCCCTTCCCCGCACTACACTATGGCCTGCTTTTGAACTGAGGTGGTAATGAACGATTATAAAATGACGCCAGGTGAGCTACGCGCGACCTGGGGCTTAGGGACTGTCTTCTCGCTACGGATGCTTGGCATGTTTATGGTCCTGCCTGTTCTGACCACGTACGGTATGGCGCTGCAGGGGGCCAGCGAGGCGCTGATTGGACTCGCGATCGGCATCTACGGTCTGGCGCAGGCGGTTTTCCAGATCCCGTTTGGCCTGCTCTCTGATCGGGTGGGCCGAAAGCCGCTGATCGTCGGCGGGCTGCTGGTCTTTGTGCTCGGAAGCGTGATTGCCGCCCTCTCCCACTCCATCTGGGGGATTATTCTCGGCCGCGCCCTGCAGGGTTCAGGCGCGATTGCCGCCGCGGTGATGGCGCTGCTGTCAGACTTAACCCGTGAGCAGAACCGTACCAAAGCAATGGCGTTCATCGGCGTGAGCTTTGGCGTGACCTTTGCGATTGCGATGGTGCTGGGCCCCATCATTACGCACACGCTGGGTCTGCACGCCCTGTTCTGGATGATTGCCGTGCTGGCGACCATCGGTATTGCCTTAACCCTGTGGGTCGTGCCGGACAGCAAAAACCACGTTCTGAACCGCGAATCAGGGATGGTAAAAGGCTGCTTCAGCAAAGTGATTGTCGAGCCGCGCCTGCTGAAGCTCAATTTTGGCATTATGTGCCTGCATATCCTGCTGATGTCGACCTTTGTCGCCCTGCCCGGCCAGCTTGCCGCAGCGGGTTTCCCGGCGGCTGAGCACTGGAAAATCTATCTGGTCACGATGCTGATTTCGTTTGTCTCCGTCGTGCCGTTCATCATCTACGCCGAAGTGAAGCGCAAAATGAAGCGCGTCTTCGTGGGCTGCGTGGCGGTCCTGCTGATTGCCGAAATTGTGCTCTGGGGTGCCGGCCCGCACTTCTGGGAGCTGATTGCAGGCGTGCAGCTTTTCTTCCTGGCCTTTAATCTGATGGAAGCGCTGCTGCCGTCTCTGATCAGCAAAGAGTCCCCCGCCGGCTACAAAGGCACGGCGATGGGCATCTACTCCACCAGCCAGTTTCTCGGCGTGGCGATCGGCGGCTCGCTCGGCGGCTGGGTGGACGGCCTGTTTGATTCACAAACCGTGTTTCTCGCCGGTGCGCTATTGGCGACAGTCTGGCTGCTGGTCGCCAGCACCATGAAAGAGCCGCGCTACGTGAGCAGCCTGCGCGTGGAAATCCCGGATGATGTGGAAATCAGCGATGTGCTTAAGCAGCGTCTGGAAGCCAAAGAGGGTGTAACAGAGGTGCTCATCGTCCCGGAAGAGCGCAGCGCTTACGTCAAAATAGACAGTAAAATGACCAACCGCTTCGAGGTCGAGCAGGCGCTCAAAGCGTAAAAAAAGCCCGGTTAAACCGGGCTTTTTATATTAATCGCGGAAGTTTTTAAACTGGAACGGTTGCCCCAGATCGCCGCCGCGCACCAGCGCCATTACGGACTGGAGGTCATCGCGGGACTTACCGGTCACGCGAATTTCTTCGCCCTGGATCTGCGCCTGCACCTTCAGCTTGCTGTCTTTAATAAGCTTAACGATCTTCTTCTGCACCGCGCTCTCGATGCCCTGCTTCAGCCTGGCTTCAACAAACCAGTTTTTACCGCTGTGCACAAACTCTTCCGGCACGTCCAGAGACGTCCCTTCGATGCCGCGCTTTAACAGCTTGGCGCGCAGAATGTCGAGCAGCTGATTCACCTGAAAATCAGACTCGCTCAGCACCTTAATGGTCTTATTTGCGTCGTTCAGCTCAAACGACGCCTCAACGCCACGAAAATCGAAACGTGACTCAACTTCGCGGGTTGCGTTCTCAACGCCGTTGCGAACTTCCTGGATATCAACTTCGGAAACAATATCGAAAGATGGCATCTTTTCTTCTCCCTTCACTTTTGTTGCGTTGCATAATACCCGCTACGAGGCATAACTCAACAGAAGCTTAGCTGTATAATTAAGCTGTAACACCTGGCGCAGTTGCAGGTGAGGAGGAACAATGAAAATTACGGTGCTCGGATGCGGAGCGCTTGGTCAGCTATGGCTGACCGCGTTGTGCAAGCACGGACATGAGGTTCAGGGCTGGCTGCGCGTGCCCCAGCCCTATTGCAGTGTAAACCTGATAGGTGAAGACGGAAGCATCTTTAACGAATCCCTCACCGCGAACGATCCTGATTTCCTGGCGCAAAGCGATCTTTTACTGGTGACGCTCAAAGCGTGGCAGGTCTCAGACGCGGTAAAGACACTGGCCGCGCAGCTCCCCCCCACTTCGCCCATACTGCTGCTGCATAACGGCATGGGGACCCTTGATGAGCTGAAAAACGTCCCGCAGCCCCTGCTGATGGCGACGACCACGCACGCTGCGCGTCGCGACGGCAACATCATCGTGCATGTCGCCAGCGGCGTGACGCACATCGGGCCCGCCAGAACTCAGGATGGCGACTACAGCTATCTTGCCGATGTGCTGCAGAAGGTGCTGCCGGACGTGGCCTGGCACAACAACATCCGCCCTCAGTTGTGGCGCAAGCTGGCGGTAAATTGCGTGATCAATCCGCTGACGGCGCTGTGGAACTGCCCGAACGGGGAGCTGAAAAATCATCCGCAGGACGTTGCGATTTTGTGTGCGGAAGTCGCGGCAGTCGTTGAGCGGGAAGGCCTGCATACCTCGGCCGACGATTTACGCTGCTATGTCGAGCAGGTCATCGAGAGCACGGCAGAAAATATCTCCTCGATGTTGCAGGATGTTCGGGCATTACGCCACACGGAGATCGACTACATTACCGGCTATCTGCTAAAACGCGCCCGCGCGCACGGTATTTCCGTGCCGGAAAACGCCCGTCTGTATGACCTGGTTAAACGTAAGGAGAGTGAATATGAGCGCGTCAGCACTGATCTGTCTCGCCCCTGGTAGCGAAGAGATGGAAGCGGTCACCACCATTGATTTGATGGTGCGCGGCGGCATTAAGGTTACCACCGCCAGCGTCGCCAGCGACGGTAATCTGGCAATTACCTGCTCGCGCGGGGTGAAAATCCTCGCGGATGCCCCCCTCGTTCAGGTGGCTGACGGCGATTACGACATCATCGTGCTGCCCGGCGGCTTAAAAGGCGCGGAATGTTTTCGCGACAGCCCGCTGCTGGTCGAGACCGTGCGTCAGTTTCATTTATCCGGCCGCATCGTCGCAGCAATCTGTGCCGCTGCCGGAACGGTTCTGATTCCGCACGATATCTTCCCCATCGGCAATATGACAGGCTTCCCGGGGATGAAGGATACGATCCCGGAAGAGCATTGGGTGGATAAACGCGTCGTCTGGGATCCGCGCGTCAACCTGCTGACCAGCCAGGGGCCAGGCACCGCGATTGATTTTGGCTTAAAGATTATTGACCTGCTGGTCGGGCGCGAGAAAGCGTACGAAGTGGCATCGTCGCTGGTGATGCCTGCGGGGATTTATAATTACTATGAAGAGTAGTGCATAAAAAAAGCCGGGTGGCGGCTACGCCTTACCCGGCCTACACGTGCTCATCTATCTTTTCTCCCTCTCCCCGTGGGAGAGGGCCGGGGAGTGCGGCCTTCAGGCCGCACTCCCCGGCAAAAAGCTACGGGCGATACACCTTCACGTTCGCAAAGCCCTGCTCGCGCAGGTACAGCGCCTGCAGGCGACTCATCACCCCGCGCTCGCACCACAGCAGATACGTTTTGCTCTGGTCGAGATCGCCAAACTTGGTGCTCAGCTTATAGAACGGCAGAGAAACCACGTCGACGCCTTCAACCTGCAGCGGCTTGTCATCCTGCTCGTCAATAGAGCGGATATCCAGAATCGCATCGTTAGCACCAAAACCGCTCACGGTTTCAACTTCAACGACTTCCTGCTCGGTCTGCTGGGCAATCTCGCGGATGTCGATGTTGGAGGCTTCCTCCACCACTTTTTCCAGAATGCTGAAATCGAAGTTCTCTTCTTCCGCTTCGATCTTCGCCTTCACCGCCTTCACCGTTGGGCTTTTTGAGATCACGCCGCAGTATTCCGGCATGGTGCGGGCAAAATCTTCGGTACCGATTTCGCGTGCCAGGTCGATGATGTGCTCTTTATCGTGGGAGATCAGCGGGCGCAGGATCAGGGTATCAGACACGTTGTCGATCAGACGCAGGTTGGTCAGCGTCTGGCTGGATACCTGGCCCAGCGCTTCACCGGTGACCAGCGCCTGCACGCCGTAGCGCTCGGCAACTTTGGACGCCGCACGCACCATCATGCGCTTCAGCACCACGCCCATCTGGCCGTCGTCCACTTTTTCGAGGATTTCGCCGACCACGGGTTCGAAGTTGATCGCCACGAAACGCACGCGGTGGGAGCTGCCGAAGCGGTTCCACAGGTAATGCGCGACCTGACGAACGCCGATTTCGTGCGCCGCGCCGCCCAGGTTGAAGAAGCAGTAGTGCACGCGGCAGCCGCGACGCATCAGCATATAGCTGGAGACGCCGGAGTCGAAGCCGCCGGAGATCAGGGACAATACGTCTTCCTGGGTGCCAATCGGGAAGCCGCCGATACCTTCATAGCGCCCTTTCACCAGCAGCAGGCGATCGTTTTCGATCTCCAGGTTCACGGTCACGTCCGGGTTGGTCAGACGAACGCGCGCCGTTTCAACGTGCTGGTTCAAACCGCCGCCGACGTAACGTTCCACTTCAATGGAGCTGAACTCGTGCTTGCCGCGACGCTTCACGCGCACGCAGAAGGTTTTGCCTTCGATCTGGTCGCGGTACTGGACCAGCGCTTTCTCGAAGATGTCGTGCATATCGCTGAACGGAACATCTTCCACTTCCAGGATATGGTGGATCCCCGGAATACGGGTCAGCGCGTCGCGAATATCCTGACGTTTGTTTTCGTCTTTGGCGCGCACTTCAACGTGGTCCCAGTGGCGCACCACGGCGAGGGTTTCGTCGTAGTGCTTTAATACGTTACGAATGTTCCCGGTGAGAATTTTAATAAAGCGCAAACGCACAGATTGGCTTTTGATGGTGATTTCAGGGAACAATTTAATGATAAACTTCATGGCGGCAATGTTTCTTAGGCAAGCGTATTAAGGCTTGTAATGGAAAAGAGTACAGCAGCCCACACCCGTGGCTGCATCCAGGCGCGCAAGTATACCACCATCGCGCCGCTCCTGTGCACATTGCGCGTTATTTGATAATTGCCCTGAGTCCGTTACCATGTCGGGGCTGAGAATATAAGAGTCAATTCACTATGCCGAAGAAGAACGACGCACCGGCCAGTTTCGAAACTGCGCTGAGTGAACTGGAGCAAATCGTTACCCGTCTTGAGAGCGGCGATCTCCCGCTGGAAGAGGCGCTCAATGAATTCGAGCGTGGCGTGCAGCTGGCGCGCCAGGGGCAGGTCAAACTGCAGCAGGCCGAGCAGCGCGTGCAGATCCTGCTTTCCGACAGCGAAGACGCGAAAACCACGCCTTTTACACCGGACGCCGAGTAAATGGATTTTGCCAACGAGCTTCAGGCGCGTGTCGTACGCGCCAACGACGCCCTGCGCCGTTTTATTGCGCCACAGCCTTTTCAGAACACTCCTCTGGTTGAAGCCATGCACTATGGCGCACTCTTGGGTGGAAAGCGCCTGCGCCCGTTCCTGGTCTACGCCACAGGCAATATGTTTGGCATCAGCGATAACACGCTGGACGCCCCGGCAGCCGCCGTGGAGTGTATCCACGCCTACTCGCTGATCCACGACGATCTCCCGGCCATGGACGACGACGATTTGCGTCGGGGTCAACCCACCTGCCATATCAAGTTTGGCGAGGCGAATGCCATTCTGGCGGGTGATGCCCTGCAAACGCTGGCATTCTCGATTTTGAGCGATGCGCCGATGGCGGAAGTAGCTGACCGCGACCGCCTGGCGATGATCTCCGAACTGGCAACGGCCAGCGGCGTGGCCGGCATGTGCGGTGGACAGGCGCTGGATCTTGAAGCGGAAGGACGTCAGGTTAATCTGGAACAGCTGGAGCGTATTCATCGCCATAAAACCGGGGCGTTGATTCGTTCCGCCGTTCGCCTGGGCGCGCTGAGCGCGGGTGAACAAGGGCGCAAAGCCCTGCCGATTCTGGACAGATACGCAGAAAGTATCGGTCTGGCGTTCCAGGTTCAGGATGACATTCTGGATGTGGTGGGCGATACTGCAACATTGGGTAAACGTCAGGGTGCGGACCAGCAGCTTGGCAAAAGTACCTACCCCGCCCTGCTGGGTCTTGAGCAAGCCCAACGTAAAGCCCGGGATCTGATTGACGATGCCCGCCAGTCGCTAAATGAACTGGCCGCGCAATCGCTGGATACCTCGGCACTGGAAGCGCTAGCGGACTATATAATCCAGCGTGATAAATAAACTATATATCTCGATGAGCCTTTGATGAGTTTTGATATTGCCAAATACCCGACACTGGCGTTAGTTGACTCCACCCAGGAGTTACGTCTGTTGCCGAAAGAGAGCCTGCCGAAGCTGTGCGACGAGCTGCGTCGCTACCTGCTCGACAGCGTAAGCCGCTCCAGCGGCCATTTCGCCTCCGGGCTTGGCACGGTAGAGCTGACCGTGGCGCTGCACTACGTCTATAACACGCCGTTCGATCAGCTCATCTGGGACGTGGGCCACCAGGCTTATCCGCACAAAATTCTGACCGGACGTCGCGATAAAATTGGCACCATTCGTCAGAAAGGCGGCCTGCACCCGTTCCCGTGGCGCGGTGAGAGCGAGTATGACGTGCTGAGCGTCGGCCACTCCTCCACCTCCATTTCTGCGGGCATCGGTATTGCCGTTGCCGCCGAGAAAGAGAACAAGCAGCGCCGCACCGTCTGCGTGATTGGCGATGGGGCCATTACCGCCGGTATGGCCTTCGAAGCCATGAACCACGCGGGCGACATCAAGCCGGACATGCTGGTTATCCTCAACGATAACGAAATGTCGATCTCCGAGAACGTCGGCGCGCTTAACAACCATCTGGCCCAGCTGCTCTCCGGCAAGCTTTACTCCTCGCTGCGCGAAGGCGGCAAGAAAGTCTTCTCCGGCGTACCGCCGATTAAAGAGCTGCTCAAGCGTACCGAAGAACACATCAAAGGCATGGTGGTGCCGGGCACCCTATTTGAAGAGCTGGGCTTTAACTATATTGGCCCGGTTGACGGCCATGACGTGCTCGGTCTGGTGACCACGCTCAAGAACATGCGCGACCTGAAAGGCCCGCAGTTCCTGCATATCATGACCAAAAAAGGGCGCGGCTACGAGCCGGCGGAAAAAGATCCGATCACCTTCCACGCGGTACCGAAATTTGACCCGTCCAGCGGCTGCCTGCCAAAAAGCAGCGGCGGCATGCCGAGCTATTCCAAAATCTTCGGCGACTGGCTGTGCGAAACCGCAGCCAAAGACAACAAGCTGATGGCGATCACCCCGGCCATGCGTGAAGGCTCCGGCATGGTGGAGTTCTCCAGAAAATACCCTGACCAGTATTTTGACGTTGCCATTGCCGAGCAGCATGCGGTGACGTTTGCAGCGGGCCTGGCGATTGGCGGCTACAAGCCGGTTGTCGCGATCTATTCCACCTTTCTGCAGCGCGCCTACGATCAGGTGATCCACGACGTGGCGATTCAGAAGCTGCCGGTGCTGTTTGCTATCGATCGTGCGGGCATCGTCGGTGCCGACGGCCAGACGCACCAGGGCGCGTTTGATCTCTCCTTCCTGCGCTGCATTCCCGATATGGTTATCATGACGCCAAGCGACGAGAACGAATGCCGTCAGATGCTGTTTACCGGCTACCACTATCAGGATGGCCCAAGCGCCGTTCGCTACCCGCGCGGCAATGCGGTGGGCGTTGAGCTTCAGCCGCTGGAAAAACTGCCGATCGGTAAAGGTCTGGTGAAGCGTCGCGGTGAAAAAGTGGCGATCCTGAACTTCGGCACGCTGATGCCCGAGGCCGCGAAAGCGGCTGAAGCGCTGAATGCCACCCTGGTGGACATGCGCTTTGTGAAGCCGCTCGACGACTCTCTGATCCTGAGTATGGCTGAGACGCATGATGTGCTGGTCACGCTGGAAGAAAACGCCATCATGGGCGGCGCGGGCAGCGGCGTGAATGAGGTGCTGATGGCGAACCGTAAAGCCGTGCCGGTGCTGAACCTCGGCCTGCCGGATCGCTTTATTCCGCAAGGTACTCAGGACGAAGCCCGTGCGGCGATAGGCCTGGACGCCGCCGGTATCGAAGCCAAAATCCGTATCTGGCTGGACTGACCCCTCCCCCCTTTTCCGCTCCTGCTATGCTTAAACCTGGTGTTTAAATAGCAGGAGCGGAACCGTGCAATACACAACATTAGGAAAAACGGACCTTAAGGTTTCCCGACTTTGTCTGGGCTGCATGACCTTCGGCGAGCCCGATCGGGGAAACCACGCCTGGACGCTGCCGGAAGAGAGCAGCCGTCCGATTATCAAACGCGCCATCGAGGGCGGTATTAACTTCTTTGACACCGCCAACAGCTACTCCGACGGCAGCAGCGAGGAGATTGTTGGCCGCGCCCTGCGCGATTTTGCCCGTCGTGATGACATCGTCGTCGCTACCAAGGTCTACTATCCGGTGGGCGATCTGGCTGAGGGCCTTTCTCGCGCGCAGATCCTGCGCTCCATTGATGACAGCCTCAGACGCCTGAACATGGATTACGTCGACCTGCTGCAAATTCACCGTTGGGATTACAACACGCCAGTCGAGGAGACGCTTGAAGCGCTGAATGACGTGGTCAAAGCCGGGAAAGCTCGCTACATCGGCGCGTCGTCTATGCACGCGTCACAGTTTGCCCAGGCGCTGGATCTCCAGGCGCAGCACGGCTGGGCGCGCTTTGTCACCATGCAGGATCACTACAATCTGATCTATCGTGAAGAAGAACGTGAGATGCTGCCGCTATGCCATCAGGAGGGCGTGGCGGTGATCCCGTGGAGCCCGCTGGCGCGCGGTCGCCTGACCCGTCCGTGGGGTGAAACCACGGCTCGGCTGGTATCGGATGAAGTGGGAAAAAATCTTTATTCCGGTACAGAAGCCAGCGATGCGCTGATTGCCGAACGGTTAGCCGGGATCGCCGACGATACCGGTGCAACCCGCGCTCAGGTGGCCCTGGCGTGGCTGCTGGGCAAGCGCGGGGTCGCGGCGCCGATTATCGGAACATCGCGGGAAGAACAGCTGGATGAGCTGCTGAATGCGGTGGATATCACGCTGACGCCGGAGCAGATTGCCGAGCTGGAGACGCCATATCAGCAGCATCCGGTAGTGGGGTTCAAGTAAGCTCCATCTTTGGTAGGCCGGGTAAGGCGGAGCCGCCACCCGGCAATACAGAGCGCACAATATCACGCGAAGTGATCGTACCCTTTCCAGTCCAGCGTAACGGGCGCACCGTCTTTCACAAACTTCAGCCCTTCGCTCTCCGGCATGATCTGACCGATGCAGGTAAATTTCGCGCCGAGATGCGCTAACGCCACGTCCAGCGTTCCACGGTTGAGCTCAGGCACCGTGAAGCACAGCTCATAGTCTTCACCGCCGGACAGCGCCCAGCGCAGGGCCTGCTCAGGCTCTACATGGCGGAGCAGCTGCTCTGACAGCGGGAACAAATCGAGGTCAACGCGCGCGCCTACGCCGCTGGCCTTCAGGATATGCCCGAGGTCTGAGATCAGCCCGTCAGAGAGATCGATAGCCGAGCTTGCCCGTTCGCGCAGCGCCTGGCCGTGCAAAATACGCGGCATCGGCCGCAGATGGCGTTTCACCAGATATGCCGCGTCGTCAGCATCATCAACCGTTAAACGGTTCTGCAGGATCGCCAGCCCTGCCGCGCTGTCGCCCGGCGTACCGGTCACGTAGATCCAGTCGCCCGGTTTTGCGCCCGAGCGCTTCAGCGCGCGGCCGAGCGGCACATAGCCATGGATAGCCAGCGTCATCGACAGCGGACCGGCAGTCGTGTCGCCGCCAATCAGCTGCATATCGTAATAGCTAAGCTGCTCAAACAGCGCATCGCTAAAGGCTTCCAGCCAGGCTTCATCCACCTCTGGCAGGGTCAGAGCCAGCGTCAGCCACGCGGGATCGGCACCCATCGCCGCCAGATCGCTGACGTTAACCGCCAGCGCTTTATACGCTAGATCGGCAGGATCGATATCCGGTAAGAAATGACGGCCACACACCAGGGTGTCGGTGCTGATTGCCAGCGTCTGTTTTTCGGGAATATTGAGAAGTGCACAGTCATCGCCAATGCCGGTTTCAACATCAAGACGAGAGGTTCTGACACGGTCGAAATAACGGGCAATCAGGGAGAATTCGCCGCATGCCATACGTTATGCCTCAGCAAATAAAAGAAAAAACCGGAGCCGCACTGCCCGTCAGGCAATGCAGGACTCCGGTTTGCGGATCACTTTTTGTGGGGACGGATCGCAGGTGCTGCTTTATCAAGTACGCCGTTTACAAACTTGTGGCTGTCTTCAGCGCCGAAGGTTTTCGCCAGCTCGATCGCTTCGTTGATGGCCACTTTATACGGCACATCATCACGTTTAGACAGCTCAAACAGCGCGATACGCAACACTGCTTTTTCCACCTGGCCCAGCTCTTCGAGCAGACGGGACAGGTATGGCTTCATCAGACCATCGAGATACGCGCTATTAGTCGCCACTCCCGACAGCAGTTCGCGGAAGTACAGAACGTCAACGTCTTTTACGTCCTGTTCTGACAGGAACTGGTATTCGACATCAGCGATGTCGTTCTGGGACAACTGCCAGGAGTAAAGTGCCTGGACGGCACATTCACGGGCGCGGCGACGAGCAGCAGGTTTCACGGAATTCCCCTTACAAAAAAATCAGGCCTTGATGGCTTTCAATACATTGATCATTTCAAGCGCGGTCAGTGCAGCTTCTGCACCTTTGTTACCGGCTTTGGTGCCAGCACGTTCGATGGCTTGTTCAATACTTTCGGTGGTCAGCACGCCGAACGCGACAGGAATTTCAGCATCCTGCGCAACGTGTGCCAGACCGTTGCTTGCACCGCCCGCAACGTATTCGAAGTGCGCAGTGCCGCCACGAATAACGGTACCCAGCGCAATCACCGCGTCGTATTTACCGGTTTTCGCCAGCGCGCCCGCCGCCAGTGGCAGTTCGTAAGCGCCTGGAACCCAAACAACGGTAATGTTGTCATCTTTAACCTGGCCGATACGTTTCAGGGCGTCAATCGCACCTTCCAGCAGGCTGTCGTTGATGAAGTTGTTGAAACGCGCAATGGTGATGGCGACGCGAGCGTCCGGGGTAGCTACAGCAGCTTCAATAATGTTCATACTCTTCCTTTACGGGTTCATTTGGCCCCGCAGGGGGGCGGATTTTATCATAATACTTTGCGCACTGCTTCCCTATTTCAGGAGCAATTACGCTGTCGTTAAGTGGAGGCAGACATCCGGGCCTACCGGACGAATCTCGCTAAATTTGAGTTGCGGTGCGTCGGCCAGTTTTTCAAGGCCGGGCAGCACAAACAGGCCGCGCGCGTCGTGACCTAACAGTTTAGGCGCAACGTAAACAATCAGCTCATCCACCAGCCCGGCCTGTAAAAGCGCACCGGCGAGCGTTGGCCCCGCTTCCACCCAGATGCTGTTCACCTGCTGCTTGCCGAGCAGCATCATCAGTACCACCAGATCCAGATGACCTTTATGCTCCGGCACCATAATGCTGCGCACGCCTTCCGGCCATTCGCGCGCATCTTCTTTAGTGCGGGCAATCCAGGTTTCACCCGGCTGCTGCACGATGCGGTGCTCCGGCGTCACGCGGTTCTGGCTATCAATGATAATACGCAGCGGCTGGCGCAGGTTCTCCTGCGGGTACAGCGCCTGGGTATCGGCATTCAGTTCGTCCCAGCGCACGGTCATGGCCGGATCGTCAGCCAGAACGGTTTCACTGCTGGTGAGAATAGCATGGCTTTGCGCGCGAAGACGTTGCACATCGCGCCTTGCCTGTGGTGAGGTTACCCACTGGCTTTCGCCGTTTACCATCGCCGTACGACCGTCCAGCGAGGCGCCCAGCTTAAGCTGAATATACGGGAACCCCGTGCGCATGCGCTTCAGAAAGCCTTTGTTGATCGCTTCCGCGTCCTGCATCATCAGCCCATGGCTGACGTCGATGCCTTCCTGCTGAAGGCGATACAGACCGCGTCCGGCAACCTGCGGATTCGGGTCCTGCATCGAGGCGACCACGCGTGAAACGCCTGCCGCGATCAGCGCTTCGCAGCACGGCGGCGTGCGTCCGTGATGGCTGCAGGGCTCCAGCGTGACGTAGGCTGTGGCGCCGCGCGCCTTCTCACCGGCCATGCGCAGCGCATGAACCTCGGCATGCGGCTCGCCGGCACGATAGTGAAACCCCTCCCCCACGATCTCGCCATCTTTAACGATAACGCACCCGACGTTCGGGTTGGGATGGGTGGTAAAACGACCGCGCTGCGCCAGCTTCATGGCTCGCGCCATGTAAATCTCATCCTGCATGAGCTTAATCCTGTAAGCGGGCGATCTCTTCGCCAAACTCTTTGATGTCTTCGAAGCTGCGATAGACCGAGGCGAAGCGGATATAGGCAACCTTATCGAGCTTTTTCAGCTGCTCCATCACCAGGTTACCGATCATTTTGCTTGGCACTTCACGCTCACCCAAACCACGAAGGTAAGATTTTATGTGGTTTAACGCCATCTCAACGTCATCCGCGCTGACGGGACGTTTTTCCAGGGCCTTCAGCATCCCGCTGCGCAGTTTCTCTTCGTTAAACGGCTCGCGCACGTCGTTGCTTTTCACCACGCGCGGCATTACCAGCTCTGCAACCTCAAAGGTCGTGAAACGCTCGTTGCACACCAGACACTGCCGACGACGGCGTACGGATGACCCTTCGCCCACAAGACGAGAGTCGATGACTTTGGTATCCACAGCGGAGCAGAATGGGCAATGCATACGGTATCCCTGTTATGTGGTTAACTAATTTTCATTTTACCCTGATCTGGCCTGACAACAAAGGAAGAGCTTTTTGAGACAAAGGATCTATGTCTGACACGTCGAGGCTGGCTACCATTAAGGCGATCCGTTATTTCAAGGAAATAAACGCAATGACAAGACGTTACCTTAAAATTTTGCTGGTGGGGAGCCTCTTCACCCTTAGCGCCTGTGCACAGCAAACCGAAGTCCGTCAGATGAAACAGAGCGTGAACACGCTCAATGCGGCGATGGACAAACTGAACAAAGAAACGGTGAAGATCACCCAGCAAAACGCGCTAAATGCCAAATCCAGCAGCGGGGTTTATCTGCTCCCGGGAGCGAATACGCCTGCTCGTCTCAATAGTCAGATTGGCACGCTAAAAATGTCTCTGGTGAATGTGGCGGCGAATGCAAATGGTACTCGCGCAACATTACGCATTCAGGGTGAGTCCAACGATCCGTTGCCCGCCTTCAGCGGCACCGTCGAATGGGGACAGATCCAGGGCACCACTGAGAGCTACCAGGAGGTGAATGTTAACAGTCAGCTGTTCACCGCACCGGCCAGCGTGCTGGCTCCAAGCGATATTGACATTCCGCTGCAGCTTAACGGACTCACTCCGGATCGGTTAGGTTTCATCCGCATTCACGATATCCAGCCCGCCGCGCAATAACCCTCCCTTTAGCGGAGTGCAATGTCACTCCGCTAACATTTACATTTCGTATGGATTGGCAACATAAATGATTGCCGCTACAATCCCGCCCGTTTAAAGTACGCAAACGTGAACGCAATCGATTACGCGTGTGAGAGATATGTGAAACAACACATATTTTTGTGAGCAGGGATTCCTATAATAGGCACCGCAGAAACACGAAATATTTAGAAACGCAATTCGCGCATTTTTCACTCCCGGAAGGGAATTTCAATCAGTGGCATGATTATGAAAAAAACATTACTCGCAGCTGGCGCTGTACTGGCACTCTCCTCTTCTTTCACTGTTAACGCAGCGGAAAACGATAAACCACAATACCTCTCCGACTGGTGGCACCAGAGCGTTAACGTGGTAGGCAGCTACCACACCCGTTTCGGACCTCAGATCCGCAACGATACCTACCTGGAGTACGAAGCATTCGCCAAGAAAGACTGGTTTGATTTCTACGGCTATATGGATGCACCGGTCTTCTTCGGCGGTAACTCGCAGGCTAAAGGTATCTGGAACCACGGTTCTCCACTGTTCATGGAGATCGAACCGCGCTTCTCCATCGACAAGCTGACCGGCACAGACCTGAGCTTCGGCCCGTTCAAAGAGTGGTACTTCGCGAACAACTATATCTACGACATGGGGCGCAACGAGTCTGGTCGTCAGAGCACCTGGTATATGGGTCTGGGTACCGACGTTGACACCGGCCTGCCAATGAGCCTGTCCCTGAACGTGTACGCGAAATACCAGTGGCAGAACTACGGTGCCGAAAACCAGAATGAGTGGGATGGCTACCGTTTCAAAGTGAAATACTTTGTGCCAATCACTCAGCTGTGGGGCGGTAACCTGAGCTATATCGGCTTCACCAACTTCGACTGGGGTTCAGAGCTGGGCGATAAGAGCGGTTACGCAGAGAACGGTATCAAGCAGCGTACCAACAATTCCATCGCCTCAAGCCACATTCTGGCGCTGAACTACGATCACTGGCACTACTCTGTTGTTGCGCGTTACTGGCACAACGGCGGTCAGTGGAACGACGACGCGAAACTGGTATGGATGAACGAAAACGTCCGTTCTACCGGTTGGGGTGGCTACCTGGTTGTAGGTTATAACTTCTAACCTGTTCGGGACTGTGCGGGCTGATGCCCTCACCCTGACCCTCTCCCACAGGGAGAGGGAACAATACTAAAAACGGCAACATACGTTGCCGTTTTACTTTTACCTCGCCGCCGGGCAAAAAAAGCCAGCTCAAGAGCTGGCTTTTTACTGCTTAACCTTTCGCAAAAAATCCGCCAGCGATCTGTCCGCACTCTCACTAAACCGCCTCTCCGTCTGCACAATATTGAGACAGCGGTCGAGCCGGAAACAGCGATAGTCATCGCGCCGTTCGCACCACGCTGCCAGCAGCCAACGCTCCCCCCAGAAGAACAGCCCCAGCGGCTGAACCTCACGTTTAGAGAGCTGCCCGGCCTCGTCACGGTAATGCAGCGCCAGCACACGCTGGGCGGAAATCGCCTGATGGATCCTGTCAAAATCGCTGCGGGAGTGGCTTTGCATGCAAAAATCCGGGGCGTAGATCCGGGTCTGCTCCGCCTTTCGACGACTCTCCTCAGGCAGGATAGCCAGCACCTTCTCCTGAGCCGACTCCAGCTCGCGCGACAGCGATTCCCCTCCCCAGGTTTTGAGCAGGCGAATCGCGACGATCAGCGCCTCTGACTCCTTATTTGTCAGCATCAGCGGCGGCAGGTCAAAACCCGACATCAGCCGATATCCGCTCCCCGCCTCACCTTCCACCGGCACGCCGGAAAGCGACAGGTCGCGGATATCGCGGTAGACCGTGCGCTCGGACACGCCAAGCCGGTCCGCCAGATGCGCTGCCGTTGTCAGACGCCTGCCCCGCAGGATCTGCACAATCTGAAACAAACGGTCAGCGCGTCGGGTCATATCCTATTCCGCTCTCAGGCAGGTTGATGGAGGCCGACGCGGTTACCCTCGCTGTCGGTAAATAATGCGATAGTGCCAATGCCATGCGGCAGTTCCAGCGGGCCAAACACGCACTCGCCGCCCGCGGAGGCGATGCGATCGAGCGTGGCCGCCAGATTGTCAGTATGCAGGTAAATAATAGCGCCCTGCAAAGACGGTGTAACGCCGTCAAATTTTGCCAGCGCCCCGCCGGTACCCGGATCCTCATGCGGGAAAACGGCCAGCTCCGCGCAGTCCATTTTCTCGCGACGCAGCGCGAGCTGCATCACCGGCTCATAAAATTTGATGGCGCGATCCATATCCGCGACCGGAATTTCAAACCAGTTAATGACGCTTTTCATACATCCTCCTGACTGTTGTTTGGGTTCAGAAGGAGTCTACGACAGGGCTCCTGACAGCATACTGTCAGGAGTGTTTGTCAGGAGCAGGTAAAAAAAATCCCGGTCAACCGACCGGGATTTCGATAACGCGCTAAACCTCGCCTTACGGCAGAATAGACGGCTGATCCGCCCCTTCTTTCTCGACTTTCTGCTGGAGCAGGTGCTCGCGCTTCATGCCGAGTTTCAGTGCCAGAGCGGACGCGACGTAGATAGACGACGCCGTACCGATGGTGACACCGATCAGCATGGTCAGCGAGAAGCCTTCCAGTACCGGACCACCGAAGAGGAACAGCATCAGGATCACCATCAAAGTGGTACCGGATGTGATCAAGGTACGGTGCAGCGTCTGGGTCAACGACACGTTAAAGATTTCGTACGGCGTACCGCGACGGATCTTACGGAAGTTTTCACGGATACGGTCAGATACCACGATACTGTCGTTCAGGGAGTAACCGATAACGGACATCAGGGATGCCACAATCGTCAGGTCAATCTCAATGTGGAACAGCGACAGTATGCCCATGGTGATCACCACGTCGTGCGCCAGAGCGATAACCACACCGGCCGCCAGTCGCCACTCAAAGCGGAAACCGACGTACACCAGGATGGAGATCAGCGCCACCAGCAGCGCCATCGCACCGGTCTGTGCCAGGTCAGCACCCACGCTTGGGCCGACGAACTCAATACGCTTGACCGCCGCGTTCTGGCTGGTTGTTTCGTTAATCACGCTAACAACCTTGCTGCCCAGCTCCTGGCTGCCGTTGGCATCGTGCACCGGCGGCATACGCACCATGATGTCGCGGCTGCTGCCGAAGTTCTGCAGCAGCGGCTCTTCAAAGCCCGCTTTCTGCAGCGATTCGCGCATCTGGTCCATATCGACCGGTTTTTCCAGGGAGATCTCGATGACCGTACCGCCGGTGAAATCCAGACCCCAGTTAAAGCCTTTCACGCCCATAATGACGATGGACAGAATCAGCAGGAAACCTGAAATGCCGAAGGCCCAGTAGTCCCAGCGCATAAAGTCCCAGACTTTACGGCCGTGGTTCAATTGTTCAACAGTATATTCCTGTGCCACAACGCACTCCTCAGATAGACAGCTTTTTGACGCGCTTGCCGCCGTACAGCAGGTTCACGATGGCACGGGTGCCGACAATAGCGGTAAACATTGACGTTGCGACACCGATACCGGTTGTAATCGCAAAGCCTTTAATCGCGCCAGTACCCACTGCATACAGGATAAGAACCTTAATCAGTGTTGTTACGTTCGCATCGAAGATGGAGCTGAACGCGCCTTTATAGCCTTCGTCAATCGCCTGCTGAACAGAGCGACCGTTGCTCAACTCTTCTTTGATACGTTCGTTAATCAGTACGTTGGCGTCGACCGCCACCGCAAGGGTAAGAACGATACCCGCAATCCCCGGCATGGTCAGCGTCGCCCCCGGCAGCAGGGACATAATGCCGATGATCAGCACCAGGTTGGCGATCAGCGCGGAGGTCGCAATCAGACCAAACTTCTTATAGAAGAAGATCATGAAGAGGATAGAGACCACCAGACCAGCCAGACACGCTTCCAGACCCTGCTGGATGTTTTGCATACCCAGAGTTGGACCAATGGTACGTTCTTCAACAATCTGTATTGGCGCAATCAGCGCACCGGCACGCAGCAGCAGGGAGAGCTGACGCGCTTCGTTCGGGTTATTAATACCGGTGATACGGAAGCTGTTACCCAGACGAGACTGGATGTTGGCGATGTTAATCACCTCTTCCTCTTTCACCAGCACCGCACGACCGTTTGCATCTTTCTTACCGCTGTCTTTGTACTCCACGAACAGGGTCGCCATCGGTTTACCGATGTTGTCCTTGGTGAAGTTGGACATGATGTTACCACCCGCGCTATCCAGCGAGATGTTAACCTGCGGCTGGTTGTATTCGTCCTGGCTCGACGTGGAGTCGGTGATGTGGTCACCGGTCAGAATCACGCGTTTGTACAGCACAACTGGCTGACCTTCGCGGGTCTGTTTCACTTCGGAGTCACCCGGAATACGCCCTGCGGCAGCAGCGGACTGATCGACGTTGGAGTTCACCAGACGGAATTCCAGGGTTGCGGTCGCACCCAGAATCTCTTTCGCACGCGCGGTATCCTGGATACCCGGCAATTCAACCACGATACGGTCAGCACCCTGACGCTGTACCAGCGGCTCGGCCACGCCCAGCTGGTTTACACGGTTACGCAGAATGTTGATGTTCTGCTGAACGGCATATTCACGCGCTTCTTTCAGACGCGCATCGGTCATCACCGCGCGCAGCTGGTTGCTGCCCTGAGAGGTGATCACCAGGTCACGGTGACGTTGGGTCAGGTAATCTACAGCCTGATCGCGCGCCGCGCTGTCGCGGAACGTGATGCTCATGCCGTAGTTATCTTCTTTACGCACGGTGGTGTAAGCGATGCCTTTATCACGCAGATCGCTGCGCAGGCTGTCGATATTCTGTTCCTGCAGCTTGCCGAGCGCGGTATCCATATCCACTTCCATCAGGAAGTGAACGCCGCCACGCAGGTCAAGACCGAGTTTCATTGGCTCTGCTTTCATCGCAGCCAGCCAACGCGGGGTTGCAGGGGCAAGGTTAAGCGCCACGACGTATTTGTCACCCAGCACGCCCATCAGCGCTTCGCGAGCGCGGAGCTGCGTGTCGGTGGTGTCGAAGCGAGCAAGAATTGCACCCTCTTCCAGAGCCACAGACTTAGCGGTAATTTTTTCTTCTTGTAACGTTTTCTGGACCTGGATCAGCGTTTGCTCACTGGCGGCGGCACCGCGCGCGCCAGTGATTTGAACAGCCGGATCCTCACCATACAGGTTGGGAAGCGCGTACAGCAGGCCGACGAGAATCACGACGACCAGCATGATGTACTTCCACAAAGGATAACGGTTTAACACGGCAGTTCCCTTTGGGAAAAGTTGGGATTACAGCGCCTTCATGGTGCCTTTCGGCAGAACGGCAGCTACGAAGTCACGTTTGATGACCACTTCAGTGGTGTCGTTCAGGGCGATAGCAATGTAGCCGTTTTCAGCCACTTTGGTTACGCGACCCACCAGACCACCGTTAGTCAGTACTTCATCGCCTTTGGCAATGGAGTTCATCAGGTTTTTGTGCTCTTTGGTGCGCTTCTGCTGTGGACGCAGGATCATGAAGTAGAAGATCAGACCGAACACAACCAGCATCAGAATCAGAGACATCGGGCTGCCCTGCGCTGGAGCACCTGTTGCCGCTACCGCATCAGAAATAAAAAAGCTCATTCAAATTCCCTCATTATTAAAATTAATCAACGTTCAACGGTGGAACATCCCGCCCCTGACGTTGGTAGAAATCGGTCACGAAGCTCTCTAATTTACCCTCTTCGATAGCCTTACGTAAACCAGCCATTAAGCGCTGATAATAACGAAGATTATGAATGGTATTGAGACGCGCGCCCAAAATCTCGTTGCAACGATCGAGATGATGCAGATACGCGCGAGAATAATTGCGACAGGTATAGCAATCGCACTCGGAATCGAGCGGGCTGGTGTCACTCTTATGCTTCGCGTTACGGATTTTCACCACGCCATCGGTAACGAACAAATGGCCGTTACGCGCGTTGCGGGTTGGCATGACGCAGTCGAACATATCAATGCCGCGGCGTACGCCTTCAACCAGATCTTCTGGTTTACCCACGCCCATCAGGTATCGCGGTTTATCCGCCGGGATTTGCGGGCAGACATGCTCCAGAATGCGGTGCATGTCTTCCTTCGGCTCACCCACAGCCAAACCGCCGACAGCGTAGCCATCAAAACCTATCTCTACCAGACCTTTAACAGAGATATCGCGTAAATCTTCGTAAACGCTGCCCTGGATAATGCCGAACAGCGCATTTTTGTTCTGCAGGGAGTCAAAACGGTCACGGCTACGCTTTGCCCAGCGCAGAGACATCTCCATGGAGCGTTTTGCGTAATCCCAATCCGCCGGATACGGCGTACATTCGTCGAAGATCATCACGATGTCAGAGCCGAGATCGTACTGAATCTCCATCGATTTTTCGGGATCGAGGAAAATCGGATCGCCGTTGATCGGGTTACGGAAGTGTACGCCCTGCTCGGTGATCTTGCGGATATCGCCCAGGCTGAAGACCTGGAAGCCGCCGGAGTCGGTCAGGATTGGGCCTTTCCACTGCATGAAATCGTGCAGGTCGCCGTGGAGCTTCATGATCTCCTGACCCGGACGCAGCCACAGGTGGAAGGTGTTGCCGAGGATAATCTGTGCGCCAGTGGCTTCTACTTCTTCCGGCGTCATCCCTTTTACGGTGCCGTACGTGCCCACAGGCATAAACGCGGGGGTTTCCACCACGCCGCGATCAAACACCAGGCGACCGCGACGCGCGCGGCCGTCGGTGGTATCGAGTTCAAATTTCATTTTTTCTCCGACGTCAGAAAAACAGTCCAACGTTGTAAAACGGTGCCGCGGACTTATTCCCCGACACGCTCATTCAAAGCCAGCGGATTGTACGTGATAAACATCGCGTCCCCGTAGCTAAAAAAGCGATATTTTTGTTCTACCGCAGACTTGTAGGCCGCCATCGTATGCTGATAACCGGCAAATGCCGACACCAGCATAATCAGCGTCGATTCAGGCAGATGGAAGTTGGTCACCAGCGCGTCAATCACTTTGTACTGATAGCCCGGGTAGATAAAGATCTGCGTATCGCCAAAGAACGGCTCGATAAGATTGCGCTTCGCCGCCTGCGCGGCGCTCTCGAGTGAGCGCACGGACGTTGTACCGACCGCCACGACGCGGCTACCGCGCGCTTTCGCCGCCAGCACCGCGTCCACAACATCCTGAGGCACTTCAGCATACTCAGAGTGCATGATGTGATCTTCAATGCTGTCTACGCGCACCGGCTGGAAGGTTCCCGCGCCGACGTGCAGCGTCACGAACGCCATCTCCACGCCCTTCGCGCGCAGTTTCTCCAGCAGCGGCTCATCAAAATGCAGGCCCGCGGTCGGCGCAGCGACGGCGCCAGGCTTCTGGCTGTAGACGGTCTGGTACAGCTCGCGGTCGGCCTCTTCGTCCGGACGCTCAATATACGGCGGCAGCGGCATGTGGCCGATGGCGTTCAGGATATCGAGCACCGTGCGTTCGTCATCGAACGCCACCTCAAACAGCGCATCGTGGCGCGCGGTCATGGTCGCTTTGATGCTCTCATCATCGCCCAGCAGCAGTTCAGCGCCCGGCTTCGGCGCCTTAGACGCGCGAATATGTGCCAGAATACGTTTATCATCGAGCATACGTTCGACCAGCACTTCAATCTTGCCGCCGCTGGCTTTACGGCCAAACAGGCGCGCCGGGATCACGCGGGTATTGTTAAAGACCAGCAGATCGCCAGGGTTGAGCTTGTCGAGCAAATCGGTGAAAGTACCGTGCGTCAGCTCGCCCGTTGGCCCATCCAGTGACAGTAAGCGACAGCTGCTGCGCTCAGGCATGGGATAATGAGCAATCAGGGATTCAGGTAGTTCAAAGGAGAAATCGGCGACGCGCATGACGTATACTCGTGACTTAAAAACAGGCGGCATAGTCTAGTGCTCACACCCTTTTGCTGCAACAACTAGCCGCCCCCGGACAAATAAAACGCATGAATTTTCTCGCTCACCTGCATCTCGCTCACCTCGCTGACAGCTCCCTGTCCGGCAATTTGCTGGCCGATTTCGTACGCGGCAACCCCGCTGAGGACTATTCCCCTGAGGTTGTCGACGGGATTTTCATGCACCGCCGCATCGACGTGCTGACGGATAAGCTGCCGGAAGTGACGGAAGCCAAAGCGTGGTTTCGCCCTGAAACGCGCCGCGTTGCGCCGATCACGCTCGACGTGATGTGGGATCACTTTCTGTCGCGCCACTGGGAACAGCTGTCGCCGGAGATGCCCTTGCCGGCGTTTGTGCGCTATGCCCACCAGCAGGTGTCGATCATTCTGCCCGACTCGCCGCCGCGCTTTGTGAATCTGAATAACTACCTGTGGTCGGAACGCTGGCTGGAGCGCTATCGCGAGATGGATTTCATCCAGAACGTGCTGAACGGGATGGCGAGCCGCCGACCGCGACTGGATGCGCTGCGGGATTCCTGGTATGACCTGGATGAACATTACGATGCCCTGGAAGCGCGTTTCTGGCAGTTTTACCCGCGGATGATGGTGCAGGCGAAAAACAAACAGCTCTGACAGAATTCACATTGATAGGTAAAAGCTGGCGGAACGATTGTCACCACCTCTTTGTCTTATCCATGAACACTCTCTATACTGGCTCGCGTTGCGTTCCAAATAACCTTAGTATCTACAGGAGAATCATATGGTTCTGGTAACTCGTCCGGCTCCGGATTTTACAGCTGCAGCAGTTCTGGGCAACGGTGAAATCGTTGAAAACTTCAACTTCAAACAGCACACCAACGGTAAAGCGACCGTTCTGTTCTTCTGGCCAATGGACTTCACTTTCGTTTGCCCGTCTGAGCTGATCGCATTCGACAAACGTTATGAAGAATTCCAGAAGCGTGGCGTGGAAGTTGTTGGCGTCTCCTTCGACTCTGAATTTGTACACAACGCATGGCGTAACACCCCTGTCGACAAAGGCGGCATCGGTGCGGTGAAATACGCAATGGTTGCGGACATCAAACGCGAAATCCAGCAGGCTTACGGTATCGAACATCCGGACGCTGGCGTTGCGCTGCGTGGTTCCTTCCTGATCGACGCTAACGGCATCGTTCGTCACCAGGTTGTGAACGATCTGCCGCTGGGTCGTAACATCGACGAAATGCTGCGCATGGTTGACGCGCTGCAGTTCCACGAAGAGCACGGCGAAGTGTGCCCGGCTCAGTGGGAAAAAGGTAAAGAAGGCATGAACGCGTCTCCAGACGGCGTGGCTAAATACCTGTCTGAGAACGTATCCAGCCTGTAATCGGCACGGTTTACGAAAAAGGCCCGCTTATGCGGGCCTTTTTTTATGCCTTACGCTGCGTCTCTCGCCAGATGCGCCAGGCCATGCCCGCCAGCAGAATTACCCCCGCAATCAGCACGCCCCATACCAGAAGCGTGTTCATCCTGCTCTCCCGCTCGGCCGCAGAGGTAGCGGTCAGACGCCCCGCGCCGCCTAACGCAACATCATCCAGAATGTCGGCCTGCGGCAGGTTCGCCATATCATAGGTCTTGCGCAGGTCGGCCGGGATCAGCATGCCGGGCTCCACGCTGGCAGGCTTCGCGGCGCCGTTGCCCCAGGCGAGCACGTACGGCGCTTTCCCCTGCGCGTTGAACACCAGGTCATAGCGGTCGCGATGTCCCGTGACGCTCGGCAGGTATTCTGGCAGACGCGCATTCAGCGTCGTGATTTTCACTGCCTGCACCAGGCCCCCGTTAAGCGAGACCGGTGGCGACGTTTTACCCTCAAGACGGTAAAGGACCTCTTTCTTCAGAGAATGCCATGCGTCTTTTTCCGTACTCCGCCACGCGATCTCAACGGGAAGGACGCCATCGCCATTCAGTGAGATGCTGACAGCACTCAGCGGCTGCGGGCGCGCCCAGTGCCACTGCGCTTCGCTTGTCGATAGCTGCTCCCCTTCGCCCTCAAGGTTGACCGCTTCCGGGGCTGCCTGCGCAGATGCGCTGATTGCGTTTACGCCGGTCAGGGTTATCCCCTGGCTCTGCGCATTCAGCACTACCATGAGATAGCGATTCGCATCGGGAGATAAAACCGTATCGGTATCGATCCGATCGAGCTTAAGACGATCCTGGCCGCTGACGACGTCCAGCAATGGCATATCCTCACGCAGGGTATACCAGCGCTTAAGATCCTCGCTGTAATAGACCGACGCCGTCCCCTGCCACGGCGTCTGCGGAGTATTCCAGAGCAGCTGCAGCTGGGATATGGCGAGCTCTCCCGTAGCCTGCTCCGGCAGGGTCAGCAGATAATGTTGCCCGGCTGCGGCGGCTTTTTGCCCCTCCAGCACAATCTCAACGCCGTTTCCGGAACGGAGCAGGATCTTATCGCTGTCACCGGATCCTCGCGAAGCCGCAAGCGGCGAGGCGTCCAGCGGGAAGAGGCGCAGCGAAGTGGATTGCGCTGGCGTCTGCGGACGCGTCGCGCTGACCAGGCTGAAGGGAACCGGCTCGCCCGACTGGTTAAAGACGCGGACATCATGCAGATCCGGCGACGTGCTTTGCTCATAGACGGCGAGCGGCAGCATCACCCGATACCACTGGGAAGGAACAGACGTATCGAGGGAAAGACCAAAAGCATAGTCCCGGGGCGATTCCGTTTGTCCCTCGTCGCAAAACGCCGGGCCGGAAAGCGCCAGCAGCGCGGTACAGGCTACCGCTTTCATCCATTTCATTTTTCATCTCCTGTTTTGGGCGGTAGCGGTGAGAAATACCCCACGATCAGAACCAGTATCGCCACGCCGATAAACGCCACCGCGCGCGACAGACCGCCTCCGCCCGCGCTGTCCACCAGCATCAGTTTAACCATCACCACGCCCAGCAGCGCGGCACCGCAGAGCCACTCCTGCCGGGACGCCCGACGGGTGGCATGGATCATGACCACCAGCGCGCTCAGCATCCAGAACAGGGCAAAACTGGTCTGGATAAGCCGCGAGTCCCATAGCGATGCCATATTCCAGGCCACGTCGCCGTACCAGGCCAGGGCGCGCATCAGCGCGCCGTTCAGCCACCAGAAGCCAAACGCCATCAGCGCAACGGCAGGCCACGGGCGGGCCTGCGAGAGCCACGCCGGGTAGTAGCGATCCACCGCACGATAAAAGACGACCAGCCCCAGCAGCCCGAACGCCGCGCCTTCCTCAAGCGGGTTTACCAGCGGCAGCCAGGTCTGACGATAGACCACGCCGTCCTGGAAATTGCTCACCACCAGCAATACCAGCAGCGCCACGACCGCGGGGATCGGCGCCAGGCAGGCGTAGAGCGCAGGCCACTCCCGGAACGGCCACCCGCGACGCCGTACGGCTGCAGAGAGCCCCATAATCACCCCGCCGCCTGCTGCCATCGCTACTCCGCTGCCCCAGGCCGCCATGCCCCACGGCAGCGACCGGGCAAACCAGTAAAGCTCAGCGGCCAGCGCCAGCAAAATCATCCAGAACAGCGACAAATGCAGCCCCATCGCGATGCGCGGCAGGAGTCTGTCACCGTCGCGCCGCAGCAGCATCAGCGCGGCAGGAAGCGCAACGCACCAGGCGAGATTTGACCACCCGGCGGCAACGATCTGCTGGTGCCAGAGCTGATAACCCACCATCAGCAGCATAACCGGCCACAGCAGCCATTTGCTGGCATCCAGCTCCCGCCACGCCAGACGAGCAGCTGCCTGCCGCCAGCCCCAGACCGACGCCGCCGTCATCGCCAGCACGCCCGCCAGAATCGGTAATTCCTTCGTCAGTGCCAGCCGCGATGCACCCAATAGCGCCACCAGCCAGAACAGCAGCCCGCCTGCCAGCAGCGCCCAGCTGACCGGCATAAAGAGAGTCCGCCACAGCCGGGCCGCAGCCAGCCAGCAAAGGCTGAGGATGGTGAAGATCAGCAGCAGGCTGAGGGACGTCACGCCGTTCGCTTGCGCCCACAGAGCGCTGCCGAGCGCCAGCACCAGCAGCGCCGTCCCGCTATAGCTCATGCGACGCTGGTCCTGCTGTACGCCCAGCCAGAGGATACCCAGCCCTTCCAGCGCCCAGGCCATCGCCGTCCAGCGCGCCGACAGAGCCAGCGGAATGGCGAGCGTGGCAAATCCGCCGCCGATTGCCAGCGCCGCCATGACCAGAGGTCGCCCGATAGAGGGATAGCGCCGCAGCGCAAGGAACGCGAGGGTAAGATAAAATGCGCCGTAGCCCAGCGCGCTCAGGGCCGGTCCATACTCCCAGTGCCGGGTCATGCCGTACTGCATCCCGAAACCGATCAGCGGCGGAGCAAACAGCAGCACGCCGTCAATAATTTGCTTCCCTTTCTTCTGCGCCCGCAGCGACAGCGCCACGCTCAGGACGCCGAATATCAGCGTATTGGCAATCAGGAACAGCTGACAGACCCAATAGTCTTCAGGCTGGTAGTCATTCAGCCCCCACAGGCCGCCCACGCCGAACGTAAACAGCAGCCCGAGCAGGTTCAGCTCGCGCCAGTGCTGCCAGATGCTGATAGCGAGAATGCCGATGGAAAGCAGGAGATAGAAAGAGAACAGCGCCACAAAGCTGCCGCCCCCGGTGGACAACAGCAGCGGCGCAAGATACCCGCCGAGGCTCGCCAGCATGGCAAGGCTCAGCGCTTTCTGCAACACGGCCAGCCCAACGCTCGCGGCGCAAATCACCACCAGCAGCGCAAAGGCCAGCGTCATCGGCAGCATCTGCCAGAGCCGGAAGGCGCCGAAGACCGTCAGGTAGAGAATGCCCGTCGCCCCGCCCTGGAGGATCAGGGCATAGACACGCTGCCTGTGCCGCAGTCGCCACCCGACCGCCAGCAGAACAATAGCAAACAGCGCCGTTGCCACGAGGCGCAGCTCAAGCGGGAACAGGGAATGTTCCACGGTATAGCGCAGCAGGAATGAAAGACCGAGGAAGAGCAGCAGGATCCCAAGCTTCGCCAGCGGATTACCCTGCATGAACCAGCGTACCAGCGACGTCAGTATGCCGCCAAAGGCAGAAGGCTGTTTTGCCGCAGGCGCCTGGGCTGGGGCAGGTTCTGCCACGGCTGCGGGAATATCGGAACGCCAGGGGTCGACAGGCGCGGGAGCATCTTCAACCACCGGAGCGGCAGACTGCACCGGCTTTGGCGCTATCTCATTCGCGGCGCGCTGCTCAAGCGCCTCAATGCGCTGGCGTAGCCGGGCGATCTCCTGTCGCGCCGCCGTACTTCGATTAAAGCCTATAACCGCAAGCACGGGTGCCACCACCAGCGCAAAAACCAGGAACAAACAGCCAAGGATGTAAAGCTCGTCCATGTTTCCACCTTCACCGTAAACGATCCGTTAAGATTGACACAAATAGTTGCATTTGCGCCATCTTAAAAGGTGGAAACATTAGCAGGTCTTAGCTGCCGAACCAGATCGTCGCGGATACCGCAGGCAGCGCCAGCACGCCGTCCTGTATCGTTGCCTTGCCCTCTTTATTCTTCCACATAGCCACCTTCAGCAGCGGTGAATTATCCAGCACCACTTCGCAGGCCTCGCCCCGGTTGATCGCCACCAGCACGCGCTGCTGGTTATAAACGCGAGCAAACACCACCACGTTATCGTGGGCGTACACCACCTGACAGCCGCCGTAGCGCAGGGCGAGACTTTGCTTACGCAGCTTCGCCAGCCGCTGATACAGGCTGAACAGCACCTTGTCCTGTTTCGCTGCCTCCCACGGGAAGGTTTTGCGGCAGAACGGATCGTTGTTGCCGTCCAGCCCGACCTCATCGCCATAGTAAATACACGGCACGCCCGGCCAGGTGAAGAGCCAGGCCACCGCCAGCGGCAGACGCGCCACATCCTTGCCGAGCAGGGATTTAAAGCGGGCGGTATCGTGACTATCGAGCTGGTTGAACATCCGCAGCTGCTGCTGATGGGACAGACCGGCGCGATAGTTCTCCATCCACGCCATGCAGGTTTCAGCGTCGATATGATTCGGATCGTAGGAGATGTCGGTGTTAGCGAGGAATCCCCACAGCGGGAAGGTAAAGCCGCGATAGTTCATCGACGCATCTTCCGCATCGTTCTGCAGCCACTGGCGCGCGTCGCCAAAGTGCTCGCCAAAGACGAACGCCTCCGGCTGGGCCGCTTTCGCCGAGCGCGTAATCCCGGCGACGTGCTGAAGGTTATTCCGCGCCCCGCCCGCTTCACCGAGCATATGCACCACGTCCAGGCGCCAGCCGTCCATATTCCACGGCGCCTTCAGCCAGTGACGGACTATGCTGTCTTCACTGCCGTAGATTTCATTCACGAGCGTTGGCGACTGGAAATCCAGCTTCGGCAGGCTCGCGTAGCCCAGCCAGTCCAGCGCACGGCCCTCCTCGTTAAAGCTGTACCAGTCGCGCTGCGGCGAGTCCGGGTTATGACATGCCCCGCCCATCGACTGGTTATGGCGGTCAAACCAGGCGTGCGAATCGCCGCTGTGGTTGAACACGCCGTCCAGGATCAGGCGCATCCCCTCTTTTTGCGTATTCTTACGCAAGCGCAGCAGCGCCTCGTCGCCGCCAAACTGCTCATCAACGTGGCGATAATCTTCGGTATCGTATTTGTGCACGCTCGGGGCTTTAAACACCGGGTTGAGGTACAGCGCCGTCACGCCGAGCTTTTTCAGGTACGGCAGCTTTTCGCTGATGCCATCGAGATCGCCGCCGTAGAACGTCGAGCCACCTGCCTGCGCCGTCACCGGTTCATCCCACGCTTTCAGGATAATGTCGTGGCCCGCCGCATGGTGGTGATAGATCTTATCCTGGTCGGCGGTGCGTTTTTCGCTGCGCGCAAAACGGTCCGGGAAAATCTGGTAAAACACCTGATCGTTAACCCACTGCGGGCCGTTATCCGGGTAATCGACCGCAAACTGCTCCAGCCGTGCGGGCGGGAAACGGCTAAACCCCTGCGGGGTAAACCACAGCTGACGGTTATTCCACAAAAGCTTAAAGCTGTAGCGACGGCGCGGCTGCCCGCTATTCAGGTCGATATTCGCCCGCCACGCCGTGATCCCCGGCTGCGGCTGGCTGCGCAGCTTGTGCATTTTCAGGCCGGTCTCTTCGTTATCTATTTCGGCGCGGAGCGTCACGCGTTCAGGCTGATTTTCCCCCGCCAGCCAGAGCGTAATCACAAGGTTGTCTTTGTTTTGCTTAACAAATGGGGCAACCGGAAGGTGCCAGGCATTTAACATCACGAATCCCCTTTGATGAAATTGACGTCACCTTGCCACAGGGTGGTTAAGGATAGCTCATCACGTTCGGGATTATTGGGGGAGGAGAAAGGAGGATGAGGCAAAATTCCCTCTCCAACAGGGAGAGGGAATAAAAATATTACTGCGCTTCCGCCAGCTGACGGTCGCGGCGGCATTTAAACACCCACCCCACCAGCAGCAGGACGATCCACGCGCAGCCCACGTACAGGGAAATGCGGGTATCCGGATGGTAGCCAATCAGGCCAATAATAAACACCAGGAAGATCAGCCCGACCACGGTCGTCGCAACGCCGCCCGGTACCTTGAACTTCAGCGCTTTCGCCTCATCCGGCGACAGACGACGGCGGAACGCGATCTGCGACAGCAGGATCATGATCCACACCCACACCGTCGCGAAGGTCGCCAGCGATGCAATCACCAGGAAGACGTTCTCCGGCATGATGTAGTTCAGGTAAACCGAGAACAGCAGCGCTACGGTCATCACCACAACGGTTACCCACGGCGTGCCGCGGCGTGAGGTTTTGGCGAACACCTTCGGCGCACTGCCCTGCTCCGCCATGCCGTGCAGCATACGGCCCACGCCAAAGACGTCACTGTTGATCGCGGAGAGCGACGCGGTCAGCACCACAAAGTTCAGAATGCTGGCCGCAAAGGCAATTCCCATATGCTGGAAGGTCAGAACAAACGGGCTACCGTTGGTGCCGACCTGATTCCACGGGTAGATGGACATGATCACGAACAGCGTACCCACGTAGAACACCAGAATACGCATCGGCACCGAGTTGATGGCGCGCGGAATGGATTTCTCCGGATCTTTCGCTTCCCCGGCGGTGATACCGATAATCTCGATACCGCCGTAGGCGAACATCACCATCTGCAGCGACATGACCATCCCGAGCCAGCCGTTGCTGAAGAAGCCACCGTTGCTCCAGAGGTTGTGAATACCGGTCGGCTGCCCGCCGTTGCCGATTCCCCAGATGATGATGCCGAAACCGGCCACGATCATGATGATGATGGTGGCGACCTTGAAGAAGGAGAACCAGAATTCGAGCTCGCCGAACACCTTCACGCTCATCAGGTTGACGGCGCAAATGATCAGCACCACGCTCAGCACCCAAATCCAGTGCGGCACCGCCGGGAACCAGACGCCCATATAGATGCCAAACGCCGTCACGTCGGCAATCGCCACAATCAGAATTTCAAAGCAGTAGGTCCAGCCGGTGATAAACCCGGCCAGCGGGCCGAGGTTTTCCTGCGCGTAGCGGGAGAAGGAGCTGGCGGACGGGTTGTGAACCGACATTTCGCCGAGGGCGCGCATGATGATATACGCCGCCACGCCGCCGATGATGTACGCCAGCAGAACGCTGGGACCGGCCATTTTGATGGCATCTGCCGAGCCATAAAAAAGACCGGTGCCGATAGCAGAGCCCAGCGCCATAAAGCGGATGTGGCGCGTGCTCAATCCACGTTTAAGTTTGTTAGTGCTTTCCATTTAAATCTTGCCATTCAACACGAAAAAAACAAAAAACCACGGGGCCTTAAGCCCCGTGGTTAAACAGTTTGTTGCCGTTGATTAATGAGCGTTCGATGCGACCTGACGCCCTGCAGCACGGTCCCAGATAATCGCCAGAACCAGTGCAACAACGGTAGGCATCAGCCAGGCCAGCCCCTGCTCGGACAGCGGCAGACGCTGTGTCCATGCCGGCAGTATGTGCGCGAAAGCTGATGCTTTAATCCCGTCAAGGATACCAAAAATCAGGCTGATAAACATGGCTGGCGCAATAATTCGTGAAGAGTTGTTCCACCACGGGCGAGTAAAGCTCAGCACCACCAGCACGATACACGGCGGGTAAATCGCCGTCAGCACCGGAATAGAGACCTGAATCAGGTGGCTCAGACCGAGGTTGGACACCGCCATGGAGAAGATGCCGAGGATAAACACCAGGGTGCGGTAAGAGAGTGGCAGATACTGCGCAAAGAACTCTGCGCAGGCGCAGGTCAGGCCAACCGCCGTCACCAGACACGCCAGGAAAATCAGCGCTGCCAGCAGCATACTGCCCGCACCGCCGAAGGTGTGCTGAACGTAAGCGTGCAGGATAGCCGCACCGTTGGCGTTCTGATCGACCAGCATGGCGCTGTCGGAGCCCAGACGGAACAGCGCCAGATACAGCAGCGTCAGCCCCACACCGGCCATCAGGCCAGCCCAGATGGTATAGCGGGTCAGCAGACGCGCTTCGGTCACACCGCGGGAACGCGCGGCGTTAACGATAACGATACCAAACACCATCGCGCCCAGCGTATCCATCGTCAGATAGCCGTTCACAAAGCCGTTAGAGAACGCGGCGTTTTTATAGGCGTCCATCGCGTCGCTAATCGGGCCCGCTGGCCAGACAATCGCGGCTACCGCCAGAACAATCAGCGCCACAATTTTCAGCGGAGCCAGGAAGTTACCCACGGTATCCAGCAGCTTGCCCGGATAGAGGGAAACCAGAATCACGATTGCGAAGTAGATCAGGCTATAGATAAACAGCGGCATCGCACCGTCACCGGTCAGGGGAGCAATACCCACTTCGAAGGACACGGTTGCCGTACGCGGGGTCGCAAACAGCGGGCCAACGGCCAGATAGCAGACGGTTGCCAGCAGAACGCCCGCAACTTTGCCAATCGGGGTGCTGAGGCTATCCACACCGCCGCCGACTTTCGCCAGCGCGACGACGGTCAGAACCGGCAGACCCACGGCAGTAATCAGGAAACCAAACGCGGCGGTCCAGACGTGTTCACCCGCCTGTAAGCCAACCATTGGAGGGAAAATGATGTTGCCTGCGCCAACGAACAGCGCAAATGTCATAAAGCCCAGCGCGATGATGTCACGCGATTTTAAGTGATGGGTCATAAAACCTTACTGCCTGTGGATGTGGTGTTGAAAACATTGAGATTTTCGATATCCCTGACGGGATGATACAGCCGAAAATTTGCTCAATTTCAGCGGGAAATGCTCCCGTCCTGGCGTGGAGAAGAATAGTTTTTCGATTTACCACGCAAATACAGTCGGTCTGACAGTATCTGGGGCGCAATTTAAACGCTTATAACGTTTAAAGGCAAGGTGGGATCGTAAAACCAGAACAATATGCCAGCATGAAAATACACGTCAGAACAATACGCTATTTATAAGAAAAACCCATGGCTAATCATGCGAACAAAAAACAGTCAGCCGTATAAAATTCATCCGCGTTTCGCTTGACTGCAAAGCAAACGGGCCAGCAGACGCTGACCCGTGGAAAGGTAAAATGACACGCCTGCCGTCAGGCGATCTTTTTGGCAATTAATCGTTCCGGAATAACGAAACTGAAGCGGGTTCCTTTACCCAGCGTACTCTGAATATCGAGACGGCTTTCATGGTGATTCACCGCGTGTTTCACAATTGCCAGCCCCAGGCCGCTTCCGCCTGTCTGCCGGGATCGCGCTTTATCCACACGGTAAAAGCGCTCGGTCAGACGCGGAATATGCTCAGGCGCAATCCCCGGCCCGTTGTCCTCCACGCTAAACTCAGCCCCCGTTTGGGTATGCCGCCAACGCACCACGATATTCGTCCCCTCCGGCGTATGATTCACCGCGTTATACACCAGGTTGGAAATGGCGCTGCGCAATTCATCTTCGCTGCCCAGCACCTTCAGCGTATTGTCGACCTCAAAGATCAGGTGATGCTTTTTGTGGCTTAGCGTCTGCGCTTCACGCTCAACGACCCGCAGCATCATCGGCACATCAATGGTGTCATTTAGCGCGAGCGTCGGCGCCGCTTCAATCTTCGAGAGCGTCAGCAGCTGCTTCACCAGCCCTTCCATCCGGTGCGTTTGCTCGCGCATGGTGTGCAGCGCTTTTTCACGCGGCGCGCCTTCAAGCGTTTGCTCCTGCATCATCTCCAGGTAGCCCTGAAGCACGGTCAGCGGGGTACGCAGTTCGTGACTGACGTTGGCGAAGAAGTTACGACGCGCCCCTTCCAGCTGGTGCATCTGGGTGACATCGCGCGCCACCATCAGCCACTGCTTATCGCTGTAGGGCATCACGCGGATTTCCAGATGGCGACCATTATTGAGCTTCAGATTGTGCGGGCGGGTAAAATCACGCTTTTTCAGATACAGCGTGAACTCGGGATAGCGCAGAAGGTTGAGGATATTCTGACCATTGTCGTCGGGCCAGCGCAGGCCCAGCAGCTGTTGCGCAAGGCCGTTACACCAGAAGATCGTCCCTTCTTCGGTCGTCAGAATAACGGCATCCGGCAGCGACTCTGCACCGCTGCGAAAACGCTTAATCAGGCTTCCCAGCTCGCGGCGACGCTTTTTATTACGCATCTGCATCTGATGCAGACCGTACAGCAGCGGCTCCCAGCTGCCGCTTCCCGGCGGCGGCGTCATACTTCGGTCAACCCACAGCCACCAGGAGAGGCGCAGCAGGTTCCAGAAATGCCAGATCAGCAGCCCGGTGACCGACGCCAGCAGAAACCACGGCAGGTGTCCAAGAAAGGCCCCCAGAAGGAAGGCCGGAATACAGCATAAGATCAGTTCAAAGACGAGCCTTTTCCATGACAGACGTTCCAGCACGCGTCACACTCCTGTCATTGTTCAGAAACGGGTAGAAAAACGATAACCCGTGCCGCGGACCGTCTGCACCATGCGATCGTGGCCGCTCAGTTCCAGTGCTTTTCGCAGGCGGCGAATATGTACGTCAACCGTCCGGTCTTCGACATACACGTTAGTTCCCCAGACGTTATTCAGCAACTGCTCGCGGCTGTACACGCGTTCCGGGTGGGTCATAAAGAAGTGCAGGAGTTTAAATTCGGTAGGCCCCATGTCGAGGGGATTTTCACCGGTCATCACGCGGTGTGAGGTGGGGTCAAGGCTCAGCCCCTGCATCTCTATCACCTCTTCCACCGCCATCGGCGAAATTCGGCGCATCACGGCTTTAATGCGGGCAACCAGCTCTTTTGGGGAGAACGGTTTAGTAATGTAATCGTCCGCGCCGGTCTCCAGACCGCGAACGCGATCCTCTTCTTCTCCGCGCGCCGTGAGCATCACAACCGGAATGTCGCGGGTCAGCGCTTCACGCTTCAGGTGTTTGATAAACTGCAGTCCGGAGCCGCCGGGCAACATCCAGTCCAGCAGAATCAGATCGGGCCAGGGTTCATTCAGCTGGTTCACTGCGCTGTCATAATCTTCCGCTTCAACCGGCTGGAAGCCGTTTTGCTCGAGCACGAAGCACACCATTTCACGAATTGGAGCTTCATCTTCTACGACCAGAATACGTCTCGCCATACTTTGCCCTGTCTTATCTTATTTAAGTTACAAGTTTGTAATTCGGCGCCATTATGCGTCAGATTTATGACAGATTTATGAAAAACAGTACCACGATAAGGGGCAAACCGTTGTTTTATTACAGCGGTTATTTTCCCGTCTCTGAACGTTTATAATCCTGCTTTCTCTTTTTTGCCACGGATCTGCTATGCGCATACTTCACACCTCGGACTGGCATCTGGGTCAAAATTTTTACAGCAAAAGCCGTGCGGCTGAACATGAAGCCTTCCTGAACTGGCTGCTGGAAACGGCCCGGACGCACGAGGTGGACGCGATTATGGTGGCGGGTGACATCTTTGATACCGGCTCGCCCCCCAGCTATGCGCGTGAACTGTACAACCGCTTCGTAGTGAATTTGCAGCAAACCGGCTGTCATCTGGTGATTGTCGCCGGCAACCATGATTCCGTCGCGACGCTCAATGAATCCCGCGACATCCTGGCATTTCTCAATACCACCGTCGTCGCCAGCGCCGGGCACGCCCCGCAGATCCTGAAAAAACGCGACGGCACGCCGGGGGCGGTGCTGTGCCCCATTCCCTTTTTACGGCCGCGCGACATCGTGCAAAGCCAGGCGGGGCTGTCGGGTGCGGAAAAGCAGCAGCATCTATTACAGGCCATCACCGACTATTATCACCAGCAGCACGCCGATGCCTGCGCCCTGCGCGGCGACCAGCCGATTCCGGTGATTGCGACCGGGCATCTCACCACCGTCGGGGCCAGTAAAAGTGACGCCGTACGCGACATCTATATCGGCACGCTGGACGCCTTTCCGGCGCAGAACTTCCCGCCAGCCGACTACATTGCGCTCGGACACATACACCGGGCGCAGATCGTCGGCGGCAGCGAGCATATCCGCTACTGCGGCTCACCCCTTTCGCTCAGCTTTGACGAAACGGGCAAAGCCAAATCCGTCCATCTGGTGAGCTTCTCCGAGGGCAAACTCCGCGCCGTCGAGACGCTGGAGGTGCCCGTCACCCAGCCGCTGGCGGTGCTGAAAGGCGATCTCGACGCCATCACCGCCCAGTTGGAGCAGTGGCGCGGCGTCGAGCAAGATCCCCCCATCTGGCTGGATATCGAAATCACCACCGATGACTACCTGCACGATATGCAGCGTAAAATTCAGGCGTTGACGGAAGATTTGCCCGTCGAAGTCTTACTGGTACGCCGCAGCCGCGAGCAGCGCGAGAAAATTCTGTTAAGCGCTCAACGCGAAACGCTCAGTGAGCTGCGGGTTGAAGAGGTGTTTGAACGCAGGCTCTCGCAGGAGGAAATTGACGATGCGAAGCGCGCAAGACTCAGCGAACTGTTCAGCCATACCCTGCATGCGCTCAATGATGAGGAAGAAAACGCATGAAAATTTTGAGCCTGCGCCTGAAAAACCTCAACTCGCTCAAGGGCGAGTGGAAAATTGACTTTACCGCAGAGCCGTTTGCCAGCAACGGTCTGTTTGCCATCACCGGCGCGACCGGGGCAGGTAAAACCACCCTGCTTGACGCTATCTGTCTGGCGCTTTATCACGAAACGCCGCGACTGCAGAAGGTCTCCCAGGCGCAAAACGACCTGATGACGCGCGACACCGCCGAGTGCCTGGCGGAAGTGGAGTTCGAGGTAAAAGGCACCGCCTATCGCGCATTCTGGAGCCAGAACCGCGCGCGCAACCAGCCGGATGGCAACCTGCAGGCGCCGCGCGTGGAGCTGGCGCGCTGTGAAGATGGCAAAATCCTGGCCGACAAGGTGACGGATAAACTGGAGCAAACCGCAGCGCTCACCGGGCTGGACTATGGCCGCTTTACCCGCTCCATGCTGCTCTCGCAGGGGCAGTTTGCCGCCTTCCTTAATGCCAAACCGAGCGATCGGGCCGAGCTGCTGGAAGAGCTGACCGGCACCGAGATCTACGGCCAGATTTCCGCCATGGTGTTTGAGAAACACAAAGCCGCCCGCAGCGTGCTTGAAAAATGCGAGGCGCAGGCGGCGGGCGTCGTGCTGTTGAGCGAAGAGCAACAGCAGCAGTTGCAGCAAAGTTTGCAGGCACTTACTGACGAAGAGAAAATTCTGCTGGTTCAGCAGCAAAGCCAGCAGAAAGATTTTCAGTGGCTTACGCGCCATGACGAGCTCGTGCTTGAGCAACAGCGCGTCACCGCAATGCAGCAGCAGGCGCAACAGGCGCTGACGAACGCTGCGCCAGAGCTGGCAAAGCTCCAGCATGCTCTGCCTGCCGCCCAGCTTCGACCGCTGTGGGCGCACCTGCAGGAGCAAACCGCGCGTCTGACGCAAACCCAGCAGCGAATTATCGAAGTAAATACTCGCTTACAAGCCAAAACCGCGCTGCGCGCGCGGATCCGTCATACCGCCCAGCGGAATCATGAGCAGCTTCAGACCGAACTGACGGCGCTGGCGCGGTGGCTGGCGGAGCACGAGCGCTATCGCCTGCTGGGGCAGGAGATTGCCGGCTGGCGTGCCCAGTTCTCACAGCTTAACCGCGATAAAACGCAGTTAGCCTCCCTTGCTACGCGGATGGGTGAACTACGCAACAGGCTGGCTGAGATGCCGGAAAATGCGCTGACGCTGACGGCGGATGAGGTCAGCGCGGCCATGGAGCAGCAGTCACGGTCACGCACGCTGCGCCAGCGGCTAACGTCGCTCCATGCCCGCTATCAGCCGCTGCAAAAACGCCTGCGCCAGAGCGGTGAAAGCGTGCAGAAGGCCCAGGCCGATCAAAACAAACTCAATGAAACGCTGACGCTGCGTCGCCAGCAGTACAAAGAGAAACACCAGCACTTTCTGGATCTTAAAGCCCTCTGTGAACGCGAAGCGACGATTAAAGACCTGGAAAGCTATCGTTCCCGGCTTGAGGCAGGCAAACCCTGTCCGCTGTGCGGCTCCAGCGAGCATCCCGCCGTTGAGCAATACCAGTTGCTTGAGCTGACGGATAACCAGCGCCGCCGCGATCTCCTGGAAAAAGAGGTCGCCGCGCTTAAAGAGGAAGGGCTGCTGGTGCTGGGGCAGGTTAATGCCCTGACTCAGCAGATCCAGCGCGAGAGTGACGAAGCGCAGACGCTCTCTCAGGAAGAGCAAGCACTCACTAAAGAGTGGATGGAGGCCTGCGCGTCCCTGAACATCACGTTGAATATTCAGGAAGATATCACGCCATGGATGAACGAGCAGGAACAGTACGAGCGCCAGCTTTATCAGCTCAGCCAGCGTCTGACCCTGCAAAACCAGTTGAACGAGCAGGAAGTGCAGGAGCGACAGCATCAGCAGCAGCTGACGGCCGCGCGCCAGGCGCTGGAACACACCCTGCTCTCGCTATCGCTTAACGTACCTGAAGACGGTAATGAAGCCACCTGGCTGCACGCCCGCGAAGCGGAATTTGCGCAGTGGCAGGAGAAACAAACGCAGCACGGCGTGCTTCTGGAACGCATAAACGCATTGAAGCCGCTGCTCGACACGCTTCCGGAAACGAACGGCGAAGAGGCCGAACCGGCCATTCCTGACGGCTGGCGCGACGTTCACGATGAATGCGTGTCGCTACAAAGCCAGCTCAGCGCGCAGCAGCAGCAGGAAGCGCTGGAGCGCGAGCGCCTGCAGCAGTCGCAGACGCAGTTCACCGCGGCGCTGGCAGCGAGCTGTTTTGCCGATCGGGAGGCGTTCCTTGCGGCCCTGCTGGACGACGACGCTATCAGTCACCTCCAGCAGCTGAAACAGTCGCTGGAAAACCAGATACAGCAGGCCGCAGCCCTTTCCGGCCTGGCTAATCAGCAGCTGCAGGCGCACCTTGCGCTGCGCCCGGAAGAACTTGACGCGGATGCGTCAACTCTGCAAAGCCAGCTGCAGCAGCTGGCGCAACGGCTTCGCGAGAACACCACGCATCAGGGCGAGATCCGCCAGCAGCTTAAGCAGGACAGCGATAACCGTCAGCACCAGCTGGCGTTGATGCAGCAAATTGAAGAGGCCGCGCGCGAGGCGGACGACTGGGGTTATCTGAACGCGCTGATCGGCTCCAGCACCGGCGACAAGTTCCGTAAATTCGCGCAGGGGCTGACGCTGGACAATCTCGTCTGGCTTGCTAACCAGCAGCTTAACCGTCTGCACGGGCGTTACCTGCTGCAGCGCAAGGCCAGCGACGCGCTGGAGCTGGAAGTGGTCGACACCTGGCAGGCCGATGCGGTGCGCGATACGCGTACGCTCTCCGGCGGCGAAAGCTTCCTGGTCAGCCTGGCGCTGGCGTTAGCGCTGTCCGATCTGGTGAGCCATAAAACGCGAATTGATTCCCTGTTCCTGGATGAGGGGTTCGGCACACTCGACAGTGAAACGCTGGATACCGCGCTGGATGCGCTCGACGCGCTGAACGCCACCGGAAAAACCATCGGGGTGATCAGCCACGTTGAGGCGATGAAAGAGCGCATTCCGGTGCAGATTAAGGTGAAGAAAATCAACGGGCTGGGGTATAGCAGGCTGGATAGGGTGTTTGCGGTGGAATAAATGGGGGGAGGGTGCGGTCTGGTGCCCGCACCCTGGCCCTCTCCCACAGGGAGAGGGTACTAACACAACCTGCGTTTATTCCGGCCATAACCACGCCGCGCCTCGCACGCCGCTGGAGTCGCCGTGGACGGCTTTACGGATCGGGGTTTCACACTCGCCGCCGAAGACCCACTGTTTCACCAGGTTCGGTACCGTGGCGTACAGTCGATCAACGTTGCTCATGCCGCCGCCGAGCACAATCACGTCCGGGTCAAGAATATTCACCACGTGCGCCAGGGATTTCGCCAGCCGCATTTCGTAGCGGCTAAGGGCCAGCTCGGCGACCGGATCCTGTTCTTCGACCAGACGCATGATTTCGTTGCCCTTTAGCGGATGGCCGCTCAGACGGTGGTAGTCGGTCGCAAAACCGGTGCCGGAGATAAACGTCTCAATACAGCCCTGCTTTCCGCAGTAGCACGGCACTTCAGCGCGGTATTTAAGCTCGTCTTCATCCATCCACGGCAGCGGGTTGTGTCCCCACTCGCCCGCGGTGCCGTTGCCGCCAATATGGGCGCGCCCGCCGAACGCCACGCCCGCGCCGCAGCCGGTACCAATGATCACTGCAAATACGGTCTGAGCACCGGCCGCCGCGCCGTCGATGGCCTCAGAGACCGCCAGACAGTTGGCGTCGTTGGCCAGACGCACTTCCCGGTTCAGACGTTGGCTCAAATCTTTGTCAAACGGCTGACCGTTGAGCCAGGTGGAGTTGGCATTTTTAACCACCCCGGTATACGGCGAGATCGACCCCGGGATCCCCATCCCGACGCTGCCGGTTTGGCCTGTCGCCTGCTCTGCCATCTCAACCAGGCTGGCAATCGTCTCGATAGTCTGGTGATAATCATCGCGCGGTGTCGGCAAACGGTGGCGGAACAGCTGCTCCCCCTGCTCGCTCAGTGCGATGACTTCTGTTTTGGTGCCGCCCAAATCGATCCCAATACGCACAAGACTCTCCTCATTATTTTGATTATCAACAGAGTAGAAGCACGCTTCCCGATTAGCAATGCAAGCGATGCGACAATTCGTTATCATGCCCGCTGATTTAACGACAAGGCCGTGGAAATTATCATGCTGTGGTTCAAAAATTTGATGGTTTACCGTCTCAGCCGCGACGTTTCGCTGCGCGCAGAAGAGATGGAAAAACAGTTAGCCGCTTATAGCTTTTCCCCTTGCGGTAGCCAGGATATGGCGAAAACCGGCTGGGTTCCGCCAATGGGCTCACAAAGCGATGCACTGACCCACGCCAGCAGCACGGGTCAAATCATCGTCTGCGCCCGCAAAGAAGAGAAAATTCTGCCCACGCCGGTGGTTAAGCAGGCGCTTGAAGCAAAAATTTTCAAGCTGGAAACCGAACAGGGCCGCAAGCTGAAAAAAACCGAAAAAGATTCGCTGAAAGACGAAGTGCTGCACTCCCTGCTGCCCCGCGCCTTCAGCCGCTTCAGCCAGACCATGATGTGGATCGACACCGTCAACGGGCTGATCATGGTGGACTGCGCCAGCGCCAAAAAAGCCGAAGATACGCTGGCCCTGCTGCGTAAAAGCATCGGCTCTTTACCGGTCGTTCCGCTGGCGCTTGAAACGCCGATTGAGCTGACCCTGACCGAATGGGTACGCAGCGGCGCTGCGGCTCAGGGTTTCCAGATCCTTGATGAAGCCGAGCTGAAAGCCCTGCTGGAAGATGGCGGCGTGATCCGCGCGAAGAAGCAGGATCTGGTGAGCGACGAGATCGCCGTACACATCGAAGCGGGTAAAGTGGTCACTAAACTGGCGCTCGACTGGCAGCAGCGCATTCAGTTCGTGATGTGCGACGACGGCTCCGTGAAGCGTCTGAAGTTCTGCGACGAGCTGCGCGATCAGAACGAAGATATCGACAGGGAAGATTACGCCCAGCGCTTTGACGAGGACTTCATCCTGATGACCGGCGAGTTGGCCGCGTTGATTCAGAATCTGGTGGAAGGTCTCGGCGGCGAAGCGCAGAGATAACAGGCAAAACGCAGGCCGGGTAAGCGTTCGCGCCACCCGGCTTATTTTTTATTTCAGGTAGCGGCACAGATAAGAGGTAGGTTCAGCGACCTGCAAATGAAACTCGCTGTGGCCAGGGACGTTGAAAACTTGCCCGGCAGCGTAAACTTTCCATTCCGTTTCACCCGGCAGTAAGACGTTCAGCGCCCCGCTGACGACCGTCATTTCTTCAGCTTCCGCCGTGCCAAAGGTGTATTCCCCTTCCGCCATAACGCCGACACTGGCGCGGCCAGTGCTGCTGCTGGTAAAACCAATGGATTTCACTTTACCGGAAAAGTATTCGTTACTTTGAAGCATGAACTGGCCCTTATATTTATAGATAAAAATTCACTATAGGGGCCATGCTCATCACCTGTCACGCAAAATCATTACATGAGAAGTTCCGAGGCCAGGCGAGCCATCAGAACGTTGGATAACAGCACGGGCACATCCAGCGCTTTTTGCAGCAGATCACGATGGTGCTGATGGAAACCGAGGCAGTCCAGAATCAAGACATCTGCTCCTCTCTCAAGCAGTTCCTTCCCGGCAGCAATAAGTTTTGCCTCACTGTCCCAGAACGGATTTGCCAGCGCATACAAGGGCACTTTTTCCAGCACGTGCCATTTTGCTTCCTGGTTATCCATGAGCTCCTCAATGGGCACAATCACCCCCACCTGATGACCATCCACGATGGAGGCCACCAGCGGTGGAATGATCCGCATCGGCTCCAGCAAAATCGCATTACGCGCCGTGAGGCCCTTAATGGGCGCGGTACTCATCAGCAAAATAACGTCATAACCTTGATTATCGAGCACTTCTATTACGCCCTGCAGCGAGCGCTCGATTTTCTGACGCGAAACGTGCGCCAGTTTACCGTCGCTTAATAACGTCGCCAGGGGATCCTCCCCCGCCTCGACAGCGTAGTCTTCCATGACCTCTTCCCGACTCATCTTCCCCAGCAGGCTAAGATGCGTTATCTGTTGTTCAGATACATGCTCGGTTAAGAGCGGTAACACTTCGCTTACAGGGACCACACCAATGGTGAGGATCGCCAACGTTGCCTTCATCTTGATCGCCTTCCATTACTCCAACATCGTGCACACAGGTACAGGCTCACTACGCTGCACAGTTCATTTTTTCAACAAAACAGCACCAAGCGTAGCAGGTGATCCCGACATCGAAATGTAAAGATCGCCTGCAGATACCGGAGTTACTTGTAATAACTAAATATTAACTCCTGCTTAACTTTCCCGATGGGTAAAAAGTGTGATTCAGGCACGATACTGGAACGTTTAGGAAAAGGGTCAGGTTTTATCGGGATCTTCATAGCGCCGTTTCGCGTCCAGCGCTTCCTGTTCAGTCTCGTGTTCACTGATCAGCGAGTCCGGCTTGGGGTGATCGGCACGCAGTTGATACCAGGTCACGGTATGACCCGTCTGGCCTTTTTCAACGGTAACAATACGTGCTTCACGCGGATAGGGAGGTCTGGTTGGCATAGCTCATCCTTTTTTTATGTCTGAGCTATAAGTATAGACGCCGGTTAGCTGGCACAAGCCAAACGCAGGGCGGTAATAATCTGAATCACAACGTCTTCGGGAGAGGCTGACGCATCCACCACGTGGTGAGCCGCTTCGCGGTATAGCGCATCGCGTTCGGCCAGCACTTCGCTCACCTCTTCGTTGAGCGGCCTGGAGGTCAGCGCAGGGCGTTGCCCCTCTTCCGGAAAGGCTTCCAGCCGCCCTACCAGAGCCGACACCGGCGCGCTGAGATAAATCACAATCCCCTTTTCGCGCATAAAGTGACGATTACACTCCGCCAGAACAATGCCACCGCCAGTGGCGATCACGGCAGACGGGGTGGTAACCGCTTTCAGCGCGGCGGTTTCGCGCGCGCGAAAGCTCTCCCATCCCTCTTGCTCAACAATCTCGGCGATGTTTTTTCCGGCCTCGGTTTGCAGCCAGTGGTCGGTATCAACAAACTGGCGATGACACACGCGTGCCAGCTCCAGGCCAACGGTGGTTTTCCCACAGCCGCGGGGGCCAACTAAAAAGATGGGTTGGGTCATGCCAGGTGTTCCCCTTGATGCCGAATGGCTGAAGACTGTAAAGAAATTATTGCAGAAGATGTTGCGATTACTTTACTGCAAAGCGGTACGGGATGACAACCCTGTGGAGGCCACACTGTACCACAAATTGACAATAATTATCATTACGCTGTGCGGCGCTTCACTTCCAGCAGCCATTTATCCAGCTCGGCAGCGAACTGCTGGCGATCGCGCTGGGACAGGCTGTCCGGTCCACCGGTCTGCACGCCGCTGGCCCGCATCGTATCCATAAAATCGCGCATGGTAAGCTTTTCCCGAATGGTCGAAGGCGAGTAACGCTCCCCGCGCGGATTGAGCGCCGCCGCCCCTTTCTCCAGCACTTCGGCAGCCAGCGGAATATCCGCCGTGATCACCAGATCCTCCGCGCTGCACAGGCGAACAATTTCGTTATCCGCCACGTCGAACCCGGCCGGCACGCGCAAGGAGCGGATGAACCGCGAAGGCGGTACGCGAATATTCTGGTTAGCCACCAGCGTCAGCGGCATCTGAACGCGCTCGGCGGCGCGAAATAAAATCTCTTTAATCACGTTCGGACACGCGTCCGCATCAACCCAAATCGCCATATTGTCTCCCCATAATGACTCTGCCGACTATTGTCGCCTGCATTTCGTTGTTAAGCTATCAATCAGAGAAAACAACGCATAATGACGGAGAATCGTGATGGACAAGAAAATCGGGTTTATCGGCTGCGGTAACATGGGCAAAGCCATCCTGGGCGGTCTGATCGCCAGCGGGCAGGTGCTGCCGGGTCAGATTTGGGTCTATACCCCGTCACCGGACAAAGTCGCCGAGTTGCGCGATCAATACGGGATCAACGCCGCCGAAAGCGCGCAGGAAGTCGCCCAGGTCGCCGATATCGTCTTTGGCGCCGTCAAGCCGAACATCATGATCAAAGTGCTGAGCGATATCACCTCCAGCCTGAATAAAGAGACGCTGGTCGTGTCGATTGCCGCAGGCGTCACGCTCGATCAGCTGGCGCGCGCGCTGGGTCACGATCGTAAAATCGTCCGCGCGATGCCCAACACCCCCTCGCTGGTCAATGCCGGCATGACCTCCGTCACGCCTAACGCGCTGGTGACCACAGAAGAAGTGGCCGACGTGCTGAATATTTTCCGCTGCTTCGGTGAGGCAGAAGTGATTGCCGAATCGATGATCCATCCGGTGGTCGGCGTGAGTGGCTCAGCCCCTGCCTATGTGTTCATGTTTTTAGAAGCGATGGCCGACGCCGCCGTGCTTGGCGGAATGCCGCGCGCGCAGGCGTATAAGTTCGCCGCGCAGGCCGTCATGGGCTCCGCAAAAATGGTGCTGGAAACCGGCAAACACCCGGGTGAACTGAAAGATATGGTCTGCTCCCCGGGCGGTACCACCATCGAAGCGGTGCGGGTGCTGGAAGAGCGCGGATTCCGCTCGGCCGTCATTGAAGCGATGGCAAAATGCATGGAAAAATCAGAGAAGCTGAGTAAATCCTGATTTCTGACCGGGCGTCAGGCGGCCACTTCGGTGCGGCCGCGCCCGGCATTTTTCGCCCTGTACAGCGCCACGTCGGCCGCCTTTAGCCACTCCCGATAATGTCCAAACTGCGGCCCCCAGGGGGCAACGCCTACGCTGATGCGCAGCGCTTCTTTTGGCGCGCACGGTAACGTCAGTTTTTCCAGCCGCTCATGCAGTCGCGACATCACGGCGATGGCGCTTTCCGCCGCGGTCTGCGACATGATCACCGCAAACTCATCCCCGCCAAACCGGCCGATCGCATCGCCTGACCGTACCGACCGCTGGAGCTGACGCGTAATGGCAATGATCGCCTCGTCGCCCACGTCGTGCCCCCAGGTGTCGTTGATGTTTTTAAAGTGGTCGATATCAATCAGCAATATCGTGGCGGTGCTGTGGTCGCGCCGACAATGCTCAAATTCAATTCGCAGCAGCATTTCCCAGTGCCGACGGTTAAAGACCCCGGTCATCCCGTCGCGGGTGCTCATCATTTCCAGCCGCTGCTTATGTTCCGCAAGCCTGACGGCGGTTCGGTGACTGAGCCAGGCAAACAGCATGGGATACAGCACGAGTACGGGCAGCGTTAAGCCCCACTCCACGAGGTCGGGGTTGAAGACGGCCACCTTCCCGACGAGTGGCAGGGTCACCAGCGCGGAGAGCAGGGTCAACGCCATCCCCGGGATAAACAGACGACAGCCCCCGGAACCCATCATATTCATCCCCACCATCATCACCAGCGCTGCGGTAGGTAACGCATTCATCCCCATCACGCCGATCCAGAGCCCGGCGATAATGGCATCGATTTTAAGATTGAAAATTTCCTGCTGATGGGGTGAAGCGGCGCGGCAGGACAGCTGCCAGGCAAAATGGGGCCAGACGAACGACCATCCCACCAGTAAAAGCCACCAGCCACCGGGTAAAAAATGGGTGACCAGCATCCCCGCAACGGGGAAAAACATCGCCGCCAGCCCGACGGCACGCGCCAGCCGAACTCGCCGGGCAAACTGAATGCCGGCGCGGTGAGGGTCATCCTGAGAAAGGGTTAAATTCCACTCTTCCCGAATGCGCTTTTTGTTGTAATACGTTTCATCATTCATCATTTTTGGGAATATTCTGAAACATTTTCCCAAATTATAGAGAGGGGGTCTGCGGGGAAAGTATGAAATTTCGGGTGAGCCGCCGGAGCCGCTCACCCGTTTGGACTACACTTTTTTCTTCAGGCACGCGCTCATGAACTTGCTGCGGTCGTCCCCTTTCAGGGACTGCTCGGTCGCTTTCGCATTACACTCGCGCATTTTTTGCTGCTGCGGCGTCAGGCTTTTTTCAGCCGGCTTCGCGGCGCCATTTTTAAGGCAGTCGCTCATGTAAGTCTTGCGAGCATCTCCCTTCAGACTCTGCGACGTCGCCTGTTGATTACAGGTGGTCATACGCTGTTGTTGCGGCGTTAGCGTCTTCTCTTCCGCGTTCGCCGATGCGACCAGGAACAGGCCGGAGAGCAGAGTAACCAGTAATGTTGTTTTCATTGCACCATCCTTTTGTGAACATTCCCTGTAAGTCTGGTTCGTGACAGGAAAAAAACCAGCCGACAGATGTGATTTCAGCAGGGATTTTATCATTTAAGACCCAGCGCCGCCTTCATGGTGTAGAACAGATCCGTTTGATCGGTCAGGCCTACCACGTTTGCCGCGTGCGGGCCGTAGGCTGCAATGCGCAGCTGGGTGCCCGTGTGCTCCATGGACTCTTCCTCAGAGTTGCCGTAGCTCAACACCATAACGGAGCCATCTTTGGTATTCAGCGCCTGCGTCAGGCCCGGGGCTTTGGTATCTGCCGGAACGATCTGGCTGGCGTGCGCATGGTCCGCGGTGACGATCACCAGGGTGTTGCCGTCTTTTTTCGCGAACTCAAGCGCCTTCTGCACCGCTTCGTCCAGATCGACGGTTTCGCCAATCTGGCCGCACGGATTCGCCGCATGATCCTGCTTATCGATCGACGCGCCCTCAACCTGCAGGAAGAACCCTTTTTCGCTCTTGCTCAGCAGAGAGATGGCTTTATCGGTCATCGCCGCCAGCGTCGGTACGCTGTCAGTGCGTTTCGGGTTAGGCGTACAGGTTACGGCAGGTTTATCGATATTGCCGTGATAAGAGGCTTTTGGTCCTTCCCAGCGCACGGGCATGTTGCCGTCAGAGAATAGCCCCAGCAGCGGCTTGTCCTGGTTCGCCTCGGTGATGGCTGCCAGCGAATTTGCATCACTCACCAGCTGATAGCCGCGGGCCTGCGCCTGCTCGCGCAGCGTTTTGCCCTGCCACTCGCCCGCCGTCGCGGTTTCTGCGAAGGTTTTCGCGCCGCCGCCGAGGGTCACGTCAGGACGCGCGTTCAGCAGCTGTTCCGTAATCGAGCCTTTGCCGCCTTTTTCCAGCGCGTTCGTCGGGCATTTTTCGCTGGTCACTGACGGACCGTAGCATTTACGCGAGGTCACGTGCGCCACCAGCGCCGCGGGCGTTGCATCCTGAAGTTCAGCGGTGGAGACGTTGCCGGTCGCCAGGCCCGCCGCTTTTGCCATCTCCAGAAGGGTTTGATGATCTTTTTCGTGAATATCCACACCCAGCGCGCCATTATAGGTTTTCACGCCGGTGGACCACGCCGTAGCAGAGGCAGCGGAGTCCGTGACGTAATCCGGTTTACCGGTTTTTTTATCCAGCGCGTAATGGGTATATTGTCCGGTCAGCGGTAATGCGTCGATGCCTTTAAAAAAGCCGCCCGCACCCTCGGCATAATTTCGCGCCGCCGTGATTTCGGAATCCCCCATTCCATCGCCAATAAGCAGAATAATATTTTTCGCCGGCTTATCATTCAGCGAAGCGCGAATAGCGGCAGTTTGATCTTCTGATAAACGGCGTGCGCCGCCAGGCTGGGTGATATCCCCTTTTGCCGCGCGATTATCCAGCACGCTGGTTTGGGCAGTATCGGCATAAACGGCAGGGGTAATTAACAAGGGAAGTAATGCGATGAAAAGTGCGCTCTGTTTCAATTTATTTTCTCCATGTACAAATACATAAAAATAAAAACAGAGCGACTATAGGCATCCTGCATGACAATTCTATGACACGTCGTTACGTCCTGTGACGGTTTAGCTGCGCGGATGCCTTAACAGCTTCTTTACGTACTGGTGGAGCATCTCGGCATCCTCAACCGGAACCTGCGATTCAGGCCTGACGCTGTCCAGCGCGCCTTCCACGCTCTCAATCAACGCCTGTTGATCGGTTTTCGCCATTTGTCGCAGCAGCGCGGTGACCACAATTTCCAGCGCTTCGACCTGAGCAACCAGCTCTTTTGACTCCTCTTCCTTTTGTGCCAGCTTGACCAGCAATTCAGCAATGAGATTTTTCATCGTGCCAGTTCCTTTTTCAGTTTTGTCTGAAGTTAGCATTCTGAATCCATAATGCAAAGAGAAGAAATTTATTATGGTATGCAAAAGTGATGCAGGAATGAAAATAAAGGAACGCCGCGGTGAGCGAAACGTTTTTCTATAAAAAAGCGCCGCATTTTGTTATATAAAAATGCGGCTACCATAAGAATATATAATACATCAATGAAACGATTATCTCGACGATTTCGCTTCCGCCATTTGTCTGCGGCGACGCAGCGCAATAGCCAGCTGGATAATATTGATTAAAACGACAATCGCCGTGGCGGCAAATACCCAACGAAAACCGGCCATCGCGGAAACGGATGCGCCAATAAGCGGACCGGCCACATTCCCCAGATACATAAATGACTGGTTATATCCAAAAATACGCCCCGTCACCTGATCGCTGGAATATTTAACCAGCAGGGTCTGTACCGCAGGCAACATTGCACCATCAGCAAACCCGAGCAGGAATCGCAATACGCCAAGCTGAAGCGGAGAGGTGACAAACGACATCGCGAAGAAGAGCACGACCGCAAAGATCAGCGTCGCCATCAGGATGCGCGCCGTGCCGATCCTGTCACCCAGTTTTCCCAGACGCGGCGCGGAAATCAGGGCGGATACGCCCGGCACGGCGGCAATCATGCCGCTCAGAAAAGCGATATTTGTACTTTCCGGCTCCATCGACTTGATAAACAACGCCAGGATCGGACCGACCGAACCGTTACAAAGCTGGATAACCATAGTGGTCACAAACAGGCTGATCATCAGTCCCGGATAGGGCAGCGAGGCGAAGACGGCCTTGCCGCTCAGGCGTTCAGATTTACTGATAACCGGGCGGCCTCCCTCTTTGATAAGAAAGAGCGTGACCAGAAAACTGACCACCAGCAGGATCGCGGTGATGATAAATACCGCGCGCAGCCCGACGTGGTCCGCCAGAAAGCCGCCCAGCAGCGGACCGCCGATGACGCCGCTGATCTGTGCCGTGGAGAGCGTACTCAGCGCCCAGCCGCTACGCTCGCGCGGCACCTGAGAGGCGACCAGCGCCATGGCATTCGGAATGTACCCGGACGTCAGCCCCATTACCGCACGCAGGAAAAACAGCTGCCAGACGTTGGTGGCGAAGGCCTGGAGCAGAATGGCAATCGCCATCCCGAGCGAGGCGCGCAGCAGCATCAGTTTTCTACCTTTCCGATCCGCCAGGCTGCCCCACATCGGTGACACAATGGCGGAGACCAGAAACGTGACGCTGAACGTCAGGCCGGACCACATGGAGAGCGCTTCATGCGAGGTCACCCCCAGCTGCGAGACGTACAGCGGCAGGAACGGCAGGATCTGGCTGATGGCCAGCCCGGTAAAGAAGCAGCCGAACCAGACCGAGATGAGATTAACTTTCCAGGATTCCATAAAGAAATAGTCTTCATTTTTAGGCGAATTCGCCTACAGATTAGCAAGTTACGCGTTTTGACGTCGCACCAGAGATGCGGCCCGACTGACTTTGGTGTTTTATCTTCCCAGTCATCATATTTGTGAAATAAGTCACAATTCATCCATTTTCTGGCGGAATATTATGCTGCACCGACAGAGTCCGAAACCGCGCATTCCCAGATGAAAATGGTTGGCATGCGCCGCGTTATACTCCGGCCCCAGGCCGTTTCCGTAGTAGCCGCAGCTTGCCGCCAGCATGGCCTTCAGCCATGGCTGCGTTGTTGCCGCCTTCCAGCCGTTCAGTACCGTGATGCGCTCCCCGTTCGCCAGCCGAAAGGCGGCGATATCCAGCGCCTCCGCCGTGGCATGTTCACTGCGTCGCGCGTCAGAGCGGTGGTAAATATTGCGGCAGGCAAAGCTGCCGAGGTGGTCGATACGCGCCAGGTCGCTGCCCGTATAGCGTTTTGTCAGCGGCCGGGCCTGCTGACTGATAAACAGCGCAGAGCTGAGCGCCAGCGGACAGCTGGCAAGAAAGCTGCTGTTCAGGCTGACCGGGCCAAAATCACGCACGCGCACGACGTTGTTAAGCGGACACGCGCCGCCGCTGTCGGCCACCGGCTGGGTGCGGATGAGATCTCTTTGGTTAGCCTGCGAAAGCAGGCTTGCGCACGCCTCGGGGGTTAGGCGCCGGAGCTTATACTGGGTGATTCGGCCCGGCGGGTCGTCAAGCGTCAGCGGCATGAAAGGGTTGTAGTAAGGCGGCAACCAGCGGTAACCCACCGTTGCAACGGCCACAATGATGAATACGGTCAGCAGCGTTTTTCCTTTCACTCTCCCCCCTCAACATTCCCCAAAACATTATGGCAGAAGGCCGCGAAACCCGCCGGGCATCGTGGTATGTTATTGGCTTTTCGTCAGACTGGAAGAGAGTGAGATGGCTAAGCAGCGCGTAGGTATTGTCTTTGGGGGAAAATCAGCGGAGCACGAAGTGTCATTGCAATCGGCCAAAAATATCGTTGATGCGATCGATAAAAGCCGTTTCGACGTGGTGCTGCTGGGCATTGATAAACAGGGGCAGTGGCACGTTAACGATGCCAGCCAGTATCTGCTGAATGCTCACGATCCGGCGCACATCGCCCTTAATCCTTCGGAAGTGAGCGTCGCCACCGTACCCGGCGTCGTGAAGGGGCAGCTCATCGACGCCGGCAACGCGCAGGCACTCGCCCAGATCGACGTTGTCTTCCCTATCGTTCACGGCACTCTGGGCGAAGATGGTTCCCTGCAGGGAATGCTGCGCATGGCCAACCTGCCGTTCGTCGGCTCGGACGTCCTCGGCTCTGCCGCGTGCATGGACAAAGACGTCACCAAACGCCTGCTGCGCGATGCCGGGCTGAATATTGCGCCATTCGTGACCCTCACCCGCGCCAACCGCGACAAACACAGCTTCGCGCAAATTAGCGGAGAGCTGGGTCTGCCGCTGTTTGTGAAGCCTGCAAACCAGGGCTCCTCCGTGGGCGTCAGCAAAGTCGCCAGCGAAGCGGAGTTCACGCAGGCTGTCCGTCTGGCGTTTGAGTTCGACCATAAAGTGGTGGTTGAGCAGGGCATCAAAGGCCGTGAAATTGAGTGCGCCGTGCTGGGCAACGATTTCCCACAGGCGAGCACCTGCGGCGAGGTGGTGTTAAACAGCGACTTCTATTCGTACGACACCAAATACATCGATGACAAAGGCGCGCAGGTTGTCGTTCCTGCGGATATCGATCCGTCGATTAACGATAAGATCCGGGCGATCGCCATTCGCGCTTATCAGACGCTCGGCTGCTGCGGCATGGCGCGCGTGGATGTGTTCCTGACGCCGGAAAACGAAGTGGTGATCAATGAAATCAACACGCTGCCGGGGTTCACTAACATCAGCATGTATCCAAAACTGTGGCAGGCCAGCGGCCTGAGCTACCCGGAACTGATCACCCGCCTGATCGAACTGGCGCTGGAGCGTCACGCCGCCGACAGCGCGCTTAAAAGTTCCGTAAACGGTTAATCGGCGCTCTTCGCCTCATCCGCTGTCGTCTCTTCAGGACGACGGCGGATAATCAACCCCGCCAGCCAGAAACTTATCACCCAGGTCACCAGCCCGACGGCATAGGTTTGCCATCCTTTTGCTTCAAACCCCAACAGGCCCACGACACCATTAAGAATAAAGATCAGCCCGATAGCAAAGGCGTAGTAGTGCCAGTCACGGCGTAGTTTGGACGTGAGCTTCATAACAACTCCGGCAGGAAAAAAAGACATCCTCTCACAGTTTTACGGCCAGGTCTGTGGCAGATACGGAAATTCTGAAACGTGACGCAATTTCACTTAAGTGATGAAATTGTGATGTGCTGCAGAAATCGACAATCCAGGAGGATTCCGGCGCGTAAATTACCACGATTCTGATATTGACAAATGCGATGACCTGTCAAACTCACCCCGTAAGACGCGTATTAAAACAGAGTGATACCACGGGAGGTCAACATGGCTGACTTTACATTGTCGAAACCGATTTTTGGCGGCAAACCAAAAACCTCCACGGCGGGTAATATCGCTTATGCCCTGTTTGTCCTGTTCTGCTTCTGGGCCGGTTCCCAGCTGCTCAACATGCTGGTCCATGCGCCTGGCGTTTATGAACACCTGATGCAGGTGCAGGATAACGGACGCCCGCGAGTTGAGATTGGGTTTGGCGTCAGCACCCTGTTCGGCCTGATCCCCTTCCTCGCGGGATGTATGATTCTGGGTGTTGTAGCATTAGTTTTGCGCTTTCGCCGTCGCCGTTAAAGCCCCATACAGCGCGCCCGGCGATCGTCCACGCGTTTTGCGAACCATGCGGTGGTCAGGTTACGCGTGATCTTCGGGCTTTCCAGCTGGATCCCCGGCAGGATAGCCCTCGGTAACGTTTTCCCACTTTTCTGCTCAGCAAGCGCAAACACCTTGTTGTACAGATCCGTTTTCTCAAAGGCCAGGCTGTCGCCTTTCTCTAGCTGACGGCGAATGTCGCTGTTGCTCAAGCCAAGCGTGGTCGATAATTTCCGTACTGCCAGCTCGGTGCTTCCCGCCTCACTGCTGCCGTAAGCGATGAGATCGCCGTCCAGCGCCAACTTAACGCCGCTTGCGCGGCTGACCGCACTCTGGAACGCCGCATTACGGCTGGCGTACCAGCCCGCGTTAAAGTCGGCAAAGCGGTACAGCGGCTCATTGTAGTTCGCCGGGTAGTTCAACAGGTGATACGTGCCGAACCACAGCCCACCGCGCAGGGAGAAGACCTCCTGACGTACCGTACCGTCGATTTTCCACGGGTAGCCGTCGGTATGCTTCTCCGCGAACGCAATACTCACCTGCATCGGGCCACCGGTGTGTACCGGGTTCAGCGAGCCAAACAGCTTCTGCCCCATCGGGACCATACTGATGAAATCATCAAAGATGGCGCTGAGCTGTTTTTCGGTTTTCACCGCATCCAGCCGCTCGCTGTAGCTTTTGCCGTTCGGTGAGGTGATTTTAAGCGCGGTGTGCACAAGGAAAACCGGGATATGCATGGACTCCGCGCGACGGTCGATCTCTTTCCAGGCAATTTTGTTCAGGCCCGGCACGACCGGGTCTGACTGGTACATCGACTCCTGCTGCGCCACCGCCAGCACCGAGCAGATATTCTCCTCGGTCGGCGCGATCTTTTGGCTTTCAAAGGTTTTTGCCAGGGCATCTGCCCACGCGTTGCGATCCTTCACGCTGGCGGGCATTTTCTGCCGCACAACGCTCGCCACATCGACGGGCTTCTCCCCCTTTTTGAGCGGAGCGGCCCCTTTTTCGGCACAGCCTGCCAACACAAGAGCGGCCAGCAAGGACAACGGTAACGCGCGCGGTACGGCAAAAGACATAGCAACTTCCTGTATTAGCTAAAGGTGTTGGTGACTTCCTGCAGGTCACGATCGTCCAGCTCACGTTCAAAACTGCGCAGACGTTTGTAGATGGACATCAGTTCTACCAGGGTGGTCCAGGAGCTGATCAGGTACTGGAACGACCCGCGAACCTGACCGAAAACGTTGGTGATCTGCGTCATCAGACCGAGCGTAATCGTACCCGCAACAATCGACGGGAACAGCAGGAACAAACCGAAAACGTTATCCACCTGCAGATACAAAATACGGGCAATGTTGAAATACATATAGTGGAAGTAGAGTCGGAAGTAGTTACGACGCACGGCGCCAAACAGCTCGCGGACGGTCGGCGGCGAGGCGCGGTTGGCGTCATCTTCACCGTAAACCAGCTCTTTACGGTAAGCGGCTTCCACGCGTTGATTTTTAAACTCCAGACCCGGCAGTTTGATCCCGACCACCGCCAGCAGGCCCGTACCCATCAGCGACCAGACGATCGCGGCAATCACCAGACCATAAGGAATATGGCCGACAATCGGCAGATCCGGCACGTGCGCCGAGAGCGTCACCAGCACCGGCAGGAAGGCAATCAGCGTCATGATGGCGTTGATAAAGCTGACGCCCATGTCTTCAAGCGTGGAGGCAAAACGCATGGTGTCCTCCTGCACGCGCTGTGCGGCGCCTTCGATATGCCGCAGGTGCTGCCAGTGCGCCATATAATGTTCGTTCATTGCGGTACGCCAGCGGAAAACGTAGTGGCTGACGAAGAAGTTGTTCATCACGCCGATGATCACCGCAATAAGGGCGATACCGAGGAAGACGCCTACTTCATGATAGAACTGGTTGATGGTCACCTTATGCGGCGAGCTCAGCGCGGTCTGGATCAGATCGTAGAACGGCGCATACCAGGCGTTAACCGCCACGCCCACCTCCACGAGGAACCAGGTCACAAAGATAATCAGGGATGTGCCGAGAATAGACCAGTACTGCCAGCGGTGCGGAGAATACATAAACCAGAACAGCGCAAACAGCCCTACGCACACCGTGTAGTAGGCGTAAAACAGCAGATAGCTGAGCGACCAGAAGCGCGCCGCGCTAATCGGCACCTCGCCCGTTGCTCCCGTGATGCGCGTCAGCCATGCGCCGCCGCCCGCCTGCCAGAAAATGACAGCGATGAGTGCCCAAATAAATGCCGACAGGAAAAAAGGCCCCGGCTTTGGGAAAAAAGACTTAAACATAATGCTTCCTTCTTGTTGTTATGGCTGTTGCTGTGCACAACACGTTACCACACGAAAAACCTGCCCAGGCCAGCCTCCCGGCCCGGGCAAAAAGGTCAGACCCGAGGGTTGATTATTAGTTCGCTTTCCAGTTTTCGAGAATTGTTTCGGTGCGTTTCACCGCGAGAGGATTCGCCGGCGCGATGAAGTTACGCCAGACGTCGTTGTGGTGGTTAATCAGGATCCGCGCATCTGCCGCCGGGCGATTGGCGGTAGTGTGGGCATCTTCCGCCACGGTAATGTGATAACCCCGGCTAACGCCGTTCTTAACCGTCGCATCAACGCAGTAATCGGTGGCGCAGCCGCAGATGACAAACTCGCGAATGCCCTGCTCACGCAGCAGCGCCTCAAGCACGGTGTTATAGAAGGCATCACAGGCGGTTTTGGTCACATATAGCGCGTCAGCTGGCTGATGGAGCTCAGGCAGTAGCGCAAACCCTTCGCTTCCCTCTTCCAGGCCCCCGGCCTCGGTATGCTGAATAAAAATCACCTTGTCGGCTGCCTGCGTAAGCTGGTTGATCAGAGAGACACACTTTTCGCGCTGATGACGAGGGGTTTCAAATACCCCGTTCTGCATATCAACAACCATAACCACACGCTTCTCAGACATACCGTTCTCCGTAAGATTGAGTGACACTGGTGCCTATCATAAGCCCGATGTCACAAAATGGGAGATGGCTCGTCAGTAAATTGTTCATATTTACCCATGGTTACGTTTTTCTCGCTATCGTTATGCAATTCGGGGCATTGCGCGGTTCCGATTAGTAGTATAAATACCCATTACTTTCCTCATTTACTTCATGGATGCTTTTCGTTGAAACGTTGTCTGCTCTCTTTTGCCGCGCTGTGTGCGGTGAGCTTTTCTACCGCCCAGGCAGCCCAACCGCTGACGGCGCCCGTTTTAGCTTCAGATATTGCCGATCGCTACGCGAACCTTATCTATTACGGCAGCGGCGCGACCGGGATGGCGATGGTCGTCATTGACGGCAACCAGCGTGTGTTCCGCAGCTTTGGCGAAACACGCCCAGGAAATAACGTTCACCCGCAGCTGGATTCCGTTATCCGCATCGCGTCCTTAACCAAGCTGATGACCAGCGAAATGCTGGTGAAATTGCTCGACCAGGGCGTGGTGAAACTCGACGACCCGCTCAGCAAATACGCGCCTCCAGGTGCCCGGGTTCCAACCTGGCAGGGTACGCCGATTCGGCTTGTGAACCTTGCCACCCACACCAGCGCCCTGCCGCGCGAGCAGCCAGGCGGGGCAGCGCACCGTGACGTATTTGTCTGGCCAACGCGCGACCAGCGCTGGAGCTACCTGAGTACCGCCACGCTGAAGGCGGCGCCGGGTTCGCAGGCCTCTTATTCAAACCTGGCCTTTGACCTGCTGGCGGACGCCCTTTCAACGGCGGCTGGCAAGCCCTACACGCAGCTGTTTGAAGAGCAGATAACCCGTCCGCTGGGTATGAAAGACACCACCTTTACCCCGTCCCCTGATCAGTGTCGTCGCCTGATGGTGGCGGAGAAAGGCGCTAGCCCCTGTAATAACACGCTCGCGGCCGTGGGCAGCGGCGGGGTCTATTCCACGCCTGGCGACATGATGCGCTGGATGCAGCAGTTCCTTTCCTCAGATTTCTACGCCCGCAGCAGCCAGGCCGATCGCATGCAGACCCTGATTTATCAGCGCACTCAGCTGCACCGCGTCATCGGGATGGACGTGCCGGGTAAAGCCGATGCGCTCGGTATGGGCTGGGTCTATATGGCACCGAAAAATGGCCGTCCGGGTATTATTCAGAAAACCGGCGGCGGCGGCGGATTCATCACCTATATGGCCATGATCCCGCAGTCAAACGTCGGCGCGTTTGTGGTGGTCACCCGCTCCCCGCATACGCGTTTCGTCAATATGAGTGACGGGATTAATAACTTAGTGGCTGAACTGAGCGCCAATAAAGCACAGGTTCTCACCGCGTCTAACTAATCCTAATATTCCGTGGGCAAGCGGTTGATGCTGACCAGCTTGCCCCGGCTCATGTTGATATAGTTTCCCTGTCTCAGGGCGGCAAGCACCTCGGCAACAACGGAGCGTGAAATTCGTGTGCTCTGTTGAATATGATTCATCACACCGATTTTTGAACGCAGCGTTTCATCCCATTCCGCCATATTCAGCAGCATCGAGCGGATCTGGTGATAGGAGTTATTTCCCACCAGCTGCTTATCGCGTTTCTCGAGAACGTAAGTTATCCAGGATAACCAGCAGAAGGCCTCTTTCCAGAGTGAATACTGCTGGATGAGTTGACGGGTGGTTTCCGTGGGCAAATAAAAACCGGTACAGGCTGTTTTAGCAATCACCCTGTATTCGTGAGAGTGATTAATCACCACCGTAGACAGCCCGAATATAAAAGGGGCAGTCGCAATCCCCACCAGCAGTTCATCAGAAGTTCGATAAACCTCAATAACGCCGGTTTGTAATACGATCGTACAAGGCTCATTCCATTCGCCTGACGTAATTAATTGCTGGGGCGCACATGTAAAAGGGGTACTGGCCGCTGTTAAATACTGTTCGAGCCGGCGTAATTCAGAAAGCGGTTTCGCATTAACGTTCATGCAGACCTCAAGTCATCCGTATTTGTCGGTTCAATATTATTTTTATTACTTCTATAAAAAGCGGGGGAGATAATTACTCCCCCGCTTTTATTCATTACCAGGTATATTTCACGCCCAGATTTGCGCCCCAGTTCTGATCAACGTCGCCGCCGCCCAGATAAGTGGCATCAGTGTACGCACTGAAGTTCTTCGTGAAGCTGAACTGGGTGCCCAGCCCTACCCGCACAGCGGAGCCTTTCACGCCGTTATCAATGCTGTCGCCGTTAATATCGGCATTGTTATCGGCGTCGTCATAGACGTAGGCCAGTTTGAAGTAAGGCGTCAGAGCCTGTTCGCCGCCGTAGTTGAAGGTGTAACCCGTATCAACGCCGAGTTCATAACGCAGGCTATCGTATGATTGTCCATCTACGCGCATGTCATTGCTCAGACGATAATCATCGCCAGACTGGAACAGGCCAGAGACGGCTGCATATGGCGTAACGTAGCCAGAGAGGTTTGGTTTCCAGTCATAGCCCAGCTTCAGCCCAAAACCAACAGCATCATTCGTGGTATTGCCGTCAACGTACTGACCGTTGCTCATGTTGGCGGAGAGATCGCTGTTGAAGCGGGTGTAGCTCAGGGAGCTGTCGAGGAACAGATCGTTCATGAACTTCGCTGACGCATAGATCATCGCAGTCTGGCTATCCTGATCGACCTGACCGGTACGATCGCTGATATCACCCTTCGCGAAACCTGCCGCACCACCGACGAGCCATTTCGCATTATTACCGTCAATCTGGGTGTCCACACCCACCATAATGCCGCTCACGTCCTGATCGTAGCTGATAACGCCATTGTCACCGTCGAAGTTACCACCGAAGTAGCTCACCCACGCCCCGCCGTTATCCGCCAGGCCGTGACGGCTGTTGGTCAGACGCGTGCCGACGGTATCCTGCTGCAGATTCCAGATATTGGTATTGGCAGATGGGATGCTCAGCGCCATATTGGCAGAGTCGGTCAGCTCTTTCTGCTGAAGGACAACGGAATCACCCTGCTGCTGCGCCTGATAGGTGTAAGCACCTAAATCAGCTTTGTTTGCGGCAGTGAAGCTGGCTGTGGTATCCGCGTTATTGTCATAGACGCGAATAATCTCTTTGTTTTTGTAATCAGCAACGGAACCGGCACCGGTCGCATCGTCGATGCGCACCTGGTAGTTACCCGCAACGTCACCGTTCACTGACAGATGGCCGTCTGAGTTAATCGCCACAACACCGTAGTCGTAATCGGCATTGTACTTATCGTTAGTGATATAGCGTGCGTTGTTCAGATCGCTGTTCAGGACGTAATCACGGCTGGCAACGTTCAGCACCCCGCCATCGGTCAGTTCCATATTGTGCGTATCAACCTGACCCAGCCCCAGCGCCAGCTCAGCACCGTTATCCACGGTGATGGTGTTGGCATACAGTTCGGCCGTTTCTTCCGTCAGTGCCGCACGGCTATAGCTGTCCAGATACAGATGGTCGGTCGCCACGCCACCGCTGTCTCCAATATTCATTGATGAAGCATTGGTCAGGGTGATGGAGTCCGCCAGCAGACCAGAGTCTTCAACGTTAACCTGAGACTGGTTGTTTACCGTCAGCGTGTCGATGTTAGAAAGCTTGCGGGTATCCCACTCTGAGCCGTTATCCAGCGCGATGTTAAACAGCCCGCTCTGATACACCGCTTCACCCGCAACGTGTCCGTTGCTGTCATAAACGGAATCCGGCCAAATGCTGTTAGGGGATAAGCTACTCCAGTCTACGTTGCTGTAGCCCAGGCCATACATCTGCGCTGGGCCGATAGCCTCGACGCTGGACTGTGCTGCACCGACCCATTTGCTGCCGTTGGTCAGGGTGACATCCAGCTTATCGGTGCCATCCCAGCCGTTGGTGGTTGGGTTATAGACACCGTCTGCACTCGTATCCGTTGCCGGATCGCCGTTCGGATAGAAGTTGTTGTCGAAGGTGCTGGAAAACAGAATATCGCCAGTAACGGTGGAATGATCGAACGTGGCAGTGGTCTGCATCGCGTTATCAGACGCGCTAGCTGCAACGATCAGCGCCGCATCATCCGCTCCCGTGGCATTCGTTTCACCGTAGTCGCTCGGTTTCGCGGTTTGACCGTAGAACCCGCTGGTCCCCAGATCGCTGTACGCGCCTGAGGTCAGAACGGAGTCTTTCACCACCAGCGTATCGGTAAATACTTTGCTGCTGTTGGCTACGCCTTCAACACCGTCGTAAGGAGTGTTATCCGACTCCTGATAACCCTGCGTCAGGGTAATACCGGCAATGTGGGAATTATTCTGGATGACAATATCGGACTCCACATCCAGGGTAATCGCATTACCCAGATTATACGTGTCCAGATAGTGTCTTTCCGTATTTTCCCCATTCACGACGTCATACGCATAATGCTCATAGGTATCGTTAATGGTGGAATTATCTACGGTCAGGCTAAAACGATCGTATTGAGGATGGTTGGTGCCATCGGTATCCAGGCCATCAGCACACGAGGAGGTCATACATTCAGAGGTAATCATGCCATTAATGGTGCTGTTGGAAATGCTTAACGCATTCGCCCGACCATTGATGCCATCATCCAGATAGTATGTTGAAATAACACCATTCACGGTGCTTTTATTAATCACCGGATAAATATCACCGTCGTGGGTCGCGTCTGAGTAATCCCAGTCGGCATAGCCATAATACCAGGGAGTGGAAGCGGTATTATCGTATCCGAATGTATTATATGTCGTACCGGAAATATCCTTCGCATTGGCCTGAGAAGCGATAGCCAGGGTGCAGGCTAATGCAAGTTGAGATACAACGAGTTTCTTTTTCCATGTTTGCATTGGGTCATCCCTCCTCAGGGACGTAAGCAAGTTTGTCCATCAATGATTTTGCAATGTTTAATTGCGGAGGGAATTATGCATTTTCATTTCGAAAAGGTTCAATGAATGTTTCCATTAAGTCCGTATCCAGACTAATAACACATCAAAACCGAGAAAGCATCTGTCACTACAGATAAATATTATAAAAACAAAGCATTAAAATAGAGACAAAACAATAAGGCATATATAAAAATAAATAATGAATCATTTTCAATGATGTTTTCTATTTAATATAAAAACAATATGAATAACTCATCTCCATTTCGGCGTTACACTGACCTGAATTTTATATTGATGACAGAAAACCAGCCCCATCGCATTTTACAAAATAAAATGCCCACTTTTACTAAAACACCTGTCTTCACTTTGAGGTACACTAGCCTTCTTTGTTCCACAAACATCAGGCATACCATGACCGATTTAATTGCACGTCCCCGCCGCCTGCGCAAGTCACCTGCACTGCGCGCTATGTTTGAAGAGACAACCCTGACCTTAAACGATCTGGTGTTGCCGATTTTTGTCGAAGAAGAGATCGATGACTACAAAGCCATCGAAGCCATGCCGGGCGTAATGCGCATTCCGGAGAAATATCTGGCGCGTGAGATTGAACGCATCGCCAACGCGGGGATCCGCTCGGTGATGACCTTCGGCATCTCTCACCATACCGATGCCACCGGCAGCGACGCGTGGAAAGAAGATGGCCTCGTTGCCCGCATGTCGCGCATCTGCAAAGAGACCGTGCCGGAAATGGTGGTAATGTCAGACACCTGCTTCTGCGAATATACCTCTCACGGCCACTGCGGCGTGCTGTGCGATCACGGTGTCGATAACGATGCCACCCTGCTGAACCTCGGAAAACAGGCGGTCGTGGCTGCCGCTGCGGGTGCGGACTTCATCGCGCCCTCTGCCGCAATGGACGGACAGGTTCAGGCGATCCGTCAGGCGCTGGACGCGGCGGGCTTTACCGACACCGCAATCATGTCTTACTCCACCAAATTTGCCTCCTCCTTCTACGGCCCGTTCCGCGAAGCGGCCGGTACGGCGCTGAAGGGCGATCGTAAAACCTATCAGATGAACCCGCTGAACCGTCGGGAAGCGATTCGCGAATCCCTGCTCGACGAAGCCCAGGGCGCAGACTGCCTGATGGTGAAACCAGCGGGCGCGTATCTCGATATCCTGCGCGACATCCGCGAGCGCACCGAGCTGCCATTGGGCGCTTACCAGGTCAGCGGCGAGTACGCGATGATCAAATTCGCCGCGCTGGCCGGTGCGATTGACGAAGAGAAAGTGGTCCTCGAAAGCCTCGGCGCCATCAAACGCGCAGGCGCGGATCTGATCTTCAGCTACTTCGCGCTGGATCTGGCCGAGAAGAAAATTCTGCGTTAATCCGCTTTAGCGCCGGGTAGCGGCTTCGCCTTACCCGGCCTGCTCTCTGCGCTAATCTTCACCAAACTGCAATACAACCGACATCTGCGCCTTCTACTGTCTTCGCAAGACGGCAGGAGGAGTAACCATGTTTAGCCTCGATAGCGTTCTCGACGATCTTTGGCCTCAGGCGAGGCCTGCACCCTGGCAAAAAAGTCTGTTAAAAAGACTGTTTTACGAAGACGAATTTCAGCAATTTGCCGCAGTACACCGCCACCTGAAAGGACTGGATATGGTGGAGCAAGTTCTGGAACACCTTGATATTCTCTGCACCGTTTCCGCCCGCGATCTTGAACAAATCCCCGAACATGGCCCGCTGGTCATTATTGCCAACCACCCGACGGGTACGCTGGACGGCCTGGCGCTGCTGTACGCCGTCTCCCGTGTGCGACGCGACGTTAAAGTCGTCACCAACCGGATGCTGACGCACCTTGAGCCCCTCAGCTCGCTGTTTATTCCGGTGGACAATATGGGCGGCAGGACGGCGAAATCGTCCCTGGTGCAGATGGAACAGCATCTGCAAAACGCAGGCGTGCTGATCTTCTTCCCGGCCGGAGAAGTTTCCCGCCCCACGCGCAAGGGCATTCGCGATAAAAAATGGCACTCTGGCTTTATCAAACTCGCCAGCAAGCTGCGGGCCCCGCTGCTGCCGGTGCATATTCAGGCGCATAACAGCCTGCTCTTCTATGCCAGCACGCTGGTCTCCCCGACGCTGTCCATGCTGCTGCTGATGCAGCAGATGTTCCGCCGCCGCCACAGCCAGCTGCCGATTAAGATCGGCCAGCAGATCGCCTGGCATCACTGGCACAGCGCCACCCTTTCGTCGCGTGAGATGGCCGAACAATGTCGTCGGCACGTGATGCGTCTTGGCAAGGGATTGCCTGGCGTCTTTAAAACCCAGTGCGCCATTGCCCGTCCGGAAGACCGGGCCACCCTGAAACGCGCGCTGGCGCAGGCCGAATGTCTGGGCAATACCAGCGACGGTAAAACCATCTATCTTTGGCAGCGCAACGGTCAGGAAGACGCCCCGCTGCTGCGCGAGCTGGGCCGCCTGCGCGAGATTGCCTTTCGCGCGGTCGAGGAAGGGAGCGGCAAACGCCGGGACACCGACTGCTACGATGATGATTATCTGCACCTGATCCTGTGGGATGATGAGGATCTGGAGATCGTCGGCGCGTATCGCTTTATGCCGACCGCCAGACAGGTTGAACGCCGCGGTCTGGAAGGGTTGTACAGCTATAGCCTGTTCCACTACGACGACAAAATGCAGGACGTGCTGGAGCACGGTATTGAGCTGGGGCGCAGCTTTATTCAGCCGCGCTACTGGGGACGCCGTGGCCTGGACTATTTATGGTCCGGCATTGGGGCCTACCTGGCGCGTTATCCGAACTACCGCTACCTGTTTGGCCCGGTCTCCATTTCCGGCGGCTTACCGCCTGCCGCGCGGGATCTGCTGGTGGCCTTTTACCGCCTGTGGTTCCCGGCAACGCATCCGCTCGCCGCGTCACGTCAGCCGTATCCCGCATCGCTGCCGGACGTGCTCGCGCAGTTTGGCGGCGTGGATTACGTGGACGATCTGACGAAGCTGAAATCCCTGCTCGGCAATCTTGGCTGCGGCATTCCGCCGCTCTACAAACAGTATTCCGAGCTTTGCGAGCCCGGCGGCGTGCAGTTTATTGATTTTGGCAGCGACCCGGCATTTAACGACTGCGTCGACGGGCTGGTGCTGGTGGATTTGTGTTACCTGAAGGCGAACCGGTATCAGCGGTATATAGAGGCGCATTTAATACCCTCACTCCAGCCCTCTCCCTAACAGGGAGAGGGTGAAAACCGCACCGGGCAGTCCCCTCGCCCCTTTGGGGAGAGGGTTAGGGTGAGGGGATCAAGGCGCACGGTAAAACGGCTTATCCCCCAAAATCGTCGCCCGCTGCATAATCCTGCGCTGCGGAAGATAGTCCGCACTGGCGTAGTGCTGCGTCACGCGATTATCCCAGATCGCCAGGTCATTCTCCTGCCAGCGCCAGCGCACCTGAAACTCCGGCCTGGTGATATGCGCGAAGAGGAAGCTTAACAGCGCCTCACTCTCTTTCTCGGACACGTCCACAATGCGCGTCGTGAACCCTTCGTTCACGAACAGCGCCTGCTTGCCGGTGACCGGATGGGTCCGCACCACCGGGTGCAGTAGCGGAGGATGTTTCGCAACCGCCTCCTGCCAGCGCTGATGCTCCTCTTCCGTTTTACGGTACTTGTACTCCTGGAACGATTTTTTGAAGTCGTGCTCCGCCCGCAGCCCGCTCAGCAGCGTCCGGAACGGCGCGGAGAGCGCCTCATACGCCGCAATGCCGCTGGTCCACAGCGTATCGCCGCCGGTTTCCGGCAGCAGCTTCGCCGCCAGAATCGCCCCGGCGGGCGGCGTCTCGATAAAGGTCACGTCGGTATGCCAGTTGTCGTTGTCCGGCGGGTTATCGTTGTGGGTATCCAGAACGATAATCTCCTCCACGCCCTCCGCATGCGGATAGACGGGGTGGATATGCAGATCGCCAAAGCGCAGGGCCAGCGCGCGCTGCTGCTGCGGGGTGATCGCCTGTTCGCGCAGGAACACAACCTGATGGCGCAGCACCGCGTGGTACAGCTGCTCGAACTGGTTATCGCTTAGCGGACGGGTCACATCCAGGCCCGACACCTGCGCGCCAATGTACGGCCCCAGCGGGGTAATGGTCAGACGTTCACTCATTGTATTTCTCCATGCCAGGGCGTCAGGCGACGCTGTAACGCGCGCAGCCCCAGTTCTAATCCGAAGGCGATCGCGGCGATCACCGCAATCCCTGCCAGCACCACGTCAGTCGCCAGGAACTCTCCCGCCGACTGCACCATAAACCCAAGGCCGCGCGTGGCCGCAATCAGCTCTGCCGCCACCAGCGTGGACCAGCCCACGCCGAGGCCGATGCGCAGCCCGGTTAAAATTTCCGGCAGCGCGCCCGGTAAAATCACGAACAGCAGCACCTGCGTGCGGCTGGCTCCCAGCGACTGCGCCGCGCGGATCCGCACCTGCTGGGCGCTCTTCACGCCCGCCAGCGCCGACATGGCAACCGGGGCGAAAATCGCCAGATAAATCAGCAGGATTTTTGACGTTTCACCGATGCCAAACCAGATCACCATCAGCGGCAGATAGGCCAGCGGCGGCACCGGACGGTAAAGCTCAATCAGCGGATCGAGAATACCGCGCACCGTCGGGCTTAAGCCCATCGCGATCCCGACCGGTATCCCGATAATTACCGCTGCCAGCAGCGCCACCAGAATACGCGCCAGACTGGCTCCAAGATGCTGCCAGAGCGTGGCATCCATAAAGCCCTGCGGCCCGGCGATGGTAATGAGTTTGGCCAGCACCTGGTCCGGCGGCGGCAGAAACAGCGGGCTGACCCACTGCTGGGCAGCAACCGCCCACCACACCGCCAGCAGTACCAGCAGCGTACCGACGCTCAACGTGATTTGGCGCGAGAAAGGCCAGCGCAGCGCCAGACGCGTGCGGCGCGTTTTTTCACTGAAGACGATGCTCATGAGAAAGCCTCCCGTTGTTCAAACACGCGGCTTAAGACGTATTCACGCTGTTCGATAAACAGCGGATCGGATTTGATGCTGCGCACGGGCTCTCCCGCGACGTAGCGGCGGGCGAATTCCAGCGGCAAGCGCTCCAGCACGCGGCCCGGCCCCGGCGAGAGCAGCACCAGCTCCGTCGCCATAAACACCGCCTCTTCGATATCGTGGGTAATCAGCAGCACCTGCTTGCCCGTCTCGTGCCACAGGCGCAGCAGCAGGGTTTGCATCTGCTCGCGGGTGAAGGCATCCAGCGCCCCGAACGGCTCGTCCAGCAGCAACAGCTGCGGATTCGCGGCCAGCGCGCGGGCAATACCGACGCGCTGACGCTGGCCGCCGGAAAGCTGCCAGATAAAGCGTTTTTCCGCCCCTTCCAGCCCCACTTTTTTCAGCATCGCCCGCGCCGTTTCCAGCCGCTGTTCGCGGTTGATGCCCGCAAGCTGTAGCCCAAACGCCACGTTTTCCTGCACGTTTCGCCAGGGAAGCAACCCTTCGTTCTGGAAGACCACGCCGCGCTCGGCGCCCGGGCCTTCCACCTTTTTGCCTTCCAGTTGAATGGTGCCATGCTGATAAGGGACAAACCCGGCGATCAGATTCAGCAGCGTGGTTTTTCCGCACCCGGACGGGCCCAGCACCACCAGCAGCTCACCGCTGTCCAGCGTCAGGTTGATATCCTCCAGCGCGGGTTTCCCACCGTAATCGGCGTACAGGTTCGTAATATTCAGCATGGCGGACTCCTTATTTCACAAAACGATCGGTCACGTACTGGCTGTAATCCGCCGCCACCGCAGGCACTTTGCCCTGCTCTTTCAGGAAGGTGGCGGTATCCACAATCGCTTTGTTCACCGGCCCGGTCAGCTGCTGCACCTGCTGCGCGGGGGTCAGATAGGTATTGCCCTTCACCAGACCCGGCACGTCCGCTTCCGGCACGCCGCTCAGGCGGGAGAGTTTTTCCAGGTTGGCGGGCTGCTTCAGCCATTCATCCGGGTTAGAGATGTACGGCTGCTGGGCGTCAATCGCGCTTTTGGCGAAGGCTTTCACCACTTCGGGATGTTTCTCGGCAAAGTCTTTGCGCACGACCCACACGTCGAGGGTTGGCGCGCCCCACTGGCCCACTTTTTCAGAGTCGGTCAGCACGGTGCCGTCTTTTTCCAGTTCGTTCACTGCCGGTGCCCAGACGTAAGCCCCGTCAATATCCCCGCGCTGCCAGGCGGCGATAATCGCCGGCGGCTGCAGGTTAATGATTTGTACCTGACCCGGCTTGATGCCCCAGTGTTTGAGCGCCGCCAGCAGGCTGTAGTGGGTGGTGGAGATAAACGGCACGGCGATGCGTTTGCCGATCAGATCTTCCGGTTTAGTGATGTTTTTCTTCACCACCAGCGCTTCAGAGTTACCGAGCTGCGAGGCGAGCAGGAAAACCTCGATCGGCACCTGCTGGCTGGCCGCAACCGCCAGCGGGCTGGAGCCGATATTGCCGATCTGCACGTCGCCGGAGGCTAACGCACGCACGACGGACGCCCCGCTGTCGAACTTGCGCCAGTCGACTTTCGCGCCGCTCTCTTTGGCAAAGGTGTTGTCCGCCTGCGCGACTTTCGCCGGTTCCGCAGAGGTTTGATACGCGACGGTGACGTCCACCGCCTGCGCCTGAAATGCCCACAGCGCCAGTGCGCCGAGAAGTGTGATTCGCGATGAAATTGCCATAGTGCCTGCTCCCCTTGTTGTTATGAGGGCAGTATTTCCGGCGCGGGAATTTTGATAAAGGAATAAAAATGAATCGCTCATAACGATTCGTTTTTAGATAAAAAGCGGGAAAGGATAGCGAATTTTGTGCGGTTCGTTTTTTCCCCTCTCCCCGTGGGAGAGGGTCAGGGTGAGGGCATCAGCGCTGCGCGCTCAGCTCAGCAATGTCTTTCGGCGTGGTGCGACAACATCCGCCAATCAGCTTCGCGCCGGCTTCCAGCCACTGCGGCAAATACCCTACCAGCGTCTCGCACGCTTCTCCGTGGTGGTGCCAGGTTTTGGTTACCGCGTCATAATGCTCGCCCGAGTTCGGATAGACCACCAGCGGCAGCGACGTCAGGCTTTGCAGATGCTTCAGGGCCGCCGTGGTGTTTTCCAGTGCGATGCAGTTAATGCCCAGCGCGACAATCTGCGGAGAGTTTGCCAGCGCGCTGACCACCTCACGCAGCGGCGTGCCGTCGCTCAGGTGCTCGCTGTCGCGTAAGGTGAACGAGAACCACGCCCGGGCGCGGGGGTACCCGGCCAGAAGCGCCGCCAGCGCCTTGATCTCCACAAACGAAGGCAGCGTTTCGCAGGCCAGCAGGTCAGCGCCCGCATCCAGCAGCGCTTCCACGCGCGGGCGGTGGAAGGCAGTAAACTCCCCGGCGCTGCGCACGTAGTCGCCGCGATACTCTGAGCCATCCGCCAGATACGCGCCGTACGGCCCAACGGAGCCCGCCACCAGCAGCGTGCCCGCGTGCGGGTTTTCAGCCAGATACGCTTCGCGCGCCTTACGCGCCAGCTCCACGCTTTTACCGATCAGCGCGCGGGACTGCGCCTCGTCCAGACCGCGCGCCGCAAAGCCCGCAGGCGTGGCCTGATAGCTGGCGGTGATCGCCACCTGCGCGCCCGCCCGGTAGTAATCGAGATGCACTTCACGGATGAGTTCCGGGTTTTCCACCAGCACTTTGGCTGACCAGAGGCTGTCTGCCAGGTTACAGCCGCGCGCTTCCAGCTCCGTCGCCATCGCGCCATCCAGCACCACAAACGGCTGTTTTTCAAGGATGGCGGTAAGCGGGTTATTCTGCGACATGTTCAGGCTCCTGCGATGTCATATTTCGGGTCAGGTAGTACGCACCATAACACAGGGCGACAAACGGAAGCCCGCAATAAAGGGCAATGCGCTGGCTCGGGTCAAACCACAGGCCGACACACGCCACCACGCAGAGGATAAAACCGAGCACCGGCACCAGCGGATACCACGGCGCGCGATACTGCAGCGCAGAGAGCGGCTGACCGGACTGCAGATGACGGCGACGGAAAACGAAGTGCGACGCGCAGATGCTGATCCACACCGCCACCACCGCAAAGCCAGAAATCGCCGAGAGTGCGACAAACACCGTGTCCGGGGCCACGACGCTTGAGAACAGCGCCAGCACGCCGCCGAGCATAGAGACCGAGAGCGCCGTCAGCGGCACGCCGTTTTTGTTCACGCGGGCAAAGCAGCGCGGCAGCGTTTTCTCATTCGACAGCGACCACAGCATGCGCCCGGAAGCGTACAGCCCCGAGTTCGCCGCCGAGAGGATCGCCGTCAGGATCACGAAGTTAACGATGTCTGCCGCGTAAGGAATACCGACCTTTTCAAACACCAGCACGAACGGGCTCTTTTCCACGCCCGCCTGCTGCATCGGGATCAGCGCCGCCAGCACAAACACGGTACCGATAAAGAAGATAATCAGGCGCGCGATGGTGGTGCGGATCGCAACCGGAATCACCTTGTGCGGATTTTCCGTTTCGCCCGCCGCGATGCCGATGAGCTCGGTACCGGAGAAGGCAAAGTTCACCGCCACCATGGTCATCAGGATCGGCAGGCCGCCGTGCGGGAACCAGCCCTCGGCGGTGATGTTGCTTAAGCCCGGCGCGGGTGAACCGTCCTGCATCGGGATAAAGCCAAAGACCGCCGCCCCGCCAAGGATAATAAAGGCGATGATGGTGATGACTTTCACCAGGGAGAACCAGAACTCGCCTTCCGCAAAGAAGCGCGTAGAGATGACGTTCAGGCCAAAAATCACCACGCAGAAGACCACGCACCACGCCCAGACGGGCACCTGCGGAAACCAGTACTGCATGCAGAACCCGGCGGCGGTAAAGCTCGACCCGAGCGCCACCGTCCAGGTGAGCCAGTAGAGCCACGCTACGGTGTAGCCCGTCGCCGGACCAAGATAGCGGGCAGCATAGACGTGGAACGCGCCGGTTTCCGGCATCGCCACAGAGAGCTCGCCCAGACACTGCATCACCAGCCAGACCACCAGCGCACCTATCAGGTACGCCAGCAGCGTGCCCGCCGCCCCGGTCGTTGAAATGATGTATCCGGTATTGAAGAATAACCCTGTCCCAATCACGCCACCCAGCGAGAGCATAATCAGGTGGCGTGTTTTCATGGTGCGCTTAAGCTGCCCATTTTCTTGTTGTGTTTGCATATTACCTTCTATACGTATGGACATCTAAACATCCAAAGAAGGTGTGTTATACCGCGATTGTTAATAAAAAGCTAGATGACCAGACGCAAACGGGCACGCCTCGCGCTGAGCCTGGGGTGGGTCGTGAGGATCACATAGAGAATCGGACGCCAGGCCATAAGCACCTCCGCAAGCAGATACTTACAGCATGGTGCGGGAAGCGGCGATCTTCGGTCAGTCGAAAGTGGTAACGATGAACCCTCGGATCATACTTTTACGCTTCCCTCATGGTATGTCGCCACCAGGCAGGCATCATGTCGTCGAAGGAGTGATTTTCCGGGGCAAACTCCGGCTGGTCCGGATCGTCAAACACGCCAGTAAATAAGGCAACGGTGGGTGAATCATCAATCGCGCCAATTGAACTGCCGCAGGTGGGGCAAAACGCCCGGCTGGAGTAGTCCGACGATCGCCATGTCGCCGGACGTCCGCCCGGACCGATCCACTGCACGTTTTCCGCCGGAACTCAATCCATACGACGGTTTGTGCGCCGGTGTGTTTCTGACAGATATCGCACGAGCAGGTGTGCACATTGCCCCCATTCGCAGCGGTAAAGCGAACCGAGCCGCATAAGCACCCACCTGAAAAGACCTTTTCCATGCTGTCGTCCTGAGCTGTTTAAAATCTCATCAAAACATAACACATTATTGAGGTCTGTATGCCGGGTCAGGCGCGAAGCCATCGCCCGGCACGCCAGCGGCAGAATTATTGGTAAATCCTCAAATCAGTTCTATAGTCGACTCTGCTTATTCGTTACCAGGAATCACTATGCGCTTTAATGGACTGACCAAAGGTTTCTTCATTTTTATTCTCGCCCTCGTCACCTGGGCCTTCTTCGACATACTGTCGCCCTACTTCTCCGCAATACTGTGGGCCGCCATTCTGACCGTCATCTTCAATCCGGTAAAAAACAGGCTGCGCGCCGCGCTGGGGGATCGCAACGGGCTCGCCTCGCTGTTGACCATTGGCATTATCTGCCTGATCGTTTTTATTCCGTTGATGGTGATCCTCTCCTCGCTCGCCATTGAGCTGAACGTGGTTTACACGAAGCTTCAGGAGAACAACACCCAGTTCCCGGAAGTGGTGGCGAGCATCTTCAACCATCTGCCTGACTGGGCCAGCGGCTTCCTGGCGGATCACAACCTGACCAACGCGGCGCAGATCCAGAAAAAACTCTCTGATGTCGCCCTGCAGGGCGGGCAATATCTCGCCGGCAGCGCGTTCCTGATTGGCAAGGGCACGTTTGGCTTTGCGATTAGCTTCGGCATCATGCTTTATCTGCTGTTCTTCCTGCTGAAAGACGGCCCGTATCTGGTGCGCCAGATCCTCGACTCCCTGCCGCTGTCTGATTTCGCCAAGCAACACCTGTTCGCCAAATTCGTCGGCGTGTCGCGAGCCACGGTAAAAGGTACGGCGGCGGTGGCGGTGGTTCAGGGCATCCTCGGCGGGATTGCGTTTGCTATTGCCGGTATTGACGGCAGCGTGCTCTGGGGGGCGCTGATGGCCTTCCTCTCGCTGGTGCCCGCCATCGGCTCGGCGATTGTCTGGGTTCCCGCCGCCATCTTCCTGTTCGCCACCCATCAGCTTTGGCAAGGGCTGTTTATTGTCGGCTTCTTCGTGATTATCGTCGGGCTGGTGGACAATATCCTGCGCCCGCTGCTGGTCGGGAAAGACACCAAAATGCCCGACTACCTGATTCTGATCTCCACCCTCGGCGGCATGGAGCTGTACGGCATTAACGGCTTTGTGATTGGGCCGCTTATTGCCGCGCTGTTTATCGCCTGCTGGAACCTCTTCTCAGGGCGCGATCACGAAGGTAACGCCGAAGAGCTGGACCCCGACTTCATCGAAGAAGGAAAAAATCCTCCAGAATTGTGAGGATGTGACGATATAGACCACACCAGGCGGCGCTGTGCCGCCTTTTTTTTCGCCTTAAATCAAACGTTTTCTATAATTTGAAAGAACGCCATCCTACTCATGTCGTAAAAGGATCATCAGGTGCGAATCGCGACGATAACAAACTGGGCCTACGGTGCCACGGTCTGCCTGACCATCGCCTCCGGCATCATCATGCTGATGGCATCCAGTGCGGATACCCTCGAGCGTCAGGCCGTTGAACAACGGCAGAAATTTGATCAGCTCACGGAAGATATCGAAACCGATATCTGGGCCCAGTCTGATTTAGCACGGCTGTACGTCATTAAAAAAGATCCTCAGGTTCTCAAGGAATATAACCAGGCGGAAAATAGCCTGAAGAGCGTCGAGCTTCGGCTGGAAAAGTTGCAGGATAACGGCGCATCGGATGAAGAACTGTCCCTGCTGCATGAAGGAATAAAGATCGTCGATGAGCTGCAGGACGAGCAGCAAACGGCACTAACGAGCGCGGCGCAGGGAGAAGATGCGCAGGCCGTTGCGCTACTCTACGGTGCGCCCTATGAGCAGGAGCTGGAGCGCGCGCAGAACCAGCTCGATCACTTCCGCCAGATACTCGACAAACGCGTCATCGCCTCCGTTCAGGACGCGACAAAAAAATCGAAAGCGCTGCGTACGGCCTCTGAGCTGATGGTCGGCCTGACCGCCCTGCTGTTCTTGTTTGTTCTCGGCTTTATATTGAAGCGCCGCGTGCTGCGCCCCGTGGTGCGCCTGAGCGACGTGGTGCACCGTCTGGCATCCCAGGATTACGCGGTTGAAACGCCCAATTTCAACCAGATTGATGAGATTGGCGACATGGCTCAGGCCATCCGCATCTTCCGCGAAAACGGCCTGGCGCGACAGCGTCTGGAAAAAGAGCGCGATGCCGACTGGGCCATCCGCGAGCTGCTGGCGCGCATGACCCAGCGGCTGCAGGGGTGTGAGAACTTTAACGATGTGATTAACGTGGCGGAGCTGTTTGCGCCTAATATCGCGCCGGGGATCGCGGGGCGACTTTACGTCCTTGACCGGGAGCCATGGCAGATGCGCTGCGTCGCACACTGGCTTTCACCGGTTGGTGAAGAGACGAGCTTCCACCCTGACGAGTGCTGGGCCGTGCGCCGCGGGCAGAGCCACCCGCCGGTAAACGGTGAGCCGGATATCGCCTGCTACCATCTGCCGTCCTCCCAGGCGGAAAGCTCGCTGTGTGTGCCGCTTATCGCCCAGGGCGAGGCCATTGGCCTGCTCTCCTTCCAGAATATTACGGCGGACAACGCCCCTTCCCGCGCCTATCTGGAGCTGATGGCCGAAGCGCTCGGGCTGGCGCTGGCCAACCAGCGTCTGCGCGACGCGTTGCTGGAAAAAGCCTTGTTCGACCCGCTCACCGGCCTGCGTAATCGTCATCATCTGGAAGATACGCTGCAAACCCAAACGGCACAGGCGATGCGCACCGGCGAGCCGTTAAGCTGCATGATGATCGACATCGATCACTTCAAGAGCATCAATGACCGCTTCGGCCATGAAGCGGGCGATCAGGTGATTAAAAGCGTGGCGTCAATTGTCCAGCGTGCCGCCCATGACAACGGGCTCGCATTCCGCTACGGGGGCGAGGAGTTTCTGGTCCTGCTTCCCGGTGCCGATGAACCAGAGGCGCACGCCTGCGCGCAGAAGATTTACAATAGCGTGCATGAGCTGTCGCTTCGCTACGGGCTGACCGAGATTGGGCCGGTGGATGTGTCGATTGGCATTGCCAGCTACCCGCAACATGCCCAGACTGACAACCTGCTGCGCGCCGCGGATGTGGCCTTGTACCGGGCGAAAGAGCTGGGCCGCGCGCGGATTGTGAGCTTTGGGATGCTGGAGGCGGGTTAGCTATTATTTTCACGCCACTGCTTTACCATCTCATCCGTAACTTCATTTTTATAACAAATGGGAGCATAGCCTCCCGCTTTACTCCATGCGCTGCGTCTGCCGCAGGCGCTTCCGTTTCTGGCCCGGTTAAAAGGACAGGCGCATACTCCGGGATAAGATGCGATCGACTCTGCAATAACGTTCTCTTTAACCTGTTCACTGGAAACTGAACTGTTTTTTGCCATAGCGATGTCCGCAACAAAAAAGCAGCACACAGCGCAAAGCACCATCAAGAATGGTCTTTTTTTCATTTTTTTGATTCGTTTTAAGGAAGGGTGTGCACACGATAAGCGGCGAATGAAAGAGATAATCTGATTTACATCAATGAATCTAATTCGTCAGGAACAACAAACCTTACACGTTCTCGCTTGAGAAATGGAAAACTTTAAATTACATATTTCGTCACTATTTTTCAGTAAGAACCTGTCCTGCCACAATTACCGTTGTGATAAGTAGCCCTCCTTTGTGACGGCGAAAAGGTTTAAACTTTTCGTGATATTCTTTCTTTACGCCCCTTAATTTTTATACTCAAACCATATTCGCCACTGTATTAACACATGTCACGCGCAATACGTTGTGCATGACATGTGAAGATATTTTGTTATGGAAAAACGTCTATGTCGAAACTGGATTTGAGATCCAAAAAAACCTGGGGCGCGCTGGCATCGATCGCCGTTGTCGCCGGTACGCTGGCATTTGCTTTTGCATGGACGGCGGGCTGGCTTGGTTCACGCACGGTCAGCCAGGCACTGGTGGGTGAAACACCGAAACCCTTCCCGCCGGGTTTTCGCCGCGCGCATGGAAAAGGCATCTGCTTTGCTGGCACCTTTACGCCAAACGGCTCGACAGATTCTCTTTCAACCTCCCGCCTCTTCTCACAGCAGGAAGTGCCCATGGTGGGCCGATTCTCTATTGGTACTGGCGATCCCCATGCCCCGGATAGCACGACCAAAACCCTGAGCATGGCGCTGCTGCTGAAGACAGATGACAAGCAGCAATGGCGAATGGCGATGAACAACGAGCCTTTCTTCGCCACGCACAGTCCGGAAGGTTTTCTGGCCTTGCGAAAAGCCACGGCTGTCGATGCAGCCACTGGCAAACCGGATCCACAGCGTCTCGCAGACTTTTTGAAAGCGTACCCGGAGGCGGAGAAATACCTTAAATGGGCGGCACAAAAACCCGCGCCCGGCAGCTTCGCGGGCGCGACGTTTTACAGCATTAACGCCTTTTATCTTGTGAACGCGCAGGGGGATCGCCAGGCCGTTCGCTGGATGATGCGTCCGCACGAGCCTTTCCTTTCGATGAGCGATGAACAACGACAGAAAGCCGATGACAACTTCCTGTTCGAAAACCTGCGTCAGCGCCTGGCGAAGAAGCCACTCTATTGGGATTACGTGTTGCAGCTCGCACAGCGGGGCGATCTGGTGGATGACCCTTCCCAGCCATGGCCGGACGATCGCAAAAAGATAGTGGCCGGCACGCTGGAAGTGACGCGCGTCGAAGCACAATCCGAGGGCGCGTGCCGCGACGTTAACTTTGACCCTTCGATTGTTCCTGCAGGCGTTGCGGTGTCTGATGATCCCATCTTAAACGCCCGTTCCGCTGCCTATTCCCACTCTTTCAGTCGCCGTGAGCGGGAAATCGGCTACGGCAAGGCCACCGAAGCCGTGCAAAAGCAGGAGGTAAAATGAGCTCGAATAAAGATATGCGAGAGCACGCGCCGCAGCATTTCAATATCCTGGCGCGAAGCCTGCACTGGCTGATGGCGGTGATGATCCTGGCCATGCTTTTCATCGGTGCCGCGATGATGACGTCGTTACATCACCGGATTTGGTTAATCGACCTGCACCGGCCGCTGGGTGTCGCCATTTTACTGCTGGCACTGGTGCGTCTGGTCAACCGACTCCTTAGCCGAACGCCCCCACTTCCTGCTGATTTGCCCATCTGGCAGGTGCTTGCAGCAAAGGCATCACACTGGATGCTGTATGGGTTAATGCTGGCAATGCCGCTGCTGGGCTGGGCGCAACTGTCGGCAGCGGGGCTGCCGATTGTGATGTTTAATGGCGTCAACCTGCCGGCGATTGCCCCGAACAGTCCAGCACTGTATGCCTGGTGTCACGACGCCCATAGCCTTTTGGCAAAGTTGCTTTTTGCTGTGGTGCTGGTCCATCTCTCTGCCGCACTCGTTCATGCGTGGATCTACCGGGACGCAGTTTTTTCCAGCATGGCGAAAGGGGGGAAGTCGGGGTCAGCCATCCAGGATGACATTAAGTAAGGCAAGCGATATGGGACACGCACCATCAGAATGGTCGTGTCCTCGCTTATCGTCGTCATCCTGAAACAACGGACACAACCGGGGTGCGTATTTAGTCTCCAGATTCGCGCCCCAAAAAGCCAAGGACACCCTTAAATTGTCGCGGAAGTTAATATCCATCAATTAAAGCGATTATTTTTTAAACAGAAGAGCATTTATGCCCGCAATTTTTAGCTTTTATCAAAAAGTTAAGCGTCGCTCGAGTATCAAACACCCTGTCACCCGCAACACCTAACTCATTGATTAAAATGGGCTTACATCAACAAAAACGATAAAACCCCTTACTCCTCAACAAAATATATAAACTCGTGTGATATCTAAATTATAATTCTTATACTTATGTTCAAAAGGTGGAGGTCAAAATGCGATTAACCCTACTGCTGTTATGCTGTCTGGTACAAAGTGTAACCTGGGCTGGCGACCTGCCAAAACCAGTTGGTAAACCCATTTTAACGATTTACGGTAATATAGAAAATACCAATGAAAATGGAAAAGCAGTGTTTGATCTCGCCAGCCTTGAAAAACTCGGAGTAGTGAGTTTCGAGACGACCTCCCCCTGGTATAACGGTCGTACGAAGTTTGAGGGTGTTCCAATGAACAAACTCATGGAGTATGTGGGTGCGAAGGGAACTAACGTTAATGTTATTGCGCTCAATGATTACTCAACCGTGATCCCTCTCAGTGACTTTAAAAAATACAACGCCATACTTGCCTTAAAGGTCAACGGCGAATATATGCGCATCCGCGATAAAGGCCCATCGTTCATTGTATACCCCTATGACAGTCTTCCTGAGTTGAATAATCAGATTTATTACTCACGATCAGCATGGCAGGTTAGCAAAATGAAGATTGAGTAGTCGTTCAGGAGAACATAATGAACAGGATACTGGTTGGTATCATTTTTTCTCTTTTTATCACGACAGGATATATTGCATTTCTTGTTTACGATCGACAGCAGGAATTGCAAAAACTGACTCAATACACTGAGTCCTGGTCCGTGGCACAACTGGTATCAGAGTATTACCGTTTTGAATCATGGCTTGGTCTATACGCAACCGATACCGATGACGTTACGATAGACCAGGTCCGCATGCGTCTTGAAATTATGCTAAGCCAGAGCGATTTAATGAAAGGGGGAGATTTAGGTCGCTATATTGACAGTGATAAAGCGCATCAGGAGCTCGCTTTGCGCTTAGAGAAAATACTGGCCTATCTGGATAGCCATCTTGAAAAAATGAGCCACCCAGAGCTACAGGCATACCTGACAAATATGCATGACCTTGATGCGCCGCTGAGCCAGCTTTCTGCAACGGCATTGACGAAAGATATTAACACGGTTAATGAATCCAACCATAAAATACAGATTCTTTATTATATTTATTCGGTGCTTTCATTATTACTGGTGATATTAAGCTTTATTCTGGGTTTCTTAATGATCTACCAGAATAAAAACATTCTCAAAGCGCACATGCAGGTTAAAAGCCTTGCTGACGAGCTTCAGATATCAAAAGAAACGCTGCAAATTCAGAACTCGAAGCTGGAATATGATGTTTATCATGACTCCCTCACCGGCATGAAAAACCGCCTTTTCTTCTGGGACGATCTCAACAAAATTAATCTTCAGGCAGATAAAAACCATATCCCCGTCACGGTGATGTTATTTGATTTAGACCGCTTCAAAGAGGTCAACGATACCTATGGCCATGATGCCGGAGATTTGCTGTTGAATCAGGTATCCAGACGCCTCACCTCAATGAGCAGCGCCACTGATACGTTTTACCGTTTGGGCGGAGACGAGTTCGCCCTTTTGTCCAGTGGCCTCACTGAAGCAGCCGCCGTTTCGCGTGCCAAAGAAATCAGCGAACATATCAGCCAGCCCTATACGATTAATAACCAGCTGATAAAAATCGCCACCTGTGTGGGTATCGTTTTATCTGATAATGAACGGCGCTCTGATTATCTTTATAAATTTGCCGATCTGGCGCTCTACGAAGCCAAAAAAGAGGGCTCACAGCAGATAAAAGTCTTCCGTCAGTGGATGCTGCAAAAGTTGCAGGAAAGCAGAACCCTTGAACATGATATGGCACTGGCGATCGATAACCATGAATTCGTAGTGTATTACCAGCCTATTGTCGATTCATTCAGCAATGAAATTTACGGCTATGAAGCGCTTATTCGCTGGATACACCCGGTGAAGGGGATGCTGTCACCCGATTACTTTATTTCCGTCGCTGAGAAAACGGGGATGATCAACCAGATCGGCAAAACCGTGCTGGAGCTTGCCTGCCGGGAAGCGGTTTCCTGGGCGGTTCCGGCAAGGATCTCTGTGAACGTCTCACCCGTTCAGCTGGGCACGAAATCCTTTACGGCAATGGTACAGGCCATCCTGAAGGAGACAGGACTTCCGGCGAACCGTCTTGAATTAGAGGTTACGGAGTCATCGCTCTTCAGCGACAGCAACACACCGCTCACTATTCTCAAAAAGCTGAGAGCGCTGGGTGTAAGAATTTCAATCGATGATTTCGGGACGGGTTATTCGTCGCTCTCACGTCTGAGTGAACTGAATTTTGATAAAATTAAAATCGATAAATCCTTCGTGAACCCGATATCCACGCAGGATGATGCCCTTAATATCGTAAAATTGATAACCGGCATGGCGAAGAGCCTCAATATGAGGGTCATTGCAGAAGGTGTTGAAACCGAAGCGCAGCTTGAACGTCTTCAGGCGCTTGGCTGCGATCTCGTCCAGGGATACCTGTTCGGAAAACCACAGCCTGAGATTGACAGGAAGATTAGATACGGTTGAAATGGTTGCGCGGCTTTTTCTGGCCTAAAACCCTTTAGTCGATTGATAATCAAAGGTTAAACAATGAAAAAAACAGCCCCGGAATATACGCCTGTTGATTTATCTCGCTGGGCCAGGAAGGAGCATTTTGAAGTATTCCAGTCATTTGCCGAGTGTACAATTAACCAAACGGTTCTGATCGACATTACCGCGCTGCGAAAACATATCAAAAAGGTCGGCTGGAAGTTTTACCCGACAATTATTTTCCTCCTTTCTAAAATCATGAACCGGCATCCTGAGTTCCGTATGGCTATGAAGGACAATGAGCTTGTCATATGGAATGAAATCCATCCAAGCTATACCATTTTCCATCCTGAAACCGAGACGTTTTCGTCATTGTGGAGCCACTACGACGGCAATATTCAGCACTTCCAGAATACGTATGCAGAAGATGTTGCGCGCTATGGAAATAACCTTTCTTACTGGCCGAAGGAAGAGTCACGGGAAAATGTCTTTTTCGTCTCGTCTATTCCCTGGGTAACGTTTACGAACTTTACGATGAACATTGCGCACATGAAGAACTTCTTCTCCCCTATGTTCACGTTTGGAAAATACTACGAACAGGATGGGAAGGTGTTGTTGCCTATGGCGGTGCAGGTCCATCACTCGGTGTGCGATGGTTTCCATGTGGCAAGGATGTTTAATGAGTTGCAAGAGATGTGTGATGGTTTGCCGGGGATGTCAGAGGAGCGTAATGGCTGATGCGTAATAAATTTCTTTGACAAAGAATATAGGTTGTTTATTTGATTGTCGGAAGGCTGTGGTAAAAATGGTGCGATAAATAGGGAGTCGAACCTACGCCCTTCGCATTACGAATTCAGAATCTGGTGTTTTCATGAAGTGTCTTCGCCTCTGATAAATCATTACAAAAAACAACACATTCAGTGAGTAACATGTTTAACTTATTCTTAATTGTTCCACCTTATCTCATCCTGTACATGCTAAACAAATACGCCAGAACGTACGCGAGAATGAGATGGAACAGCTGAAGGTAACCACCCAAGACCGACAGTTGCCAACCTGAAACCAGCTGATGACAAAGACCGAATTCCTACATAATCCATTGAAATATATACAAAATAATTTAATCTAGTGAAGCAGGGCATTGACCCACGTCATGCTCGTACCGAAGATTAAAAGGTAAATGAGTAAATCTGTCGAAATAAATGACGGAAAGACAATTCAAATCAAAATCATGAATGACAGTTAGGATGGACTCTGCCCTATCTTAAATGAGGTCACTTTTTCCGTATTGCCTACCGATTCAACAGAGTAATAAATCATTACACTGGTGAAAAAGCTGCTGAAAAGAAAAAAGGTTTGTCCAACGATGTGTACACAGTAATCGGTTCAAAACTAACAGTTGGATGCACAGCAACTCCTGCTTCCAGCCTTGTGCTGAAAATACTTTGACACCATTTATTAAAATGACAGAAGCAGTTGCCTTTCAGACATAACATATGCATGTAATTGTTAGTAATAGCTATAACCTTTACGCACATGCAGTACGTTACTACTGGCGCGTGCAGCAACCAAGACTAAGCGACTAAGCGACTAAGCGCACCACTCACTTGCATTCATCCGTTGAGCGGCTACATTGAATTATGCTCAACTTTATCGGAAAGTGGGTTCATCTGGACCTAAGTAAATATCAGGGGATGTATGGACGGTGAAATAGTTATCTGTCATCAGTGTATCGAAGAAAAATACGTTAAATCAGTCATTAAGTCACAAGGCTCTCGTAAGTTTGAGTGCAGTTATTGTCACCATAGGCGCACGAACATACCTGTTTCAGTAATTGCAGAATTAATGCATCAGGTATTTGAAAATTATTATGAGCCTGAGAGTGAATTTTATTATAACGATGTTGATAACGGAGATTCCGCTAAGGATGTAATCCAACAGGAACTGGGTGTGGATGAGCAAATTGCGGATAATATCTTTGATGAACTCTGTGAACAACATAACCCGCTTCATTGGGATGAAGGGCAAATTTATGACGAGGATTATGTATATGTGGGGCGTCAATTTTCAACAGGGAAAATGCATCAGGCATGGGAGGATATGAGAAACTCTCTGGCTCATGACACACGTTTCTTTAACCGAACCGTAAAAAAATTCTTGGATGAGCTATTTTCAGATATCGAGGAATTTCGTACTGATAGGGAAGAATCACCTATAAAAGCCATTAGCGGTGATACACTTCTGTACCGAGCCAGATACTTTGAAAGCCTGAGAGCAGTAAAACAAGAATTACGGCATCCTGAGCGTAACTTTGGCCCACCTCCGTCGCATCTTGCACGTTCTGGGCGAATGAATGCGCACGGAATCGCTGTGTTTTACGGTGCAACAACCCCGGAAATTGCCATTGCCGAAATACGGCCACCTGTTGGCGCACATGTAATTGTTGCCCCTTTTGTGGCTCGTAAGGAGCTTCGTGTTCTCGACATCTCAGCCCTGGATGCCCTAGTCTATAGTAAAAAAAGCGTGTTCGATCCCCAGACGATAAAGAGTCTGGAGAGAACGGCTTTTCTGAAAACCTTCTCACACAAGTTGACTCTCCCGGTATTTAATAATCAGGATAGCGGATATTTGATCACACAGGTTATCGCAGAGTACCTGAGTGTTTCAGAGCAATTCAACCTTGATGGAATTAGTTTTCGCTCAACTCAGGTAAAAAAAGAGACCACAAAAGTCAGGCGCAGAGCGAAGAAGGAAAACGGACATAATGTGGTTTTATTTAGTAAATCATCTGGTGTTTGGTTTTCCGGTGAAAATGAGCGAGCGTATCGAGTCAGCCTCACTGAAAATCTAGAATATGATATTAATTACTTTCATCCCTCACTTCAGCTTATTGAAGACGAACCGTCAGATAATAGCATCTGGAGTTATTCATTCGTAAATAATAACGATAAAACGCTTGAGTTACTGACAGGCGAGCTTCAGTATTATCTCATTGAGGGTGTACTTTTCCAAAACGCAATGACGGCTATCGAGTTAGGGGTTCCTGTTAAGAGAAGACATGAAAATAAGCGTTTGGATGACATCGATCCTTTCTAAACTTTGTGTCGTGGCTATACATGAGATACTAGAGGCCAGTGAATACTGGCCTCTAAAGGTTGTGTTATCGCTGGGATGTTTCCCATAGCCGGTAAACCTTTATAATAGACTGAAACTGGGAGGTATCAGCTGGATTAAAGAAGCTTTGCAACTCCGATTTCTCGACTAACTGTCTAATCGGAACGTGATAAGTCCGTTTAAATGTGTCTTGATTGAGCTTATTTTGCAGGTAACTCATGCAAGCCTGATCGTGCGCATTTAACCAGGTCTCCTGTGCTACCTTGTAGTTTTGTTCAATGAATGGGAAATTAGCTGCTGTTGGATCAGCCTCTCCCTTTTTCAACATAGCCTCACGCAATTCAGCCGCCGCGGTCGAGATTGTGCTGGTTATCTGGCTTTCAAGTGCCGCTTCCTGCAACATCAGTGCGCGTTTGGAAATAATGTTTGCGTTGCGGTACTGAAGCGCAGAATAAGCAGCGACTAAAAAAGCAGTACCAGAAATACCAAGCGTCAAATAGTTAAAATGATCTTGAGTCATCGCTTTGGCCCCTTAGCAACCATGCTCATCATCGACAGCATTTCTTCGTTACTGACGCTGTTTGATTTTGCAAATTCTTCAAGCCCCTCAGCACTTTTATAGTGCTCAAGGGTGACATATGAATCATCGTAACCCAGCTTTCTAAGCGCCTTTTTAAGGGCCTCAAGCATTCGGGTTCTTTGAACGTCTGTCAGAGTTTTACCATCAGATGTAAGCTTCTGAATCTCGATCCAAATTTTACTGAGTTCTAACAGGCGCGATGAGTCGTCTTTGCATTGCGCTATTCGCTTTGCATATATTTCTGCCCATCCTTCATACGTATGATTTGCCACAGCCTAGCCCCTCATCAATCAACTGAAATCTATAGGAATAGTACGAATGATTTATCATTGTAAGGGAGTTTTGAATTACAACAACCTATTTATCATCTGTAGAGAGATGCATTTATAAATGCTCAAACTATAGGATAGGATCGTCAAGGTAAAACTAGGGGATGTAGAGGCAACAGATGACCTTACGGGGCAGAATGGGTTTGTGCATGCCTAAAATCCTAAACAAGTACGCGAGAAGAAAATCAGAGGGTTTTACTGAAGCGATGTTTTTGCAACACATTGATTTTTATGGTGCCGATAATAGGAACAGAATACAGCAATCAACTTATTGATTTACAATAATAATAACAAAAAAATATTTTGTAAGTACCCCCATAAGTACCCCCACAAAATGTTTTCTGCATCTGTTATGCTAGAACGAGTTGTATTTACGAATGAATTAATTGATTCAGGTATCAACTTATCAGCATCAGAGCCTTTTCGTTTCAAGCCTAAATCATCAATCGTAATTAGTTACATATACAGATGCCAGCGAATAATTATAATTAATAACCTTGAGAATATTTATTTTTATTAATTAATACCCGATCTAAATTATATGAGTCGACAGGACAACGCATTTTATAAAGCTCAATACCAGTATCAAATAATGTATAGATGTAATTTTCCAAACCTGGACATGGGCGACATCCGATAATTAACTCTTTTATCAATGACTTATCTATTTTTTTAATCCCTGCAATTTTTGATACAACTCTTACCTCCTCTTCATAATCCCAAACGCTTCCTTTATACATAAATAAGGCCGCTATAATCTCATTAATATCAGATGTATAGAAATTTACTTTAGGCACTGTTTCTGAATATTGTACATCGCCATACATTACGGCATTTTTATCATTTAATTCTTCAATTATTGCATCGTCAAATCCTATACAAAAACCAGAATGAGACCTAGCATAATGTGACCACATTAGATAATTATCATAAGCTCTTGTTAGACATACAACCCCCATGTTGTTTAATAAATTCCCTCTTAACATATAAGCATCATATTGCTCAACATGAAGTTCCCTATTTCTCAACCAGTTTTTACAGGCATCTTCATCTTTATCGTGCCACAATTCAAAGAATCTTTTAGCTTTCTGTTCTTCGGTAGCTACAAAATCAAAATTAACTTTAAACTCTGCTGGATCGTTAAAGTCATGAGGACAACCTGCTCTGACCGTCCCATCCTCAATAAAATATTTAAGAATCTTAATTAACTCAAAAGAGTTTTCGTGCCCTACGTACTTATAAATCATCATCACAATCCATTGATAAAATTAATTAGATTAAATTTTAAAAAAACATATCCTTCAAGATGAAGATATAAAACCATTATTTTCATAGCAAATTAATATAATACACACTCAACCTTTACATAAAGAACATTTCATCTAATTCTTGAGTTACATTCCAGCTTGGATATTTCTTGAATGATGCTTGTAATTACCTGATCTTTACATGTCATTGTTTCATTGTGTATTTGAATGATCATGGGTGCATATTGGCTAGCTATGCTGGTATATGCATTCAAAAGCCCTTTATAGGATTGATTATTCGGTTCTTCTGCAATTTTAAGAGCAATATTTTTTATTTCATTGATATTGGTATTGTTAGTGATAAATGTATCAATCAAACTTTTAGCTGTAATATAAAACTTAACAACATCCTTCAAGACTTTTTCATCCAGTTCAGATATGAATTCTGCATTACTTTCATAAAACACAAAGTTATTTTGTGTAATCAAAAAATAAACATCTAAAACTTGTCCCGGCCTATAATTAGCAATGTGAGACTCCATGCGTTGGTTATATAAATCAGAAACCAAATCAATCTCAGCCTTTATTCCCTTAAGGATATTGAGTTTCTTAGCTAATTGTTCTTCATGCTTATTTTTATGCTCTCGGCGCCCTTCGATAAGTGTTCCCCACAAAGTAAACAACCCACCGACCACTGCCCCTATAAGCCCACTCCAAAACTCTGTAGCACCAGCCACTTTCTCAATAAAATCAATCACTTAATCACCTCGCAATTTTCCTCAGTAGACATAGCATACATTATTACGACGCTTCGAAACCATCATTTCTGTTGAGAAGAAATAATTTCATGAAAAATCAAAGTTTGTATTCAGCTTATAGTGTATATACTGAAGCTTGATTATTATAATTCATGTAAACTATTAGTATAGTAAGTTAATTACTCACCATAAAAAAGCAAGCTCAATTAAGTTACTTAACATACACACCCCCTTAAGAATAACAATAATAAACTCAACTACGGAAAGGTGTTTCCGTGAATGAAAAGTCTACATTCCCATACCCTTTACTTTGAAGTAAAAATTTAATGCCATCCCATAAAAATGCTTTTTCCTTTGCAGGCCCAATTTTGATACTTTTCAAGGGCAAGCGACCGTTCCACATATTATTTTTATTGGCATTCAATTCAAGATAAGGAATAACTCCATAAGCGTTCACTCTAAATTTCACATCTTCATATGGTTGATTAGGTTGTACTACAATGCGAAACTCTTTTTCTTCAGAAAATCTATCATTCTTTAAAAAAGGTGGAAGTTTATGGACAATGTCGATTGCACTGATGATTTCATACATAGGTTCAACTTCTATTTTTTTAATTAATTTTTCGTCGCGCAAAAAATTAATAATTTCTTTTTTAGCCTCCAAAGTTGAATCTGGTTTAGTATAGATCACTGGCCCAGATAAAACCTGTGCATTTCCATAAATTAACGATTGAATTAACTCATCGCTCTCAAACTCAAGGCATACACCTTGAGTTGCTCCATACCCTCTCCACTGACTTAGAAGGTCTGGCTCTTCACAAAATGATATGTTGTACTGGTGGTTTGCTCGATGCATATTGAATCTGATGATTTCATCCTTGAGTATATTAATACTTTTTTCATTTAAGTCATCTGACAAATATTCTAAAGCATTCCTGAATGTTCTTATTCCATGGCGTAACTCTTCAGAATCGTTTAGAAAGAAAAAATTAGTTGCCCAAAGAGAGTGATTCTCAATAATACCTTTGAGCCCATTCAGATCAGTATAATGATATATCCGCATGCTAATTGCTCACTCATGAATAAATTAAATCTTTAAAGAGTATACTCTATTGAATAAAAAATAGCATTTTTATACGAACCATAAATTATATATTTTCAATAAGTTAGCCATAGCTTAAGGCAAGAAGGATAGTTGTCGTAATGAAGCAACTGTAACTTAGAGCGCGTTCTGCCAAAAATCCCCACTGGCGCTACCGGTGGGTGACAACTTTTGACAACTCAATCTGAACGCCAGCGTCCGGGCAAACCAGAACAGCGATCTGAAAGAGGCTCGAGGATGGTTGCGAAGGGGGAGTGCTTGACACCTCCCCTTCACGAGTTCGTGTGCCTGAAGTTTTCTGAAGCGGTAGCGGTTGACACTTTCCCCCTAGTTTTCCCTAGTAAGGCATAACAAACCATAACAGGCTGACACCTACCCTGCTTCGCATCAGGATTAACAAAAGCTAACAGCCAAGGCTCAACAAATCTCAACGCCAGCCCTTTACACTCCTGCTGTAGCTGCTGTTCGTAGGCGTCAGGATCCGTTAGGTTAGGTTGACACTTTTCCCAGTATCTCGCGAAAAAGTGTCAAGTTTGAGGAGTTAGGTTTGGCCGGGGGTTTACAGTTTTTCGCCGTCCAGCAGGCAGAGTGACATTAAAGCAGTTTTGTTCCAGTCATCCAGCGTATCGGGGTGTATTGTGGCAACGTAAGCCAGCTCAGAACGAAGAAACCGTAAAGCGCCTGCTGCACGGTCTTTGCCATAGAAGCTGTGGGTTTCTTCATCCGGACGGAAGAGGATCAGCAATTGTTCATCGGGCTCGTGCTGAACATCAAAACCCAGCTCAGCTGCTGCTGCCTCTATTCGCTGGCCAGCATTAATATCAGCCGGCAGCACTTTCCCGCCGTCATGCTTCCATACCCATGCGGCGGCCTGCGCCCACGTCATCTCAGTCTGGTGTTCGCCAGCACCAGCAGAATTTTGTTTAGCCTGCGATGCTTCGACATCCACTTTATCGCCTGAAATTACAATTTCACCGCGGGCTATCCAGCCGTAAACAGTTTGCCGGCTGACGCCCATATGCCTGGCGTAGGCTGATTTACTTAATAGCATCGTGATGTTTCCCTCCGGGCAGAAAAAAGCCGCCCTCAGGCGGCCTGCTTCTCTTCTGAATGTGTCTGCCGCTGGCTGCCTTTGAGCATCGCGCTGACATGTTCGCTTAACTGATCAAGGCCGGTCATGCGGGGCAGAACTTCAGATGGATCGTCGTTCTTCCCGTAAACGAGATTGTTATACCAGGTTCGGACAGCTGTAATTTGTGCGACGTCCTTCCTTACCGCGTCGACCAGATCGGCAACCGCGTTAATCACCTGCCCGTTCTCTGATGCAATACGGGAGAAGCCGAGACGTTTTAGCTGTTCCGTATCGAGTCCCGAACACACAGCGTGCGCCCTCAGTAAGGCGTCCGCCAGCTCCTGATGCTTTCCACTGTGCATCGACAGCAGCATTTTTTCCTGGCTACGGCGATCCAGCCGGGCGAATGCCTGGCGCATTTCACTGTCACGCATGAATCCCTGAACATCATCAGATGCCAGTGGATTAACCGGAGCGAGCTTGTTCTTCAGGTAATCGAGAATGTTTGCGGCCTGCTCGCTTACGGCTGCCACCCCGCGGGTAAAGTCTTTGAGCGTGTCCGGGTTCCGGGCTTCACCTGCCCTGCGATTTTTTGCCTGTTCGTTCAGATCCGGATCGTTGCGGATAACGTCCAGCAAATCCGCCTCAGCTTCGGCCTGCTGCGCCGTTGTCCTCAGGCTGGTGAGTTCGCCCGCCATACCACGGAATAAAGCGGCCATCTGAGTATTTGGCGCAACAACCTTACCGGCATAACCTGCCAGCTCGATGCTGTGTTTCCCAATTTTGATTGAGTAGCTCATTGCCCTGCCTCCATTTTTGACAGCCCCGCATCAAATACCTTGCGCGCAACAGCATGGATTGACGGCGCGATCCCCATGCCCGACTTCTGGCGCTCCCTCTCCTGAATGGTTTTCAGAGCCTGAATCTGTTCCCCGTTCAGCAGAACGGGCTTAACGTTAACCTTGCTCATGATGCCCCCTGTAATAGCGACCGTTAAAGTTTCATTAATCGCAACAATCAAATAATCAATTGCGATTTATGAAACGATATTAATGAAATAGCAGGGGTGCACAACGTGAAAAGGGTGGATGCGTTTTAAAGAATTTGCCCTCAAGGTATACATGGTGTTCACAAAGGCAACAAAATACTTATAAAACAATATATTAACCCATGAATACCAGCCTACATTTTGGGATTTCAGGTCTACACGGTATACATCATTCTGTTTAATAAACCATCAGATGATTAATGTGAGAATGAACACCATGTACACCCTGTGTATACCTGAAAACAAGGTATACATGGCTTACTTCACTGATTTATATATAAATTATTCTCTCGATGTATACCATGTATACCTTTCTCCATATTTATCTGAACTTCATTCTTTATGACCGGCTACAGGATGCGTCTGAGGTAACCAGTCTTCCGCACTTTCCGAAAGTTCGACGTTAGTCACCATGCCACGGGCTCTCCGTTCCTTACGGTACTCGTGATTAAACTCCCTCATCGCGCTTTCCATCCCCTCTGCGAATTTATTCAGCGTCAGCGGTTTGTCGAAACCGTTGGCCTCAAGGAATGCCAGATAAGCGTGATAGAGATAAATTCGCGGATAGTGAGGCGGATTGCGGTTTCCTACCATCATTCCCGCACAATCAGCCAGCCGCTCAAGGTGAGCGCAGAAGGCATATAGCGGATCTGTTTTCTGCTTCACCTCCAGTGCTTCTTCGCTGTTCCGTTGCTCCAGTAGCAGCGCCCGCGCTTTTTCCGGGTTCGCAAAGTTCGCCAGCAGCCGGCGAACAACCACCGGAATTTCAGCGGATATCTTTTCTGCCAGGTCGGGATCCTTATCCTCTTCGCTGACGCGCCGGTTAAACTGGAAAATTACGCGGCGCCGGGAAACGCCGCCGGAGCGTTCGGTGAAAATCATCGGCGTGTTGTTCGTGGCCACCACCACCGCCCGCAGAACGGCGGTGTACTGGTGCTCGTGTTTCGGGTCGATCTCCACCGCATCCCCGCCGGTGATTGCCTTTATCCCGGTGCCCTCACCTGAATATTTGGGCTGATCAGGAAGCGTTATCATGCTCTTGCCGACGAACTGCGCCCGCCCGCGTGCGCTGTCGAGCGCCGCCATGTTCCCGCTCGCGGTGTTATGCGCGCCGGCCAGCATCGTGGCGATATGGGTAAAGACGCTTTTCCCGCTGCCGCCCTCCCCGGTTATCTCGAGGAACAGCTGCCAGTCGTACCGGTTCGCCAGCACCATAAAGAGTGCTGCAGCGATGCGCTGCATCTTAATTGCGTCTCTATCTGATGCGTAACTTAGCCACTTATGGAAGTTCGGCGCGTGGTCGCGGAGGTTTTCGCCCGGCACCGCCGGCGTGTAGGTCACGCCGTTGTGGTTGGTCAGCCAGTTATCCTGGCTGTGTTCGGAGAAAACGCCGGTTTCCATATCGTAGACACCGTTTGCAAAGGGGATCAGGCTCCGCCGCGGCTCCCCCATCACCGGGATAACGATTTTCAGGGCGTCGATAACGTTGTTGATCGCGCGCTTGCTGAAGTTGGTTTTGTTCTCGTTGTAGATAGCCACCATTTCGCGGCTCAGCTCGAGCAGAGACGTTTTCTCCCAAATGCCGGCGCGGTAGACGTACACGCCCTCGCTGTTTTCGTTGATTGCTATGCCGGTGTAACGCGCGGCCAGTATGAGCGCCTTTTCGTTATCAGCCAGGTCGCGGAGGTTTACATCCGTCAGCGGTTTGCCGATCACCATGCTTTTGCCGGCTTCCGCATCGGCTTTGAGGCGCGGCAGCTGCGGCGTCCAGTCCTCCAGAAGCTGATAACCTTCAGAGTAGAATTGCGCGCGCTCCACGCCGGCCACCGCCAGCTTTGTCGCGAGAATGGTTATCTGCCGTTCGGTCAGATGCCCGCCGCGGCAAACCCGGGCATAGAGCCGGCCATCATCCACAATGCGGATATTCTCCAGCTCTGCCAGCTGCTTTTTATCCAGCACAACCGGCGGCACCGTATCGCCAATCGGGTTCATTTCCTGCCATGCTTTGGCGAACGTCCAGGCATCGGCGCCGGCAAAGATGATTGACTCCTCCATGAGATCCGCCGGCTGCTTTTTAAGGTTTGGTGCATTCTTCATTTTCTGTTCCCTCGCTCCCTGATGATTTCCCGCATAACCCGAATTCGTTCGATGCCCTTCACCCGCATAATTCGATCGATATCTCTTCCACCGGTGCCCGGCGCAGAAGAAATAAATTCAAATTCCCGCGCCAGTCTTTCTGGCGTGCAAAAACACGGTGAGCTGTACCCCTCGCGGCAATATGTCACTCTGTCGAAACGGTAACTTTCGATAATTACGATGTTGCCCCGGCCGTCCTTCCATTTATCGCCCGGCCTGATTTCAGGGTGAGCGCGGCCACCAGCAGCTAAGCCGGAATTTTTAATCGTCATAATTTTTTACCTCACGCCGCTGGCGGGATTACCTGATAACCAATTTTCTTCAGAAAGCGCGCGGCACTCTCCACCGTAAAAATGATCTCGTCGTCCATAAGGGGGCGCATCGACTGAAGACCATTTGACGTGTCCACCAGATAGCGGCCGCCGGCCGGGAAACTGAAAACGTTTTTGCCGTCGGCCCGGCGAACCAGATCGTAAACAGGAGTCATAATTTCCCCTCCCATTCCCTTAATGACTGGCTGGCAAAACAATATCGCGCGCTATTTAATTGCTCAGATACGTGCTCGAGAAAAGCGCCGAGACGGCAAATCGGGATAACCGTTGTCATACAGCTACCTCCATGGCCAGACGGGATTGAATGGCGGAGGCCTTACTGCCTAACTGGAGGTAAGTTCGGGTGATTGCCGGGTTACTGTGCCCGAGCATTTCAGAGGCGACCAGCAAACCCTGTTCGCCGCCGGCGGACATGAGATTAAAGGCGGCAATCTTGCGGCTGGAATAGGCACTCAGGCGCAGACGCGTGTTTACCACTCGGGTAAACCACACCATTACGTTGTGCAGTTTCTTCCAGATCGTCTGGCGGCTCACGCTACCTTCCAGAGACTGGCAACGGTTACTTTCAATCTGACTGCGGGAAAATACCAGGTCGTCACCGATAAGATTGCGCTCCATGCGTTCGCGCAGTCGTTTGATGATGCCCGGCGGCAGCTGTTTGGTGTCGTGCTTCACTTCAGCCTTTGCCACCAGCTCAAACACGATCGCCTGTTCTTCTTCCGTCATGCCGGCGGCCAGTTCGTCGCAGCTCACGCTATCCCAGTGCATGTACCCAATGTGATCGCCAGCAAGCCGGGCAGCATCCTTGCGCTGCTGGCGAACAATCTCGATCCCCTTCCGGGTTGCTCGGGCTTCCGCCGCTTTGGTCTGCTTCGCTACGATGATTGTGGCAATGCCGGTTTCCCAGTTGATACAGGAGTAACGGAAGTTGCACACGTCGCTGGTACGCCAGCCGGTAACGGTCGCAATATCCCACCAGAGTAAAACCCAGTCCGGCTGGGTCTGCTGGATACGCTCACGCAGTTTGCGCTGCTCTTCCCGTTCGTAAACGGGGGTCATGGTGCGGGTGCCCTTCGTGGTAGTGGCTTTTACCACGTTGCCGCGCAGCGCGCGGGCTTTTGCTGTCAGGGTCTGGAGGTTAAACATGCTGCACCTCCTCAACGCGAAAACGACACGCCAGAATACAGACACATCCTGCCGGCGTTTTTTCGCGTGCTTCGCGCTCGGTGGAAGCAGTAACATTGACGATCTGATTTGTGAATTCGCCCAAGGTGAGAAAACGCCATGTAAATTCAAGGCGTGTTTGGGTAGACTTAGTGCAAGCCATAATGTTACCTCAACTAACGTTTTGGTTAGACGCCCTGAAAGTGTTCCCGCACTTCGGGGCGTTGTCTTTTTCATTTCCTGTGTGTAATGTGTCATTACACATAAACACATTACATCGGGTGTAATTGACGTGTCAACACACAAAAACGAGAGACGAGGCAATCCTCCATTCCAATTTCGGCTTGATCCAGAGCTTCGAGAGATGATGGAACGAGCGCAACAGCAAGATGGTGATGAGTCTCTAGCCGCATGGCTTAAGAGAATTATTCGCAAGGAACTCCAGCAGCGTGGTATCGAGCCAAAGGGCTGATTAAGCATGCTCTCTGCCGGGTAAAAATCCCGGCGTCTTTCCGCCTTTTTATTCATCGCCATTTTCCTTCAATAGCTCGGGCTGATACTTACGCCACAACTGAATCTCTTCCCGCTCAAGAGCTTCTTTTGCCCCCTTACACTGCTGCAACTTATACCCGCGTTTGCTGGCCTCCTGCTGATAAGCCGCCATGCGCCGGCTAAAGTCGTTCAGGAACGCAAACGGCACACCATAAGAGCCAGTTTTGCGGATAGAAGGGATAACCTCGCGAAATACCCAATTACTGAAACGATGGGCGAATGTGCCCGGCGTAATAGCTTTACGGCTGCGGGCGATCAGCTTGTAGAAACCAGATTCAGAGACAGCGCTATGATTTGGGTTCCCGCGAATACCGTAAGTTAAAGTTACAGTATTTCTCTCGTCATCATCCAGAGCCTGCAACGCCATGCGCGAATTGGATAGTTCCAGCGCCGCGCAAACATCTTTTGCAACGAACCACGGTTCACCGTTGATCTTAACAATACGCACTTTCGCGGCCTCAAATTTAATGACCGAAATATCATCGCTGCTGTTTTCAGGTTGAGCGAAACCCTGCCCGGCTAGGGCATTTTTGTTAGTCATAATAAATTTCCCGGGCTAAGTTACAGTTGAGGTTTTGAGTTGTTTACAGCATTGCGAGCTTCAATACGCTGAGTTATCCAATCGTCAATCTCACCCTCTACGAATGCAATTGCGCGTTCACCAATCTTCACTGGCTTTGGAAAACGATTTTGATTAATTAATCTATATAGCCATGCCTTGCTATAACCAGTTCTACGCATCACTTCCGGCAAACGGATAAAAGATCGTACGTTCTCAGACATGTTTTCTCCTTTGTACCAAAATAGACATCACTGGACGTCTAAAGATTTCAGGAGAAATTAAATTGAAATGACGTTGTTTAGAAGAGACTACAGAAAGCTCATTTCACCCCGGAGCACGAGCTTATGAATTGTGCATCGGGGTAAAATTTTTATCTTTTCGGGGCGGAACGGAAATCGCAAAAATCTATTACATGAATGGGTCAACGCGACTTTCAAGCAACTCCATGGCTTTCGGCCTTGTCACAGACCTCAGGCGATCTTTGATATCCACCTCAAACTCATTCGGAAAGAGCAACTGCGCCAGCTGGTACTGAGTCAGTGTAATGCCTGTGATTTCTCCCCAGAAAAACAAGTCTATGAATGGCAATACTCTGTACTCATGTAATTTTTTGAGGTCATTATCAGTTTTTTTCTGAGATCTATTTAACTCATTGTTGATTTTCCTTTCGTTTGCTAGCCAATTGGAAAAATCACGCATTATTTTTTCGTCATTATTATTGAAATCTATGGTAATAAATTTCCTTATCCCTTGATAATTTTCACTCAATGGTGAATACAGATCCATGCCGGATTTAGAGTTAACGTCATGCTCAAAGTCATCCCAAAACGTATCTATGCTGTTAATTACTTCATCTCTTTTATCGAAATGCTTTTTAAGCATGTCATTGACGCCGTTCATAACTTCAGGAGACTGCTCGTATAACTCGGCATAGAGATCAATGAAGTCAAACATTCCCATCTCGTCAATACTGGAGTTCTCAATAACATCTTGTCCCTTAAAAATTAGTTCATTGTTTTTGGAAAGATGGATTAACGATTGTAATAGGAAATCTTTACTGATGCCGTTCGCCACGTCATCTTTAATACCGTTATACAGTACAACTTTGCGAATCATGATCGACTTCCACCAGTGGTTTCTGGTGTAACTTTCACATACGCGGTAATTTTCTAAGTCAAACCAGTCAGGACAGTAATCCGGCTTCTCACTCATCACGCCACCTCACATCCTCTTATTAGAGGCTATGCCAGCCAGCAGAGGTGTACTGGTTTTCGGTGATCAGCCTAGGCATAGCCTTTATTTCTCTATTCTACCGAAGTCTACTACTGTCAATTAGCACTGTCTATACATACAGTTAAGCGCTTTTCCCAAACGTTCCATGCACTACATTTTCGCCGTTTTCCAACGCTTCCATATAGTCGGCATACCACTGAAGCATTTCACGCCGGCCGTCTATGTACTGAGCGTGGTTGTACGTTCCTCGAATAGAGTTTTTGTCGACGTGTGCCAGCTGCGTTTCTATCCACGCGGTGTTGTAGCCCTGTTCGTGAAGGATGGTACTCATGGTGTGCCGGAAACCGTGCCCGGTGACTTTTCCGTCATAGCCAATCCGCTTAAAGACTTGGTTTATGCTGGCTTCACTCATTGTTTTTCGCGGATCGTTACGGCCAGGGAACATAAGCGGGTAATTGCCTGTTAGCTCTTGGAGCTGGCCAATTAGCGTAAGAGCTTGCCTGGACAACGGCACCACATGAGGGCGACGCATTTTCATGCGTGAGGCGGGTATTTCCCAGACCGCCTTACTGATATTGATTTCATCCCAAAATGCCCCGCGGAGTTCGCCGGTACGCAAGCCGGTGATAATCAGCAGACGAGCGGCCAAAACTACTAAAGCGCTTCCTGTATATCCTGACAACGCCTTGAAGAAATCAGGCAATTCTTTCGGTGTAAGGAAAGGATAATGATTGGACTCATGCCCTTGCATGGCGCTGGTGAGATCCGGAGCGGGGTTATACTCAGCACGGCCGGTGACTATTGCGTAACGGAAAACTTCCCCGCAGCGCTGCCTAACTTTTTTGGCCTTTTCTGTAGCGCCGCGCCCCTCAATGCGCCGCAGCACATTCAACAGTTCAAGCGGTTTGATATCGGCTATTGGTTTTTTGCCAATGTAAGGGAACACATCTTTGTTGAAAGCCTCAAGGATGTCTGAAGCATACCCAGCAGACCATTTTTTTAGTTTGCTGCTGTGCCACTCAAGGGCAATATCTTTGAAGGTGTTGTTTAACTGCGTTTCACGGGCGATCTTCTCTTCCCGTTTCGCTTCCATAGGATCGATACCCCCAGCGATACCCCTTTTGGCTTCTTCACGTTTTGCCCGAGCATCGGCCAATGTGACTTCAGGATACACACCCAGCGCTAACAGCTTCTCTTTGCCGGCTACACGATACTTGAGCCGCCAGTATTTGCCGCCATTAGGTTTAATCAGGAGATACAAACCACCACCATCAGCCAGCTTGTAAGGCTTATCTTTAGGTTTGGCGGTGTCCACCTGCCGGGCGTTTAGTTTCACTTGGGGGTACCTCCTCTAGACCGAACAGCAAATACCCCCATAAGTACCCCCAAACGACCGTAGATTTCAGGGAATTTTAGTAGACGTAGAAATACTAAAAGGGGCTGCAAGTCGCAGAGTATAAGGGGTTTCAGTGAACTTTAGTAGACTTGGGGAGACGTTAGAATGGTGCCGATAATAGGAGTCGAACCTACGACCTTCGCATTACGAATGCGCTGCTCTACCAACTGAGCTATATCGGCCCTGAGAGGCCGGTTACGAGTGTAACCACGGGGCAAAAGGTTAGATCTATCCGGGTGATGCGTCAATGCCCTTTTGAATCAAACGGCTATTTTTGCATCACCCGTGATTATTTACGCACGAATCGTATCGTCGCCGAAGCCGATCCACTTGTAAGTGGTCAGGGCTTCCAGACCCATCGGACCGCGCGCGTGCAGTTTCTGCGTGCTGACCGCCACCTCAGCGCCGAGGCCGAACTGGCCGCCGTCGGTGAAGCGGGTGGAGGCATTCACATATACCGCTGAAGAATCCACTTCGTTCACGAAGCGATCGGCATTGCGCAGGGTGCGCGTCAGAATCGCGTCAGAATGCTGCGTGCCGTGTTCACGGATGTGCGCAATGGCGTCGTCGAGATCGGCAACGATTTTCACGTTCAGATCCAGTGACAGGAACTCGTCGTCGTACTGCTCCGCTTTTACGGGAACAAGGTTAGCCGGGCCATCCTGAAGCAGTGCGAGCGCGCTGGCGTCAGCATGCAGCGTTACGCCGCTCTCTGCCATCTGTTTGCTCAGGGCCGGCAGGAAGCTGTTCGCAATATCCTGATGCACCAGCAGCGTTTCTACGGTGTTACAGGTGCTTGGACGCTGGGTTTTCGCGTTAACGATTATCTTCAGCGCCGGTTCAATCTCCGCGCTGTCGTCCACCACGATATGGCACACGCCGATACCGCCGGTGATCACCGGAATCGTCGACTGCTCGCGGCACAGCTTGTGCAGGCCCGCGCCACCGCGTGGGATCAGCATGTCGATATATTTGTCCATGCGCAGCATTTCGTTGACCAGCGCGCGGTCCGGGCTCTCGATCGCCTGTACGGCCCCCGCCGGTAAGCCACACTCTTCCAGCGCCTGCTGAATGACTTTCACCGTCGCGGCGTTGGTGCGCCAGGTCTCTTTCCCACCGCGCAGAATAGCGGCGTTACCGGTTTTCAGGCACAGGGACGCAACATCCACCGTCACGTTTGGACGAGCTTCATAAATAACGCCAATGACGCCGAGCGGCACGCGGCGGCGCTCCAGGCGTAAACCGCTGTCGAGCAGCCCGCCGTCGATGACCTGCCCTACCGGGTCAGCCAGATTGCAGACCTGACGCACATCGTCGGCGATGCCTTTCAGGCGTGCCGGATTCAGCGCCAGACGGTCGAGCATCGCTTCGCTCAAGCCGTTACGACGCGCTTCCAGTAAATCCTGCTCGTTAGCGAGCAAAATCTCCTGGGACTGTGATTCCAGATAATCAGCGATTTTTTCCAGCACGCGGTTTTTCTCGCGGCTGGAAAGGAGCGCCAGTTTGTAAGAGGCAGCCTTCGCGGCGGCGCCCATTTGTTCCAGCATGTTCTGGCTCCTTAACGAATAATCATGTCATCGCGATGCACGGCAACCGGACCATATTCATAGCCCAGAATGGCGTCGATCTGCTGCGAGTGGTGACCCGCGATGCGGCGCAGAGCATCGCTGTTATAGCGGCTTACGCCGTGGGCGATGTCGCGGCCTTCGAGGTTACGGATACGGATCACTTCACCACGGGAGAAGTTGCCTGTCACGCTTTTAATTCCTTTAGGAAGTAATGAACTTCCTCGTTCCAGAATCGCGGCGGTAGCCCCTTCATCGACGACGAGTTCGCCAGCAGGAGGCGCGCCAAATATCCAGCGCTTGCGGTTTTCCAGCGGGGATTCCTGGGCGTGGAAGCGGGTGCCGACGGAGATGCCTTCCATTACGTCGCCAATCACGCCGGGGCGGCTGCCCGCTGCAATGATGGTGTCGATACCGGCGCGGCATGCGACGTCAGCGGCCTGCAGCTTGGTCCCCATACCGCCCGTTCCCAGGCCTGAAACGCTGTCACCGGCGATAGCGCGCAGCGCATCGTCGATGCCTTGAACGTCGGTAATCAGCTCGGCTTCCGGATTCGAGCGCGGGTCGGCGGTGAACAGCCCCTGCTGATCGGTCAGAAGCAGTAATTTATCGGCACCGGCCAGAATCGCGGCCAGCGCCGAGAGGTTATCGTTATCACCCACTTTGATTTCAGCGGTAGCAACGGCATCGTTCTCGTTAATGACCGGAACAATGTTGTTGTCCAGCAGCGCGCGCAGGGTATCGCGGGCGTTCAGGAAGCGCTCTCTGTCTTCCATATCCGCACGCGTCAGCAGCATCTGGCCGACGTGAATGCCATAGATGGAGAACAACTGTTCCCAGAGTTGAATGAGTCGGCTTTGCCCCACGGCGGCCAGCAGCTGCTTGGAAGCGATCGTCGCGGGGAGTTCGGGGTAACCCAGGTGTTCACGCCCGGCGGCAATCGCCCCGGAGGTCACAATCACAATACGATGCCCTGCGGCATGTAGCTGAGCGCACTGACGTACAAGCTCAACAATGTGGGCGCGATTTAGGCGGCGCGATCCGCCTGTTAAAACACTGGTACCGAGTTTTACCACCAGCGTCTGGCTGTCACTCATGATTCTCTGCCGTTCAACGATAAGGGAAAGTAATGTCGAACGAACGTTTTAACAGGAGTCAGCCCCGTTGCCAACTGCCTTAGCACATCGCGAAACACTTTGTTGCGCGGGATCAGGAAGCCTAGCGGGAAATTTTGACAATTTTATTACCGAAATAATAAATCACAGTTTTTTAAAATTATTCTTAGTTTGTCATAAAAGTTTCATTCCAGAACGATAAAACCCTTCCTGTTTTTTCACGGGACTTAAGCATGAGCTTATCGTCCAGCGAATTTTTTAGCGCGTTTATAAGACAGGATCGAAAATGAAAAAGAGCACTCTGGCATTAATGGTTATGGGCGTAGTGGCTTCTGCATCCGTTCACGCAGCTGAAGTTTATAATAAAGATGGTAATAAACTGGACGTGTACGGCAAAGTGAAAGCCATGCACTACATCAGTGATGATGCCACCAAAGATGGCGATCAGACTTACGTTCGTTTCGGTTTTAAAGGCGAGACGCAGATTAACGATCAGCTGACGGGCTATGGCCGTTGGGAATCTGAATTTGCAGGTAACAAAGCCGAGAGCGACTCTACTCAGAAAACGCGTCTGGCGTTTGCGGGCCTGAAGCTGAAAAACTTTGGTTCACTGGATTACGGTCGTAACCTGGGTGCCCTGTATGACGTCGAAGCGTGGACCGATATGTTCCCTGAGTTCGGCGGCGACTCTTCCGCGCAGACCGATAACTTCATGACCAAGCGCGCTACCGGCCTGGCCACCTACCGTAACACCGATTTCTTCGGCGCGGTTGACGGTCTGGATATGACGCTGCAGTACCAGGGCAAAAACGAGAACCGTGACGCCAAGAAACAGAACGGTGACGGTTTTGGTACCTCTCTGACCTATGACTTCGGCGGCAGCGACTTCGCCGTCAGCGGCGCCTACACCAACTCTGACCGCACCAATGCTCAGAACCTGCTGGCGCGTGGCCAGGGCCAGAAAGCAGAAGCCTGGGCAACCGGTCTGAAATATGATGCAAACGATATTTATCTGGCTGCAATGTATTCTGAAACCCGCAATATGACGCCAATTTCCGGCGGGTTTGCAAATAAAGCGCAGAACTTTGAAGTTGTCGCACAATATCAGTTCGACTTTGGTCTGCGCCCTTCCCTGGGTTATGTCCAGTCTAAAGGCAAAGATATCGAAGGTATTGGTGACGAAGATCTGGTGAAATATATTGACGTTGGCGCGACCTATTACTTCAACAAAAATATGTCCACCTTTGTTGATTATAAAATCAACCAGATTGACGACAAAAATAAACTGGGCGTAAGCAGCGATGACATCGTTGCCGTAGGTATGACCTACCAGTTCTGATGATGCGGAATAAAAAAAACCGGCTTGATGCCGGTTTTTTTGTCGGGAATTAATGCGGTCTGGTGCCCTCTCCCCGGCCCTCTCCCACAGGGAGAGGGAGGAGAAGACCATCAGGCAGTCAGCTTCACCGCTTCGCTGGAAAAGTCATCCGCCGGTTCGAACTTGAGATCCAGGGTAGCCAGCAGTGCGCGTGCCTTATCGTGAAACTCTTTTAGCGTATATTCCAGGCGGTCAATCACTTCCTGATCTTTAATAGTGGTGGCCTGCCAGTTGCCGTCTTTATTAAACAGGCCAAACTGGTAGCTATACGTAAAGCGTTTTTCCTCTGCTTCCATTTCCATCCACCAGCCCCAGAATTCACGTTTTTCGGGTGCAGGCTTCACGTTGACGCATACAGCCAGGCAGTCGAAAAAAAAGCGATTCTCTTCACACTGCTCTTCTCGAATATACGGGCCGAGAGCCATAAACTTCTTAATCAGTCTACTTTTCGGGTGTCCACTCGGTAACGTCATTGCGATCTCCTTTTGTGAAGCCACTGTTTTACCAAACCAGCGAAATTTAGCAATCTATTAACACAATCTCTGAGCGATCCAGCGCGTAATCTCTTTCAGAGATTTGTCGAAATTCTGATAGACCGGGCTGAACGGCACTTCAAGCAATTTGCCATCCGCAGATGACGAAGTGATTAATCGCGACTCTTCTTCCGGGCTGAACGGATCGTTTTTCCAGAACCCTGACAGCATCGGCGTTGGGCAGCGACGTCCCAGCAACCCCTGCGTTTTTAACGAGTAACGATTGAGCTCAACGCGCAGCGCTTCGTCTGATGCATCATGCATGCCAAGACGGCTGGCCAGCACATCAAGGTACATTTCAGGTACGCTCCCCTGGCGTGCAGGATCGCTGAGCAGAGCGTGTACGACCGGGCCGAGGCAGGCGACGGCTTTCAGACGAGAAGATTCAAGATAAGCCAGACGCACCGCGACGTTCGCGCCGAAACGGAAGCCGAATGCTGCCACGCGGGTGTGGTCAACCCACGGAATATTTTCCAGAGCTTTGAGCGCATGCTGGTGCAGCAGGCTGGAATCCTGAGTCAGTTTCCATTTGGATGAGAAACCAATTGAAGGCATATCAAGCGTCAGCATCGCGATCCCTTTTGGTGCGAAGTAACGCTCATACAGGCTGTAATAATCAATTTGCAGCGAATCCAGCCCGCCGCACATGAGGACGGTCGGGAACGGACCTTCACCTTCAGGCATATGCAGGAACCCGGTAACGGACGCGCCCCCTGAAATGGTGAATTCAAGTTCACGCATCCGGCCCGGCAGGCGTTGAGCCGCCTCCTGATAGGCGCGATTCGCCAGCGCCTGAGCCTGCTCCGCCAGTTCATCCCCTTTTAAATGGGGATACGCGGCAATGCCGTAAAGGTTAGCGGCGTGCAGCCAGTGCTTGCCGCTGCGCGTGGCATCCTCTTCCTGGCTGGCTTTTTGCTGCCAGAGCATCGCCTGTTTAGACCACTCGTAGATCCAGTTTCCGCCACGGTAGCCCACCACCGTATCGTAGAGTTCGCTGTCGGTACGTTCGGCTTCACTCATCACGATACGTGCCTGCACATCGAGGATTTCACGGGGGTCGATACCGCGCCAGATCCACATCAGGCGGTTAATCATGCGATACCAGTGAGGCACGTTTTTACCGTCTAACGCGGACTGGACGGCAGGCTGGGTACCCGGATTAAAGCGACGCACCAGCGTCGACGTTTCAGGGTGTTTGAAACGGGGTTTAAAGAGAGTCTCGGTGAGATTCGCCTGCGTCATTGCGTTGCCTCCATGAATACGTCATATGAAGACTATTGTAACGCGTGGCAGGCCAAAAAGAACAACGCCCGACATAGCCGGGCGTGTAAAGTTACGTACTGGTATTAACGGCCTGAAATAGGCGGTACGAAGACCACGCCCATATCCCATGGCTGTTCAATCCAGGTGTCCTGCGGGATATCAATCACGTAATCGTCTACCAGCGGGCGGCCAGCAGGCTTCGCGAAGATAGTGACGAAATGTGCTTTCGGATACATTTCGCGGATAGCGACCGCAGTACCGCCGGTATCCACCAGGTCATCAATAACGATGAAACCTTCGCCGTCACCTTCCGCACGTTTCAGCACGGTCAGCTCGCGCTGGTTGTCATGGTCATAGCTGGAGATGCAAACGGTATCGACATGACGAATACCCAGCTCACGTGCCAGCAGCGCCCCCGGTACCAGACCGCCACGGCTGACGGCAATAATGCCTTTCCACTGTTCGGAAGGCATCAGACGCGCAGCCAGTTTGCGTGCGTGAATCTGCAACATGTCCCAGGTGACGACGTATTTTTCGCTCATGTGAAGTGTCCCAGCCTGTTTTTATACGGCTTAAAAAGTGTTCGAGGGGGAAATAGGTTGCGCGAGATTATAGAGATCTGACGCACTAAAAACCAGTGTTTAGCGCCCTCTGCCTGAGTTTTTACATGCTTTATGCTACCAGCCAGCAGAGAAAGTGGTATTCTCAGTTTCATCTCGCAAGCCTGACTTGTGGTAACTATTAACCTGCTAACCCTGTGACCTGCAACCCTGTTTGCAGCGCCTCGACAAGGAGACTTATCGTGTCTGAACTGTCTCAATTATCTCCGCAGCCGCTGTGGGATATTTTTGCGAAAATCTGCTCCATTCCACACCCTTCCTACCACGAAGAACAGCTTGCCGAACATATTATGGGCTGGGCGAAGGAAAAAGGTCTGCATGCTGAACGTGACCAGGTTGGCAACATTCTGATCCGCAAACCGGCTACCGCAGGCATGGAAAACCGCAAACCAGTTGTGCTGCAGGCGCACCTGGACATGGTGCCACAGAAGAACAACGACACCGTTCACGACTTCACCAAAGACCCGATTCAACCGTACATCGACGGCGACTGGGTGAAAGCACGCGGCACCACGCTGGGCGCGGATAACGGCATCGGTATGGCCTCTGCGCTGGCCGTGCTGGCCGACGACAGCGTTGAGCACGGTCCGCTGGAAGTGCTGCTGACCATGACCGAAGAAGCGGGCATGGACGGCGCGTTCGGTCTACAGCCGAACTGGCTGCAGGCAGACATCCTGATCAACACCGACTCTGAAGAAGAAGGCGAGATCTACATGGGCTGCGCGGGCGGGATTGATTTCATCTCTACCCTGCCTCTGTCGCGCGAAGCGATTCCTGCAGGCTTCCAGACCTTCAAGCTGACGCTGAAAGGTCTGAAAGGCGGCCACTCCGGCGGTGATATTCACCTGGGTCTGGGTAACGCCAACAAGCTGCTGGCGCGCTTCCTGGCAGGCCATGCGTCCGAGCTGGATTTGCGTCTGGTGGACTTCAACGGCGGTACCCTGCGTAACGCGATCCCGCGTGAAGCCTTCGCCACCGTAGCGGTTCCAGCGGCAAAAGCGGACGAGCTGAAAAAACTCTCCACCGTATACCTGGATATCCTGAAGAACGAACTGTCGGCGAAAGAGAAAAACCTGACCGTGGTGCTGGAATCAGTTTCTACAGATAAAGGCGCGCTGACCGCGCAGTCTCGTGACACCTTCGTTCAGCTGCTGAACGCGACGCCAAACGGCGTGATCCGCAACTCTGACGTGGCGAAAGGCGTGGTGGAAACCTCACTGAACGTGGGCGTGGTGACCATGAGCGACGACAGCGCGGAAATCATCTGCCTGATCCGCTCCCTTATCGACAGCGGTAAAGAGTACGTGGTGAGCATGCTGGAATCTCTGGGCACGCTGGCGGGCGCGAAAACGTCTGCAAAAGGCAGCTACCCGGGCTGGCAGCCGGATGCAAGTTCTCCGGTGATGGCGCTGGTGCGTGAAACCTATCAGCGTCTGTTCAACAGCACGCCGAACATTCAGGTGATCCACGCCGGTCTGGAATGTGGTCTGTTCAAGAAACCGTATCCGGACATGGACATGGTATCCATCGGGCCAACCATTACCGGCCCGCATTCGCCGGATGAGCAGGTTCATATCGAAAGCGTCGGTCACTACTGGACGCTGCTGACTGAACTGCTGAAAGCGATCCCAGTTAAGTAATACCCTCACCCCAGCCCTCTCCCTGTGGGAGAGGGTGAAAAACGTAGGCCCGGTAAGCGTAGCGCCACCGGGCTTTTTTACAACCCCAGAACCAGCTGGCGCTCTAGCTGCGGATCCAGCAGCGTAACGTGCAATCCCACCAGCCTCACCCCTCGCCCGCCCCGGCGTTCTTCCCATGCCTTTTTCGCCGTCGCGATAAGATCGTCTTTATTCAGACGTGGCCAGACATGTTCCTGCGTGGTCTGCTGGAAGTCGTTGAATTTTAATTTGATACCCTGACGGGCAATGAGCAGGTCCGGCTTCACCTTGCTTAAGCGTCGTTCCAGCTCAGGATAAAGCTGTTCCGTGATAATGGTTTCGCATTCGGACCAGTCATGAATATCTTCACTGAGGGTGCGCTCAACGCCGACGGATTTCCGCAGCCGCTCGCTGTTCACATCGCGATCGTCAATCCCCTGGCTGCGCTCCCACAGCACGCGGCCAAACTTTCCAAAGCGCTTGAGCAGCATGGCGAGATCGCTTCGCTGCACGTCTTCGCAGGTGCGTAGCCCCATGCTTTCCAGCTTTGCGGCGGAGACTTTTCCCACGCCGGGGATTTTGCCGAGCGGCAGCGTTTTAAAACGCAGGCACCTCTTCCGGCGTAATGACGTACTGACCGTTGGGCTTATTTAAATCGGAGGCAATTTTGGCGAGGAATTTAACGGGCGCGACGCCCGCAGACGCCGTCAGATTCAGCTCGTGGAAAATCGTCTGGCGGATCTCCTGAGCCATCAGCGTGGCGGAGCCGTGGCAGTGCACGCTGTCGGTCACATCCAGATAGGCTTCGTCCAGCGACAGCGGCTCTATCAGAGAGGTATAGCGGGAGAAGATTTCCCGAATATGAAGGGAAGCCTCTTTATAGGCTTCAAAACGGCCGGGCAGAAGCGTGAGATGAGGGCAAAGCTTTAAGGCCATCGCCGTTGGCATCGCGCTGCGCACGCCAAATTTGCGCGCAGGATAGTTGGCGGTGCTGATGACACCACGCTGAACGCGGCTGCCGCCAATGGCGATGGGAATATCCCGCAGCGCCGGGTTGTCACGCATCTCCACTGCGGCAAAAAAGCAGTCCATATCGACATGGATTATTTTGCGCATAGTAAGCCCTCACTCATCACTGGATAAGTATACAGTAAACAAATGAGGGTTGAGAAGTATGGGTGGGAATTGTCGGGAGGCGGCTTCGCCTTACCCGACCGACAACACTAAATAATGCGCTGCTGCTCGCGGGCCATCCTTTTCTTCCGCGCATCGCACGGTTCCGGACAGTCGCAAACCTTTTCCATCCCAATAGAGGAAATACCGCCGCAGCTGCCCTGAATGCTTTTCCGCTTAACGATCCAGCCTAACGACATGCCGAAGATGACAAGCACAAAAACCACAAAGGTTGCCAGAAACGTCAGCATCATCAGCCTCCAAAGTCATCGAGCATGATGTTCTCATCTTCGACACCGAGATCTTTCAGCATCTTAATCACGGCGGCGTTCATCATCGGCGGACCACACATATAGAACTCGCAGTCCTCAGGCGCCGGGTGCTGTTTGAGGTAGTTTTCATACAGCACGTTGTGGATGAACCCCGTATAGCCCGTCCAGTTATCTTCCGGCTGCGGATCGGAAAGCGCCACATGGAAGGTAAAGTTCGGGTTTTCACGCGCCAGCTGTTCAAACTCATCTTCATAGAACATCTCGCGCAGCGAGCGCGCCCCGTACCAGAAGCTGATCTTACGCTGGCTCCCCAGCCGCTTGAGCTGGTCAAAGATGTGCGAGCGCATCGGGGCCATACCGGCACCGCCGCCGATAAAGACCATTTCCGCATCGGTATCTTTCGCGAAGAACTCCCCGAACGGGCCGGAGATCGTCACCTTATCGCCAGGCTTCAGCGACCAGATGTATGACGACATGACGCCCGGCGGTGCATCCGGCACATTCGGTGGCGGCGTGGCGATACGCACGTTGAGCATGATAATGCCCTTCTCTTCCGGATAGTTGGCCATCGAGTAGGCGCGCAGCGTCGGCTCTTTCACCTCAGATACAAAGCGGAAGAGATTGAATTTGTCCCAGTCGGCGCGGTACTCATGCGGCACGTCAAAGTCCGCATAGGCCACAGCGTGCTCCGGGCACTCAATCTGAATGTATCCTCCGGCGCGGAACGGGACATGCTCGCCTTCCGGCACCCGCAGCTTCAGCTCTTTTATAAAGGTGGCTTTGTTATCATTAGAGATAACCTCGCACTCCCATTTTTTGACGCCGAAGATCTCTTCCGGCAGCTCAATCTTCATGTTCTGGCGTACCGCGACCTGGCAGGCCAGACGACAGCCCTCTTTTGCCTCACGCTTTGTGATATGCGCCAGCTCGGTTGGCAGAATATCGCCACCGCCCTCTTTTACCGTCACGCGGCACTGCCCGCAGGAACCGCCGCCGCCGCAGGCTGAGGAGACAAAAATGCCGTTACCGGAGAGCGTGTTGAGCAGCTTGTCTCCCGCCGGCGTGCGGATCTGATTCTGCGGCTCGTCGTTAATATCAATGACCACGTCGCCGGAATTTACCAGCTTCGCGCGCGCCGCCAGAATAAGCCCTGACAGCACCAGTACAATCAGCGTGAACATCACCACGCCAAGGATAATTTCCATTTGTTTGCCCTTATAGCTGCACACCGGAGAAGGACATAAAGCCCAGCGCCATCAGCCCGGTGGTGATAAAGGTGATCCCCAGGCCACGCAGACCCGCAGGCACGTTGGCATATTTCATTTTCTCGCGGATCCCCGCCATGGTGACAATCGCCAGCATCCAGCCGATGCCGGAACCAAAACCGTACACTACGGATTCGCTGAAGTTGTAATCACGCTGCACCATAAACGAGACGCCACCAAAGATGGCGCAGTTCACCGCGATCAGCGGCAGGAAGATCCCCAGCGCGTTGTAGAGCGACGGGAAATACTTATCAAGGATCATCTCGAGGATTTGCACCAGCGCCGCGATCACCCCGATAAAGGTGATGAAGTTCAGGAAGCTGAGATCAACTCCTTCTACCAGCGCGCCGTCCCGCAGCACAAAGTTGTACACCAGATTGTTGATCGGTACAGATAAGCCGAGCACCACGGTGACCGCGATACCGAGACCAAATGCCGTCGACACTTTTTTGGAAACCGCAAGGAACGTACACATGCCGAGGAAAAACGCGAGCGCCATGTTTTCAACAAACACCGCCCGCACAAACAAACTCAGGTAATGAGCCATCGTCGGTTACTCCTTTTCCTGCTGTTCTGGCTTCAGCGTACGAATCAGCCAGATCAACAAACCGATAATGAAAAACGCGCTAGGGGCCAGCAGGAACAGGCCGTTTGGCAGATACCAGCCGCCGTTCTGCACCGTGTCCAGCACCGTGATGCCAAACAGCTTGCCGCTGCCAATCAGCTCACGCAGGAACCCCACGGTCAGCAGGATCACGCCGTAGCCCAGGCCGTTGCCGATGCCGTCCATAAAGCTCGCCAGCGGCGGCATTTTCATGGCGTAGGCTTCCGCACGCCCCATGACGATACAGTTGGTGATGATCAGCCCGACAAACACCGAGAGTTGTTTGGAGGTTTCATAGGCGAAGGCGCGCAGCAGCTGATCGACCACGATCACCAGCGAGGCGATGATCGCCATCTGCACGATGATCCTCACGCTGTTGGGGATGTGGTGGCGGATCATCGAGATAAACATGCTGGAGAACGCTGTGACCAGCGTGACCGCCAGCGTCATCACAACCGCCGTTTCCAGCTTGGTCGTCACCGCCAGAGCAGAACAGACACCCAGCACCTGGAGCGTGATCGGGTTATTGGCTAACAGTGGGCCAATGAGCACCTTTTTAACTTCTTTCAGTTCACCGGTATCAGCCATTGTTCAGCGCTCCTTCACGTACGTTTTTCAGGAAAGGACCAAAGCCCAGCTCGCCCATCCAGAAATCAAAACTGTGCTGCACGCCTTTTGAGGTGAGCGTGGCGCCGGAAAGCCCGTCAACGGCGTAGTCGTCACCGGGACGTGCCGCCCCTTTCATCACCTTCAGCGCAGGCAGGCCGTTATCGTCGAGCACTTTCTTGCCGACAAACTGTGCCCGCCAGTTAGGGTTTTCAACTTCGCCACCCAGCCCCGGCGTTTCGCCCTGGTCGTAATACGTAATGCCTTTGACCGTGCGGCCGTCGGTATCAAGGGCCACAAAGGCATACATCATTGACCACAGACCGTTACCGTAAACAGGCAGTACCACTTCCTGAATGCGTTTTTGGGGATCGCGAACCAGATAGATTTCGGCCAGGTTGCTGCGACGCTTAATCCCGGCGGGATCTTGTGATGCCTCCAGCGTCAGGCTCATCTGCGGATCTTTCAGCGCCAGCGCCTGGTTGAATTTTGCCGGGTCTTTATCCAGCAGTTCACCCGTTTTTAAATCCACCAGACGCGCCGAAATACGTTCAGCAAAGACGGCCGAAACGTCGTCCGCGCTCATTCCTTCCTGCATCAGCCCGGCGACGGCCAGGATGTTGCGCTGTTTATCCAGCGCACGTTGCTCCTGCTGCAGGGGTTTTAACCCCACGGCAGAGCCGGCCACGACAATAGAACAGACCAGACAGAGCACCAGCACCACCAGCAGCGTTTTGCTGATGCTGTCGTTATTTTTAACCTCAGCCACGCGCCTTCCTCCGCTTGATATTGGCCCGCACCACCAGGTAATCGAACAACGGCGCAAACAGGTTGGCAAACAGAATGGCCAACATCATCCCTTCCGGGTACGCCGGGTTGACCACGCGGATCAGGACACACATCGCGCCAATGAGCACGCCATAGCTCCATTTACCTTTGTCTGTAAACGAGGCAGAGACGGGGTCCGTCGCCATGAACATCATGCCGAACGCGAAGCCACCCAGCACCAGATGCCAGTACCACGGCATGGAGAACATCGGATTGGTGGTCGAACCGATAACGTTGAACAGGGTGGCGGTCAGCACCATGCCGATCATCACGCCCGCAACGATCCGCCAGGAGGCCACGCGACCAAAAAGAATGATCGCGCCGCCAAGCAAAATCATCAGCGTAGAGACTTCTCCGATGGAGCCCGGAATGTTGCCAATAAAGGCATCAAACCAGGTGACTGGCTGACCCGTCGCGTTGTTAACCAGCGTTTCGCCGCCGTGTGCCGCCCACTGTGAAAGCGGCGTCGCGCCGGAAAAACCGTCTGCCGCCGTCCACACCAGGTCGCCCGAGATTTGCGCCGGATAAGCAAAGAACAGAAACGCGCGTCCCGCCAGCGCCGGGTTGAGGAAGTTCCGCCCGGTGCCGCCGAAGATCTCTTTGGCAATCACCACGCCGAAGCTGATGCCAAGCGCCGCCTGCCAGAGCGGTAGCGTCGGGGGAACAATCAGGGCAAACAGAATAGAGGTCACGAAGAAGCCTTCGTTGATTTCATGTTTACGGATGATGGCAAACAGCACTTCCCAGAAGCCGCCCACGACAAATACCGTGATGTAAATCGGCAGGAAGAACACGGCACCCAGCGTCATCATGCTCAGCCAGCCCGCGTCTGCAGCGAAGCTTACCCCTAACGACTGGGCCAGACGGTAGTGCCAGTCGGACTGGATCACCTGCGCCAGCTGCTGTGCATCGTACATGTGGTGCAGCGCCGGAATGGTCTGCAGGCCGACGTTGTACATTCCCCAGAACATCGCAGGGAAGACCGCAAACCACACCAGGATCATCATGCGTTTCAGGTCGATAGCATCGCGAACGTGCGCCGCCCCTTTCGTCACCAGCCCCGGCGTGTAAAAAATGGTCGTCGTTGCTTCATACAGCGGGTAGTACTTTTTGAGCTTTCCTTCGGTAAAGTGCGGCTCAATTTTTTCAAAGAGGTGTTTTAAGCCCATCGGTTATCCTTCCTGCTCAATGCGGGTTAACACCTCGCGCAATACCGGTCCATATTCATATTTGCCCGGACAGACATAGGTACAGAGCGCCAGATCTTCTTCGTCAAGCTCCAGACAGCCCAGAGCCTGCGCGCCGTCGGTATCGCCAGCAAGCAGATCGCGCAGCAGCACGGTGGGCAGAATATCCAGCGGCATGACGCGCTCGTAGTTGCCAATCGGGACCATGGCGCGCTCGCCGCCGTGCGTACTGGTTGAGAAGCTAAACAGCTTATTACGCAGGAAGTGTCCCAACGTTGTTCGGGTGACGGAGTATTTTTCCGCGCCTGGCAGAACCCAGCCAAACAGCTCTTTCTCACGCCCTTCCTGCACAATGCTGACCTGCAAATGGAAGCGTCCCAGGTACGCGTGCGCATTGGCCGCATGGCGGCCGCTGAGGACCGAGCCGGAAATCAGGCGGTTTTCGCCCTCTTTCGTTTCCCCCACCAGCAGTTCATTGATGTCAGCACCCAGCAGCGTCTTCACCAGGCGCGGATTTGCAGCCTGCGGTCCGCCGATGGCGATTATCCGTTCAGCGCAGAGTTCACCCGTAGTAAAGAGCTTACCGATGGCGATGACGTCCTGATAGTTAAGGTGCCAGACCTGTTTCGTCAGGCTGACTGGCTCAAGGAAATGGATGTGCGTCCCGACCAGCCCCGCCGGATGCGGGCCAGAAAATTCATTAAACGTGACCTGCCCCAGCGGATGCCCGCCAGGCTTGCCGCCGCCGGCCTGGCAGACGTGCACTTTTCCGGACGTGAGGCGGGTTAGAATAGTGAGTCCTGCATCAAAAGCGTTTCGCTGCGCCAGGATAACCGGTTCCGGGTCCACGCTGAGCGGGTTGGTGTCGATGGCCGTGACGAAAATCGCGGCCGGTTCCGTGCCCGGAACAGGGGATTTGCTGAAGGGACGCGTACGAAGCGCGGTCCATAAACCGGATGCCAGGAGCTGATCCTGAACGGCGTCGCGGTTCAGCGACGCGAGTTCTGCGGTGTCGTAATGGGCAAACTCACGCTTTTCATCGCCCTCAATGCGGATAACCACCGACTGCAGAACGCGCCGTTCGCCACGGTTGATGGCCACAACGGTGCCGCTCGCGGGGGCTGTGAACATCACGCCGGGATTTTTTTTGTCCTCAAAGAGCGTCTGTCCTTTGATAACGCGATCGCCCTCCTGTACCAGCATTGAAGGACGCATACCCAGGTAGTCTTCGCCCAAAATGGCGACATGACGGACACTTTCGCCTGTCGAAACGTGCTGCGCTGGCACGCCTGCAATCGGCAGATCAAGTCCTTTTTTAATTTTAAACATGTGGTTAGCAGGTTTCCATGAACAACAATCCAGTGGGCGCGAAGTGTAGCATTTTCCCCTTCACGCGGGCAGGGAATCCGCCGTCGCGCGCGCCAAATTGCGAGCTAATGCGCAAAGTTCCTGGAGCCATCGCAATTTTGATGGTTTATAAAGTAAAACTAATTTGTAAACTCACCGCCCGGCTCTTGCGAAAATCTATAGCGGTGCTAATGTGAGCGCTCCTAACAGAATAATCTGATTTCGGGTCTCTTTTGCCGTCCTGGCAAGTTGGTCATGGTTTTATCAAGGAACTAGTAGTATGCGTAAAATCGCATTGTTCATTGCGATGCTTCTGATGCCGTGCATGTCGTTTGCCGGACTGCTCAGCAGTAACAGCTCGACGACGCCGGTCAGCAAGGAATATAAACAGCAGTTAATGGGATCGCCGGTTTATATTCAAATCTTCAAGGAAGAACGCACTCTCGATCTGTTTGTGAAAATGGGCGAGACATATCAGCTGCTTGATAGTTACAAAATTTGTAACTACTCCGGCGGGCTGGGGCCAAAACAGCGTCAGGGCGATTTCAAAAGTCCGGAAGGGTTCTATAACGTTCAGCGCAGCCAGCTCAAGCCTGACAGCCGCTTCTATAAAGCCATTAACATCGGCTTCCCGAATGCCTATGACCGAGCACACGGTTATGAAGGTAAATATCTGATGATCCACGGTGCCTGCGTGTCTATCGGCTGTTATGCGATGACCGACTCCGGCATTGATGAGATTTTCCAGTTCGTGACGGGCGCGCTGGTCTTTGGGCAGCCTAACGTACAGGTCAGCATCTATCCGTTCCGCATGACGGACGCTAACATGGCGCGTCACAAGTACTCATACTACGCGGATTTCTGGAAACAGCTGAAGCCGGGTTACGACTACTTTGAGCAGACCCACAAGCCACCTGTGGTCTCTATCGTCGATGGCCGTTACGTGGTCAGCAAACCGCTGAGCCACGAAGTCGTCCACCCGCAGCTGGCGTCAAATTACACGGTCCCCGAGACAAAATAGCACCCACTCGCCTGGCATAATCTTTTGCCAGGTTTCGTTGCCCGTCAGCGGCTGCGTTGCGATAACAGTGACCACATCGTTCGGTGTGGTCTCCTTCTGAAAGTCTATCTCCACATCCTGATCGAGCAGCGTCGCAACGCCAAACGGCGCACGGCGGGTGATCCAGAACAGATTCGTCGAGCAGAACGCCATCACATAGCGGCCATCAGAGAGCAGCATGTTGAACACGCCTTTTTCACGCAGTTCAGATGCCAGCGTCGCGATGTATTTGAACACGGCAGTCATGTTGCCGGGCGTGCGGGGATAGCGCTCCGTCAGCTTGTGCAGCAGCCAGCAGAAGGCTTTTTCGCTGTCCGTCTCCCCGACCGGGCGGAAATTGCCCGTCTCCAGCGACTTATAGCCCGTGAGCTGCCCGTTGTGTGCATAGGTCCAGTTACGGCCCCACAGCTCGCGGGTAAACGGATGGGTATTTTCCAGCGCTACTTCGCCACGGTTAGCCTGACGGATGTGAGCGATCACCGAGCGGGACTTGATGGGATAGTCCTGCACCAGTTTGGCAATCGGTGAGTTAAAGCTGGGCTGTGGATCTTTGAACGTGCGACACCCTTTGCCTTCGTAAAAGGTGATGCCCCAGCCGTCTTTATGCGGCCCGGTTCCTCCACCGCGCTGAACCAGCCCGGTGAAGCTAAAGCAGATATCGGTTGGCACATTGGCGCTCATCCCGAGCAGTTCGCACATACAACACCTCCACAACAGCGGGGGCAAGAGTGCCCCCAGCGAAGTCTTACTTAACCATCTCTTTTTCGATCAGCTGGATCAGGATGTGGATCACTTTGATGTGAATTTCCTGAATACGGTCAGCATAACCGAAGTGCGGAACGCGAATTTCGACATCCGCCGTACCGTCCATCTTACCGCCATCTTTACCGGTCAGGGTGATGACTTTCATCCCTTTTTCACGCGCGGCGGCGATCGCTTTGATCACGTTGCCGGAGTTGCCAGAGGTAGAGATCCCCAGCAGCACGTCGCCTTCACGGCCTACCGCTTCAACGTAGCGGGAGAAGATGTGGTCGTAACCGAAGTCGTTGCCTACGCAGGAGATGTGGCTCACGTCTGAAATCGCAATCGCCGGGTAGCCCGGGCGGTTTTCGCGATAGCGTCCGGTCAGCTCTTCTGCGAAGTGCATAGCATCGCAGTGGGAACCGCCGTTACCGCAGGAAAGCACTTTGCCACCGGCTTTGAAGCTGTCGGCCAGCAGGACCGCTGCGCGCTGAATAGCGTGAATATTGGCATCATCTTTCAGAAAGTTCGCCAGCGTTTCCGCCGCTTCGTTCAGTTCGTTACGAATAAGATCCTGGTACATGAGGATAATCCTTCAGTATTGATGAAATAACACAGTGGAGTGTACCGGATAGCGGGAAAAGCGAGAAGCTAAAGCCATGCGAATCGTCCGGCGTTTTGATTTTTTGTGCCGGCTAAAACACGAACAATGTGAACCAGGTTGTAATTATTTTGTAAACACATTGCTAAAGGAATTCACATCAACTACAACCATATCATCACAAGTGGTCAGACCTCCTACAAGCAAGGGAGCTTTTCTTTATGATGATTTTGAGCATTCTCGCAACCGTTGTACTGCTCGGTGTGCTGTTCTATCACCGCGTGAGTTTATTCCTGAGCAGCCTGATTCTTCTGGCCTGGACGGCTGCGCTTGGCGTCGCAGGCCTCTGGAATATTTGGCTTTTAGTCCCTCTTGCCATCATCCTTCTGCCGTTTAACCTGGCCCCGATGCGTAAATCAATGATCTCTGCGCCCGTGTTCAAGGGCTTTCGCAAAGTGATGCCGCCCATGTCGCGTACCGAGAAAGAAGCGATTGATGCGGGCACCACCTGGTGGGAAGGCGATCTGTTCCAGGGCAACCCGGACTGGAAAAAGCTGCACAACTATCCGCAGCCGCGCCTGACCGCTGAAGAGCAGGCCTTTATTGACGGCCCGGTGGAAGAAGCGTGCCGCATGGCAAACGACTTTGCCATCACCCATGAAATGGCCGATCTGCCGCCAGAGCTGTGGGCGTATCTGAAAGAGCATCGCTTCTTCGCGATGATCATCAAGAAAGAGTATGGCGGTCTGGAATTCTCCGCTTACGCTCAGGCTCGCGTCCTGCAAAAGCTGGCTGGCGTCTCCGGTATCCTGGCGATTACCGTTGGCGTGCCTAACTCCTTAGGCCCGGGCGAACTGCTGCAGCATTACGGTACGGAAGAGCAGAAAGATCACTACCTGCCGCGTCTGGCACGCGGTCAGGAGATCCCTTGCTTCGCGCTGACCAGCCCGGAAGCGGGTTCCGATGCGGGCGCGATCCCGGACACCGGCGTGGTCTGCATGGGCGAGTGGCAGGGCGAGCAGGTGCTGGGCATGCGCCTGACCTGGAACAAGCGTTATATCACCCTGGCGCCAATCGCCACCGTGCTGGGTCTGGCCTTTAAGCTCTCTGACCCGGATAAACTGCTGGGCGGCGAAGAAGATCTGGGCATTACCTGTGCGCTGATCCCAACCTCTACCCCAGGCGTTGAAATTGGTCGCCGTCACTTCCCGCTGAACGTGCCGTTCCAGAACGGTCCGACCCGCGGTCAGGACATCTTTGTGCCGATTGACTATATCATCGGTGGCCCGAAAATGGCCGGTCAGGGCTGGCGCATGCTGGTGGAATGTCTGTCTGTGGGCCGCGGCATTACTCTGCCGTCGAACTCAACCGGCGGTCTGAAGTCGGTCGCGATGGGGATTGGCGCTTACGCCCACATCCGCCGTCAGTTCAAAATCTCCATCGGCAAGATGGAAGGTATCGAAGAGCCGCTGGCGCGTATCGCGGGCAACGCCTACGTAATGGATGCCGCGGCTTCTCTGATTACCTACGGCATTATGCTGGGCGAAAAACCGGCCGTGCTGTCCGCAATTGTGAAGTACCACTGTACCCACCGCGCGCAACAGTCGATCATTGACGCGATGGATATCGCAGGCGGTAAAGGCATTATGCTCGGCGAAGGCAACTTCCTGGCGCGCGGCTATCAGGGCGCACCAATTGCCATCACCGTGGAAGGGGCAAACATCCTGACCCGCAGCATGATGATCTTCGGCCAGGGGGCGATTCGCTGCCATCCATACGTGCTGGAAGAGATGGCTGCCGCGCAGAACAACGACATGGATGCCTTCGATAAGCTGCTGTTCAAACATATCGGTCACGTGGGCAGCAACAAGGTGCGCAGCTTCTGGCTCGGCCTGACGCGCGGTCTTACCAGCGCGACGCCGACCGGCGATGCGACCAAACGTTACTACCAGCATCTGAACCGTCTTAGCGCCAACCTGGCTCTGCTGTCTGACGTCTCCATGGCGGTGCTGGGCGGTAGCCTGAAGCGTCGCGAGCGTATCTCTGCCCGTCTGGGGGATGTGCTGAGCCAGATCTTCCTGGCCTCTGCGGTCCTGAAGCGTTACGACGACGAAGGCCGTCAGGAAGCGGATCTGCCGCTGGTGCACTGGGGCGTTCAGGATGCGATGTATCAGGCTGAGCAGGCGATTGACGACCTGCTGGCGAACTTCCCGAACCGTTTCGTGGCGGGCGCTCTGCGCGCGGTGATCTTCCCGACCGGTCGTCACCATCTGGCGCCGTCCGACAAGCTGGACCACAAAGTGGCGAAGATCCTGCAGGTACCGAGCGCAACCCGCTCCCGTATCGGTCGTGGTCAGTATCTGACGCCGACGCCGCATAACCCGGTGGGTCTGCTGGAAGAGGCGCTGCTGGACGTGATGGCAGCCGATCCGATTCACCAGAAAATCTGTAAGCAGCTGGGCAAAAACCTGCCGTTTACCCGTCTGGACGAACTGGCAAAACAGGCGCTGGCCGGTGGCATTATCAATAAAGATGAAGCTGCTCTGCTGGTGAAAGCCGAAGAGAGCCGTCTGCGCAGCATTAACGTGGATGATTTCGAGCCGGACGAGCTGGCGACGCAGCCGGTAAAGCTGCCGGAGAAGCACCGCAAGCCTGAAGCGGCGTAACGCGTTTCGCTTATACAAACCCCGCCCTGAGCGGGGTTTTTTAATAAAAATAGAATTTGTGCTTAGTCATTATATTTTAAAAAATCAATTAAAGCTCAGGCTGCTTTTGATTTAACCACTCGAGCTTTCTTTTCTTTTAGCTTTGTGGGTAACTTTTGCTTGGCTTTTTTTGCCTCTGCAGCTTGTCGTTTTTTCTCTGTAACCTTCTCAAGATACTCAGCAGATTCAGGAATATGCATTAACTTAACTACATAACCATAGGATGAAATAGTTTTACCAATATTTTGCAATGTCACCTTACTGAAGAATGGAATGTCGAGATCTTTTTCCTTCGCTCCATCTACAATAGCAAAAATAACGTCATAGCCTCTTGCTTCAAATTTGACAGGGAACTCCAAAACATCCTTTGTTAAAAGCTGTTCATTTAGCTTACTTACAAACCCCGACTCCCTTACCATTAAAGTAGAAGCCACATAACCTTGAGAAAAAAGATGGCTTAACGATGATGAACTGCGCCCGCGTTTTACATGGATAAATTCACCCACAGAATTTTCACCCTTTACTTTAAAAATATCACACACTTCTATTTTGTCATAACTCCCTCCATACTGAACCAACTGCCTGTCAAACATATGATATTCACTATTTTTTTGTTTGCATATGTATTCATTATAATCGCCTTCACCAGAATGATGATACTCCACAAATGGTAATTCGAATTTCTTTATTGGCAAAGAACGGTAATATCGTTCAACCATATCCTGGAAAGTATTATCAACCTGATACCAACTCCCTCCATTTAATATAAACAGTTCATTACCCTGCTTAATTTCGCAATAAAGACATTTATAAGCAGGGAACGATTTGTCCGGCACTTCATTTGAATAAACAACAAAGACATCTCTTCTTTTTAATGCTTCAATTGAAAAACCTTTCTCAAAGGTACTTATAAACAACTCAAGATCTAATACTTCATAAATTTCTTCATCTGTTATATTTTTCTTATACTTAAACCCTCTCAAGCCCGACCACTCAAGAATTTCTGGTATAGCTAACCAAATATTTTTATTTACTCCGGATGAAATTTCTTTACATAGTATTGCTTCCAACTGTTCAATTTGCTCCTTATTCTTAACCGGAGTTAAATTTTCAACCCAAGAAAATTCACTTGGTTGTCCATCTACAGTTTTATCTAAATAATCTTTAGACTTTGAGCGCTCCAATATTAATGATAAAAAATCATTAAGTTTATTTAACTCTGTTGGAATAGATGCTTTAAAAGAATCTATTCCTGCAATTACCTTCCCAAACAAGTCAGCATATGGTTCCTTTGTATCACCAACTAAAGCCCTTAATAAATCTTGCTCAGGATTAATTGAATAATCTGATACAGATGAAGCTTTGATAGCTTGCACTCTACTGATTTTAGGGGATGCTTCAAAAGTTTGGCGATCCATTGATCTAATTTTATCTGGTAATACACTATTAAGCACAACCTTAATACCGAATCTATCCTCAATTACCCTTGATTCAAGTAAATGTCGACCGTGACCGAAAGCAATAGCAAATTGTCTGGAATGTTTTTGAATAACTAACAATGCTGAAATAGATTGATTTTTCCATTGATTAGTGTTCACTTCATCGCCCAATGCAGGTTGAATAAATTCAAGCCATTCAGGACTAGTCTTATTTATAGGACTTTTAACATAAAGTACGCCCTCTATCCCCTCTTTATTTATCACATGCTTACGAGTCGATATTTTTCTTGAGGACGAACCGGCCCCAGATATTTTAGAAATAAACTCTTTATCATCCCAAAACTCTTTCCCACCACATTTTTCTTTCAATAAATAAATATTTATATCTATTCTTTTTTTAGCCATTCTGGTTCTCTTATTTAGCGTTACAAGATATATAAAGTGCTGAGTAATTATACTCATCGTGTTTATAGCTAATATATTGTAAAAATTAACAAAAAAAATGTGACCAAACACTTATAAATGAAACCGCGTTCATAATTATACTAATTAGTCGATGTACAAACACATAGTCACACCTAAGCAATTGATTAATATTAAATCACCCCATTTTGATATTCACATCATGTATGATTAACTCCAAAATATTCATTATTATTTATGACAAATGATAGTGAATAAATTACGTATAAATAAAATAATTATTCAAGGTTACAACGAGCTGGCGACGCAGCCGGTAAAGCTCCCGGAGAAGCACCGCAAGCCTGAAGCGGCGAAACGCGTTTCGCTTATACAAACCCCGCCTCGCGCGGGGTTTTTTATTGCCACATTTTCTCGTAATGACGTGCTACAGTGTCAAAAAGTGGTCGTTTGAGGAGTCTGTATCGTGCCTGGTCTGAAGATTTCTATTTTGCAGCAACCTTTAGTGTGGATGGATGGCCCCGCCAACCTGCGCCACTTTGATCGTCAACTGGAAGGCATTACCGGGCGCGATGTGATTGTCCTGCCGGAGATGTTCACGACCGGTTTCGCCATGGAAGCGGCACAACAGTCAATGCCGCAGGATGAGGTAGTCGCCTGGATGCATGTCAAAGCGCAGCAGACCAACGCGCTGATCGCGGGTAGTGCTGCGCTGCAAACGGAGCGCGGGCCGGTGAACCGCTTCCTGCTGGTGGAGCCGGAAGGGAAAGTGCATTTTTACGATAAACGCCACCTGTTCCGCATGGCGGATGAGCATCATCACTATGAAGCGGGTCACGAGCGCGTGGTGTTCGAGTGGCGCGGCTGGCGTATTTTGCCGCTGGTCTGCTACGACCTGCGCTTCCCGGTGTGGTCGCGCAACCGCAACGATTACGACCTGGCGCTGTATGTTGCCAACTGGCCTGCACCGCGCTCCCTCCACTGGCAGTCGCTGCTGGTCGCGCGCGCGATTGAGAACCAGGCGTACGTGGTGGGCTGTAACCGCGTGGGAACGGACGGAAACGGACATCACTACCGCGGCGACAGCCGGGTGGTGAATCCGCAGGGCGAGATTATTGCCACCGCCGAGCCGCACCAGGCGACGCGCATTGATGCCGAGCTGTCCTTAACGGCGCTGAAGGAGTACCGGGAGAAGTTTCCGGCGTGGCAGGATGCGGATCCGTTTAGCATTGGGTGAAATTTTCCCCTCCCCCCTCTCCCAAAGGGAGAGGGGGGATAAAACATTAACTCACCAGCGCCTGCCCGTCTTTGCGGCTTTCCGTCGCGGCCACGTAGTGCCCTTCCGGCAGGCGGTAAATCACCTGCGCACCGCCGAAGTTGTAATCCTGAAGCGGATCTTCCACCACGATCTGGTGCCCGCGCTCGCGCAGCGCGGCGATCGTATTGCGATCGAACGTCGATTCAACGATCACCTCCCTGCCCTGCACCACGCGCCAGCGCGGGGCGTCGATTGCCGCCTGCGGGTTTTGCCCGTGCAGCATAATGCGCAGCGCCATCTGCATGTGCCCCTGCGCCTGCATCGGGCCGCCCATCACGCCGAAGGACATCAGCGGCTGGCCGTTGCCGTCCATCGCAAAGCCCGGAATGATGGTGTGGAACGGACGCTTGCTGCCCGCCAGCGCGTTCGGGTGATTGGGATCCAGCACAAACCCGCAGCCCCGGTTTTGCAGGCTGATCCCCGTATCCGGCACCACGATGCCTGAACCGAAGCCCATATAGTTGGACTGAATAAACGAGACCATCATCCCGCTGGCGTCGGCGGTGCTGATGTAGACCGTGCCGCTCTGCGTCGGGGAACCGTAGACAAAATCTGAGGCCTTATCGTGATCGATAAGCGCCGCACGCGACTTCAGATAAGGGTCGCTCAGCAGCTCTTTTGCCGCGAACGCCATATGATCTTCATCCGCCACGTAGCGGTCGAGATCCGCCAGCGCCAGCTTCATCGCCTCAATGGACAGGTGCAGGGACTGCACAGAATCCGGGTGATGCTTCTCAATGCCGCACTGCTCCAGAATGCCGAGCGCAATCAGCGTGGCGATCCCCTGGCCGTTTGGCGGCAATTCCTGCACCGAACCGCCCGCGAAGTCGCGCGACAGCAGCTCTACCCAATCCACACGATGGTTTGCCAGATCTTCAGCCGTCAGGTGCGCGCCGTGTTCTTTGGCGAAAGCGGCAATTTTCTGCGCCAGCTCGCCGCGGTAAAAGGCTTCACCGTTGGTGCGGGCAATCAGCTCCAGCGAGTTCGCCTGCGCCGGGTTACGGAAGATTTCCCCCACTCGCGGGGCGCGGCCTTCCGGCGCGAAGCAGGCGCTGAAGCCCGGCTGATCTTTCAGCTTGCTATAGCCGCGCTGCCAGAGATGGCCAATCAGCGGGGAGACAGGGAAACCGTTGCGCGCGTAGTCAATGGCTGGCTGCGCCAGGGTGGTCAGCGGCAGCGTGCCGAAGCGTTCCGCCAGCGCAACCCAGCCGGATACCGCACCCGGCACGGTCACCGCGTCCCAGCCAATTTCCGGCACTGTGGTTTTTCCAGCAAACAGATCCGCATGCCAGCTCGCAGGCGAACGACCGGACGCGTTGAGGCCGTGCAGCTTTTCGCCGTCCCAGACGATGGCAAAGGCGTCGCTGCCGATCCCGTTGCCGGTCGGCTCAACCACCGTCAGCGCCATCGCGGTGGCAATGGCCGCATCCACGGCGTTGCCGCCCAGCTGCAGCATTTTCATTCCCGCCTGCGCCGCCAGCGGTTGCGACGTGGCGACGGCGTTACGGCCCATCATTGGCGGGCGGCGTGAAGCGTAACCGGACGTAAAATCAAGCGCTTTGGTCATCATGACTCCTTAGTCGTGGCGCGGATCGAGCGCATCGCGCAGCCCGTCACCGAGTAAATTAAAGCCCTGCACGGCAAGGAAAATCGCCACGCCGGGGAAAACGGACATCCACGGCGCCTGCTCCAGAAACCCTTTCGCGGTGTTGAGCATGGAGCCCCAGGACGGATTGGGCGGCTGCTGCCCCAGCCCCAAAAACGACAGGCTGGCTTCGGCGATAATTGCCGAGGCAATCGCCAGCGTGGCCTGTACGAGGATCGGCGACATCACGTTCGGCAGGACGTATTTAATGATGATCCAGCGATCCGGCAGGCCAATCGCCCGCGCGCCGTCGATATACTCTTCGTTGCGAATGGCGATCACCTGGCCGCGCGTCAGGCGGGCGAAGATCGGCATCGCCGAAAGACCGATGGCGATCATGGCGTTCGTCAGGCTCGGGCCCAAAAACGCCCCCAGCGCGATCGCCATGATCAGGAACGGACAGGCCAGCAGCGCCTCGATAAACCGCGAGATCACGCCGTCCCACATCTTCTGGAAGTAACCCGCCACCAGCCCCAGCGGCACGCCGATAACCACGGCAATCACCACAGACATACAGCCTGCCATCAGCGAGGTGCGCGCCCCCCAGATAATGCGGGATAAAATGTCGCGCCCCAGTTCGTCGGTGCCGAACCAGTACATCGCCGACGGCGCTTTGCGCACCGCCAGGAAGTTGGCTTTGACCGGGTCGAACGGGGCAATCCACGGCGCCAGAAGCGCCACCAGCACAAAGAATCCCACCACCACCGCGCCAATCACCGCACTTTTGTTGGCGAGGAATTTCTTCAGCACCCGGTTCTGCACGCGCGGCAGCGCGGGCGTAACGGTTTGCGTCGTCAGTTCCGCCATGGTTAACCTCGCATTTTCGGGTTGATAAGGACGTAGAGCACGTCGGCCAGCAGGTTGAGCATCAGGAAGCCGATCGCCACGATCAGCACCACGCCCTGCACCACCGCGTAGTCACGGTTAAATACCGAGTCGACGATCATCTTGCCGAAGCCCGGAATGGTGAAGACCTGCTCGGTCAGCACCGCGCCGCCCAGCAGCTCGCCAAACAGCAGCGTGGTGAGGGTGATGACCGGCACCAGCGCGTTGCGAAACGCGTGCTTCAGGATCACCGCTTTCGGCAGCAGCCCCTTAGCCCGGGCGGTGCGGATATAGTCAGCCTTCAGCACCGCAATCATCGACGCGCGGGTGTGGCGCATCAGCGTCGCCGCGAGGCCGGTTCCGAGCACGGACGCGGGCAACAGCAGCGTGCGCAGGTTCTGGAGCGGGTCTTCACTGAACGGCACGTAGCCGGATGCGGGCAGCCACTGCAGATTCACCGAAAAGACCAGAATCAGCAGGATCCCCAGCCAGAAGTGCGGGATCGAGATCCCCGAGATCGCCACGAAGTTCGCCCCGTGATCGACCCAGCTGTTTTTGTTCACCGCCGCGAGGATCCCCATGCTGATGCCAAACACCAGCGCGATAATCATCGCCAGCAGGGACAGCTCCAGCGTGACCGGCAGCTTGCTGGCGATCAGCTGCGTCACCGGTTCGTGCGTGCGTAAGGAGACGCCCAGATCGCCCTGCAGCGCCCGCGTCAGCCAGTGGAAATACTGCACGGGAATTGGCGCATCGAGGTTCAGTTCCGCACGCAGCTGGGCGATGACCGCCGGGTCGCGCTCCTCCCCGGCCATGGCGATCAGAGGGTCGCCGGGCAGCAGCTTTTGCAGCCCGAACACCATCATGCTCACCAGCAGCAGGGTTGGTATAGCCAGCAGCAGACGTTTGCAAATCAGTTCCAGCATGGGTTCTCCTCGGGACGTTTATTTCGCCAGCGTTAAACCCGCCAGACGTACGATGCCGTCCGGGTACGGCTTAAAGCCCTGCACGCTTTTGTTCAGACCGAAAATGCGCGGCTCGAAGTAGAGATAGGCAATCGGCATGTCGGTTTGCAGCTGCTTCACCACCTTGTCGTACAGCGGCTGGCGTGCGGCCTGATCGGTGCTCTGGCGCGCCTGGGTCAGCCACTCATCGACCTGCGCGTTGCTGTAGCGGCCGTCGTTAAGCGTGCCTTTGCTGTTGATAAAGCCGTAGATGCTGCCGTCCGGATCCGGGCGTCCCGACCAGCCGGAGAAGCTCAGCTGATAGTCGCCGCTCTGTTGGCGGTCGAGCAGCGTGGCGAATTCGGTCATCTGCAGGTTCAGGTTAAATCCGGCCTCGGCGACCATCGCCTGCAGCACCTGGCCCACCTGCTGCGAGGTTGGGTTGTTCGGCACCAGCAGGTTGACGGTCAGCGGCGCGTTGACGCCTGCCGCCTTCAGTAGCGCTTTGGCTTTGTCGACGTCACGCGGCGGGACCGGCAGGTTGACGTGATAGGGGCTGACCGTGGAAAACGCCTGGTTTGCCGGGGTGTAAAGCCCTTCGAAGACCACCTGGTTTAACGCATCGCGGTCGATGGCCTGAGAAAACGCCTCGCGCACGCGGGCGTCCTTGAACGGATCGTTTGCCGGCACCTTGCCGTTGTTGATGTTGAAGGTAATGCCCTGATAGCCGAGACCGGTCACCTTCGCCAGCGCCAGCTTGCTGTCGGCTTCGACGGTTTTAACGTCGCTGGCGGCGATGCCTTCGGTCAGGTCAAGATCGCCCGCGCGCAGGTTCGCGAGGCGCACGGAGGCGTCCGGGATCGGCAGATAGATGATTTTGTCGAAGTGGTAGGCGTCTTTGTTCCAGTAGTTGTCGAAGCGGGTCAGCACGATGCGGTCCTGGGACACGCGGCTGTCAAACTTGTACGGGCCGGAACAGACCGGATGGGCGGCAAAGTCCGGCTTTTTCGCCGCCTCGGGGGCCATCATTGCCCCGGCGCGGTCGGTGAGCTGCATCAGCAGCGCCGCATCGGGCGTTTTCAGGTGCAGCGCAATCTGCATCGGGCCGGTGACCTCGACCGATTCAACGGAAGAGATCTCGCTTTTACGCAGAGAGCCTTTCAGGGTCAGGGCGCGGTCGAGGTTGTATTTTGCCGCGGCGGCATCGAATTTCTCACCGTCGTGGAAGGTGACGCCTTCGCGCAGATTGAGCGTCAGGGTTTTACCGTCGTCACTCCACGCCCAGTCTTTAGCCAGGCCGGGGACGACCTTCAGATTTTCATCCACGTCCACCAGCCTGTCGCACAGGGAGGCAAAGACGAAGCGGCCATAGTAGGTGCGCGCCAGATGCGGGTCGAGCATGTCCGGGTCAGCGCCCAGGCCGATCCGCAGCACGCTTTCAGAATGGGCGGGCAGCGCCGCGCCAAGCAACATAACACTTCCCAGTACGGTCAAAAGAGAATTACGCATTGTCATTATCATGAGTTCCTTGAAGGAAGGGACGAGTGAGTGGCCGCGTGTTCAAACAGCGCGCGGCGGCGCAGGAAAGCGGCGGATGGCGGTGCGATCTGAATAACGCTGCGATCGCGGTTGATCTCCTGCCAGCGGTGGCAGGCAACCTGACGTCCACCGTCGAGCACCTGATTGATCGGCTCAACCTGGCGGCATTCATCGGTGACGTACGGGCAGCGGGTGTGGAAACGGCAGCCGGACGGCGGGCTGGCCGGGTTGGGCAGATCCCCCTGCAGCAGCGGCGCGTCGCGTTCAACGCCCGGCTGCATCTGCGGTGCCGAGGCGATCAATGCCTGCGTATAGGGATGCAGCGGTGCGTCAAAAATCTCGTCGACGGTGGCAAGCTCGACGATTTGCCCGAGATACATGACCGCCACGCGGTCGCTCATATGGCGGATCACCGCCAGGCCGTGGGCGACAATCACCATCGTCAGCCCCAGCTGGTGCTTCAGGCTTTCCAGCAGGTTGACCACCTGCGCCTGAACGGAGACGTCCAGCGCGGATACCGGCTCATCGCCCAGCAGCAGCTTCGGTCCCGAGGCCAGCGCGCGCGCAATGCCGATACGCTGGCGCTGCCCGCCGGAAAACTCGTGCGGATAGCGCCCGGCCCAGGCGGCAGGCAGACCAACGGTTTTAAGCAGCTCGGCGACGCGGTACTGACGGTCGGCTTTTTTCATGTTCTGGTGCAGCCACAGCGGCTCGCCGACGATCTGCTCTACCGTCATGCGCGGGTTGAGCGAGGCGAAGGGATCCTGGAAGATAATCTGCAGCTCGCGCCGGAGCTGATTGAGGCGCGCACCCGATGCATGCGTGATCTCTTCACCCTGGTAAAACACGCGCCCTTCGCTGGCGGCCAGCAGGCGCAGCAGCAGGCGGCCGAGCGTAGATTTGCCGGAGCCGGACTCGCCGACGATCGCCAGCGTTTCGCCCGGTATCACGGCAAGCGAAACGCGATCGACCGCCGTGACAAACCGTGCCGGAGTAAAGAGTTTTTTGGGGCCGGGGAAAAGCTTGCTGAGGTCACGGGCTTCAAGAATGGGCGTGGTCATGCGATTTCTCCCAGAGCAATGTGCTGTTCGAGCGGCACGCGGAAGCAGGCGACCTGATGGCCCGCGCCGAGCGCGGTGAGCGGCGGTTTTTCATCATGGCAGCGCGACTGCGCAAACGGGCAGCGGGTGGCAAAACGGCAGCCTTTCGGCATGGATTCCGGGAGCGGGACCGCGCCGGGAATGGTGGAGAGCTGGCCCTTGCGTGCGCCCAGCGAGGGGATCGACCCCATCAGGCCGATGGTGTACGGGTGCTGCGGATCGGCGAATATCGCCTCCACGCTCCCCTGCTCCACCACCTGCCCGGCATACATCACGGCGACCTGCTGGGCGACTTCCGCCACCACGCCTAAATCGTGGGTGATCATCAGCACCGCCGTGCCGGTTTCCTCTTTTAAGGCGTTGAGCAAGGCGAGGATTTGCGCCTGGATGGTGACGTCGAGCGCGGTGGTGGGTTCATCAGCAATCAGCAGTTTGGGGTGGTTAATCAACGCCATCGCAATCATCACCCGCTGGCGCATGCCGCCGGAAAGCTGGTGGGGATACGCTTTCAGGCGCATCTCTGCCGCCGGGATCTGTACCTTCTCGAGGATCTGCAGCGCGACCTTCATCGCCTCTGCGCGCGAGACGCTCTGGTGTCGCATCACCGCTTCGCTGAGCTGATCGCCCAGCGTAAACGCCGGATTGAGCGAGGTCATCGGCTCCTGGAAAATCATCGCCAGCTCGCTGCCGCGCAGATCGGCATATTCCCGCGGTGAGAGCTTTCGCAAATCGTGGCGGCGAAACTGCATCTCGCCGCTGACAATCTGCGCGCTGGCGGGCAGTAACCCCATCAGCGCCAGTGAGGTGATACTTTTCCCGCAGCCGGACTCTCCCACCAGCGCCAGCGTTTCGCCCGCCCTGACGGTCAGCGAGATACCATCAAGCACGCTAGCCGGCGAGCCAGCAAACGTAACGTTGAGGTTTTGCACCCGCAATACGGGCGTGGCGTCCTTAAAGGGTATTGTCGTCATGGCGTGAAGTCGTCCTCAAGGTGGATCGCCTGAATCAGGGCGGTTTGCAGGCTGAGCAGGTGTTCGCGCATGGCGGCCGCGGCTTCATTAGGCTGGCGATGGATAATCGCAGACATGATCTTATGGTGGTGGTCGTTATAGCTGTCGACACGTTCGGGCGTGCGGGCTAATTCGCGCAGATGCTGCCAGCCCGGTTCGCGCCGAACGGCATCAATGGCATCAAACAGGCCGAGCATCAGACGGTTGCCCGCCGCCTCGGCAATTGCCCGGTGAAAGGCGCTGTCCCAGAGTTCGTTGAGATCGCGGTCATCCGGGCTGACCTTGTCGATGCGTTCCAGCATGCGCTGCATGAGCGCGAGGTTTTCCCTGGTGGCACGCAGTGCCGCAAGCCGGGCTAAGCCGGGTTCGAGCTGCAGACGAGCTTCCATCACTTCCAGAAGGTTGGTTTGCTGAACCAATCCCTGAAGGGCCAGCGGTTCAACAGGTGCCGCCGGGCCTATAAAGGTCCCTTTGCCCTGCTTACGCCAGATGCGCCCCTCTTCTTCCAGCACGTCCAGCGCACGACGCACTTCACGTCGTCCTACGCCGAGAGTGTCCGACAGCTCACGTTCCGTGGGCAGCGGTATGCCTGGTGTTGACTCATGCTGGTTGATAAGCCCGCGCAGCTGCTCAAGCGCGGTGCTGGAATTTGCCAGAAACCGTGACGGTTTTTCCATATTGGTTCGCTCGCTTTCATCATAGCTTTATTTTTATTAACGATAAGTTATTGATATGGAATGAAGCTTATCGTGCTAATGATTAAGCAATAACCAAACCAATACGTAATTGGTTCGGTATGTTTTAGGAAAGCAGGAGTTAACCAAATGATTCTGCGTGAATTATTTTTTACAGAAAGACACATTCTGACTGAGGTATGAAGAGAGGAGTGGTGGTGAAATGCACAATATCAGTGCAAATAACGCACTACATTCGTGCAATTGTTAAATAATTGCACTACAAACATTAACTTTTTGTTAACAACAGGTGAGAGGATAGGATTACAGAATGCTGAAACGACGAAGGCCTGAATCATTTCTGATTCAGGCCTTCTGAATAGTGGCGGAACGGACGGGACTCGAACCCGCGACCCCCTGCGTGACAGGCAGGTATTCTAACCGACTGAACTACCGCTCCACTGTTCCCGTTTGGGGAACGAGGCGCATATTACGGTGCGCCTCCGATCTCGTCAACGCTTTTTCTCACGTTTTGAATCGTTTGCTGCAAAAATCGCCCAAACGATGATTTTACAGGCATTCAGGCGTTTTTTCAGGCGCGCCACATACAGCTGCCGCCCTTCTTCTGGACCAGATCAAGCCGGGATTCGTGGTTATGAAGCTCTTCTTCACTGGCTAAAACAACCCGCAACCGACTGGCCTGACGGACAACACGCTGAATGCCCGCTTCGCCTTGCGTCTGCTGGGATTCATTTTCCATACTGAACTTCATTGACGTCTGCCCGCCGGTCATCGTCAGATAGACATCCGCCAGGATCTGGGCATCGAGCAACGCCCCGTGGAGCGTTCGCTTAGTATTGTCTATCTCGTAGCGCGAGCAGAGCGCATCAAGGCTGTTACGCTTGCCGGGAAACATCTTCCTTGCCAGCGCCAGGCTGTCCGTCACCTTACAGAAGGTGTTCGTCTTCGGGATATCACGATTAAGCTTGCTGAATTCATAATCCATAAAGCCGATATCGAACGATGCGTTATGAATGACAAGCTCGGCGCCCTTGATATATTCCAGGAACTCGTCAGCAACATCAGCAAAGGTCGGCTTATCCAGCAAGAACTCATCGGCAATCCCGTGAACGCCGAACGCTTCCGGATCCACCAGCCGATCGGGTTTGAGGTAGACGTGGAAGTTGTTCCCCGTAAGACGACGGTTCACCACTTCAACGGCGCCGATCTCGATGATCTTATGCCCTTCGTAGTGCGCGCCGATCTGGTTCATACCGGTGGTTTCGGTATCGAGGACAATCTGGCGAGTAATTGCAGTGCTCATAGCGGTCATTTATGTCAGACTTATCGTTTAACTGAACGTTTCGAATACAGGAAGTCTACCAGAGATGCGTAAACAGGTAGAAATTTTCACCGATGGATCTTGTCTCGGTAACCCAGGACCCGGCGGCTACGGCGCGATTATGCGCTATCGCCAGCACGAAAAAACCTTTAGCGAAGGCTATTTTCTGACTACCAACAACCGGATGGAGCTGATGGCGGCCATCGTGGCGCTGGAGGCGTTAAAAGAACATTGTGACGTGGTGCTAAGCACCGACAGTCAGTACGTGCGTCAGGGGATCACCCAGTGGATCCATAACTGGAAAAAACGCGGCTGGAAAACTGCCGATAAGAAGCCGGTCAAGAACGTCGATCTCTGGAAACGTCTTGATGCTGCGCTGGGCCAGCACCAGATTAAGTGGGAGTGGGTTAAAGGCCACGCAGGCCACCCGGAAAACGAACGCTGCGATGAACTGGCGCGTGCTGCGGCATCCAATCCCGCACATGAAGATGCGGGCTATCAGCCCGATGTCTAATCGGTTTTTTTGTACTGCCGCGTGGCGCCGACGGTCTGGCGGATAGGCGTTTTCGACTTGCTCTGCTTCACGGGGTTAAGCGTAAGGGGAATGGTTCGCTTACGCGCAACGATAAACTGCAAACAGCCCAACGCGGGGAGATGGGTGCTCAGTACCACGCCCCCCTGCCTCGCCCAGGGCAGCACCTGAAAACCGCCGTAGCAAAGCACTTCAAAGTTCAGCAGTGAAAGCCAGTCGAGCTGACGCATCATGGTGAACATTCGGCTGTTGTAAGGTGGAGTCCGGCGTAGCACCGGTACCAGCTTACGCAGGCCCATCAGGCTTAGCGGATTGAATCCGCTAAGTACCAGCCAGCCGTCATCAATCAGCACGCGATCGGCTTCGCGAAGCAGACGATGCGGATCGCTGCACCAGGGTAGCGTATGTGCGAGCAAACACGCATCGACGGATTTTTCCGCAAACGGCAGATGCAGCGGGTCTGCTTTCACCTGAACCGGCGATCCGCCGAGAGAGACGTTAACCTGATGCGAGATAGCGCAGCTTTCGGTATTGATTTCCGCGCTGAGATTGCCAATCTTAAGCAGGTGAAAGCCATACATTTTCGCGAGCCAGGGCTTCAGCTGCTGTTCTAACGCTTCGCGATAGTACTCACCCCAGGGCAATTCCGCCCAACGTTCCGGTGCTGCGACAGTCTGAGGTATCCTTGCCGGTTTCATCAAAACACCCGCCACGCTCTAAGAGGTAATGTATGAATCTTATCAGTATTCCAGCGTTTCAGGACAATTACATCTGGGTTTTGGTGGACGACGATCGCCGCTGCGTCATTGTCGATCCCGGAGAATCCGCCCCTGTACTGCACGCCATAAAAGAGAACGGCTGGCAGCCAGAAGCCATTCTGTTGACGCATCATCATAACGATCACACTGGCGGCGTGCCTGAACTGCGCGCTCATTTTCCGCATCTTGTGGTTTACGGACCGGCAGAGGCACAAGATAAGGGGATCACGCATGTAGTCGAAGAAGGCGAAAATATCCTCATACTCGAGTGGGAGTTTTCCGTATTTGCTACACCGGGTCACACTTTGGGACATCTGTGTTTCTACAGTAAGCCTTATCTTTTTTGCGGCGATACGCTGTTCTCCGGAGGCTGCGGAAGACTGTTTGAAGGCACGCCAGCTCAAATGTATCAGTCTTTACAGAAGATTAACGCGCTACCCGATGAGACGCTCATTTGTTGCGCCCATGAGTATACATTAGGAAATATGAAGTTTGCAGTGAGCCTCTTACCCGAGGATCGAGCGATTCAGGATTATTATCACAAAGTGAAGGAGTTACGTGCAAAAAACCAAAAAACACTCCCCGTAATTCTGAAAAACGAGCGCCAAATTAATTTATTTTTACGAACAGATGATATTGATTTAATTAATAAAATTAACCAAGAAACAAATTTGCAACAACCAGAACAGCGATTTGCATGGTTAAGGTCAAAGAAAGATAACTTCAGATAATTGCGGGTTGCCTTTTCAAAATTTCGCCGTTATCATCGCTCGTCTTTTAAGCAACTATTGACACACACATGAAGGCAAAAGCGATATTACTCGCCTCTGTCCTGCTTGTAGGTTGCCAGTCGCAAAACGGCAGCAACGTACAACAGCACGCACAGAGCCTTTCTGCAGCTGGTCAAGGGGAAGCAGGGAAGTTTGCAAGTTCGGCGCGCTGGATGGACGATGGAACATCTTACGCGCAGGATCAAGACTTGTGGACCTCTATTGGCGACGAGCTAAAGATGGGAATTCCGGAAAATCCCCGGATTCGCGAACAGAAACAGAAGTATTTAAGTAATAAGAGCTATCTCCACGATGTAACGTTACGGGCAGAGCCGTATATGTACTGGATAGCCGGGCAAGTTAAGAAACGTAACATGCCTATGGAGCTGGTACTCCTACCCATAGTGGAGAGCGCTTTTGACCCACACGCGACGTCTGGCGCCAATGCCGCAGGCATTTGGCAGATCATTCCGAGCACCGGGCGAAACTATGGTCTGAAACAGACCCGCAACTATGATGCGCGTCGCGATGTTGTCGCTTCAACGACAGCCGCTCTCGACATGATGCAACGTCTGAACAAGATGTTTGACGGCGACTGGCTGTTAACGGTCGCGGCGTATAATAGTGGCGAAGGTCGTGTACTGAAGGCAATGAAAGCGAATAAAGCACGGGGTAAATCCACCGATTTTTGGTCGCTCTCACTGCCACAGGAAACTAAGATTTACGTACCGAAAATGCTGGCATTGAGCGATATTCTCAAGAACAGCAAGCGTTACGGTGTACAACTGCCAACACCAGACGAAAGTCGTGCACTGGCGCGTGTTCGCCTCAGCAATCCGGTTGATATTCAACAAGTTGCTGATATGACGGGTATGTCGGTAAGTAAATTGAAAACCTTTAATGCTGGCGTTAAAGGCTCAACCCTGGGGGCAAGTGGCCCGCAGTATGTAATGGTTCCGCAGAAACATGCTGAGCAGTTACGTGAGTCTTTAGCTTCTGGTGAAATCGCCGCCGTTCAGTCAACGCTGATCGCGGATGCATCATCAGTTAACAGTCGCAGCTATAAGGTTCGTTCAGGTGATACGCTTTCGGGCATTGCGTCACGTCTTGGCGTGAATGCGAAAGATCTGCAGCAGTGGAATAATCTGCGCAGCTCCGGCCTGAAAGTGGGTCAGACTCTGACGGTAGGTGCAGGTAGCAGCGCACAGCGTCTCGCCAGCAACAGCGATAGCATTACCTATCGCGTGCGCAAGGGCGATTCACTGTCCAGTATCGCAAAACGGCACGGCGTGAACATCAAGGATGTGATGCGCTGGAACAATGATACTGACAATCTGAAACCAGGCGACCAGCTGACGCTGTTTGTGAAGAACAGCGCTACGCCAGACTCCTGATAACACGATCGAAGATAAAAAGGCACCGATTCCCCTCGGTGCCTTTTTTGTTTATCCCGCTTTTTGCGCTTCGGCCATGATGGTATCGCTGGTAAATGAGCCATCTTCCTGCAGTTCAAAGTACGCTTTTACCTCCGCGGACGCACTCTCCTGATAGAGCCTGATCGCCTGGCTCAATGCTTCCGGGGTGCGCATACGCGCGATCCAGGAGCTGAACTCCAGCGGTAAGCGATCGGTAATCAACGCGCGCGCGATCAGCCCCGCTTCAGTGATAAGCGACAACCACTCTCCGCTGGCGTAGTTTTGCACATGCGAGGTATCGCGCAGCGCTTCTACCGTCTGCAGCCAGATATTGCGTACCGGGTGTCCGGGAGACATCACATCCATAATGATGAAGGTGCCGCCCGGCTTCAGAACACGTTTGACCTCGCGCAATGCCTGGCCGACATCGTGCCAGTGGTGCGCGGAATAACGGCTGATCACCACCTCAAACGACGCATCATCGAACGGTAAGGATTCGGCATAGCCCTGTTGCGTATCGATGTTGTCCAGTCCCTTCGCTTTTGCCGCCCCGGCAACGACATCCAGCATCTGGCTGGATAAGTCATACGCGGTAACATGCGCGACCTGCTGAGCAGCCGTAAAGCTGGCATGCCCTGCCCCGCAGCCTAAATCCAGCACGCGCGCCTGCGGGAACGCCGCCAGACGTTCGCCGAGACGCACCAGATCGCGGCCAGAAGCATGCACGGCGCTGCTCAGATAGGCACTTGCCTGAGAACCAAACTGTTTTTCTACGTTGTCATGATGGGAGCGTGTTGTTGTCATCGTACTGTCCTTTGTGAGTGAAAAATAAAGGGCAGCACCCGCACAGGCCTGCCCCACGGCAGACCTGACACACCATTATTTATCAGGTTTGCCGGGACTGAATTCGACTAGTAGAGGGTTATGATCCGAGGCGCGCGTCACCAGAACTGAGGCATCATGCACGCTCAAACCACGATAGAAGACAAAATCGAGAGGACGACCAAAGGCTTTTTTGCGCTGGTCATCGCTAAAACGAACTTCACGCAGCGACATTTCGCGCGCAAAGCGGTACAGCGCATTCATGCGCGGACGGCTCCAGGCATTGAAATCGCCGGCCATAATGATGGGCCCGCTGTGATGGGCAATCTGATCGCCGATCGGAAGTAGCTGCTTACTGTAGACATCCACACCCAGACTGAAATTTACCGCATGGATATTCACGACCATCAGCATTCGGGTATCCGGCAGCGGATAGACCGTCACCAGCGCCGATTTTGCCAGACGCAGGATAGGTTCACGTTCGCGCAGTGGACAGCAATAGACCGGATGTGCTGCTGAAAGCGTCATCACACCTGAGGGGTGTTGTGGCAGGACAAACGCAGGCACCTGGTCAGCGGCAAGATAGTTCGTGGTGGCAAACCGTACCAGCTCAGGAGTGGTTTGCGCCTCCTGGAGCAAAACCAGGTGGGCATCTTTTCCAAAATTCTTGAGCACCGATAACCATTCGGCACGCTGCTGCTTAAAGATATTCCACACCAGTACACGGATTTTCTCATCGCTGCTTAACGGTGTGCCGGCGGGTAATGCCTGGCTTATGCTCGCAAATGACCCCGGAGGCAAGATCCTCTCCGCGGGCATTCCGGCAACATAACGCATGGCATAGGTATTTTTTCGCACTTTTGGAAACAGCCTCTGTAACATGAACCAGCCCGGAAAACGGACTGGTTCTAATGTTATAGGGACTTTAGGTCATACTTTCAACGCAATTTCTGAGAAACCGCTTTCCAGTTTTGTAAGCAAGCACTTACTGATGTTACCCCAGCGCGACCCGGGCTGGCTTATCGAGACGTCCACTCAGGCCAATCAGCAGGAAGGCGACCAGGACAATCACCGCGCCAATCCATGGGGTCTGGGCTAATCCGACATGCGCTACGGTTTGCCCGCCAATGATGGAGCCCAGCGCAATGCCGATATTAAATGCGGCAATGTTCAGACCGGACGCCACATCCACCGCATTTGGCGTATAGAGCTCGGCTTTCTGGACAACGTAAACCTGAAGCCCGGGGACATTACCAAAGGCAAAGATCCCCATGACCAGCACCGTGACCAGCGCGGCGTAGTGTACCGAAGCCGTGAACTGGAAAATCATCAGCAGAACAACCAGGGCGGCGAAGATGAATTTCAGCGCCGGTACCGCACCATGCTTATCCGCAAGCTTGCCGCCCCAGATATTGCCAATAGCAACGGAAATACCGTATCCCAGCAAAATCCAGCTCACGGCATTGGGTGAAAAGCCTGCCAGGTCCTGCATCATCGGCGCCAGGAAGGTAAAGGCGGTGAATACGCCACCATAACCCAATGCAGTTACCGCGTAGATGATCAGCAAACGCGGATGCGTAAGCACCTTCAGCTGATCTCGCAGGCTGGCGCTCGCCCGGCCTGGAATATTCGACGGTACCAGCAGCAGGCTGGTCACCAGGGCGATGACGCCCAGCAAGGAGACGGCCAGAAACGTTTCACGCCAGCCGAAGTGTTGTCCGATAAACGTTCCCAGCGGTACGCCCGTAACGAGCGCGACGGTCAGCCCACCAAACATGATCGCAATAGCTGAAGCCGCTTTCTCTTTGGGCACCAGGCTGGTTGCAATGGTGGAACCAATCGAGAAGAACACGCCGTGTGCAAGGCCGGTTAACAGACGGGCAATCACCAGAGTGGTGTAGTCCGGCGCCTGCCAGGCCAGAACGTTGCCGGCGGTGAACAGCACCATCAGCGCGACTAACAGCTGCTTACGCGGAAAACGTCCGGTCAGGGCCGTCAGCACTGGCGCACCGACGGCGACGCCCAGGGCGTAGATTGATACCAGCAACCCCGCAGAGGGCAACGAGATCGCAAGCTGGTTAGCAATAGTGGGAACCAGGCCCACGATAACAAATTCGGTCGTGCCGATTGCAAAGGCACTGATCGTCAGGGCAAGTAGCGCCAGTGGCATAAAATACTCCGTATCATCAGGATTAAGATGACAGGCAGTATGCGCCAGTGCTTAAATAACAAAAATGGTCAAAATCTCAATAGAATTTTGCAGGTGGTGCAACAATGAAAGCAACATCGGAAGAGCTGACAATCTTTGTCGCTGTCGTTGAAAGCGGCAGCTTTAGCCGCGCGGCCGAACAGCTGGGACAGGCTAATTCGGCCATCAGCCGTTCGGTAAAAAACTGGAGATGAAGCTTGGAGTGAGTCTGCTCAACCGTACGACGCGGCAGCTGAGCCTGACGGAAGAAGGTGAGCGTTACTTCCGCCGCGTGCAGTCGGTACTGCAGGAGATGGCTGCAGCAGAGACGGAGATTATGGAGACCCGCAGCACGCCGCGTGGATTGCTGCGCATTGATGCGGCCACGCCGGTGGTGCTTCACTTTCTGATGCCGCTGATCAAACCTTTCCGCGAACGCTATCCGGAGATGACGCTATCGCTGGTCTCCTCAGAGACGTTTATCAACCTCATCGAGCGGAAAGTGGATGTGGCTATCCGGGCGGGAACCCTGACAGATTCAAGCTTGCGTGCCCGCCCTCTGTTTGCCAGCTACCGCAAAATTATCGCATCACCGGAGTATATTGCCGAGCATGGGAAACCGGAGACGGTTGAAGAACTGAAGCAGCATCTGTGCCTTGGCTTTACGGAGCCGGTGTCGCTGAACACCTGGCCTGTCGCCTGTCATGATGGTCAACTTCATGAAATTACCTGCGGAATATCGTCAAACAGCGGGGAAACGCTGAAGCAGCTGTGTCTCGAAGGAAATGGTATCGCCTGCTTGTCAGACTATATGATTGATAAGGAGATAGCCCGGGGTGAACTGGTGGAGCTAATGGCCGATAAACGCCTGCCGGTCGAAATGCCTTTTAGTGCGGTGTATTACAGTGACAGAGCGGTAAGTACGCGCATTCGTGCCTTTATTGACTTCCTGAGTGAACATATAAAAACAGCTCCCGGAGGAGCTGTGTGAGGGTTCAGGTTACAGAGGGTGGGTCAAACTTAATCCCAGTCAGGAGCTAAACCTTCCGGGCTTACCAGGCGATCGTTGCACTCCAGCGCTGCGATCGCTTTTTTATCGTCTGCATCCAGATGAAGATCCGCTGCTAACAGGTTGCTAGCCAGGTTTTCACGCTTAGTTGATGATGGGATCACGGCATAACCTTCACCCATTGCCCATGCCAGAATCACCTGCGCAGCAGTGGCGTTATGTTTCTCTGCGATACGCGTAATCACTTCATCTTTCAGCGCTTTACCGTAGGCCAGCGTCATGTAGGAGGTGATGTGGATCCCGTGCTGTTTTGCCCAGTCCACGACTTTGCTGTTTTGCAGGTATGGCGACAGCTCAATCTGGTTAGTCGCAATATTTTCTGCGCCAACAGCAGCAATGGCTTTTTCCATCAGCGGAATGGTGAAGTTGGAGATCCCAATTTCACGGGTTAAGCCCTGCTTTTTCGCTTCCAGCAGCGCCTGCATGTATTCTTCTACTGAGACGGCATCATTCGGTGATGGCCAGTGGATAAGGGTCAGATCTACGTAGTCAGTACGCAGTTTCTTCAGGCTCTCTATCAGGCTTGGGATGAGCTTGTCTTTGCTGAGATTTTCTATCCAGATTTTGGTGGTGATGAACAGCTCATTGCGCGGTACACCGCTCTCTTCGAGAGCCTGTCCAACAGCAGCTTCGTTTTCATAGATCTGTGCCGTATCAATTGCGCGATAGCCAAGTTCAAGAGCGGTTTTAACTGATGCGATAACAACGTCGTCTTTCAGGCGGAAGGTGCCCAGACCAAATGCAGGGAGAGTCATACTATTCCTCAATCATTATGTTCGTAAAGTGAGGAAGATTATCGCTGGCGCTGTTATGGAGAAAAAGATCGCAAAATGCAGAGGATTTTTGCTAATTTAGCAATAATTAAACGATAGATAAGAAAAAAGCCCTGAGCGTTAGCTCAGGGCTTTTAATAAGTGGCGGAACGGACGGGACTCGAACCCGCGACCCCCTGCGTGACAGGCAGGTATTCTAACCGACTGAACTACCGCTCCACCGAAGACTGCTGTAACCACCGGATTTATGCACCGGCTTACTACTTAATTTGATGCCTGGCAGTTCCCTACTCTCACATGGGGAGACCCCACACTACCATCGGCGCTACGGCGTTTCACTTCTGAGTTCGGCATGGGGTCAGGTGGGACCACCGCGCTAAAGCCGCCA
>NZ_JBVODQ010000004.1:0-295513 GCF_055666685.1 Enterobacter sp. E14S | reverse complement strand
CAGAAGTGAAACGCCGTAGCGCCGATGGTAGTGTGGGGTCTCCCCATGTGAGAGTAGGGAACTGCCAGGCATCAAATAAAAGAACCCCGTACCGTAAGGTGCGGGGTTTTTTGCTTTGTGCGCGCAGAAAAGCCCGATGGCGCTGCGCTTGCGGAGCCCACGAGTTTAGTAGGCCGGATAAGGCAAAGCGGGCAATGCAGACCGCACGATCCCACGGCAATGAGAAACAGGAATACAAAGAAGGGATGTATAAACGCAGAAAAGCAAAAACCCAGCCATAGGCTGGGTTCTTTAAATAGTGGTGCCCGGACTCGGAATCGAACCAAGGACACGGGGATTTTCAATCCCCTGCTCTACCGACTGAGCTATCCGGGCAACGGAGCGCATTAAACCGCAATCACGCTCGATCGTCAACATTATTTCGGGAAAAGCTGTTCAACTGCTTAAGTTTGCGGCAATCTGTCCGCTTTCGCCGTGAAAATGCACAAATCTTCCAGACACAACCAGTGTAATACGGCAATGCTGATAGCAAGAGGAGGACAGTATGGCGAATGACTGGCTTGAACTGCGTCAGCATGCAGATACGGGTATTGAGACGATTAAAGCGCATTTCGAAGGGCATGCCTTTGATCCGCACTGGCACGATAGCTATCTGGTAGGGATAACCCTCTCCGGCACGCAGCAGTTTCACTGCCGCCGTGAGCGTCATCGTAGCCAGCCGGGCGACGCATTTCTCCTCGAACCTGGCGAGATCCACGACGGTGATGCGCCTGTAGAGGGCGGCTTTACCTATTTGACCTTCTATCTTGATGAGCGCTGGCTTACACGTGCACTACAGGGGCTTTACGAATCGACTCCCGGGAGTTATTCACTCCACTTTGCCCGAACGCTAACGCGGGAGCCGCAGCTGGTGCGCGCTATCGGTGAGACATTCTCCACCCTGCATAATGACGAGATGAAAATCGTTCAGCAGAGCACTATGGATAATCTGCTCTCCCGGATCACCGCCCATTGCCACTGGCGTAAAAAACTGCCGTCGCAGTTACAAAGCGCTGCCGTGGCACACCGTGCGCGCGACTATCTCTTTGCTCATATCGGCGAGAACGTAGGGCTGTCAGACCTTGCGCGCGAGACGGGCACGGATCGCTTTACCCTGACGCGCTGTTTTAAGCGCGAGTTCAACCTGGCGCCACACGCATGGCTTATTCAGCTGCGTCTGGCAAAGGCCCGACAGCTGCTGGCGCGGGGTGACCAGCCCGTTGATGTGGCTGCCGCAGTGGGTTTTGCCGATCAAAGCCATCTGGGACGTTGGTTTCAGCGTGCTTACCGTATCTCTCCCGCACACTACCGCCGGTTGTGCACAAACCTTCCAGACGTTTCCAAAAAATAACGGCACATTCATGGCTCTAATAAAAAGGAGCCACCTGTGAGTTTGATACCCTTTCTGTTGTTCGCATTTGTCGCCTCCATTACGCCGGGGCCGACCAATATTCTCGTGCTGACGAACAGCCAGCACTTTGGCGTAAAAAATACCGTACCTGCTATTCTGGGCGGATGTATCGCGGCCAGTGCGATTGTGCTGGTATCAGGCGCGGGCGCAGGGGAAGTGCTGCGTCAGTATCCTCTGATACGTCAGATAATGAGCTGGACAGGCGTGCTGTGGCTAAGCTGGATGAGCTGGCAGCTGTTTCGCGCCCCGGCAGCCCGTCTCTCCGCTGAGAACCGTATCCGATTCACCGCTCGGGCGGCGGCACTGCTGCAGGTTGTGAATCCCAAAACCTGGATGATGGCGCTGGCCGTCGTCAGCCTGTTTGCCCCAGCTGGTGACCATGCATTGCGCGATATTGCGCTAATGGCGCTATGGTTTCTGCTGATCTCGATAGCCTGTTTGATGTGCTGGGCGTGGCTGGGTAAAGCGGTAAACCGAATTTTTCGCACCACCGTGGCGATGGTGCGGTTTCAGCGCCTGATGGCGCTGTGTCTGCTCGCCTCCGCCTGGGCGGGCATGCTGGCTTAGGTCAGCGCTCCACCCATTCTGCATTGGGCAAAGCGTAGAATATCTTCCGCCAGGCGGTGCGCCGTATCCACATCGGCCTGGCTACGGTTCACCAGCATGCGGCTGAGACAACCTTCCAGCACCAGCTCCATCTGTTTAGCCACCATCGCAGGGTCATCGACCTCCAGCGTGGTCAGCAGCTCGTGGGTGAAGTCATGCGCCGCCCGTTTTTGCTGATCCGCCAACTGGTGAATAGGATGGCCAGGGTCAGGAAAATAAGTGCAGGCGGCGATGAACAGACAACCCGGGTAGCGGTTGTTGTTGACGCATTCCGTCAGGGCGGTATAGCGCGCCAGCAGCTTTTGCTCCGCGGTCAGTTCTTCATTCAGCATCAGTTGCCTGCGCCAGATATCAACCTGCTGGCTGAGGTAGCGCAGGGCATCATAGAGTAGCGCCTCTTTATCCGGCCAGAAGCGCTTAAGTTCATCCAGGGGATAATCGATACGGTCGGCTACCATCTCAAGCGTGGTGCTGGCGATCCCTTGAATCTCAAGTAGTTGCAGGGCTTGTCCCAGTACGTCTTCACGTTGCACGGTTATCTCCTCCGCTATTCCCAACGGTTTGTCCCGCTTAAAGTGTTGTTTACGGTTGGCGATTGCGCAAATGCGCGCTAAATGCCGCAGCATCCATAAACCCGGTTATACGCTGCTCTGGCTGCTCCTGGCCCTGTTGACTGAAGAACAGAATGGTTGGCAGCCCGAGCACGTTAAGCTGCTTCAGCAGAGCCTTATCCTGCGCATTATTGGCGGTCACGTTCGCCTGGAGCAAAACGGTCTCTTTCAGGGCGCTTTGCACCTGTGGATCGCTAAAGGTATATTTTTCAAACTCTTTGCAGGCGACACACCAGTCGGCATAGAGATCGAGCATCACCGGTTTGCCTTTCGCCTCTGCCATGGCGCTGTTAAGTTCATCCACGTTTTTTATCTGGGTGAAGTTCAGATGCGCTTGCGTCTGACCCACCTGTGTGCCGAACGCCCAGTCCTGCAGAGGGCGTACGCTCACCAGTGCGGCAGCCAGCAGCAGGATTTGCACCAGGCGCATCCATGGCTTCTTCGCCCCCAGGCTGACGATAAACGCCCAGGCAAAGAATGCTACGCCGAGCATCGCCCACAGGCGCAGACCCCATGCGTCGCCGATGATACGCTCAAGAAGGAACACCGGCAGCGCGAGGATGACAAAACCAAATGCGGTTTTCACCGTCTCCATCCACGGGCCGCTCTTCGGCAGAAGTCGATTGCCGAAAACCGTGACCAGAATCAGCGGCAGGCCCATGCCGAGCGCGTAGAGGTACAGCGTACCCCCGCCGAGCCACATGTTACCGCTCTGGGCGATGTACAGCAGGATAGCGCTCAGTGGTGCGGTAGTGCAGGGAGAGCAAATCAGCCCGGCAATGGCACCCATCGCGAACACGCCGCCTGCCGAGCCACCCTGCTGACGGTTGCTCATCAGCGTTAAGCGCGTTTGCAGCGAAGAGGGCAGCTGTAGCGTGAACAGGCCAAACATTGACAGCGCCAACAGGATAAACACCGCTGACAGGCCAATGAGAACATAAGGGTGCTGGAGTGCCGCCTGGAACTGTAACCCGGCAGCAGCAACCACAAGGCCAAGGGCTGTGTAGGTTAGCGCCATTCCCTGCACGTATATAAAAGCCAGCAGCAGCGCGCGGGCGGTGGAAAGACGCTGTTTGCCGCCCAGCACGATGCCAGAGATGAGCGGATACATTGGCAACACGCACGGCGTAAAGGCAATGCCGATACCAATCAGTAACGCCCACAGCGCTGAGAACGGAAGGTCAGCGCGGTCGTTGGTTTTCTCAACCGAGGGGACCGGCGTTACAGCAGCAGTCGCTTTCACTTCGCTGAGCGGCACGACTTTCGTTTCCGGCGGATAGCAGAATCCCGCGTCCGCGCATCCCTGGTAGGTCACCGTCAGCGTCGCGCCTTTATCCGCCTGATTCACCGTCACGGGCACGCTCAGGCGCTGGCGGTAGATTTCACTCTTACCGTAGAACTCGTCCTCGTGCCACTCGCCAGCGGGCAATTGTAATGCGCCCACGTTTGCCCGGGCAGGGGTAATGCTCACCTGCTTGCGATAGAGGTAATAGCCCTCTTTCACCTGCCAGGTGAGCGTCAGATCGTGCTGGTTCTGCTGAAAATCGAAAACAAACGCCTGGTCGGCAGGAATAAAGTTCGAACGGCCGGGCGCGTCAAACAACCCGGCAAAAGCTGACGTGCTGCACAGCAGCAGGATCAGCGTAAGGAAGCGTTGAGCCATGAGAGATAGTCGTTATCGCCATGAACCACTGGCAAGACCAGCAGCTCCGGGGTTTGGTAAGGATGATGAGATTTGAGGCAGTCCAGGAGAGCCTGCTGATTCGCCAGATTGGTTTTGAGCAACATCTGGACTTCGTACTCTTGCTCCAGCTTGCCTTCCCAGTAATAAAGGGAGGTAGCACCGGGGAGGAGCGTCACGCAGACGGCCAGTTTTTCGGCCAGCACTTTAGCGGCGAGATCCTGGGCAGAGGCTTCATCAGGGGCGGTACACAGTACGACGACAGCATCAGGCGTGTTCACAAGTCGACCTCCTCATCACGAAAGGCTTCACTATATCACGCAAGGCGGTTGGTCATTAATGAAACGGGCCGCAGAGCGGCCCGATTTTAACTATTTTTACAACCACTCACCGTTTACAGTACCACGCCGCCAATGATAAAGCCGAGGATCACGCAAAGTGAAATGGCGACCACGCCCGGGATCAGGAACGCGTGGTTAAACACATACTTACCGATACGGGTTGAGCCGGTGTCGTCCATCTCCACCGCCGCCAGCAGGGTTGGGTAGGTTGGCAGAACGAACAGGGCGGAAACCGCCGCGAAAGAGGCAATCGCCGTCAGTGGCGTCACGCCCAGCATCAATGCCGCAGGCATCAGCGCTTTGGTGGTCGCCGCCTGGGAGTAAAGCAGGGTAGCGGCAAAGAACAGCACCACCGCCAGCAGCCACGGGTAGTTGTGCAGCAGGTCGCCAGCGACGGTCTGAATGTCGCTGATGTGCGCTTTCACGAAGGTATCACCGAGCCAGGCTACGCCGAGGACGCACACGCAGGCGCTCATACCGGATTTAAAGGTGCTGGCGTTCAGCACTTCGCTGGTGTCGATTTTACAGGTGATGCTAATCAGCGTCGCGATGGTCAGCATAAACACTACAATCGCTTCGTTACGCGGCAGGACAGGGTTCTGGATCAGGCCCACGGTGTCGCTGATGGCGGTCGCGTAGAACATCACTGCCACAATACCGATCAGGAACAGCAGCACGGAGCGCTTTGCGTGCGGCTTCAGCTCGAAGACCTGGCTGCCGCGCAGTCTCACTTCGCCCTTGGCAAGGCGTTCCTGGTAAACCGGATCGTCTTTCAGTTCGGCGCCGAGGAAGTTACACAGCACGGCAGTGATCATCACCGCGATCAGCGTCACCGGGATACAGATCGCCAGCAGCGTCAGGTAGCTCACGCCCATCGGCTCCAGAATACCGGCGAAGAAGACCACCGCAGCGGAAATCGGCGAGGCGGTAATGGCAATCTGGGACGCGACGACGGCAATAGAGAGCGGACGAGATGGACGGATACCCTGCTCTTTCGCCACTTCGGTAATCACCGGCAGCGTAGAGAAGGCGGTGTGGCCCGTACCGGCGAGAATGGTCATAAACCAGGTCACCAGCGGGGCAAGGAAGGTAATGTACTTTGGATGGCGGCGCAGCATACGCTCCGCCAGGCTTACCAGGTAGTCCATACCGCCTGCCACCTGCATGGCGGCGATAGCGGCAATAACTGCCATGATGATTTCGATAACGTCGAACGGGATTGCGCCGGGTTTAATCTGAAAGATAAGGGTAAGAACGAGCACCCCGAGACCGCCGGCAAAACCGATGCCGATACCCCCGAGTCTTGCTCCCAAATAAATCGCCAACAAGACGATGACGAGTTCTGCTCCAAACATAAGGACCTGCCTTGCTTATTAACAAGTTGATATTGAATTGTTGTATTTAGGTAACGCCTAAAAAGAAAAAAGGCACGTCACAAGTGACGTGCCTTAAGAAGCCTAGCCAGAACGGTTACTGTTCGCTTTCATCGGTATATCGTTTCGCTTTATATGCCGGGTGCATCAGGTTCTGGGCCGAGAAGATATCGTCCAGCTCAGCTTCGGTCAACAGCCCGCGCTCCAGCACCACTTCACGTACGCTCTTACCGGTTTCGGCGCAAATCTTACCGACGATGTCACCGTTGTGGTGACCGATGAACGGGTTGAGGTAGGTGACGATCCCGATGGAGTTGTAGACATAACCCTCACAGACTTCTTTATTCGCCGTGATGCCGTTAATGCATTTTTCCAGCAGGTTGTAGCAGGCGTTGGTCAGGATGTGGATGGATTCAAACATCGCCTGGCCAATCACTGGCTCCATCACGTTCAGCTGCAGCTGACCCGCTTCAGAGGCCATGGTCACGGTCGTATCGTTACCGATGACTTTGAAGCAAACCTGGTTCACCACTTCTGGCACCACCGGGTTCACCTTGGCTGGCATGATGGATGAACCGGCCTGCAGCTCTGGCAGGTTAATTTCATTCAGGCCAGCGCGCGGACCGGAAGAGAGCAGGCGCAGGTCGTTACAGATTTTGGACAGTTTCACCGCCAGACGTTTCAGGGCGCTGTGTACCATGACGTAGGCGCCGCAGTCGGAGGTGGCTTCAATCAGGTCTTCTGCAGGCACAACCGGCAGGTTAGAGACTTCCGCCAGCTTCTGTACCGCCAGCTGCTGATAGCCATCCGGGGTGTTCAGACGGGTACCGATGGCGGTGGCGCCCAGGTTCACTTCCAGCAGCAGCTCGGAGGTGCGCAGCAGGTTTTTGGTCTCTTCGTTCAGCAGTACGTTAAACGCGTGGAATTCCTGGCCGAGCGTCATCGGCACCGCGTCCTGCAGCTGGGTACGACCCATTTTCAGGATGTCCTGGAACTCAACCGCTTTACGCTGGAAGCCATCACCCAGCTGGTTGATCGCATCCACCAGTTTCACCACAGAGGCATACACCGCGATACGGAAGCCGGTAGGGTATGCGTCGTTGGTAGACTGGCATTTGTTTACGTGGTCGTTCGGGTTCAGGTACTGGTATTCACCTTTCTGGTGACCCATCAGCTCCAGGCCGATGTTTGCCAGTACTTCGTTGGTATTCATGTTGACGGAGGTGCCCGCGCCGCCCTGATAGACGTCAACCGGGAACTGGTCCATGCATTTGCCGTTGTTCAGCACTTCATCGCAGGCCGCGATAATCGCATTTGCCGCGCTTTTAGGAATGGTTTGCAGCTCTTTGTTGGCCAGTGCTGCGGCTTTCTTCACCATCACCATGCCACGGACAAACTCAGGGATGTCGCTGATTTTGCTGTTGCTGATGTAGAAGTTTTCAATCGCTCTCAGAGTGTGGACACCGTAGTAGGCATCCGCTGGAACTTCCCTGGTACCCAACAAGTCTTCTTCGATACGAATGTTGTTTAACATGTGAACCTTCTTTTCAAGCTGCCGATGGATTGTACTAAACACACAGTATTTATGTGGTTTTGAATATTTTCTGGCCGACGATTATTCCCTCAATCAGCCAGATGCTCGAGATCATATGCTGATGATAGCGAATTGCCGTAAGCTGGATCACTTATTATCGAGCCGATTCCATGATAATTATTAATCTGTGAAATGGGTCACCGCTTTATAATTTCCAAAAAAAATATCCGTGCAAACTGATTGAATTTTCGCTAACCGACACCATTTCATACAAACGCGCGTCGCGAACACATTCAGACAGGGGCCCGATGGCCTCTGCCACACAGGAGATGCCAGTGCGCTGGATACCGTTTATTGCTTTCTTTCTCTATGTTTACATTGAGATTTCCATTTTCATCCAGGTTGCCCATGTGCTGGGCGTCCTGCTGACGCTGATTCTGGTGATTTTCACCTCCGTCATCGGCATGTCGCTGGTGCGTAATCAGGGTTTCAAAAATTTCCTGATAATGCAGCAGAAGATGGCCGCAGGGGAAAGCCCGGCGGAAGAGATGATCAAAAGCGTGTCGTTGATTATTGCGGGGCTGCTGCTGATCCTGCCGGGGTTCTTCACTGACTTCCTCGGCCTGCTGCTGCTTCTGCCGCCGGTGCAAAAACACCTGACCATGAAGCTGCTGCCGCATCTGCGCTTTAGCCGTATGCCGGGCGGCGGGTTCAGCACCGGGCCGGGCGATACCTTTGAAGGGGAATATCAGCGTAAGGATGAACAGCACGACCGTTTAGACCATAAAGACGATCGGTGATTTTGTTGCCCGGTGGCGCTTCGCCTACCGGGCCTCCGGGAGCGCACCGCGCTTCGGCAAAAACACCCATAGCCCTGCCAGCATGATAATCGCGTACAGACTCTTCCATCCCACCATCGCCAGCAACAGCAGGCAAAGCAAACCCCCGACGACCGCCAGAGCTTTATAGCGGCCTTTCAGCAAACGACATCCCGCCAGCATGCACAGCAGGTAGATCATGATGAAAATGCCGTTGGCGTAAACGATCAGCGCGTCCAGATTGATCTTCAATGCGTAAATACACAGCGTGCTCACCACGCAGCAGCCCAGTACGGCATTCAGGGCATTCAGCGGAAGCTGGCGTTTAGACAGGCGCGCGAGGCGATTCTCTGGTTTGTCGAGCGCCTGCGACCACACCAGCCGGGCAAAGCTCTGGATATAAATATTGAGGCTGGCAAAACAGGCGAGATAGCCGATGACACAGGCGATCCATAGCGCCTTCACGCCGAACAGTTCCACCACGATACCCGGCAGCGATGCTGCGGCGGCGAGATCCGCTCCGAACGCGTGGAAGTGTAAGACCAGCACGGTACACGCCCAATAGACCGTGCCAGCCAGCAGCAGGCCTATCATCAGCGCGCGGGGGAAATCACGTTCAGGCTGCTTAAATTCAGAGGCCAGATGGGCAAAGGCTTCCAGACCAACAAAACACCAGAACATGACGGAGAGCGCGGCGAAAAGCTGGGAATGGTCGACGTCGGTCAGCGCCGGGAAGGGAATTTCCTTTATTGTGATATCGCCCGCCCACCAGATTGCGACAACGAGCGCGACAATCAGCACCGCAACCAGCGTCTGCAGGTTGGCGCTGGAGCTGGCGCCGCGAGAGCCCACCCACCAGACGATCGCCAGCGTACCCAGCTCGGCCAGCAATAACTGCTCGTTATGCCAGCCAAACAGCGCCTGACCAAAGCCGGTCGCAATATGCAACGCCGCAGGAAGGCCAACCGGAATGACGGAGAGAAACAGCCAGCCGGTAACACGCTGCAGCCGCGGGCCAAAGGCCAGTCCGACAAAGTGCGCCACGCCGCCCGCGCTGGGGAAATGCCGCCCCAGGATGGCAAACACAATGGCTATCGGGAAAACCAATACAATCAGCGCTGGCCACGCCCACAGGCTGTTATTTCCAGCCACCAGCGCCGCCAGTGCGGGTACGGCAAACACGCCCGTACCTAACAAGGAGGTTGAGAGCAGTCCGACGCCCTGCGCCAGCCCCAGCTCCTGCTTGAGTCCACTCATTCACATCGCCCTGCCAGTACCAAAAGAGAGGCGATGGTAACACTTTCGCAAATTTTTTTTTCGACTCCCCCTTGAAGGGGGAAAAAGCTATCCCCATCTCTCAGGGCACTAGTCGGAAAACCGCATGCGGCCGGCGTCATCCATAACTGATAATGACTTTCTCAAAGGAGAGCTATCAATGAGTATTCGTCCGTTACATGATCGTGTGATCGTCAAACGTAAAGAAGTTGAAACCAAGTCTGCTGGCGGCATCGTTCTGACCGGTTCTGCAGCAGCCAAATCAACGCGTGGCGAAATCATCGCTGTCGGTAAGGGCCGCATCCTGGAAAACGGAACTGTGCAGCCACTGGACGTTAAAGTTGGTGACATCGTAATTTTCAACGATGGCTACGGCGTGAAATCCGAGAAGATCGACAATGAAGAAGTGTTGATCATGTCCGAGAGCGACATTCTGGCAATTGTTGAAGCGTAATTTACGCACGAGAATTTGAGGAAATAAGAACATGGCAGCTAAAGACGTAAAATTCGGTAACGACGCTCGTGTAAAAATGCTCCGCGGCGTAAACGTACTGGCAGATGCAGTTAAAGTGACTCTGGGCCCGAAAGGCCGCAACGTAGTGCTGGATAAATCCTTCGGCGCGCCAACCATCACTAAAGATGGTGTTTCTGTAGCACGTGAAATTGAGCTGGAAGACAAGTTCGAAAACATGGGCGCGCAGATGGTGAAAGAAGTTGCCTCTAAAGCGAACGACGCTGCAGGTGACGGTACCACCACCGCGACCGTACTGGCGCAGGCAATCATCACCGAAGGTCTGAAAGCCGTTGCTGCGGGCATGAACCCAATGGATCTGAAACGTGGTATCGACAAAGCTGTCGCCTCCGCTGTTGAAGAGCTGAAAGCGCTGTCCGTACCGTGCTCTGACTCTAAAGCCATTGCTCAGGTTGGTACTATCTCCGCTAACTCCGACGAAACCGTAGGTAAACTGATCGCTGAAGCGATGGACAAAGTCGGTAAAGAAGGCGTGATCACCGTTGAAGACGGTACCGGTCTGGAAGACGAACTGGACGTGGTTGAAGGTATGCAGTTCGACCGCGGTTACCTGTCCCCATACTTCATCAACAAGCCAGAGACTGGCGCTGTTGAGCTGGAAAGCCCGTTCATCCTGCTGGCTGACAAGAAAATCTCCAACATCCGCGAAATGCTGCCAGTACTGGAAGCCGTTGCGAAAGCAGGCAAGCCTCTGGTTATCATCGCTGAAGACGTTGAAGGCGAAGCGCTGGCGACCCTGGTGGTTAACACCATGCGCGGCATCGTGAAAGTGGCTGCGGTTAAAGCACCTGGCTTCGGCGATCGCCGTAAAGCGATGCTGCAGGATATCGCTACCCTGACCGGCGGTACCGTAATCTCTGAAGAGATCGGTATGGAGCTGGAAAAAGCGACCCTGGAAGATCTGGGCCAGGCGAAACGCGTTGTGATCAACAAAGACACCACCACCATCATCGATGGCGTGGGTGAAGAAGCTGCTATTCAGGGCCGCGTGGGTCAGATCCGTAAGCAGATCGAAGAAGCGACTTCCGATTACGACCGTGAAAAACTGCAGGAGCGCGTAGCGAAACTGGCTGGCGGCGTTGCGGTAATCAAAGTTGGTGCAGCGACCGAAGTTGAAATGAAAGAGAAAAAAGCACGCGTTGACGATGCCCTGCACGCGACCCGTGCTGCGGTAGAAGAAGGCGTGGTTGCTGGTGGTGGTGTTGCGCTGGTGCGTGTTGCCGCTAAACTGGCAGGCCTGACCGCACAGAACGAAGATCAGAACGTGGGTATCAAAGTTGCGCTGCGCGCAATGGAAGCTCCTCTGCGTCAGATCGTTTCTAACGCCGGTGAAGAGCCATCAGTGGTTGCGAACAACGTGAAAGCGGGCGAAGGTAACTACGGTTACAACGCAGCAACTGAAGAATACGGCAACATGATCGACTTCGGTATCCTGGATCCAACGAAAGTGACCCGTTCTGCTCTGCAGTACGCGGCATCTGTCGCTGGCCTGATGATCACCACCGAGTGCATGGTCACCGATATGCCTAAAGGCGATGCACCAGACTTAGGTGCTGCTGGCATGGGCGGCATGGGCGGTATGGGCGGCATGATGTAATCGTGCGCTCTACGTCGTAGAATGTGAAAAACCCCCGGGCAGAAATGCTCGGGGGTTTTTCTTTTGGTCATCTTTTAGGTATAAGATTTACACACGGACAACTACTGTCCAGCTTATTGAAAACGAGGAATAACATGCGCGTAAAAGTCTGTGCAGGGATTGTAGGGGCAGCATTGCTGCTGGCGGGTTGTAGCTCCAGCAATGAGCTGTCGGCAGCGGGCCAGGGCGTTCGCTTTGTGGAAGATAAGCCTGGCAGTGAATGCCAGCTGTTAGGCACGGCAACCGGTGAGCAAAGTAACTGGATGTCAGGTCAGCATGGCGAAGAAGGCGGCTCGATGCGCGGTGCGGCGAATGCCCTGCGTAACCAGGCTGCGGCAATGGGCGGTAACGTGATTTACGGCGTGAGCAGCCCAACGCAGAGTATGCTGTCCAGCTTCGTGCCGACCGCCAGCCAGATGAACGGCCAGGTCTACAAGTGCCCGAACTGATTGCCTTTTTCCCTCTCCCTGTGGGAGAGGGTTAGGGTGCGGGGAAACTAGCACTGCCGCAACTGCAGATCCAGCGGCGTCTTGCTCGGCTCTCCGCCAATCTCGCGTGCCAGCTTCGGCACCATATAGCCTGAAACCAGCGTTAACAGTTCGCGCATAATCTGCCGGGCTTCTTCATCCGTCACCATGAAATGCGCCGCGCCCTGAACGCGATCCAGCACGTGCAGGTAATAGGGCATCACGCCCGCATCAAACAGGGCATTGCTCAGGTCGGCCAGCACGCGGGCGCTGTCATTGACGCCGCGCAGCAGCACGCTCTGGTTCAGCAGCGTCACGCCCGCTTTACGCAGACGCGCCATCGCCGCGCGAAAGTCATCGTCAATTTCATTCGCGTGGTTAATATGGTTCACCAGCAGCACCTGCAATCTTGACCGCTCCAGGCGTGACACCAGGCCGTCAGTGACACGTGCCGGAATGACAATCGGTAAACGGCTGTGAATACGCAGGCGCTTAACGTGCGGGATGGCTTCAAGCTGAGTCAACAGCCAGTCCAGCTCATGATCTTTTGCCATCAGCGGGTCACCGCCGGAAAAATAATCTCATCCAGCTCCGGATGGACGGCGATATAGTCCAGCGCGACCTGCCAGTTGCGTTTATTGCCCTGGTTTTCGGCATACGGGAAGTGCCGACGGAAGCAATAACGACAATTTACCGCGCAACCGCCTTTTACCAGCAGCAGGGCGCGGTTGAGATACTTATGCAGTAAACCCGGCACCACGCTGTTCTGCTCTTCCAGCGGATCGGTGCTGTATCCCGGCGCGGTGACAAACTCATCCTGCGAAGTAAGTGTTTGTTTTAATAGCGGATCGTCGGGGTTGCCTTTCTCCATCCGCGCCACAAACGAACGGGGAACGCGCAGGGCGAAAAGGCGCTTTGCCTCGCGGCCTGCAAGCAACTCTGGGTGCTGATCGAGGTCTAAAAGACGCAGCAATTCATCAGGACTGGTGATTACATCGGCAAGTTGCGATAACCAATCTTCTCTGGACGGGGTGTTTAGGGTTACAATATGCGCCATTTTGTGGCTTAGCTACCAGTTAACAAATTTAGAGGGCCTTATGGCAACGTACTATAGCAACGATTTTCGTGCTGGTCTTAAAATCATGATGGACGGCGAACCGTACGCGGTTGAAGCCAGCGAATTCGTTAAACCAGGTAAAGGCCAGGCATTCGCACGCGTTAAGCTGCGCCGTCTGCTGACCGGTACCCGTGTTGAGAAAACCTTCAAGTCTACTGACTCCGCTGAAGGCGCTGATGTTGTTGATATGAACCTGACCTATCTGTACAACGACGGTGAGTTCTATCATTTCATGAACAACTCCACTTTCGAACAGCTGTCTGCTGATGAGAAAGCGGTAGGTGATAGCGCTAAATGGCTGCTGGATCAGGCTGAGTGCATCGTGACCCTGTGGAACGGCCAGCCTATCGCGGTGACCCCACCAAACTTCGTAGAACTGGAAATCGTTGAAACCGATCCAGGTCTGAAAGGTGATACCGCAGGTACCGGCGGTAAACCAGCCAAACTGTCTACCGGCGCAGTGGTTAAAGTTCCACTGTTCGTACAGACTGGCGAAGTGATCAAAGTGGATACCCGCTCCGGCGAATACGTATCCCGCGTGAAGTAATTTACGTCATGATTGAAGGCGCAGCGCCCGCTGCGCCTGATTTTTGCAGGCAGGGATGATGAAACGAACCGTTAAAATTCTGCTTCTGTTAGCGCTTTCCAGTGCATTGCTTTCTGGCTGTAACACCACCCGTGGAATGGGACAAGATATACAGGATCTCGGTCATATCATTTCTCACGCCGCCAGCTAAGTTCGTCTATTTTTCCTAAAAATGCTTCCTTTTCCGTCAACCGGCGGGATCTTGTCTATTCTTAAGTTGCTATACACAAAACAACTTTGGCTATAAAAGGAAGATATTATGGTTAAGAAAACAATTGCAGCGATCTTTTCAGTCCTGGTACTTTCTTCAGTGTTAACTGCCTGTAATACCACGCGTGGCGTCGGTCAGGATATTTCTGAAGGTGGTAGCGCAATCTCTGGTGCGGCAACCAAAGCTCAGCAGTAATTAACATACGGTACGAGACCAGCGGGTTTCGTACCGTCAGCTTTCTGATTCCTGCAGGGATAAGAACGGAGAAAAACGCGTATCCATATGCAATTTCATGCGGATATTGCGTTTATAGGTATACACCGTTTTTCCGTTGATACTCAGGTGAGCGGCAATTTTTTGATTGCTCGCACCGTCCATCCACAATGTCAGCACTTTCTCTTCCTGTCGGGTCAGCAAGGGGGCCGCTGCGGTTGGCCTGTCAGCGCTGGCGCGTGAGATTAATGCGTTGTTGATCGTCGTTGCCACTTCTTCGAGACTGGCGTTTTTCAACAACGACGACCACACCGGGAATTGTTCGAGCCAGTCGGTCATGCCGCGGTCCTCTCCCGATTGCAGCAAAATAAACGGTAATCGTTCACTGGCGCTCAGCAACGACGAGAGCTGCTGAAAATGATGAATATCCTGCCTGAAGCCGTAAAGATCGGCGATAACCAGCGTGGGTTTCCATTGCAGAATGTGCTCCCTGGCAAGGAACAGATTATTTAACCCGGTCACAACGTAGTGTCCCGGGAACAAACCGGAATGATTGAGCCATGCTTCAAACCCCGTGCGGGTGAAGTGACAACGGTCAATCAAAAGAATTTTGAACATATTTTATTCGCAGTCGGCTAGTGGTTTGGCTTCCTGCCATCAGAAAGCACATCATCATAGAGAAGTCGGATGAGTGCTAAATGCCGGAACTACGCGCCATACTGCGGCTATTTCTTGCCTTAACGTATTCAGCAAAAAATGATTGAAAAAAAATAGCACGCTAACCACAATATGGGGCGTAATCTCTGCCTTACGGGACGACCCGTAAGCGTTTCTTTCACCGGGGACGGCCCCAACTTGTATTAAGTTAAGGAGCCTGAAATGTCCTGGATCATTCTTTTTATTGCTGGCCTGCTCGAAGTGGTATGGGCAATTGGTCTCAAGTACACCCACGGATTTACCCGCCTGACGCCCAGCGTCATAACCGTCACCGCGATGATCGTGAGTATTGTCCTGTTATCCTGGGCGATGCGCTCGCTGCCTGTGGGAACGGCTTACGCCGTCTGGACGGGCATTGGAGCGGTGGGGGCCGCCATCACCGGCATTCTGCTGCTGGGAGAGTCAGCGAGTCTGGCGCGTATCGCCAGCCTCGCCTTGATTGTGGCCGGGATCATTGGGCTCAAGCTCAGCACCCATTAATGGGGTTGTTTTACCCAGATAAGTTTTGATACATCAAACCCTTGCCGGGTCGCGACGTCCAGCATCTGCTGTTTCATTTCTGACGAAATAGTTGGCGTGCGGGAAAGTATCCACAGATAGTCGCGATCCGGCCCGCAGACCAGCGCGTGACGGTACTCTCTGTCGAGCGCTATCACGTTATAGCCGCCATAAAACGGGCCGAAGAAAGAGACTTTGAGCGCGGCCCGTCGCGGGTCGCCCGTGAAGTACGCTTTCCCAATCGACTGCTGCCACATCTCCGATCGGGATTATAGCCCCGGTTGATCACCTGAATACCGCCATCATCCATCGGGCTGTAATTCGCAGTGACCTTCTCCAGGCCCTGCTCAAACCGGTGGTCGAGGCGCGCGATTTCATACCATGTTCCAAGGAAGCGTTGTGCATCGAAAGGCGTGACGACGGTAACGCCTGGAGGTGGGGTAGGGGAACTGCAGGTAACCACTAAAAACGCGGCTGTCACCGCGGCGATAACAGGTAGAATGCGCATAGGAGTTTCCTTACTGTTTTTTGTTAAGTGTAGATGACGGCAAGGAAAATGTGGTTTTTGTGCGGTGTGTTTCGCCGGGTGGCCACCCCGAGGATTTTGTAGGCCGGGTAAGCGTTAGCGCCACCCGGCAATGTTTTACTGCAGCGCGACGAGGATACGGTATGCCGCCTCAACGCGTGCCGGGTTCGGATAGCTTTTATTCGCCAGCATCACAATGCCGAGCTGCTTTTCGGGAATAAATGCCACGTAGCTGCCAAACCCGCCGGTAGAGCCTGTTTTATGGACCCAGGACTCATTGACCGGGGGCGCCGGTGGATTCACTTCTCTCGCAGGCAACGGTGCCAGCGCCACCTTATTGTCGCTACCTTCAACCACGGTTTTGGCATCGACCGGCCAGTTAAGCATTTCCCAGCCTAACCCCTGATACATGGCACCCACGCGCCAGTAGCGAGACTGCGCCAGGGTAATGCCTTTCTTGAGTGAACTATCCTGAAGCGAGTCCGGCTTCATGTTGACCATCACCCAGTTTGCCATATCCTGCACGTTGGTTTTTACGCCATAGGCTTCAGCGTCCAGCATGCCTGGCGAAACGTGTACCGCTTTACCGTCGCGGTATCCCCAGGCGTAATGCGACCCTTCCGCTTTCGGAACGTTAATCCAGGTATGGTCCAGCTTGAGCGGCTTAAAGACCCGCGTCGTTATGGCCTGCTCATAGCTCATGCCGGAAGGCTTAACCGCCAGTGCGCCAAAAAGACCGATGCTGGCATTGGCGTAAAGACGCGTGGTGCCCGGCTTCCACTGCGGCTGCCAGTTTTGATAAAAGCGCAGCAGAGAGGCGTTATCCGTGACCTCATCCGGTACCTGTAACGGCAAACCTCCTGCGGTATAGGTTGCCAGATCCAGCATGCGGATCCCCTGCCACTGCTTGCCTGTCAGCTCAGGCCAGTATTTTGTCACCGGATCGCCCAGCGATATTTCACCGCGAGCAATGGCATCGCCGCCCAGTACGCCGGTGAAGGTTTTACTTATAGAGCCCAGCTCGAATAAGGTTTGTGGAGTGACAGGTTTATTCGCCGCGACATCGGCTTTACCGAAGGTAAAGTAGTGCGGCTGACCCTGATAAATCACCGCCACCGCCATACCCGGAATGGCCTGCGCTTTCATCAGCGGCGTAACGGTACGTTCCACCATCTCAGCCAGCTGTTTCTCTGACATCGGTGCAGCCAATACCGAGCAAGATGTGCTGAGCAGCAGGGCGCAGCAAAGGGATTTAGTCATCATCATTTATCTTCCGTAATAGCAGTTCAAGGGAGTGTCCGGGCCCGTCAGACCGCCGTAGTCTGTTGGATTTGACTATGGCTGACAAACGGTTAAATTTAGCATTAGCTGTTAATTTTTCTAACGGACGAGACCATGACGCGCAGCTATCTCCCTCTTAATTCCCTGCGGGCGTTTGAAGCAGCCGCCAGGCACCTCAGTTTTACTCATGCCGCTATCGAGCTGAACGTCACCCATTCCGCGATTAGCCAGCACGTAAAGGCGCTGGAGCAGCATCTTAATTGCCAGCTGTTTGTTCGCGTTTCGCGAGGGCTGATGTTGACCACCGAAGGCGAGAATTTGCTGCCGGTGCTGAATGACTCGTTCGATCGCATCGCCGGAATGCTGGATCGTTTTGCCAGCCAGCGCGCTCAGGAGAAGCTCAAAATAGGTGTGGTAGGGACTTTTGCCACGGGAGTTTTATTCTCGCTGCTCGCGGACTTTCGCCGCTGCTATCCGCATATTGATCTTCAGCTTTCCACACATAACAATCGCGTCGATCCGGCGGCTGAAGGGCTTGATTACGCCATTCGCTACGGTGGCGGCGCGTGGCATGGAACCGATGCTGAATTCCTTTGCCCTGCGCCGCTGTCTCCGCTCTGTACGCCTGACATAGCCTCAGTTCTCAAAAGCCCGGCAGATCTCCTGAAGTTTACCCTGCTGCGCTCCTACCGGCGCGACGAATGGGCGGCGTGGATGCAGGCAGCGGGTGAGCATCCTCCCTCACCGACGCACCGGGTGATGGTGTTTGATTCGTCCGTGACCATGCTGGAAGCCGCGCAGGCAGGCGCAGGGATTGCCATTGCGCCTGTCGACATGTTTACTCATTTACTCAGCAGTGAGCGCATCGTGCAGCCGTTTGCAACGGAGATTGACCTCGGCAGCTACTGGCTCACAAGGCTACAGTCACGGACAGAAACGCCCGCAATGCGCGAGTTTGCCCAGTGGCTGGTGGGGAAGATGCAGAAATAAAAGGCCCGCCGGATGGCGGGCCTGAAGCGTCAGAGGGTGACCACGGCAATCAGCGTCACCACGGTCAGGATGGTCGCCAGACCGTAGAACACCCATTTCCCGCTCGGTACATGGATTTTCAGATCATGCATCGCGTGGTGAATACGGTGCAGACCACACCACAGCGGCAGGACGATCATCAGGAAGATGAACACGCGGCCGATAAAGCTGCTCGCGAACGCCAGTACGCGCTCGTAGCTCAGCGCATCGCCCGGGAACAGCCCCAGCGGCAGCATAATGCCGACCAGCAGAATGATGACGGGGGCGATGATGGCACTCCACATGCCGCCTGCGCCAAACAGGCCCCAGAAGACCGGCTCGTCAGAACGTTTTGGATTTGGATTGATCACAGGTGTCTCCTTACCAGAACAGTGCGACAAACAGAATGACCACAGTGACCAGAATCGTCACTGCCCAGAGCCCTTTAATCACCGGCTCTGGCCCCATTTTCTCGTCTTTTATGATGATGTTCGCCGCTTTTGGCGCCAGCTCAAACCAGGTTTTGGTATGAAGCAGCGCGGCCGCGAGCACGATCAGGTTCAGAACAACAATGATCGGGTTTTGCAGGAAACCGACAAAGCTGGCCCAGGCTTCCGGGCCATGCTTGAGGGCAAAAACGCCGTACATCAGCTCAAGGCTGAACCAGACCGCCGGTACCGCCGTGCCTTCACGCAGCATGTAGAAGCGATAAAACGGCAGGTTTTTCCACCAGGTGGACGGCACAGGCCGCACATAGGCTTTGCGTTTAGTCGTCATCATGCACTCCTTAGCGTGGTTTCAGGGTTGCGATAAGAAAGTCTTTCGAGCTTTCCACTTTACCCTGCTGAATTGCGGCGGCCGGGTCGACGTGCTTCGGACACACTTCGGAGCAGTAACCCACAAAGGTACAGCTCCAGACGCCGTTCTGGCTGTTAAGCTGCGCCATACGTTCTTTTTTACCGTGGTCGCGGCTGTCTTCGTTATAGCGGTGCGCCAGGGTAATGGCGGCCGGGCCGATGAACTCCTTGTTCAGGCCAAACTGTGGACAGGCTGCGTAGCACAGGCCGCAGTTGATGCAGCCGGAGAACTGATGGTATTTCGCCATCTGAGCCGGCGTCTGGGTATTTGGCCCCTGATCCGGCGTGCGCGGATTACCGATGATGTACGGCTTAATGGCTTCCAGGCTTTCGATAAAGTGGGTCATATCGACCACCAGATCGCGTTCAATCGGGAAGTTGCCCAGCGCTTCGACCTTAATGCCTTTGGTGTACTCGCGCAGGAAGGTCTTGCAGGCCAGCTTCGGCACCTTGTTGACCATCATGCCGCAGGAGCCGCAGATTGCCATGCGGCAGGACCAGCGGTAGCTCAGGTCTGGCGCCAGGTTATCTTTGATATAGCCGAGCGCATCCAGCAGGGAGGTTTGCTCGTCATAAGGGACTTCATAGAAAGCGCTGTGCGGTGCGGCGTCCACTTCCGGATTGTAGCGCACCACTTCAACCTTCATTTTTTGCATCTCAGCCATTCGCCTTCTCCTTCTTCTCGGCGGCTTCTGCTTCTGCACCGTACACGCGTTTAGCCGGCGGCAGCGTGGTGATTTTCACGTCGCTGTAGTCCAGACGTGTGGTGCCATCTGCATCGCGCCAGGCGAGAGTGTGTTTCAGGAAATTGACGTCGTCACGTTCGGTACAGCCTTCGTCCAGACGCTGGTGGGCCCCACGCGACTCTTTACGCGCCAGCGCAGAGTGCGCCATACATTCCGCGACGTTCAGACCGTGGCCCAGCTCGATGGTGTAGAGCAGGTCGGTGTTGAATACGCTGGAGGTATCGGTGATGCGTACGCGCTTGAAGCGCTCCTGCAGTTCCGCCAGCTTGTCGACGGTTTTTTGCATCAGCTCTGGCGTACGGTAAATACCGCAGCCTTCTTCCATCGACAGGCCCATCTCGTCGCGGATCTTCGACCAGTTCTCGTTACCCTCCTGGTTCACCAGATCTTTCAGGCGTTTTTCAACGTCTGTGACCTGCGCATCCAGCGCGGCACCGTTGGCTTCGCCTGCGGTAGCCGCCCGCTCCATCGCGCGCTCGCCCGCCATGCGGCCAAAGACGACCAGCTCTGCCAGCGAGTTAGACCCCAGACGGTTGGCGCCGTGCAGACCCACGGAGGAACACTCGCCGACGGCGAACAGGCCTTTAATACGGGTTTCGCACTGCTGGTCGGTTTCGATCCCGCCCATGGTGTAGTGCGCGGTTGGACGCACCGGAATCGGCTCTTTCACCGGGTCGACGCCGACGTAAGCTTTCGCCAGCTCGCAGATGAACGGCAGACGTTCCAGCAGTTTCTTCTCACCAAGGTGACGCAGGTCGAGATAGACCACATCGCGCGCGGCGTGGAGATGGTGTTGCCTTTGCGCCACTCGTGCCAGAAGGCCTGAGAGACTTTGTCGCGCGGGCCGAGTTCCATGTATTTGTTCTTCGGCTCGCCGAGCGGGGTTTCCGGGCCCATGCCGTAATCCTGCAGATAGCGGTAGCCGTTTTTATTGACCAGAATACCGCCTTCACCGCGGCAGCCTTCCGTCATCAGAATGCCGGATCCCGGCAGACCGGTTGGGTGATACTGCACGAACTCCATATCGCGCAGCGGTACGCCGTGACCGAGCGCCATGCCCATGCCGTCACCGGTGACGATGCCGCCGTTGGTGTTATAACGATAAACGCGACCCGCACCGCCCGTCGCCATCACTACCGCGTTGGCGCGGATCTGGACAAGCGTGCCTTCCATCATGTTCATCGCCACCAGGCCACGCGCCTGTCCGTCATCAACCAGAATGTCGAGGACGAAATGTTCATCGAAGCGCTGAATTTGTGGGAACTGGAGGGAGGTCTGGAACAGGGTGTGCAGCATGTGGAAGCCGGTTTTATCGGCGGCGAACCAGGTGCGTTCAATCTTCATTCCGCCAAAGCGGCGAACGTTGACGCTGCCGTCCGGACGGCGGCTCCACGGACATCCCCACTGCTCAAGCTGGGTCATTTCCGTTGGACAATGATGCACAAAGTAGTCAACGACATCCTGTTCGCAAAGCCAGTCGCCCCCTGCAACCGTGTCGTGGAAATGGTATTCAAAGCTGTCATGATCCTGCGCAACGGCGGCGGATCCTCCTTCTGCTGCCACTGTGTGACTACGCATTGGATAGACTTTTGAAATCAATGCGATTTTAGCGTTGGGATTAGCTTGTGCTGCAGCAATCGCAGCACGTAATCCAGCCCCGCCAGCGCCTATTACGGCAAGATCGGCTTGAAAAGTTTGCACGACATTCCTCCAGATTTTTGTTATTTCGCAACGCGACAAACTAAAGGTAGTTCACCCGTCCAAAAGGACGATTGCGAAAGCGTTTCCACTGCTCCTTTATGGGTAAAACAGTATAACCGTGTAGATGTCAGGGAAATTTGACGTGTTCGATTTTTTTGCTGTTCTGTACGGCGATTTATCATGAAGATTGATGAAATACGTCACGAAAAAGTTCACCTAAATGAAATGCGCTTTTTTACTGCGCAAAATTTGTCTCTGCCCCTGCTAACGAGTAGACTTCGTGCCCTTGTCTGAAATCGGAGAACAACTCATGAGCGAAACGGCCACCTGGCAGCCGAGCGCATCCATCCCTAATCTGTTAAAACGCGCTGCAATTATGGCGGAGATCCGCCGTTTCTTTGCCGACCGCGGAGTCCTGGAGGTGGAAACGCCGTGCATGAGTCAGGCAACGGTAACGGATATTCATCTGGTGCCGTTTGAAACCCGTTTTGTTGGCCCCGGCCACTCTCAGGGCATGAATTTGTATCTGATGACCAGCCCGGAATACCATATGAAACGCCTGCTGGCGGCGGGATGTGGTCCGGTGTATCAGCTGTGCCGCAGCTTCCGTAATGAAGAGATGGGGCGTCATCACAACCCGGAATTCACCATGCTGGAGTGGTACCGCCCGCATTATGATATGTACCGTCTGATGAATGAGGTGGACGATCTGCTCCAGCAGGTGCTGGACTGCTCGGAAGCCGAAACGCTCTCCTATCAGCAGGCTTTCCAGCGCCATCTGGAAATCGATCCGCTGTCGGCGGACAAAACCCAGCTGCGCGAAGTGGCGGCAAAACTGGATCTCAGCAACGTGGCGGATACCGAAGAGGATCGCGACACGCTGCTGCAGCTGCTGTTTACCTTCGGTGTAGAACCGCAGATTGGCAAAGACCGTCCGACCTTTGTCTATCACTTCCCGGCAAGCCAGGCGTCGCTGGCGCAGATCAGTACCGAAGATCATCGTGTCGCAGAGCGTTTTGAGGTCTATTACAAAGGCATCGAGCTGGCGAACGGCTTCCACGAACTGACGGATGCCCGCGAGCAGCAGCAGCGCTTCGAGCAGGATAACCGCAAGCGCGCCGCGCGAGGTCTGCCGCAGCAGCCTATTGATGTTAATCTGCTTGAAGCATTAAAAGCAGGTCTGCCGGATTGCTCCGGCGTGGCGCTGGGTGTTGACCGTCTGGTGATGCTGGCCCTGGGCGCAGAGCAGCTTGGCGATGTGATTGCGTTTACCGTAGATCGCGCCTGACGGCAGTTTACCCTCTCCGCGGGAGAGGGTTGCACCGCTTATCTTACAAACTTCCCGCCGGGCGCGTACGCGCCGCTGACGTCAGCGTTCTTCCCGTCTTACGCCCGTCCAGGCTTTCGAGACGCATCTGGAACGGTGGGAACGGCATATCAATACCGTGCTCGCGGAAGCCCGCCAGAATCAGCTGGTGGATCTCATGGCGCAGCGGCATACGGTGTCCCATTTCGGCGGCGTAGATACGCAGCTCGAAAATCTGGATCCCCTGCTGTAAATCCACAAGGAATACTTCCGGCGCCGGGTTGTCGATTACCAGCGAACAGCGCTCAGCGGCAGTGTAGAGGATCTGGGTGACCTCTTCGCTGTTGGCGTCCGACGGCGCCGGTACCGTCAGCACCACGCGGGTAACGGAGTCTGACAGCGACCAGTTGATGAACTGCTCGGTGATAAACGCCTTGTTTGGCACGATGATCTCTTTGCGATCCCAGTCGCTGATCGTCGTCGCGCGGGTGTTGATCTTCGTGATGCTGCCGGTCAAATCGCGGATCGTTACGGTATCGCCAATACGGATCGGTTTTTCGAACAGAATGATCAGGCCAGAGATGAAGTTGGCGAAGATCTCCTGTAAACCAAAACCTAACCCTACACCAAGGGCCGCCACCAGCCACTGCAGCTTCGACCACTCAATACCGATCATTGAGAAGCCAACCAGCCCGCCAAACAGCATGATCAGATATTTGGTAATGGTCGTAATCGCATAGCCTGTACCCGGCGTTAAATCCAGATGCTGCAGCAGCGCAAGCTCCAGAAGCGCCGGGAAGTTGCGCACCAGCTGCGTGGTGATGATCAGCACCAGAATGGCAATCAGCACCGCCCCTAAGGTAATCGGCTCCAGGCTTTCAACGCCCTGCACCGTAGACGTCACGTCCCAGAGCGAGATGTTCTCCAGGAAGCCGAATGCGGAGTGGATCTCTGACCACAGGAAGATCACCGACAGGAGGGCAATCAGCATCAGGATGGAGCGAACCAGGCGCAGGGACTGGGTACTGATGGCATCCAGATCTAGTTCGACTTCGTCCGCTTCCGTTGTGCCTTCCGTACTGTTGACGTGGTTTGGCTCTTCTTCACCACGCGCGCGCTGGGCGAGGATCTCCGCCCGGCGATGCTTGGCACGATCGAAGGCCAGACGGCGGCGCTGGATCAGCATCCAGCGGCGGATCACGTGGTACACCACCAGCAGCAGGAACCAGATGGCCACCGAGGTTTCCAGTCGCGCCAGCAGCGCCTGCGCGGTTGCCAGATAGCCTACCGCGGCTGCCAGCATCGCAAACAGCGGCGCGCTAAGCAGCAGGTTCCAGAGCAGCCGGTTGAACATGTTTTCGCCGCTGCCGGATTTATCGAGATAGAGCGGAATACCCGCGCGTTTCAGGCTGAGCGTGACGATGGCCAGCGCCCCGCATATCAGCATAAAGCAGAGGCGGCCCAGCGAGCCTGAGAATTCCCGGTCGTTGAGATTATCGAACATGATCAGCGCCATAATCAGCGGCACAATCAGCCCGATGCTCATCAGGTAGTAACGCATGGCGCGCGCAACGCGATTACGCGGCCAGCCAAAGTGGGTGATAAACAGGCCATTGGGGCGCGCGAAGGTGGCGCAAATCATGACCACCCACAGCAGCGGCACCGTGGCGGTGACGCCATCGCCAATCGCGACCGCGAGCGGATAAGGCCAGGCTTCCCGCAGGCCATACCCCAGCGTCATCCACAGCACCGGCAGCGGAGAGGCGACAAGAATCGACCAGAATACGGTGCGCAACGTCAGCCAGAAGTGATCCTGGGTGACTTTCCCGACCCGGGAGCTGGAACGCTCCAGGAAGCGGGTGAAATGTCTGCGCGAGTAAATGCTGAAGCCCACCAGAATCAACGCCCCGAGCAGCGGGAAAATGGTTTCTTTGCTGGTAAACATCATCACGCTGGCCTGTCCCAGCTGGCTGACGGTGTCCAGCGAAATCAGGCGGCGCAGGTCCTGGACAATCTCAATCGGCCACGAGAAGGTCATCGGACGCACGTCGGACGTCCAGAAGAGATAACGGTGCGTAGCCTCGTTCACCTCTTTCAGCGCATCTTCCAGCTGGCTATTGGAGACTTTTAGCTTGGTCAGCTCCAGAATCAGCGTATCCCCGCCCTGGAGCAAAGAGTTCAGCAGCTCACGCTGGGTACGCAGCTGGGCTTCCAGAATACGGTTTTGCTCGCTGGTCAGGGGCTGGCCGTCAGCCTGACGGATCTGGCGGATTTGCGGCTGCTTATTGAGAAGATCTTCAAAGTGCAGGCGCTGAACGCGCAGCTGGGCCATCTCGGTATCCAGCTGCTGCGGCTTCGGCATTTCTGGCAGGCGCGCGACCTGGGCGCGTAACGCTTCGCCGAGAAGGTTTGATGACCCGAGCCACTGGGACTGCTCGCGCAGGGTGTTGAGCGCCTGGCGAACCTGCAGGGTTTGATTGGTCGCCTGACGCTGCTGCGAGGCAACCAGATCCATACGCTGCGCCTGCTGATTCAGCGCGGCAGAAAGCTCGCGGTTGACCCTGAATTGTTCGTTGATACCGGCAGGCAGGTTTTCGCTGTTTTCCGCCAGCAGTTCGGTGCTTTCCAGCGCGCGCTCCGCTTCACGCTGGCGCTGGCTGTTGAGCTGATTGCGCAGGGCCTGGAGATACGCATCCAGCTGCTCGCTCTGCTTCTGAGCGAGTTCAGAGCGCATCCGCGACAGCTCCTGGCGGTTATTGGCGGAAAGCTGCGCCAGCTCCAGCTCATCGACAAGGGCCTTCAGGCGAGCCGATTCTGCCTGCAGGCCCAGATTTTGGGCCTGAGCCTGTGGCGTATTGCCACTTTGCGTACCCACGCGACGCTCAACTTCATTAAGCTGGCGGCGGGCGTCGGTTTGCTGTTGCGGAAGCTGGCTGAGGGAGTCGGCGATTTCACGCGCTCGCTCCTGCTCCTGCTGGGCAAGGCGGCTCTTTTCCAGAAGCTGGCTGCTGACCTGCAGGATCTCCTGGTTCAGGGCGTCGGAGGTCATGCCTGCGGGCACGTCGCGCGGTTCGTCACGCAGATTATTGAGCTGCGCGCGCAGCGTCTGCGAGAGTTTGGGGAAGTTGTCGATAACCTGCTGATACTGCTGAGCGCGCTCAAGAGAGCCTTTCCGCTCCTCAAGCGCGTTCAGGGCAGCCTGGAGCGACTCGACGGTCTCTGGCTGAGCGGGTTTGGCCGCTTTTGCCTGCTCCAGTTCCTGGGTTATCTGTTTGGCGTCAGGGGCTGTCGCTGCGTACGCCCCCATGCTGAGGCACCAGGCCATCAGTAGAACGATAATCGGGCGCACGTCAGCGATCCTTCTGTTGTTAGCCTTCGTCTTTTTTGTCGTCAACCAGCGGGCTGGCGTCGTGCTCGGCGTTGATCTCTTCCTGCGGCAGCGGAGCAGGTTCTGCATCCGGCGTCACGAAGGTTTCGGTAGAGACCGCCAGCGGCTGGCCCAGCTTGGTAACCGACAGGCTTTCGAGCTGTTCAGCCAGCTTCACTTTGCCCGGCGCAAACAGGTTGATTACGGTGGAGCCCAGCTTGAAGCGACCCATCTCCTGACCTTTCAGCAGGGCCACAGAGCCTTCCGCTTCACCGGCAGGCCAGGTCCAGCGTTTGATCACGCCTTCGCGCGGTGGGGTGATGGTGCCGGCCCAGACGGTTTCGATGCTGCCTACGATGGTCGCACCGACCAGAATCTGTGCCATAGGGCCAAATTCAGTATCGAACAGACAGATGACGCGCTCGTTACGGGCAAACAGGTTCGGCACGTTCTGCGCGGTCAGGTGGTTTACGGAGAACAGGTCGCCCGGGACGTAAATCATTTCACGCAGGATACCGTTACACGGCATATGCACGCGATGGTAGTCGCGCGGTGACAGATAGGTGGTGGCAAACGTACCGTTGCGGAACAGATCCGCCATCAGGTAGTTACCCGCCAGCAGCGCTTCCAGACTGTAGTTATGGCCCTTCGCCTGCAGGATTTTGTCGTCTTCGATGCTACCCAACTGGCTGATCACGCCGTCTGCCGGCATCACCAGGACGTTAGGGTCGGTGTTCAGCGGGCGCACTTCGTCACGCAGCGGGCGTACGAAGAACTCGTTGAAGGTGCGGTAGCTGGCGGTATCCGGCTTCTGCGCCTCTTTCATGTCGACCTTGTAATATTCTACGAAAAGGTCGATGACCAGTTTGGTCAGCCAGCCCGCGCGTTTGCTTGCGCCCCAGCCCGCCAGGCGAGTGAGCCACAGTTTTGGCAGAATGTATTGAAGCGAAAGTTTAAATGCGTTTAACAAGGTAGCCTCCAGGCCATTGTTTTGTCGTTCCTGATCCGGCGTCAAGCCGCCGGAACCTGAAAAAAGGGGACGATTTTAGCGATGCTTAGCTTAGTTGTCAGTTATCAGAATCAGAAAAGTTTTTACGCGTTTTTACGTCTTCCATGCTCTCAAGAATACGGTGGTAATTCTCGAAGCGGGTTTCCGCGATCTCGCCTTTCTCAACCGCTTCACGGATAGCGCAGCCAGGGTCGTTATCGTGTTTACAGTCGCGGTATTTACAAGCGCCTAAATAATCATGGAATTCGACAAATCCGTTAAAGATTTGTTCCGGCTCAAGGTGCCATAAACCGAACTCACGCACCCCCGGGGAGTCGATCACGTCGCCGCCGTGCGGGAAATGATACAGACGCGAGGCGGTGGTGGTGTGCTGGCCCAGTCCAGAGACGTTGGACACATCGTTGGTCAGGATCTCTTGCTGGAGGCCAAGCAGGTTGTTCAGCAGGCTCGATTTACCTACGCCGGACTGGCCCGCAAAGATGCTGATGCGGTCAGTCAGCGCCTCTTCCAGCGGTTTAAGGCCATCTTTGGTGTGGCTGGAGACCATCAGCACGCGGTAACCAATCTTGCGGTAGATATCCATCTGCTCATTCACGAAGGCCATGCCGTCGTCATCCAGCAGATCGATTTTGTTCAACACGATAATCGGTTCAACCTGCAGCGTTTCGCAGGCGACGAGGTATCGGTCGATAATGTTGAGCGAAAGTTCGGGCAAAATCGCCGATACGATAACAATCTGGTTAATGTTGGCAGCAATGGGTTTGACCCCATCGTAGAAATCGGGACGGGTTAACACGGACGTGCGCTCATGAACCGCTTCAACGATACCTTTTACCGTAACGCCTTCCGCCGCCTCTTTACCCGGTCGCCAGACCACGCGATCGCCGGTAACCAGTGAACGGATGGTGCGACGGATATTACAACGGTGGATATCCCCGTCGGCGGATTCGACATCGGCATGCATACCGAAACGGCTGATGACTACGCCTTCTGTCGCTTCACCAAACAGGTTGTCGTCATAATCCGGCTTCTCCGAAGTGGTTTTAAGACGGCGCTGGTGGTTGGCGTTTACGCGGCGCTGCTGCCCTTTGGAGAGTTTATTTTTACTCAATCGCGCTGGCTCCTGGTCGCCCGTAAGGGGCAAAACCTCTATGATACACTCTAATTAATACTAGTTAACCTGCTACTGCCGGTTATGCGAGAAGGGTGGAAAATAACATGAGCGCGGATGAAAACAACCTGATTTGGATCGATCTCGAAATGACCGGGCTGGATCCCGAGCGCGATCGCATCATTGAAATTGCAACGCTGGTGACGGACGCTAACCTGAATATCCTGGCTGAAGGGCCAACGATCGCGGTGCATCAGTCCGACGACCAGCTGGCTTTGATGGATGAATGGAACGTGCGCACCCACACCGGCAGTGGCCTGGTGGAGCGCGTGAAGGCGAGCACGTTCGGCGATCGCGAGGCGGAGCTGGCGACGCTTGAGTTCCTGAAACAGTGGGTTCCGGCAGGCAAATCGCCTATCTGTGGGAATAGCATCGGCCAGGATCGCCGTTTCTTGTTTAAGTACATGCCGGAGCTGGAGTCATATTTCCACTACCGCTATCTGGATGTCAGCACCCTGAAAGAGCTGGCGCGTCGCTGGAAGCCTGAAATCCTCGACGGCTTTAAAAAGCAGGGGACTCACCAGGCGATGGACGATATCCGTGAGTCTGTGGCGGAGCTTTCCTACTACCGCGAAAACTTTATTAAGCTGTGATTTTGCGATCCGGCGCCTTGCGTGGCCGGGTTTTTGTCGTTAAATTGTTCAGCTTGCCGATTAATTAAGCATTTGAACTTAATTTCGAAAAAATCGCTTTAAGGGGGGTTGCAGCTAAAAGGATTTCTCGTATAATGCGCCTCCCGTAACGACAGAGAATTACACGTTACGACAGCAACAAAAGCAGTGCAGATTTGCGGGAATAGCTCAGTTGGTAGAGCACGACCTTGCCAAGGTCGGGGTCGCGAGTTCGAGTCTCGTTTCCCGCTCCAAAATTTGAAAGTGCTTCTAAAGCACGGACCACCCAAGCGGGAATAGCTCAGTTGGTAGAGCACGACCTTGCCAAGGTCGGGGTCGCGAGTTCGAGTCTCGTTTCCCGCTCCAAATTCTTCTTAATCTCTAAAATATCCACAGCGAAAAGAGTCGTTGGGGACGTTTTCTATTGCCTCTGAAATACTCTTGTGAACAGAGTTATCCACAGAAACTACGCTTAACCGTAACAGGGTTAAAACTTAGCAGGGTGAATAATATCTTTGCAACTCACTGTATTTAGTAGATAAATTTTCATTTCAAAATGTTATTGAGATCACTTGACCTTTTCCCCAGCCCAGATGGCGCTTGAGTTTGTAATTTTATTCACAGGCTGTGAATAGTTCAGGCATCCCTCGGAAGCCCTTTTTCAATCACCCGCACCAGACGCTGTTTCTTCGGTAGCTGCACCTCGATCGTGCAGGCATTACGCTTCTCTATTTGCTGCGCAATCGCCCATTCTATGTGCTCATCAAGAAGTGGGTGCTCACCTCTACGGCTTTCAAGCGCCCGAATATTGGCTTCATCCCACGGGGCATTACCCAGCGCGACGGCAACATTACGCAGCCAGCGCAGATGACCGATACGGCGAATGGCCGAACCTTCCGTCACTTTCAGGAACCAGGCTTCGGTCCAGGCGAATAGCTCAACGAGCTGCGGCGCATGCAGCGCCTTACGCGGGCTGAAATCCTCTTCGTCCGTGAGCTGCGAATAGCGGTTCCACGGGCAGATCAGCTGGCAGTCGTCGCAGCCGTAGATGCGGTTGCCAATAAGCGGTCGAAATTCCTCTGGAATGGCTCCTTCCAGTTCAATAGTGAGGTAGGAGATGCAGCGGCGCGCATCAACGGTGTAAGGCTCGACGATGGCACCCGTCGGACAAATGGTCATGCAGGCCACGCAGCGGCCGCAGCCTTCCTCTACCGGGCCGTCTACCGGCAGCGGTAAATCAATCAGCAGTTCACCCAGGAAGAAGAACGAACCGGCGTCGCGGCTGAGGATAAGTGAGTGCTTACCTGTCCAGCCAAGCCCGGCTTTTTCGGCGATCGGGCGCTCAAGAATAGGCGCAGAATCGACAAAGGGTCTAAAATTCAGCGAAACACAGTGCTGCTGAATAGTTTCCCCGAGTTTTTTTAAACGGTTACGCAAGAGCTTATGGTAATCACGTCCCAGGGCGTACCGGCTGACGTAACCCAGAGAGGGATTTTTTAGCGTGCGCGCAAAGGCCGCGTTGGCGGGGAGATAGTTCATGCGCACGCTGATGACGCGTAATGTGCCCGGCAAAAGCTCGTGAGGGCGGGCGCGCATCATGCCATGACGCGCCATCCATTCCATTTCGCCGTGGTATTGTTTGTCCAGCCAGGCCTGCAGTTTTGGCTCGCTGGCGGAGAGGTCGGTATCGGTAATGCCCACCTTCTGGAAGCCAAGCTCAGCACCCCACTGTTTTATTTTTTGCGCTAATTCATTGAGATCGAGGGGCTGTGACATGACGGACCATACGGTGAAGAAAAACCCCGCAAGTATACCACATTCCATCTGGCATGCGGATGACCTCCGGCGCGCCGAAAAAGAGGCCGCAGACAGCCTCGGGATTACCCTTTATGAACTGATGCTGCGTGCGGGTGAGGCGGCGTTTAACGTTGCCCGCAGCGCGTACCCGCAGGCCGCCCACTGGCTGATTCTGTGCGGTCACGGCAATAACGGCGGCGACGGCTACGTTGTCGCCCGTTTGGCGGTTGCGGCAGGTATCCGCGTGACGTTGCTGGCCCTGGAGAGCGATAAACCTCTGCCGGAAGAGGCCGATGCGGCGCGGGAGGCGTGGCTTAACGCAGGCGGTGTGATTCATGCGCCTGATATCGTCTGGCCGGAAGAGGTGGATCTGATTGTTGACGGTCTGTTGGGTACCGGGCTACGCAGTGCGCCTCGCGACAACATTGCCGCCCTTATTGAACATGCTAACAGACATTCCGCGCCGGTAGTTGCCCTGGATATTCCCTCTGGCCTGATTGCACAAACCGGCGCGACGCCGGGAGCGGTCATTGAGGCTGCACATACGGTGACCTTCATCGCCCTCAAGCCGGGGCTACTGACCGGTAAAGCACGAGACGTCGTTGGCGTTTTGCACCACCATGCGCTGGGGCTGGAGAGCTGGCTGTCCGGGCAGGAAACGCACCTGGCGCGTTTTGATGCGTCGCAGCTTGCAGTGTGGCTCCCGCCGCGCCGACCAACGTCCCATAAGGGCGATCACGGCAGGCTGGTGATTATTGGCGGCGATCATGGTACGGCAGGTGCGATTCGCATGACCGGCGAAGCGGCTCTGCGCAGCGGTGCCGGATTAGTGCGAGTACTCACTCGCATTGAGAATATAGCGCCGATCGTTACGGCCCGACCGGAGCTGATGGTCCATGAGCTTACGCCTCAGGCGCTTGAAGAAAGTCTGGAATGGGCGGACGTGGTGGCGATCGGCCCCGGGCTCGGGCAGCAGGCATGGGGTAAACAGGCCCTGCAAAAGGTCGAGAATTTTCGTAAACCGATGCTGTGGGATGCCGACGCGCTTAACCTTCTGGCAATAAACCCCGATAAGCGTCACAATCGCATTCTGACGCCACACCCCGGCGAAGCCGCGCGCCTGCTTAACTGCAGCGTGGCAGAAATTGAAAGCGATCGCTTACTTTCTGCTCAGCGTCTGGTAAAACGTTACGGAGGTGTTGCTGTTTTGAAAGGGGCTGGAACCGTTGTCGCCAGTGACGAGACGCAGGGCATTATTGATGCCGGAAATGCGGGCATGGCAAGCGGCGGCATGGGCGATGTGCTTTCCGGCATCATTGGCGCATTGCTTGGACAGAAACTTCCCCTTTATGATGCAGCCTGCGCGGGCTGCGTAGCCCACGGTGTCGCGGCAGATAAACTGGCCGCGCGTTACGGTACACGCGGCATGCTGGCCACCGATCTTTTTTGCACGCTGCGGCGTGTTGTTAACCCGGATGTGATTGACGTAGAAAATGACTAATCGAGCGATTCCTTTACCTGATGAACAAGCCACTTTAGAACTCGGCAAGCGCGTGGCGCAGGCCTGTCAGGGGGCAACCGTCATTTATCTGTATGGTGATTTAGGTGCGGGTAAAACCACCTTCAGCCGGGGTTTTTTGCAGGCGTTAGGGCATAACGGGAATGTGAAAAGCCCAACCTACACGCTTGTAGAACCGTACACCCTTGAAAATCTCATGGTGTACCACTTCGATTTATACCGCCTTGCGGATCCTGAGGAGCTGGAATTTATGGGGATCCGTGATTATTTTGCCAACGACGCCATTTGCCTGGTGGAGTGGCCGCAACAAGGTGCGGGTGTGCTGCCTGACCCGGATGTCGAAATTCACTTAGATTACCAGGCACAAGGGCGTGAGGCGCGCATCAGTGCTGTTTCCTCATCAGGCAGTTCCTTACTGGCGCGACTGGCCGGTTAAGCGTAGGGATGACGGGATGATAAATCGCGTTAAAGGTTGGTTGTTGGCTGCCACCGTGCTGCTGTGCGCGCAGGCCGGGGCGGCAAACCTCTCAGATATTCAGGTATCAAACGGCGAAAGCCAGGCCCGGATCACGTTCAGCTTTATGGGCGACCCTGAATATGCGTTCTCACAGCCAGACAGCCACAGCGTGGCGCTGGATATCAAACAAACAGGCGTGATCCAGGGGCTACCGCTGCGGTTCAGCGGCAACAACCTGGTAAAAAGTATCCGTTCGGGAACGCCGCAGGATAGCCAGTCGTTACGCCTGGTGGTCGATCTGACCGAAAAGGGCAAAACGAAGGCGGTGAAGCAGCAAAACGGGGCGAACTATACGGTGGTGTTTACCATCAATGCCGACGCGCCGCCACCGCCTCCACCGCCGCCGGTCGTAGCGAAGCGCGTGGAAGAACCGGTGTATACGCCGCGTCCTTCTGAACCTGCGCGTAATCCGTTTAAATCGCAGAACGATCGCATTACTGCGGCAACCAGCAGCAATACGGTGACGCGTCCTGCGGCCAGCGCGCGACGCGCGACGTCAGCGGTGACAAAGTGATTATCGCCATTGATGCGGGCCACGGCGGGGAAGACCCGGGGGCGATTGGCCCCGGCGGCACGCGAGAGAAAAACGTCACTATCGCTATCGCGCGTAAACTGCGTTCGCTGCTCAATGACGACCCGATGTTTAAAGGCGTATTGACCCGCGACGGGGATTACTTTATCTCCGTAATGGGGCGCTCGGACGTGGCGCGTAAGCAAAACGCAAACTTCCTGGTCTCTATTCATGCGGACGCCGCACCGAATCGTAGCGCGACCGGCGCCTCGGTTTGGGTGCTGTCGAACCGTCGCGCTAACAGCGAAATGGCCAACTGGCTGGAAGAGCACGAGAAGCAGTCTGAACTGTTAGGCGGCGCGGGCGACGTGCTGGCGAACAGCCAGTCCGATCCGTACCTCAGCCAGGCGGTGCTGGATTTACAGTTCGGTCATTCGCAGCGCGTCGGGTATGATGTCGCCACTAACGTATTGAACCAGCTGCAAAGCGTTGGCGTGCTGCATAAGCGCCGTCCGGAACATGCCAGCCTCGGCGTTCTGCGCTCGCCAGATATCCCGTCCATCCTTGTGGAGACGGGCTTTATCAGTAACAACGGTGAAGAGCGTCTGTTGGGAAGCGACAGTTACCAGCAGCAAATTGCCGAAGCGATTTATAACGGTTTACGTAAATATTTTGAGGCGCATCCTCTGCAGTCTGCGCCGCAGAGCGGCTCAGCACAGACGGCCAGCGCAGCGCTGCCGGGTGAGATGACCGCGACCAACTAAGGAGCATTCATGCCGATTCAGGTTCTACCGCCGCAGCTCGCGAACCAAATCGCCGCCGGTGAGGTGGTGGAACGCCCTGCGTCGGTGGTGAAGGAACTAGTGGAAAACAGCCTCGATGCGGGCGCAACCCGCATCGATATTGATATCGAACGCGGTGGCGCGAAGCTTATCCGCATTCGCGACAACGGCTGCGGCATTAAAAAAGAGGAGCTGGCGCTGGCGCTGGCTCGTCACGCCACCAGTAAAATCGCTTCTCTGGACGATCTGGAAGCGATTATTAGCCTCGGTTTTCGCGGCGAAGCGCTGGCCAGTATCAGCTCCGTTTCGCGCTTAACGCTGACTTCCCGTACCGCTGAACAGCAGGAAGCCTGGCAGGCTTACGCTGAAGGGCGCGATATGGATGTGACGGTCAAACCCGCGGCGCACCCTGTCGGCACGACGCTGGAAGTCCTGGATCTGTTCTACAACACCCCCGCCCGACGCAAGTTTATGCGTACCGAGAAGACCGAGTTCGGCCATATCGACGAGATCATTCGCCGTATTGCGCTCGCCCGATTCGATGTCGCCATCAACCTCAGCCATAACGGTAAGGTGATGCGCCAGTACCGCGCGGTGGCGGAAGGTGGACAGAAAGAGCGTCGCCTGGGCGCTATCTGCGGGACGCCGTTTCTGGAACAGGCTCTGGCCATTGAGTGGCAGCACGGCGATCTGGCTTTACGCGGCTGGGTTGCCGATCCAAACGCGAGCAGTGCTGCGTTCTCTGAAATTCAGTATTGCTACGTGAACGGGCGCATGATGCGCGATCGTCTCATCAATCACGCGATTCGCCAGGCCTGCGAAGACAAACTCGGGGCCGATCAGCAGCCAGCTTTCGTCCTTTATCTGGAAATCGACCCCCATCAGGTGGATGTAAACGTTCATCCTGCCAAGCATGAGGTGCGTTTCCACCAGTCGCGTCTGGTTCACGACTTCATTTATCAGGGCGTGGCCGCCGTGTTGCAGCAGCAGGCAGAGCCAACGCTGCCGCTGGAAAACGACACTCCTGCGCCGCGTCCTCTGCCGGAAAACCGTGTGGCGGCGGGCCGCAATCATTTTGCTGAACCTGCCGTCGCGCGTGAACTGGAGGCCCCGCGTTTCTCCCCGACCGGGAGCGCACCGCGGCCAACGGGCGCGAACTACCCGAATGCCCAGCCGGGCTATCAGAAGCAGCAGGGAGCGTTGTACCGCAAGCTGCTGGAAACGCCAGCCGTGGAGCGTAAAGAGCACATTCCGCCCGCTCAGCCTTCTCTGGACGGGCATAGCCAGAGTTTTGGCCGGGTGCTGACGATTATCGCGCCCGATATGGCGCTGCTTGAACGTGACGGCAAACTGATGCTTCTGGCCCTGCCGGTCGCCGAACGCTGGCTCAAGCAGGTGCAGCTTACGCCAGGCGAAAATGCAGCCTGCGCGCAGCCGCTGTTGATTCCGGTTCGCCTGAAAATATCCCCTGATGAAACGAGGGTATTGCAGCGCGCAGAGCCGCAGCTGGCGCAAATGGGTATTGAAACTGTGCTCGAACCACAACATGTGACAATTCGTGCAGTGCCTTTACCCTTACGCCAACAAAATTTACAAAACTTGATTCCTGAACTGATAGGCTACCTGGCGCAGCAAACGTCGTTTGATGCCGCCAACACCGCGCAGTGGATCGCCCGCCATCTGGCAAGCGAACACGCGCCGTGGAGTATGGCGCAGGCCATTAGCGTGCTGGCGGAGGTGGAACGCCTCTGTCCGCATCTGGTGAAAACGCCGCCGGGTGGGTTATTACAACCTGTTGATTTACAAACGGCGATGAATGCCCTGAAACATGATTGACGCAAGTAAGGCGAGCCTGCCTAAGGCAATTTTTTTAATGGGCCCAACGGCCTCCGGCAAAACGGCGCTAGCCATTGAGTTGCGTAAAGTTTTGCCTGTAGAGTTGATTAGCGTCGACTCCGCCCTCATCTACCGAGGGATGGACATCGGCACGGCGAAGCCTGACGCAGAAGAGTTGCGTGCGGCACCGCACCGTTTGCTGGATATTCTCGACCCGGCTCAGGCGTACTCCGCAGCGGATTTCCGCAGGGATGCCTTAGCCGAGATGGCCGAGATAACGGCGGCGGGACGTATACCGCTGTTGGTTGGCGGAACCATGCTCTATTTCAAGGCGTTGCTGGAGGGGTTGTCACCTCTGCCATCCGCGGATCCGGAAATAAGAGCGAAAATTGAGCAGCAGGCGGCAGAGCAGGGTTGGGACGTTTTGCATCAGCAACTGGCGGAGATTGACCCGGTTGCTGCAGCACGGATCCATCCAAATGATCCGCAAAGGCTTTCCCGGGCACTGGAAGTTTTTTTCATTTCGGGTAAAACTTTAACGGAACTGACGCAAACGTCAGGAGACGCTCTGCCGTATCAGGTGCATCAGTTCGCCATCGCCCCGGCGAGCCGTGAACTGCTCCATCAGCGAATTGAGCAGCGTTTTCATCAGATGTTAGCTTCAGATTTTGAAGCAGAAGTGCGGGCGCTATTTGCCCGTGGAGATTTGCATACGGACATGCCTTCCATTCGTTGTGTGGGATACCGCCAGATGTGGTCGTATCTTGAAGGTGAAATTTCATACGATGAAATGGTTTATAGAGGTGTTTGCGCCACGAGACAGTTAGCGAAGCGCCAGATCACCTGGTTGCGCGGTTGGGAGGGTGTTCACTGGTTAGACAGTGAAAAACCGCAACAGGCGTTAAACGAAGTGATTGAGGTTGTTGGTGATATCGCTCACTGAATGTGTACAATTGAGACGTATCGTGCGCAATTTTTCAGAATCGCAAGGTTCTAAGTACAAAACAAGCATATAAGGAAAAGATAGAATGGCTAAGGGGCAATCTTTACAAGATCCGTTCCTGAACGCATTGCGTCGGGAACGTGTTCCAGTTTCTATTTATTTGGTGAATGGTATTAAGCTGCAAGGTCAGATTGAGTCTTTCGATCAGTTTGTGATTCTGTTGAAAAACACGGTCAGTCAGATGGTCTACAAGCACGCTATTTCTACTGTTGTTCCGTCCCGTCCGGTATCTCATCACAGCAATAACGCTGGCGGCGGCACTGGTAGTAACTACCATCATGGCAGCAGCGCGCAGGGTTCTTCAACGCCGGCGCAGGACAGCGACGAGACCGAATAAGGTTTCGCACTGTTATCCACACGGGGAGCCAGGGATCCTGCGTTCCCCGCTGATCTTTTTAGAGAGGTTTACGCTTGTTTGACCGTTATGACGCCGGTGAGCAGGCGGTGCTGGTACACATCTATTTTTCGCAAGACAAAGATATGGAAGACCTCCAGGAGTTTGAATCTCTGGTCTCTTCCGCCGGTGTCGAAGCAATGCAGGTGATTACCGGTAGCCGTAAAGCGCCGCACCCAAAGTATTTTGTTGGTGAAGGTAAAGCAGTCGAAATTGCGGATGCCGTAAAAGCAACCGGCGCGTCAGTCGTGTTGTTTGATCATGCGCTGTCTCCAGCCCAGGAGCGCAACCTGGAAGCCCTTTGCGAATGCCGTGTTATCGATCGTACGGGTTTGATTTTAGATATTTTTGCTCAGCGTGCACGTACCCACGAAGGGAAACTGCAGGTTGAGCTGGCGCAGCTGCGTCATCTGGCAACGCGTCTGGTGCGTGGCTGGACACACCTTGAAAGACAAAAAGGCGGGATTGGTTTGCGCGGCCCGGGTGAAACCCAGCTCGAAACCGACCGTCGTTTGCTGCGTGGCCGAATTACCCAGATCCTTTCACGTCTGGAACGTGTAGAGAAACAGCGTGAACAGGGGCGTCGGGCGCGAACCAAAGCCGACATCCCGACGGTGTCGCTGGTGGGCTATACCAACGCCGGTAAATCCACCCTGTTTAACCAGATAACCGAGGCCCAGGTGTATGCCGCAGACCAGCTGTTTGCGACCCTGGACCCTACGTTGCGCCGTATTGACGTTGCAGACGTTGGTGAAACGGTGCTGGCGGATACCGTAGGCTTTATCCGCCACCTGCCGCATGACCTGGTGGCGGCGTTTAAAGCCACCCTGCAGGAGACGCGACAGGCGACCCTGCTGCTGCACGTGATTGATGCGGCAGACGTGCGCGTGCAGGAGAACATCGACGCGGTGAACGTGGTGCTCGAAGAGATCGACGCCCACGAGATCCCAACGCTGTTGGTCATGAATAAGATCGATATGCTGGACGATTTCGAACCGCGTATCGACAGAGATGAAGAAAACAAACCGATTCGGGTCTGGCTTTCTGCCCAGACCGGTATTGGTGTGCCACTGCTTTTCCAGGCTTTGACAGAACGTCTTTCCGGTGAGGTAGCTCAGCACACGCTGCGACTGCCGCCACAGGAAGGCAGGCTGCGCAGCCGGTTTTATCAGCTTCAGGCGATAGAAAAAGAGTGGATGGAGGATGACGGCAGCGTGGGGATGCAGGTGCGTATGCCGATCGTTGACTGGCGTCGCCTCTGTAAACAAGAACCTGCGCTGGTCGACTATATCGTCTGATCAGAAAGGGGATGCCTGAATAATTCGCCCTTGCATAACAAATATGGAGCATATACATGGCGTGGAATCAGCCCGGTAATAACGGACAAGACCGCGACCCGTGGGGAAGCAGCAAACCTGGCGGCAACTCTGAGGGAAATGGCAACAAAGGTGGTCGCGAGCAGGGGCCGCCGGATCTGGATGATATCTTCCGCAAACTGAGCAAGAAGCTCGGTGGCCTTGGCGGAGGAAAAGGTTCTGGCTCGGGTGGCAATTCCACTCAGAGCTCGCGCCCGCCAATGGGTGGCCGCGTAGTGGGCATCGTGGCCGCTGCGGTAGTCATCATCTGGGCAGCCAGCGGGTTCTACACCATTAAAGAAGCAGAACGCGGCGTAGTCACCCGTTTCGGTAAGTTCAGCCATCTGGTTGAGCCGGGTCTGAACTGGAAGCCGACCTTCATTGATGACGTGACCGCGGTAAACGTGGAATCCGTCCGTGAACTGGCCGCCTCTGGCGTGATGCTGACCTCTGACGAAAACGTGGTGCGCGTTGAGATGAACGTGCAGTACCGCGTGACCGATCCTGAGCGTTATCTGTTTAGCGTGACCAGCGCCGATGACAGCCTGCGTCAGGCGACCGACAGCGCCCTGCGCGGTGTGATCGGTAAATACACCATGGACCGTATCCTGACCGAAGGTCGTACCGTTATTCGTAGCGATACCCAGCGCGAGCTGGAAGAGACCATTCGTCCGTACAACATGGGTATTACCCTTCTGGACGTCAACTTCCAGGCTGCGCGTCCGCCGGAAGAGGTGAAAGCCGCATTTGACGATGCGATTGCTGCCCGTGAAAACGAACAGCAGTACATCCGTGAAGCAGAAGCGTACACCAACGAAGTTCAGCCACGCGCTAACGGTCAGGCGCAGCGTATTCTGGAAGAAGCGCGCGCGTATAAGACGCAGACCATCCTGGAAGCTCAGGGTGAAGTGGCCCGCTTCGCGAAGATCCTGCCAGAATATAAAGCGGCACCGGAAATTACCCGTGAGCGTCTCTATATCGAGACCATGGAAAAAGTGCTGAGCCACACCCGCAAAGTGTTGGTTAACGACAATAAAGGCGGAAACCTGATGGTTCTGCCGCTGGATCAGATGCTGAAAGGCGGTTCTGCGCCAGCAGCGAAAGGCGACACCAGCGGAGCGAATAACCTGCTGCGTCTGCCGCCAGCCTCAACAGGCAGCGCCAGCACGAACACAACGCCTTCTTCGAACGATGGTGACATTATGGACCAACGCCGTGCTAACGCGCAGCGTAACGACTACCAGCGTCAGGGGGAATAAGGATGCGTAAGTCAGTTATTGCGATCGTCGTCATCGTACTGGTCGCGCTTTATACCTCGATCTTTGTGGTGAAAGAAGGCGAGCGTGGGATTAAGTTCCAGTTCAGCAGCGTCGTGCGTGATGGCGACAAACGCCCGGTGATTTACGAGCCGGGTCTGCACTTCAAGGTGCCGTTTATTCAGTCCGTGAAAACGCTTGATGCGCGTATCCAGACCATGGATAACCAGGCCGACCGTTTCGTGACCAAAGAGAAGAAAGACCTGATCGTTGATTCCTATATCAAATGGCGCATCAGCGATTTCAGCCGTTACTTCCTGGCAACGGGCGGCGGTGACGTTTCTCAGGCAGAAGTGCTGCTGAAACGTAAGTTCTCTGACCGCCTGCGTTCCGAGATTGGTCGTCTGGATGTGAAAGACATCGTGACCGACTCCCGTGGTCGTCTGACCCTGGAAGTACGCGATGCGCTAAACTCCGGTACAGCGGGCACTGAAGATGAAGTTTCAACGCCGGCAGCAGATGATGCGATTGCCAAAGCGGCTGAACGCGTTCAGGCGGAGACCAACGGTAAAGTGCCGGTGATCAACCCGAACAGTATGGCTGCGCTGGGTATCGAAGTGGTTGACGTGCGTATCAAGCAGATCAACCTGCCAGTTGAAGTGTCCGAGGCGATTTACAACCGTATGCGCGCCGAGCGTGAAGCGGTAGCCCGTCGTCACCGTTCACAGGGCCAGGAAGAGGCTGAGAAGCTGCGTGCTGCAGCGGACTACGAAGTCACCAAGACGCTGGCGGAATCTGAGCGCCAGGGCCGTATCCTGCGCGGTGAAGGCGATGCCGAAGCGGCGAAGCTGTTCGCGGATGCCTTCAGCCAGGATCCTGACTTCTACGCCTTTATCCGTAGCCTGCGCGCTTACGAGAATAGCTTCCAGAGCAACCAGGATGTGATGGTGCTCAGCCCGGACAGCGATTTCTTCCGTTATATGAAGACGCCGACTAACGCAACGCGATAAACTCAGGCCCGTTTGAGTATTCAAACCACCGCTCCCAACGGAGCGGTGGTTTTCTTTTATAAGGAATAAAAATGAATTCAACGATCTGGCTCGCACTGGCTTTGGTCCTTGTGCTGGAAGGTCTTGGACCGATGCTTTATCCGCGTGCCTGGCGCCGAATGATCGCCACGATGAGTCAGCTGCCGGATAATATTTTGCGTCGTTTTGGCGGCGGTCTTGTGGTTGCGGGCATCGTGATCTACTACATGTTGAGGAAAACGATTGGCTGATCAAAAAGTAGACGCAATCGGCGTATTTTGAGGTCAAAAAGTGCTGTATATCTGAAAAAGCGATGGTAGAATCCATTTTTAAGCAAACGGTGATTTTGAAAAAAATGGGTAACAACGTCGTCGTACTGGGCACCCAATGGGGTGACGAAGGTAAAGGGAAGATTGTTGATCTTCTGACTGAACGGGCTAAATATGTTGTACGCTACCAGGGCGGTCACAACGCAGGCCATACTCTCGTAATCAACGGTGAAAAAACCGTCCTCCATCTTATTCCATCAGGCATTCTTCGTGATAACGTCACCAGCATCATCGGTAACGGCGTTGTGCTGTCTCCTGCTGCGCTGATGAAAGAGATGAAAGGTCTGGAAGACCGTGGTATCCCTGTTCGTGAGCGTCTGCTGCTCTCCGAAGCCTGCCCGCTGATCCTGGATTATCACGTGGCGCTGGACGTAGCGCGTGAGAAAGCGCGCGGCGCGAAAGCGATCGGCACCACCGGTCGTGGTATCGGTCCGGCTTACGAAGATAAAGTTGCACGTCGCGGTCTGCGCGTGGGCGACCTCTTCGACAAAGCAACCTTCGCTGAAAAACTGAAAGAAGTGATGGAATATCACAACTTCCAGCTGGTGAACTTCTACAAAGCTGACGCTGTTGACTACCAGAAAGTGCTGGATGACGTCATGGCGATCGCTGACATTCTGACCGGTATGGTTGTTGATGTGTCCGATCTGCTGGACCAGGCGCGCAAGCGTGGCGATTTCGTCATGTTCGAAGGTGCGCAGGGTACGCTGCTGGACATCGACCACGGTACCTATCCGTACGTAACGTCCTCTAACACCACAGCAGGTGGCGTGGCGACCGGCTCTGGCCTGGGTCCACGCTATGTGGATTACGTACTGGGCATCATCAAAGCGTACTCCACTCGCGTGGGTGCGGGTCCATTCCCGACCGAGCTGTTTGATGAAACCGGCGAGTTCCTGTGCAAGCAGGGTAACGAGTTTGGCGCGACCACCGGTCGTCGTCGTCGTACCGGCTGGCTGGATGCGGTTGCAGTGCGTCGCGCAGTGCAGATCAACTCCCTGTCTGGCTTCTGCCTGACCAAGCTGGACGTACTGGACGGCCTGAAAGAAGTGAAAATCTGCGTAGGCTACCGTATGCCAGATGGCCGCGAAGTGACCACCACTCCGCTGGCTGCTGACGACTGGGAAGGCATTGAGCCAATCTACGAAACTATGCCGGGCTGGTCTGAGACCACTTTCGGTGTGAAAGAGCGTAGCGGCCTGCCGCAGGCGGCGCTGGATTACATCAAGCGTATTGAAGAACTGACCGAAGTGCCGATCGATATTATTTCTACCGGCCCGGATCGTACTGAAACGATGATCCTGCGCGACCCGTTCGACGCATAATCTTCGTGACTGCTGGCCTGCGGGGAGACCCGTAGGCCGGATAAGCGTAGCGCCATCCGGCGACCGCTCCTGGATCTCCGCTTTTTCGCCCCGTCTGTCAAATAAATTAGCCGCTAACTATCTGGCTGGTTTATCATCATTAATGAATATCTCTGCGGTTTGACCGCGTTTTCCCTTTTTCCTGAGGTTGATGTGCAGTTAACAAGTTTCACCGATTACGGCTTACGTGCGCTGATTTACATGGCGTCGTTACCCGAGGGGAAGATGACCAGTATCTCTGAAGTGACAGAGGTCTACGGCGTATCCCGTAATCATATGGTCAAAATAATCAATCAACTTAGTCGTGCCGGATACGTTGCTGCCGTCCGCGGGAAGAATGGTGGGATCCGTCTCGGTAAACCGGCACAGAGTATTCGTGTTGGCGATGTGGTACGTGAACTGGAGCCGCTTTCTCTGGTGAACTGCAGCAGCGAGTTCTGCCACATCACGCCCGCTTGCCGCCTGAAAAAGGCGCTTTCAAAGGCCGTGCAAAGTTTTCTCATGGAACTGGATAACTACACGCTGGCCGATTTGGTTGAAGAGAATCAACCGCTTTATAAATTATTGCTGGTGGAATGAAGAAAATTTCCACCGGAGCTGACAACGGAGGAACCGACATGTCACATGATCCTTTCCAGGAACGCGAAGCCGAAAAATACGCGAATCCTATTCCCAGCCGCGAGTTCATCATTGAACACTTAACAAAACGCGAAAAACCCGCCAATCGTGAAGAACTTGCCGTTGAATTAAACATTGAAGGTGAAGAGCAAATTGAAGCCCTTCGCCGCCGCCTGCGCGCGATGGAGCGTGACGGGCAGCTGGTCTTTACCCGCCGCCAGTGCTACGCGCTGCCAGAACGCCTCGATCTGCTGAAAGGGACCGTCATTGGTCACCGCGATGGCTTCGGCTTCCTGCGCGTGGAAGGCCGTAAAGACGATCTGTACCTCTCATCTGAACAGATGAAAATGTGCATCCACGGCGACCAGATCCTGGCGCAGCCGCTGGGCGCTGACCGTAAAGGCCGCCGCGAAGCGCGCGTGGTACGCGTTCTGGTGCCAAAAACCAGCCAGATCGTCGGCCGCTACTTTACCGACGCGGGCGTAGGCTTCGTGGTGCCGGACGACAGCCGTCTGAGCTTCGACATTCTGATCCCACCTGAAGAGGTGATGGGCGCCCGCATGGGCTTTGTGGTGGTGGTTGAACTCACCCAGCGCCCAACCCGTCGCACCAAAGCGGTAGGTAAAATCGTCGAAGTGCTTGGCGACAACATGGGCACCACGATGGCCGTTGATATGGCATTGCGTACCCATGAAATTCCGTACATCTGGCCGAAAGCGGTTGAAGAGCAGATCGAAAGCCTGCGCGAAGAAGTGCCGGAAGAATCCAAAGTGGGCCGCGTGGATCTGCGCTCCCTGCCGCTGGTCACTATTGATGGCGAAGACGCCCGCGACTTCGATGACGCCGTATACTGTGAGAAAAAACGCGGCGGTGGCTGGCGTCTGTGGGTTGCTATCGCTGACGTAAGCTATTACGTCCGTCCGCACACCCCGCTGGATAACGAAGCCCGCAGCCGCGGTACCTCGGTCTACTTCCCGTCCCAGGTCGTGCCGATGCTGCCGGAAGTGCTGTCTAACGGCCTGTGTTCCCTGAACCCGCAGGTTGACCGTCTCTGTATGGTTTGCGAGATGACCATCTCCACCAAAGGGCGCTTAACCGGCTACAAGTTCTACGAAGCGGTGATGAGCTCGCACGCGCGTCTGACCTATACCAAGGTCTGGCATATGCTGCAGGGCGACCAGGATCTGCGCGAGCAGTACGCGCCGCTGGTCAAACATATCGAAGAGCTGCATAACCTCTACAAAACGCTGGAACAGGCGCGCGAAGAGCGCGGCGGGATCTCGTTTGAGAGCGAAGAAGCGAAATTCATCTTCAACGCCGAACGCCGCATTGAGCGTATTGAGCAGACCCAGCGTAACGACGCGCACAAGCTGATCGAAGAGTGTATGATCCTGGCGAACATCTCGGCGGCACGTTTCGTTGAGAAAGCCAAAGAGCCAGCGCTGTTCCGTATTCACGATAAGCCGACCACGGAAGCCATTACGTCGTTCCGCTCCGTGCTGGCTGAACTGGGTCTGGAACTGCCCGGAGGCAACAAGCCAGAGCCGCGCGATTACGCCGAGCTGCTGGAGTCCATTGGCGACCGTCCTGACGCAGAAATGCTGCAGACGATGCTGTTGCGCTCTATGAAGCAGGCGATTTACGATCCGGAAAACCGCGGGCACTTCGGCCTGGCGCTGCAGTCTTACGCCCACTTTACGTCGCCGATCCGTCGTTATCCTGACCTCTCTCTGCACCGTGCGATCAAGTATCTGCTGGCGCAGGAGCAGGGCCATAAAGGGAACACCACCGAAACCGGTGGCTACCACTATTCGATGGAAGAGATGCTGCAGCTGGGTCAGCACTGCTCCATGGCCGAACGTCGTGCCGATGAAGCAACACGCGACGTGGCGGACTGGCTGAAGTGTGACTTTATGCTCGATCAGGTCGGTAACGTCTTCAAAGGCGTGATTGCCAGCGTGACCGGCTTTGGTTTCTTCGTTCGTCTGGACGAGCTGTTCATCGACGGTCTGGTGCACGTCTCCAGCCTGGATAACGACTACTACCGCTTCGACCAGGTCGGCCAGCGCCTGATTGGCGAATCTGGCGGCCAGACCTACCGTCTGGGCGACCGTGTGGAAGTGAAGGTCGAAGCCGTGAATATGGACGACCGTAAGATCGACTTCAGCCTGATCTCCAGCGAGCGCGCGCCGCGTAACGTCGGTAAAACCGAGCGTGAAAGGGCGAAAAAAACCGGTAACGGTAAACCGGGCGGCGGTAAACGTCGTCAGGCGGGCAAGAAGGTAAACTTCGAGCCGGACAGCGCGTTCCGCGGCGAGAAGAAACAGAAGCCGAAGGCGGCGAAGAAAGAAGCCCGTTCAGCGAAAAAACCTTCCGCGAAAACGCAGAAAATCGCTGCCGCCACCAAAGCGAAGCGCGCGGCCAAGAAAAAGCAGGCGGAGTAAATTCTCCCCTCAACCTGACCCTCTCCCCAGCGGGGGGAGGGGAAATACTTATTACGAGAACCATCAATGAGTGAAATGATTTACGGCATCCACGCGGTGCAGGCCCTTCTCGAGCGCGCACCGGAGCGTTTTCAGGAAGTGTTTATTCTGAAAGGGCGTGAAGATAAGCGTCTGATGCCGCTGATCCACGCGCTGGAAGCACAGGGCGTGGTGATCCAGCTGGCGAATCGCCAGTTCCTGGATGAGAAAAGCGAAGGCGCGGTCCACCAGGGGATCATTGCCCGCGTGAAGCCGGGTCGTCAGTATCAGGAAAACGATCTGCCGGATCTGATTGCCGAGCTGGATAACCCGTTCTTCCTGATCCTCGACGGCGTTACCGATCCGCACAACCTCGGCGCGTGCCTGCGCAGCGCCGATGCGGCGGGCGTGCATGCGGTGATCGTGCCGAAAGATCGCTCCGCGCAGCTGAACGCGACGGCGAAGAAGGTGGCCTGCGGCGCGGCGGAAAACGTTCCGCTGATCCGCGTGACTAACCTGGCGCGCACCATGCGTCTGCTGCAGGAAGAGAATATCTGGATCGTCGGTACCGCCGGTGAAGCGGATCATACTCTGTACCAGAGCAAAATGACCGGCCGTCTGGCGCTGGTGATGGGTGCGGAAGGCGAAGGCATGCGTCGTCTGACCCGCGAGCACTGCGACGAGCTGATTAGTATCCCGATGGCGGGCAGCGTGTCGTCCCTGAACGTTTCCGTTGCGACGGGCATCTGCCTGTTTGAAGCGGTGCGTCAGCGTAGCTGATTTTCGCCCGGTGGCGCTTCGCTTACCGGGCCTACGGGTTTTGTAGGCCGGGTAAGGCGAAGCCGCCACCCGGCAAAACAACCTCACTCCTCTAGCGACCGCAAATGGTCGTCCTTCCTCAGCGTCATCAGCGCGAAAATACTCACTACCGCCGTTACCATCACGTAATACGCCGGAATATCCAGGTTGCCCGTCTGCTTAATCAGCCCGGTAATGATTAACCCCGCGCATCCCGAGAAGATCGCGTTCGACAACGAGTAGGCCAGCCCCAGCCCCGTATAGCGCACGCGCGTCGGGAACATCTCAGACAGCATCGCCGGCCCGGACCCGCCAGCATGCCCACCAGACCGCCCGCAATCAGCACCACAACAGCCTTCACCGCTAGCGTGCTGGACTCCGCCTGCAGGATTTTCAGCAGCGGCAGGGCGAGGATCAGCAGCAGCGCGGTGGCGAGAATCATCACCGTGCGGCGCCCGATCCGGTCGCTCAGGATCCCCGACGGAATGATGGTCAGCGCAAACCCAATATTCGAAATCACCGCTATCAAGAGCGCCTGGTTAAACCCGGTGTGCAGCGCCGACTGCAGATAGGTCGGCATAATCACCAGGTAGGTATATCCCGCCGCAGACCAGACCATGACGCGCCCAATCCCCATCCCGATGGCCCGGAGCGTGGCGGCAGTATCCGCCTGAGCGACAGCCGGTTTATCCTGCTGCTGCACAAAGCTCGGTGTCTCTTCCATACTGACGCGAAGCCACAGCGCCACAACGCCCATAGGCAGCGCCAGGAAGAACGGAATGCGCCAGCCCCAGTCGTGCAATGCCTCTGGCGTGAGAAGGGCGGAGAGCAGCGCCACGATGCCTGCGCCTGCCAGCAGCCCCAGCGCCACCGTAAAGGACTGCCACGCGCCATAGAGCCCACGCTTGCCGCGCGGGGCGAACTCCGTCATCAGCGAGACCGCACCGCCGTACTCGCCGCCCGCGAACAGCCCCTGCAGTATGCGCAGCAGCGTAATAATGAGCGGCGCGGCAATGCCGATGCTGGCGTAGACCGGCACAATGCCGATAGCGGCGGTAGCGAGCGTCATCAGCACCAGCACGATGATTAGCGTCGGTTTACGGCCAATCCGGTCGCCGATGCGGCCAAACACCACCGCACCCAGCGGGCGGAAGAAGAAGGCGATGGCAAACGAGGCGTAGGTGAGGATCAGGCTGGTCAGCCCCGCCTCTCCTTCAAGCTGGAAGAAGTTTTTCGCAATGACGGTCGCCAGAAAACCGTAGACCGCAAACTCATACCACTCGATAAAGTTACCAATGGAGCCTGCAATTAATGCACGCTTGTGCGCGTCCGGTTGCATAACGATCCTCACTTAAGGTTGTAAGAATAAATTATTCAACAAAAGCGGAGTCATGAAATAGTTTATTCTTATGTTCTGTGAGCTATTTCACGAATGATATCAGCGGGATCGTGAACGTGTGACTCCCCTCCCATGCAGCGTGCGCGCGGTCTGTCCATACTTATCGTCATTGCCACTGAAGGAGGGAGACAGCATGCACTGGCAGACCCATACCGTTTTCAATCAACCTGCACCGCTTTCCAACAGCAACCTTTTCCTCTCGGACTGCGCCCTGCGCGATGCGGTCGCGCGTGAAGGGGCCGAGTGGGATATTGAGCTGCTCGCCAGCATCGGACAGCAGTTAGGCACCGCGGAGTCGCTGGAGCTGGGCCGGCTGGCAAACGTTAATCCTCCGGAGTTACTACGCTATGACGCCACCGGGGAGCGGCTGGACGACGTGCGTTTTCATCCGGCATGGCACTTGCTGATGCAGGGGCTTTGCGCCAACCGCGTGCATAACCTGGCGTGGGAAGAGGAGGCGCGTAAAGGGGCGTTTGTCGCTCGGGCCGCACGCTTTGTGCTTCATGCTCAGGTGGAGGCGGGCACGCTTTGCCCGGTCACCATGACGTTCGCCGCCACGCCGCTGCTGCAGCAGGCGCTCCCCAAACTATTTCACGACTGGCTGACGCCGCTGCTCAGCGATCGCTACGATCCGCACCTTGCCCCTGGCGCGCAAAAGCGCGGCCTGCTGATTGGCATGGGGATGACGGAAAAGCAGGGCGGCTCGGACGTGCTTAGCAACACCACCAAAGCGGAAAAATGCAGTGACGGCAGCTACAGGCTGGTGGGGCATAAATGGTTTTTCTCCGTCCCGCAAAGCGATGCGCATCTGGTGCTGGCCCAGGCGAAGGGCGGGCTATCCTGCTTTTTTGTGCCGCGCTTTTTGCCTGACGGACAGCGCAACGCCGTCCGGCTGGAGCGCCTCAAGGACAAGCTCGGGAACCGCTCCAACGCCAGCAGCGAGGTGGAGTTCCTCGATGCCTCCGGCTGGCTGCTGGGGGAAGAGGGCGAAGGGGTACGGCAGATCCTCAAAATGGGCGGTCTGACGCGCTTTGACTGCGCGCTGGGTAGCCACGGACTGATGCGTCGGGCGCTCTCGGTGGCGCTGTACCATGCCCATCAGCGTCAAACCTTCGGCAAAAATCTCATCGATCAGCCGCTAATGCGCGAAGTGCTAAGCCGGATGGCGCTGGTGCTGGAGGGGCACACGGCGCTGCTGTTCCGCCTGGCCCGCGCGTGGGATAAACGCGCAGATCCGCAAGAGGCCGCCTGGGCGCGGCTGTTTACCCCGGCGGCGAAATTTAGCGTCTGTAAAGCGGGCATCCCGTTTGTCGCTGAGGCGATGGAGGTGCTGGGCGGGATCGGATATTGCGAAGAGAGCGAACTGCCCCGCCTGTACCGCGAGATGCCGGTGAACAGCATCTGGGAAGGGTCAGGTAATATCATGTGTCTGGACGTGCTGCGCGTGCTGGCGAAGCAGCCGGGTATTCACGACCTGCTTGCCGACGAGTTTGCGCAGGTGAAAGGGCAGGACAGACACTTCGATCGCAGCTGGCGACAGCTTCAGCAAAAACTGCGTAAACCGCAGGAGGCGCAGGCGCGGGAGATCGCGCAGCAGCTTTTCTTGCTGGGTACCGGAAGCCAGATACTACGGCACGCATCGCCCCCGGTGGCGCAGGCGTGGTGCCGCATGATGCTTGACACCCGTGGCGGCACGCTGATGAGCGAGCAGGTGCAAAGCGACCTGCTGCTGCGTGCGACGGGCAGAGTCGGTTAGCCTTTTAGCTGGAACAGGCTCACCAGCTGAGTCAGGTGTGAACCCTTCTCGCGCAGCGTTTGAGCGGTTTGCTCGCTGCGTGAGATGCGGTCGGCATTGATATGCGACGCTTCGCCAATATGGGTCATGGCGAGGTTCACCTGGCCGATCCCGGCGGACTGCTCGCGTGAGGCATGGTTAATCTCGGTGACCAGCTGGCTGATGTTATCGATATGAATGATGATGTCATCCATCGCCAGGCGCGTCCGTTCAGACAGCGCATGACCCTCACTCACTTTTCTGAGCGTATCGCCAATCAGCTGTTCAATCTCCTTCACCGCGTTAGCGCTGCGTCCCGCCAGCGCGCGAACTTCCTGCGCGACTACCGCAAACCCTTTTCCGTGCTCGCCTGCGCGGGCCGCTTCCACTGCCGCATTCAGCGCCAGAATGTTGGTCTGGAAAGCGATGGATTCGATCACGCGCGTGATGTCTTCGATGCGTTTTGACGCTTCGCGAATGTCGTCCATGGTCGACACCGCGTGGGTGACCGTCTCACCGCCCTGATGGACCGCGAACGAGGTTTCACCCACCAGCTGCTGCGTTTGCTCCATGTTGGCGGCATTTTGCTGCACGGTGGCGGCCAGCTGCTCCATGCTGGCGGACGTCTCCTCCACGCTGCTGGCCTGCTTGTTGATCTGCTCTGAAATCTCGCCAGTGTCGGCGGCCAGCGCGTTGGTGCCCAAATGGATCTCGCCTGCTGCCTCACGAACCTGCAGGACAATTTTTTGCAGGCCGCCGCCGATGCCGTTGATAGCATCGATCAGCTGGCCGACTTCGTCCTGACGCGTCACGGGCAGGCTGGAACGGAGATCCCCTGCGGCATATTGCCGGGCAAGATGGATCACGTTGCGCAGCGGTCGGGTCAGTACGCGGCGAATAATGACCACGAACAGGCCAGCAAAAAGGATGGATAAGACCACGCCGGCCAGCAGGAAGCGATCGCGCATGGCGGTAACGCTTGAGAGCAGCACCGATTTATCCACTTCGCCCACGATAGTCCAGTTCCAGCCCGGCAGCGGGGTATAAGCCATTTTCAGCGTGCGACCGTCGTCGCTTGTACGCTCCAGCGTGCCGGGTTTGTCACTCAGAAGCTGTTGCAGCGTCGCGCCGTCCCACTTCGGCAGTTTTCCCTCTTCGCCGGCATGGAACAGGTATTGCCCGCGCGTTTTGCCGTTGCTGCGATCCAGCACGAAGAAGTGACCGCTCTCGCCCAGGCGGCGGTTGAGGATTTTCTCGCGCATGACGTTCCAGGAGTGGGTGATGTCCACCCCGACAAAGACGATCGCAATGACCTGCCCTTCGACGTTTTTAACGGGCTGGTACTGGGTGATGTAGCGTTTGCCGAACAGCAGCGCCAGGCCGCGGTAGACTTCACCTTTGTTGACGGCAGCAAAGGCCGGGCTGGCGTTATCCAGAACGGTACCCATTGCCCGATCGCCATTCTCTTTGCGCAGGGAAGTGGCTACGCGAACAAAGTCGTTACCGCTGCGTACAAACAGCGTCGAAATGGCGCCCGTACGGTTCAGGAACTCGTCCGAAAGGGTGTTATTTTCATGCAGCCCGGTGTCTCCGCCTTTCAGAAGCGGAACGCTAAGTCCGTTAATCGTCTGGGGTTGGGAATTATCAATGTTCAGAGGCTGCGGTAAAAAGGTGGTAAACAGACGTGTATAGCTCTCAACCTCTTCACTCAGGCTGGTATTAAACATCTGCACCATGTCGACCATGCCGGTGGACTGATTATGCAGATCTTCGACCGCAAGGGCTTCAAGCTGCTGGCTGGCTTTTTGGCTGAGCAGAAAAGTGAATAGCAGAAACAGCGTGGCGACACTGACGCCAGTCAGCAGCGAGAGTTTCGATCCCAGGCCCGCACGGCGGAAAAAGTTGATCATAAATTGCTCATCATTGAAAAGTTATGGTTCTTCAACGGCAGAGCGGAGATTACGTTTACTGTTTTAATGTAACAAAATGTTATTTAATTGTTCTTTATTGGTTTTATATAAGATAAAAAATTTGCAAAAACGAAAAGCCACTAAAAATAAGTGGCTTTTATCAGGAAGGATATTACACGTAGAGAATGGCCTGTACCCGCCAGCGATCGATATGGTTATCTTCCTGCATCTGGATGATGCGATACCATGAAGCACCCTGCTCATCGGCCTTTAATGCCACGACACGTTCAACGTCTTGCGGGCTCCCCGAGATATTATTCACGGAGATCTGGCCAATTTCATTCAGGCCAGTTACACAATCAGCACTGGCGAATTCTGCTGACTGCGCGGTGGTGCTCAGCAGGCCTGCTGAGAGCAACAGTGAGGTCAAAGCAAGAGTTCGTTTCATTGTCAGCTCCATTTCACATATATCCGGTATCCGCCGGGCAATCCTTCGCTAATAAACTCCCTTCCATTGATGCGGGCGTGGAGTTTATTGTGGACAGGAAAATGTCTATGGACGCAAAGCAGTGTAAATCTCGTTCAAAGGAAAACCATTATTTACGGTACAAAATGGCCTGTGAGTACCACTGTCCCGTTATGATGGTTTCGTCGATCATAATGATGACGTAATAATCTGCTTTGGCGGCGACGGCCTGCGCTTTTATTGCCGATTCTGCGTCATCCGGAGAACCGCGAACCAGCGCGGAGATGGTGCCCATTCGTTGTAATCCTTCCGTCTGATTACGACGAATCTCCTGTGGATGATCGGCGACCGGTGGAGCGGGTTGCGGTGTTCCCTGCAGCGCGCTACAGCCACTCAGCAGAAACACCAGCAATAAAGCAGCAAACCTGCGCATAACCATATCTCGTTTCCTGATAGCCATAGTGTAGTTGTCTGTGAATTTAGTTTTGGGGGAATGTTCCCGAAGTGTTATCTGGGACGTATATTTCGAATGAAAATGACGCGAAAGCGTAACCCAGTTCTCAACATTATGAATCATAGATTCGCACAGGGTCGACAATGATTGAAATTGAAATACGCCACCTCGGCGACCATGAAATTTTACACGCGATGCCGGCGGGTAAACGTGATAAACCGCTGCCTGTTGTGGTTTTTTATCACGGGTTTACCTCATCGAAGCTGGTTTACAGTTATTTTGCGGTAGCGCTGGCGCAGGCGGGTTTTCGCGTGGTGATGCCAGATGCACCCGACCACGGCGCACGCTTTACGGGTAATGAACAGGCGCGGCTGGGGCAGTTCTGGCAGATTCTGCACGGGAGTCTGACCGAGTTTTCCGGGCTGCGCGATGCGCTTTATGAGGCAGGGCTGGTGGCCGACAATCGTCTGGCGGTAGCCGGGGCATCGATGGGCGGTATGACGGCGCTGGGGATTATGACGCATCATCCTGAAGTGAAGTCTGTCGCCTGTCTGATGGGCTCGGGCTACTTTACTTCGCTGGCGAAGACCCTCTTTCCCCCTCAGGATTTAACGGAAATAACCGCGACGCTGGCAGAGTGGGAAGTGACCCGGGCATTGCCGCGCGTGGCCGATCGCCCGCTGCTGCTGTGGCACGGTGACGCGGATGATGTGGTCCCGCCTGAGGGAACCTTCCGTCTGCAGCAGGCGTTAATGAATGAAGGGCTGGACGGTAATCTGACCTGTCTGTGGGAACCGGGCGTCCGCCACCGTATTACGCCAACGGCGCTCGACGCTACGGTGGCGTTTTTCCGCCAGCACCTTTAAACGCGCAGGACTTTGATGTCCATATCTTCCCGCTTGTGGATGATCTCAGGGGGCTCTTTTACCGGGAGTATTCCGGAGCCATTCACAAAAAAAAGCCCCCGGGCAGGGGGCAACGTCATCTATGGCTATGTTCTCGTTATTGGCTTTCCTGGTGCTAGCGTTAAAGCGTTATCGGTAAATATCTGCACTGGCGTGCATGTTGCCGTTGCTGCCGGGCTCACGGGTTAACATCACGTGGTAATAGGTTGCGCCCTGCGCATCGGTTTCTGCGTTTAATGCCTGATCTGCTTCACTTTCCGTGGCGAAATTATGATTGATGTAAATTACGCCCAAGCTTTGCACATCATCCATGTTTCTGGCCTGTCGGCTGTCTATCTTGATGGCTGCCATCGCGTTTGCACTGAGCAAAAGCGCCGCCATTATGGCTAATGCGATTTTTTTCATGATATGCGCTCCACGACTACGTGCTGCGAGAGGGGGGATGCTCCTTCTTTAATTCAGGCGATCTCTGATTAAAGTGTAATCACTCATCCGGCGGGGATGCGTGACCATTTCTGATGCAGTTGTTCAAAAAAACAACGCTTCCGGGTGTGGCCAATTTTAAATCACCCACTTAGACCCGCTTCGCGCTTTGTGCGAATTATTTGTGCAATCAGCTTGAGTTTCCAGGGGCGCGCAAGTATTATGACGCGTCAATTTTTCAGCCGACCTTTAACACGTTCCTTGCCTCCCCGGGCCTCGGCTGACCCAGACAGGAGGCTGAATAATCCGTAAGGAGCAATTCGATGCGTCATTACGAAATCGTTTTTATGGTCCATCCTGACCAGAGCGAACAGGTTCCGGGTATGATCGAGCGTTACTCTGCTGCCATCACTGGTGCAGAAGGTACGATCCACCGTCTGGAAGACTGGGGCCGCCGTCAGCTGGCTTACCCGATCAACAAACTGCACAAAGCACACTACGTTCTGATGAACGTTGAAGCGCCGCAGGAAGTGATCGATGAGCTGGAAACTACCTTCCGCTTCAACGATGCCGTTATCCGCAGCATGGTTATGCGTACCAAAAACGCAGTTACCGAAGCATCTCCGATGGTTAAAGCGAAAGACGAGCGCCGTGAGCGTCGCGATGATTTCGCAAACGAAACCGCAGATGATTCTGATGCTGGGGATTCTGAAGAGTAATTTCTGATGACCAACCGTCTGGCGTTGTCCGGCATCGTATGCAGGGCTCCCCTTCGAAAGGTCAGTCCATCAGGAATTCCGCATTGCCAGTTCGTGCTTGAGCATCGTTCTGTGCAAGAGGAAGCCGGGTTTCACCGGCAGGCGTGGTGCCAAATGCCCGTTATTATTAGCGGACACGAAAACCAGGCCATTACTCACAGTTTAACGGTCGGTAGCGCAGTAATCGTTCAGGGGTTCATCTCTTGCCACAAGGCAAAGAACGGCCTGAGCAAAATGGTTCTGCATGCCGAGCAGATTGATTTGATAGATTCTGGAGACTAGCCATATGGCACGTTATTTCCGTCGTCGCAAGTTCTGCCGTTTCACCGCGGAAGGCGTTCAAGAGATCGACTATAAAGATATCGCAACGCTGAAAAACTACATCACCGAAAGCGGTAAGATTGTCCCAAGCCGTATCACCGGTACTCGTGCAAAATACCAGCGTCAGCTGGCTCGCGCTATCAAACGCGCTCGCTACCTGTCCCTGCTGCCGTACACTGATCGTCATCAGTAATCGGGCACGGTCCATTAATACGACTTTAAGAGGATAAGGTAATGCAAGTTATTCTGCTTGATAAAGTAGCAAACCTGGGCAGCCTGGGTGATCAGGTTAACGTTAAAGCGGGTTACGCACGTAACTTCCTGGTTCCACAGGGTAAAGCTGTTCCAGCTACCAAGAAAAACGTAGAGTTTTTCGAAGCACGTCGCGCTGAACTGGAAGCCAAACTGGCTGACGTTCTGGCGGCTGCTAACGCTCGCGCTGAAGCAATCAACGCACTGGGCACCGTTACCATCGCGTCTAAATCAGGCGACGAAGGTAAACTGTTCGGTTCCATCGGTACCCGCGATATCGCTGATGCAGTTTCTGCAGCAGGCGTTAAAGTGGCTAAGAGCGAAGTTCGTCTGCCGAACGGCGTTCTGCGTACCACTGGTGAGCACGAAGTTGACTTCCAGGTTCACAGCGAAGTGTTCGCTAAACTGGTTGTTAACGTTGTAGCTGAGTAATTTTTTACTCAGCTCACGTTGAAACGCCGGCCTTGTGCCGGCGTTTTGCTTTTTACAGATCCGGGTCTTAACGCGCCCTGATGAAACTGCCGTCTGGCTGGCGGGTAAACAGTACCTGTTGCCCACTTCCTGTATCAATCGTTAACCCTGTCACCACCCCGCTGGCATTCTGGCGAATCTGTACCATCTGACCATTCTGCAGGCTACTGAGCGGCTTACCCGCACCTTCCACCTTCGCCATGGCATACACGTCGGTTGGCGGCAGGTTGTGGTCGCGGAACAGCTGTGCCAGCGTTTTGCCCGGCTCTACGCGATAGGAACGCCACTGTTGCTCAATGCCGGTAGGCTGTTGCGTCTGAGGCTGAGACGGGGCGGCGGCTTGATCCTGCGGCTGTTCATCCTGAATGGGTTCTGGCTCAACCGGCGCGACCTGACCCGGATCGTTAGACGGGGTCACAAGCTGCGTCTGCATCGGCTGTGCGTCAGGCTGTGGCCGCGTCTGCGACTGAATATCCAGCTGAGCATTGCGGGTGACGGGTGCGGTATCGACATCATCGCCCCCGGAAGGAAGCAGGAAGCCCACGATCACCATCAGCGCGCCAATGATGATCCCTCTGCGATGCAGAGGAGGCAGCGGGTCCATGATGCGAAAATTGTCCGGCGCCTGCCAGATTTTCGCCAGGGTAGGTTTCAGTTCAAATCGCCCGGGCATGGCACTCCTCCTGCTCCGCGTATTTTTTATCCTGTGCTCCGAAGTATAGTTTGCTAACTGCCTGAACGGCGTAGTAAACCCGACATCCGTGACATCAGTTCGGGATTAATCCTGGTTATCTCTATTGTTTCTGTTTCGTCGCGGTTTGTCACCTTAACTTCAGACAAAGTTTTACCCATAAGGGCATGGCTGATATGCTGCCCGCTACTTTAAATGTGATGGAAGGAAAACCCATGACCACCCCGACTTTTGACACTATCGAAGCGCAGGCAAGTTACGGTATCGGCTTGCAGGTAGGACAGCAGCTGAGCGAATCCGGCCTGGAAGGTCTGTTACCTGAAGCGCTGGTGGCGGGTATCGCTGACGCGCTGGAAGGCAAACAGCCTGCCGTTCCGGTAGACGTTGTGCACCGTGCGCTGCGTGAAATCCACGAACGTGCTGACGCCGTGCGTCGCGCGCGCTTCGAAGAGATGGCTGCCGAAGGTGTGAAATATCTGGAAGAGAACCGCGAGCGTGAAGGCGTGAACAGCACTGAATCCGGTCTGCAGTTCCGCGTGATCAATCAGGGCGACGGCGCAATCCCGGCGCGTACCGACCACGTTCGCGTGCATTACACCGGTAAACTGATCGACGGTACCGTGTTCGACAGCTCCGTGGCGCGCGGCGAACCGGCTGAATTCCCGGTCAACGGCGTGATCGCAGGCTGGATCGAAGCTCTGACCCTGATGCCGGTCGGTTCCAAATGGGAACTGACTATCCCGCATAACCTGGCCTACGGCGAGCGCGGCGCTGGCGCGTCCATTCCGCCATTCAGCACCCTGGTCTTTGAAGTCGAGCTGCTGGAAATTCTGTAATCGACTTTTCTTATTTCCTCTTCCCGGTTGGGGAGAGGAAAATAGTGTAAAAACCTATAGTTACGGTGCTATCAACATTTTATCTTGCAAACGAAACTGTTGCGTGTATTTTTGTGAGCTGTTTCGCGCTGTATGAGTGATATGACACTCACTTTCAACATATTATTAACATAATATCTAAATCATAGTATTCATCCCGCCGATTCTTACCTAATATCGATTAGCCCTTACAAGGGAACGTCATCTTTTGACGTATTTAAAGGCCAGAAGAGCCTTAACAACACAGACAGGCATAAACAGGAAAATATCACATGGTAGATCAGGTCAAAGTCGTCGCCGACGAAGAGGCGTCGTCTGAACAGTCGCTACGGCGCAATCTCACAAACCGTCATATTCAGCTCATTGCGATTGGGGGTGCCATCGGTACCGGGCTGTTTATGGGGTCAGGCAAAACCATCAGTCTCGCCGGACCGTCGATCATCTTCGTTTATATGATCATCGGTTTTATGCTCTTCTTCGTGATGCGTGCAATGGGTGAATTGCTGCTCTCGAACCTCGAATACAAATCCTTTAGCGACTTCGCTTCTGACCTGCTCGGGCCGTGGGCGGGCTATTTCACCGGCTGGACCTACTGGTTCTGCTGGGTCGTCACCGGTATGGCGGACGTCGTGGCGATTACCGCCTACGCGCAGTTCTGGTTCCCGGGGCTGTCGGACTGGGTCGCCTCGCTGGCGGTCATTGTTCTGCTGCTGAGCCTCAACCTCGCCACCGTTAAAATGTTCGGTGAGATGGAGTTCTGGTTCGCGATGATCAAAATCGTGGCGATTGTCGGGCTTATCGTCGTGGGTCTGGTGATGGTGCTCACCCACTTCCAGTCGCCAACGGGCATTCAGGCGTCGTTTACCCATCTGTGGAATGACGGCGGCTGGTTCCCGAAAGGCATTAGCGGCTTCTTTGCCGGCTTCCAGATCGCGGTATTTGCGTTCGTGGGCATTGAGCTGGTGGGCACGACGGCAGCGGAGACCAAAGATCCCGAGAAGTCTCTCCCGCGTGCGATTAACTCTATTCCGCTGCGTATCATCATGTTCTACGTCTTCGCGCTGATCGTCATTATGTCCGTGACGCCGTGGAGCTCCGTGGTGCCAACCAAGAGCCCGTTCGTTGAGCTGTTCGTGCTGGTAGGCCTGCCTGCTGCCGCGAGCCTGATTAACTTCGTGGTGTTGACCTCTGCGGCGTCTTCCGCGAACAGCGGCGTGTTCTCCACCAGCCGTATGCTGTTTGGTCTGGCGCAGGAAGGCGTGGCGCCGAGCGCGTTCGCCAAGCTGTCCAAGCGCGCGGTACCGGCAAAAGGGTTGACCTTCTCCTGCATGTGCCTGCTGGGCGGCGTGGTGATGCTCTACGTGAACCCAAGCGTGATTGGCGCGTTCACCATGATCACCACGGTCTCTGCGATCCTGTTTATGTTCGTCTGGACCATTATCCTCTGTTCATACCTGGTGTACCGCAAGCAACGCCCGCACCTGCATGAAAAATCGATCTACAAGATGCCGCTGGGCAAGCTGATGTGCTGGGTGTGCATGGCGTTCTTCGTCTTTGTGCTGGTTCTGCTGACGCTGGAAGATGATACCCGTCAGGCACTCATCGTCACGCCGCTGTGGTTTATCGCACTGGGGCTGGGCTGGGTGTTTATCGGTAAGAAACGTATGGCAGGCGTAAGGTAAAAGCAAAACGGCAACTTCGGTTGCCGTTTTTAGTTTTTCTATTCCCCAGCTAATGCCCGCGGGAACAGAACGTTGTTCTCAAGACTGATGTGTTCCATCAGGTCGTCAATCATCTCGTTAATGCCGTTGTACATCGCTTTCCACGTTGTGCACGCTTCTGGCGGCGGCGTGACGTTGTGGGTGGTGTGTTTGATCACTTCCAGCAGCTCACCCGCATCATCGTGCTCGCTTTCCATCACGCTGATAGGCCCCATAGCCTGGCTTCCCATTCCCTGTTTAATCATCGGGAAGAGGATCTGCTCTTCTTTCATCATGTGGCTGGAAAGCTCTTCATGCAGCAGGGTCAGGTATTTCGCCAGACCGCGCGGTACGGAAGGTTTGTCGGCATGAACGCGCTCAACTTTGGTCGCCTGCAGGATCAGTTCCGGCAGCTGTTCACGGTGACGGTCATGGTATCGCACGATGATATGGTCGATGATTTCAGCGAGCGGGGCGGTTCGCCAGTCTTTGTCGACGGGCTGCCCGGCCAGCTGCGCCAGCTCTGCTTCAATCACCTCAACGTCCAGTTCCTTGCGTGAGGCCGCACGCGCCAGGGTTTGCTTACCGCCGCAGCAGTAATCCATATCGTATTTACGAAACAGCGCAGAAGCGCGAGGAATGGAGAGCGCCAGCTCGCCAAGGGGTTGGTCGCGAAAGGCCATAGCAGTTACCTCGTCATCAATAATATAAGATGTATATTAAATGCATCTTTAAGCCAGCGCTATAACCCTTTAGAGGGAAGGGGAAAAGTGAGATGCAGATCACAAAAAAATACCCCATTTAACTCTCTGAATGGACTTAGGAAAGTGGTTTAGAAACTTTTTAAAGGTGTAGAAACAGTAAACAACCCGCCGCGCCTGCCGATATATCCACGTCAGACAAACCTGCATATAACAAAGGCAACGCATGTTTAAACGTATAAAAGTCATTACCCTTCTGATTTCGGTGCTGCTTGTGCTCGGCATCATGCAAGTGATTTCCGCGGGTATCTTTATCAACGCGCTGAATAACGATAAAGACAATTTCACCGTGTCGCAGCTCTCCAGCAAGAACGTGGCGGAGTTTACCGATGCGTGGATCAGCCTGAACCAGGCGCGCGTGACGCTGAACCGCGGGATGCTGCGTCTGCAAAGCAGCATGGCCTCTCAGATTAACGGTGGGCAGCTTAATGAGCTGGTCAACACGGCGAAAAATCTGCTCGCCGATGCGCAGGTCCATTACGATAAATACTATGCCCTGCCAAATACGCCGGGCCTGGACGAGAACCTGGCTAACCGGCTCGAAGAGCAGTACCGCATTTACTCTGCAACGCTGACGCAAATGAACGTTCTGCTGAGCCAGGGCAATCTGGAAGACATGTTCAAGCAGAACGCGGAGCAAAAGCAGACCGCGATGCAGGCGGTTTACCGCGAGTGGCGCGAAGCGCAGGCAACGCTTACCGATAAAGGCATCCAGGACAATGAAAGCGACTACAAGCGCATCCTGTGGATCCTCTCTGCGGTCATGCTGCTGGTGATTGTGGTGATTATTTCCAGCTGGGTAGCCATGCGCCGCGTGCTGCTGCTGCCTCTGGAAGAGGTGATTAACCATATTCGCGCCATTGCGGCAGGGGATTTAACCCAGCCGATTCAGGCTGAAGGTAAGAACGAAATGGCTATCCTGGCGCGTAACGTTCAGGAGATGCAGACCTCGCTGGCGAACACCGTGGGCGTGGTGCGTGAAGGCGCAGATACGATTTACACCGGTGCAGGCGAAATCTCTGCGGGCAGTAATGACCTCTCTTCCCGTACCGAGCAGCAGGCCGCGTCTCTGGAAGAGACGGCAGCCAGCATGGAGCAGCTGACGGCAACCGTGAAGCAGAACGCCGATAACGCGCGTCAGGCTTCCCGTCTGGCGCTGGACGCCTCCTCTACGGCGAAGAAGGGCGGTAACGTGGTTGAAGGCGTGGTGCGTACGATGGACGAAATCGCCACCAGCTCCAGTAAAATCGCGCAAATTACTAACGTAATCGACGGTATTGCCTTCCAGACTAACATCCTGGCGCTGAACGCTGCGGTGGAAGCGGCGCGTGCAGGCGAGCAGGGCCGTGGTTTTGCGGTGGTGGCAGGAGAAGTGCGTACTCTCGCCCAGCGCAGCGCCCAGGCGGCGAAAGAGATCAAAGCGCTTATCGATGATTCCGGCGAGCGCGTGAACGCGGGCTCCCAGCTGGTTAACGAAGCCGGGGAGACGATGGCAGAGATCGTCAATGCGGTCACCCGCGTGACGGACATCATGGGTGAAATTGCCTCGGCCTCTGACGAGCAGAGCCGCGGTATCGACCAGGTGGGCCAGGCGGTAGCCGAGATGGACCGCGTGACCCAGCAGAACGCCTCGCTGGTAGAGGAATCTGCGGCCGCGGCGGCGGCGCTGGAAGATCAGGCTGCCCGCCTGAACGAAGCGGTGGCGGTGTTCAAAATCACCCGCAACCAGGCGGTCAAAGCGGCGCCGGTGAAAACCTATGTACCTAAAGCGCAGCCCGTAGCGGCGGCGTCTGAAGGGAACTGGGAAACGTTTTAAGGACTTGCCCAGCAGCGCTGCTGGGCAATGCTCACATCTCCGAAGCCGGAACGACCCTCGGTTTTTCCGGCTTCGCTCTTACCGCCATCACCACTCCCACCACCAGCAGCGCGATGCCGCAGGCCGTGAATAGCGGCGGCACGCTCTGGCGCATCAGGAAGGTATAAAGCAGTCCGGCCAGGGTTTCGAAGACAATCAGCGGCCCTAAAATCACCGTCGGCAGCTTCTGGCTGGCAATGTTCCAGCACAGCGCGCCCACCCATGAGCACAGCACCGCAATCGCAACCATCAGGCCAATAAACACCCAGGGTCTTGGCCCGAAGGGCTGGGCGAAGTCTGGCTGTTGATGGCCTAACCAGATGCACGCCCCGGCATAGCCCACCAGCGAGACGGGCAGCGTGACCAGCGCCTGCGCCGTCGCCCACATCATCGGGTGCTTGTCCGGGTTCTCCCGCAGCCAGCGCGCGTTGTGCAGGGCATACCATGCCCAGCACGCCACGGAAATGAACGCCAGCACAATGCCAGAGCCGTAACGCCACAGGTCAACATCCGTCTGCCCGTGACGCAGCTCGGCAATATTGACGCATACCAGCCCCACGGCGGTGCATACCAGCGCCGGTATCATTTTTGACCACGCCAGTTTGCCATCGCGGTGGCTGTAGAGCAGGTTAGCAAAGACGGGGATGACGACCGGCAGCGTGCCGATAATCATGGTAGATACCGGCGCACCGGTACGCTGAATGGCACTCGCAAGGCAAACGTAGTAGATAAGATTGCCCATCATGGTCAGCGCCAGCGCGGTGCCCCAGTCCTGACGGCTGAGCTGACGCAAGCGCGCGCGTCCCAGCCACGCCAGGGGCAGGGCAATCAGCCCGAGCGCCAGATAGCGTCCGGTCGACTGCAGTATTGCCGGATACTCGGGCACGATCAGCGGGCCGACAAAAATAAGCCCCCACATCATCCCGGCCAGCAGGGCATACAACACTCCACTAATCATTTTTCCATCCACAGGTATTTACGCTGTAGGCAGTGTAGGAGGGGAAAATGCGCGCGTATTGTATGAGGTTGCGCATTAGCGCCGGGTGACCTGCTTCTGGTAGCGCACGGGCGTAATGCCATAGCGGCGGGTAAACGCGCGGGTTAAATGGGACTGGTCGGTCAGCCCGGTCGCGGCTGCCACTTCGGCGGCGGGCATGCCGTGGGTGAGGAACGCTTTGGCGCGCCAGAGGCGAATGGCCATCAGCATCTGGTGCGGCGTAACGTGAAAATGGGCTTTGAACTGGCGCTGGAAGTGGTACGGGCTGAGCGAAACGACGCTGGCCAGCTCGTCCAGCGTCAGGGAGTGCATGTAGTTGTCGTGCAGGTACTCGCGCACGCGTTCGAAGCGGTGCGCGCCTTCCTGAATCACCGGCGCGTGATGGGCCAGCGGCTGGAAGGTCGCAATCAGATCCAGCAGTAATCCTTTTTGCGCAAGCGGATCGTCCGTATGCCACAATCCGTAAATCAGCCTGCCGATTTGCTGCGAGCGCAGCGGGTCATGACGCGTGACATCGCTAAACCACCAGTGCCGGAGGCCGGTCACCTCTTCCAGAAGATCGGGTTCGATATAGACCATCCGGTAGCGCCAGCCGCCTTCGGTGGCGGATTCGCCGGTATGGATCTCGTCCGGGTTCATGGTAACGACGGATTTTTCCGCCGCGAGATGCTGGGTACCGCGATAGCGAAAACGTTCGGCACCGGTTTCAATCGTGCCGATCCCGAAGGCTTCATGGGTGTGAGGCTCAAAGGCGTAGTCAGAAATATGCGCGTGATAAAGCTCCAGTCCCGGCAGCTGCGCCAGATGGCGAAAGCGCGCGCTGTCTCTTTCATCATTAAACTGTTCAGGTACGCCTTGCACGTTGAGCCTCCTCGTGGTCATCTTTTCATTATCAGAGATGACCGCAGTTTATGCACTAAACATCTTTGCCCGGACGGTCTTACGGTAATCCCCCGGTGAAACCGTTGTTTTATGCTTAAACTGGCGATTAAAGTGCGCAATATCCTGATATCCAACCGCATTCGCAATCTCCTGAATACACAGATTGGTGGATTGCAGCATTGTCATGGCGGATTCAATTCTGGCGGTTAATAAATACTGCAGTGGGGACATGTCGGTGGCATTTTTAAAGCGGCGATTAAAGTTGCGCAAACTCATGCCAGCCATATCTGCAAGATTCTGCATGGATATATCCGAGGCGCAGTTGGCTTTTATCCAGATTTGAATTTGAATAATATCTTCATCCGGATGGGGCTTGTTTTCTTCACTGTAACACTGACGTTCAAACTGGCTACGAATTTCATGGAAAAATGTCCGTTGAGTATGTGTGGCTACACGTTTCCCGTATATCGTTTCTATAAAATGGATCGTCAGATCTGACAGGGCCTTAACGCTTGCAGCGCAGAAAATATTATCGGCCTGAGTGAGAAAATGCTTTGTCTGTAATTTTACGCTGGGGTAGTCACGCGAGAATTGTTTGAAGTAGTGCCAGTGGGTGGTGGCGGGCTTTCCGTTGAGCAATCCCGACTCTGCCAGAAAACAGCAGCCCGTTCCGACGGCGGCGATGCGGGTTCCTCGCGCGGCCTGCTCGGTCAGCCATTCCAGAAGTTCAGGCTCTTGTCTGACCACCGCGCGAGGATTGCGCCACAGGGCAGGAAGATAGATAACGTCATAGTGCCTGTCTGCGGCAAGGGTGGTATCGGCGGTAATGCTAAAGCCGCTGTGCGTCAGGATGGGCTCGCTGTTTATGCCAATGGTATTCACCTTCAGAATATTCTCCGGGCGACAGAGCCTGAAGGGTGACTTCTCCGGTTTGTGCGTGCCTGCGTGGGATGTTGTTTTTTGCTCAGCTAAATAGCTACTGGCTGCCGCTTTCCACATTTCAATCGGAAGACTGAGACCGGAACTTAGCATGCGTTCACATAACACAAATCCTATTTGTGTATTTGTCATTTTTGATTAATACCTGTTTTGACTATTATTTTTGGTGGCTCATCGTTGTCCTGGCCAAAAAAGTCAGCGTTTTGGCTGGATTTTCATATTAGCTTTTGTTGGCAATTTGTAAACTAATATCTGAAATTATCGCACTTGCTTAATAAAATAAATCCACGACCACGAGAGAATAAATTATGGTGAAATTACCCGTAATAACGGCTTTTGGCGGCTATGGTCCAGCTGGTCGTAGTTCTTCACATCATGCATTTCGTCGAATGATTATTGAGTCATTATCGGAAGAGGAAAGGCAGGAGACGTTATTATCGTTAGCCATTCTGATGGGCGTGCTTAAATATGATGAAGGTGGGTATTGCGACATTTCCGGTAAAAGATTCACACCTGCTCAGGCCGCCGCGAGGATAAAAGACGAGGTGCTTGAGGGAACCCTTATCAGAAAAATTACGCGCGACTATTTTGATGTCGATGCTATTGCCAGCCATGCAAAATTGAATATGGTTTCAGGCGAAGAGGGATTCAGTTTTAATATATCTGCCAGGCAATTACCTCAACCCTTACCGGCGGGATGGCATGTTGAAGAATTAGCGGATCGGCGTGTCCGTATTACCGTTCAGGGAGAGATGGATTGCAAAATTGAGGCGTTGCTGCGCACGGAGGTTCAGGCTGCAGGGCTGTTGCCGCAGGGATTCCGTCCGGGCGACCATTACAATTCGCAGTTCCATCCGCGGGCGTTACAGATGGCGATTGTCGGGGCGTCAGACGCCATCAACGCCCTGGGGATCCCGTGGCGAGAGATACAGGCCAAAATCACGCCGGATCAGCTCGGCGTCTATTCGGGCAATATCATGGGGCAGCTCGACGATTATGGCTTTGGCGGGATGCTGCAGTCGCGCCTGAAAGGCCATCGCGTCAGCGCCAAACAGTGCCCGCTGGGCCTGAACAGCATGTGCGCCGATTTCCTCAATGCGTATGTGCTGGGTAGCGTCGGTCATACCAGCGCCACGCTGGGGGCATGCGCCACGTTTCTGTATAACCTGAATGCGGCAGTCGAAGATATCAAAGCGGGGCGCATTCGCGTAGCCGTTGTTGGTAGCGCCGAAGCGCCGGTGACCTCAGAAGTGATTGAAGGATTCGATGCCATGGGCGCCCTGGCAACGGAGAGCAAGCTTAAGCACATTGATGAAACGGAAACGGCCGACTGGCGCAACAGCAGCCGCCCGTTTGGCCACAGCTGCGGTTTTGTTATCGCGGAATCCAGCCAGTATGTCGTGTTAATGGACGACGAGCTGGCGCTGCAGCTTGGCGCAGAGATCCACGGTTCGGTGGGGAATGTCTTCATCAACGCTGACGGCTTTAAACGTTCTATTGCGTCGCCGGGGCCGGGGAACTACATCACCATGGCGAAAGCCGTCGCCTCTGCGGTATCGATGGCCGGGATGGAGACGGTGCAGAAGGGATCGTTTATTCAGGCGCACGGCTCAAGCACGCCGAAGAATTGCGTCTCAGAGGCGGATATTTTTGACCGCGTTGCGCAAGCCTTTTCGATTCGCGACTGGCCGGTGACGGCGGTGAAATCGTATCTCGGCCACTCCCTGGGTCCCGCCAGCGGCGACCAGCTAATCAGCTGCCTCGGCGTCTTCCGCTATGGTATTTTGCCGGGAATTAAAAGCTTGTCCGACATCGCGCCGCAGGTGAACAACGCGCGCTTAACCATTCCTCTTCAGGACTGCAAATTAGAGGAAGACCAGGGACAAATCGCCTTTATTAATTCAAAAGGCTTTGGCGGTAATAATGCCACGGGGGTGGTTTACTCGCCGAAGCTTACCCATCAATGGTTGCACAAACGCTATGGGGACGCGGTGTTTGCGGATTATCAGCAGCGTAATCGCCAGGTGCGACGTCAGGCTAACGCCTACGACGAGGCGGCGTCGCAGGGTGAACTCAATGTCATTTATTTTTTCGGCCAGCAGGGGATAAATGAGGAAGATATTAAGATTGATATGAATGGCATCACCATTCCCGGATTTGAAAAACCGATAACGTACGCGACGGATAAAGAATACCCGGACTTTTAATCGTTATATCTGTTTTTATTATTAATAAATATGAGCGGGCCGGGTAAGGGAAATCACCCGGCCGCAGGAAAGAACGGTGACACCGTTAAAGAATGGCTTTAATACTCTGCGCCAGCGGCGTCGTTGCGCGCCCGATCAGTTTGCTCAGCGTATGGCTATCGTCAAAGAGTCCCCCTTTGGACGCACCCACATCGGAGTCCGCCAGCATATCTGCCAGTCCGGCAGGCAGACCGACGCTTTTCAGCGCGGCGGCAAAATCCGCTTCACTGAGATTCTGGTAGGTTACCGGCTTCCCGCTCTGTTTGCTGAGTTCAGCCGCCAGTTCGCTCAGCGTCCAGCCGTGGTCGCCCGCCAGTTCGTAGATCTTGCCCGCGTGGCCCTCTTCAGCAATCACTTTGGCTGCCGCCGCGGCATAGTCTGCACGGGTGGCAGAGGCAATTTTGCCTTCGCCTGCCGCACCAATAAACACGCCGTGTTCCAGCGCAGGCGGCGCGCTCGCCAGGTAGTTTTCGGTATACCAGCCATTGCGCAGCAGGGTATAAGGGATGCCGGACGCCGCCAGCGCTTTTTCAGTGGCAACGTGTTCAACGTGCAGACCCAGCGGCGATGTATCCGCATGCAGCAGGCTGGTGTAGGCGATAAATTTCACGCCTGCCGTTTTGGCGGCGTTAATCACGTTCTGGTGCTGGGTCGCGCGCTGGCCGACTTCGCTGGAAGAGATCAGCAGCAGCTTATCCACGCCGCTCAGCGCGGCGGTGAATGCGGCTTCATCCGTGTAGTCCGCCTGACGAACCACAATTCCCTGCTGGCTTAAGGCCTGCGCTTTCGCCGGGTTACGTACGATGGCCACAATCTGGCTGGCCGGTACGGTTTTCAGCAGTTGTTCGATAACGAGATGGCCAAGCTGGCCGGTAGCGCCGGTAATCGCGATCATGATGAATCTCCTTCGTGTTTGTCTGGTGTTGTGGCACACTAGCACCATTACTAACTTTTAGTAAGTACGTACAAAAAGGTAAGTATGAAAACAACGATACCGACGCTCAGCGAACAAATGCGCGATGGCAATCTTTTCGCGGAACAGTGCCCTTCACGCGAGGTGCTCAAACACGTGACCAGCCGCTGGGGTGTCCTGATTCTGCTGGCCCTGCGCCAGGGAACGCATCGCTTTAGCGATCTGCGTCGTAAAATGGGCGGGGTGAGTGAAAAGATGCTGTCCCAGTCACTCCAGGCGCTGGAGCAGGACGGGTTTGTCGATCGCGTGTCGTATCCGGTGGTGCCGCCGCACGTAGAGTATAGCCTGACGGCGATGGGGATTGAGGTCAGCGAGAAAGTCGCTGCGCTGGCGGACTGGATTGAGGTGAATACGCCGAAGGTGATGGCGAATCGGGACGATCGCGCGGCGTAAAAGCCGGATATGTGCGGCCTGATGCCCTCTCCCACAGGGAGAGGGAACGAACACGAAAAACGGCAACGTATGTTGCCGTTTTGTTTTTACTTACTCAAATCCACCTGATAAATCGCGAACCCGATATCATCCGTTGCGACCTGCTTCATCGGATACTGGGCTTTATCCTTGATAAACGCGGCTGCCTTATCGGACGGCGACGTTTCTATGCGGATATCCAGTTTCGTATCGCTGTGGATCGGCGCGAGACGCCAGTTGTTGTCCACCGCCGGATGAATTTCGCCCGCCTTCTTCGACTCCGCGCTGATCCACGCCGCCAGCACCGAGCGGTTCTCGTCCGGCGAGGCAAAGGCGATGTGGCTATCTCCCGTACCGGCAAACTTACCGCCGTAGGCGCGGTAGTTATTGGTCACCACCAGGAAGGTGGCATTCGGGTCGATCGCCTTGCCGTTGAAGGTCAGGTTTTTGATGCGCTCCGCCTGCGGGTTAAGCGCCTGACACTCGCCGTCATATTTCGCCGGCTGGGTGACGTCAATCTGGTAGTTCACGCCGTCGATCACGTCGAAGTTATAGGTACGGAAGCCGTCCCAGTTAATCAGCGACTGCGGCTTACTGCTGTGCGGGTCAATCTGGTTAAACTGTCCGGCAGAGCACTCCAGCCACTCTTTCACCTCCTGGCCCGTCGCTTTTACCACCACCAGCGTGTTCGGGTAGAGGTAGAGATCGGCGGCGTTACGGAAGGTCAGCTGGCCTTTTTCGACTTCAACATAGCTTGCCGGGTCGTTCTTACGCCCGCCTACCTTGAATGGCGCAGCCGCTGACAGGACCGGCAGTTTTGCCAGATCCGGATCGCCCTGCACATAGTGTTCCGCATAGGCTTTCTGCGCCATGTTGACGACCTGAACGGTCGGGTCGTCCTGCACCAGCGCCAGGAAGCTGTACATGTTGTCGGCGGATTTGCCGATCGGCTTGCTGACGAATTCGCGCGTGGCGTCGTGATCGTGCTTCAGCACGTCGACCAGTTTTTTATCTTCCGCCGCCAGAGATTTTTTAGCCGCAGCGTCGTAAATCGGGCGCGCTTCGGCTTTTGACTGCGTCACCTTCCAGCTGCCGCCGTCGTTATTCAGCACCAGATCCACCACGCCAAGATGGTCGCCCCACATGCCCGGCATCACCGACGGCACGCCGTTGAGCGTCCCTTTCTCAATGTCCGCCCCTTTGATGCTGGCGAAATCTTTGCCCGGGAAGACCGCGTGGGCGTGGCCGAACAGGATCGCGTCGACGCCCGGGACTTCACTCAAATAGTAAACGGAGTTTTCTGCCATGGCCTGATACGGATCGGCGGAGAGACCCGAGTGGGCGACAACGACCACCAGATCGGCGCCTTTTTCGCGCATTTCCGGCACGTATTTCCGCGCGGTTTCGGTGATGTCGTTAACGGTCACTTTACCGTCGAGGTTGGCTTTATCCCACGTCATGATCTGCGGCGGCACAAAGCCGATATAGCCGATTTTCAGCGTCTGTTTTTTACCGTCCTGGTCGACGACGTTGGTCTCTTTAATCAGGTAAGGGGTAAAGAGCGGCTTTTGCGTCTTAACGTCGATGATATTGGCGTTAACGTACGGGAATTTCGCACCGGCAAGGGCGTCATGCAGGTATTTTAGACCGTAGTTGAATTCGTGGTTGCCGAGGTTGCCGACGGTATAGTCCAGGGTATTCATCGCTTTATAAACAGGATGGATCTCGCCTTTTTTCAGCCCCCTGGTCGCCATGTAATCCCCGAGCGGACTGCCCTGGATGAGATCGCCATTGTCGACCAGCACGCTGTTTTTCACTTCGCCACGCGCCGCATCGATCAGGCTTGCCGTGCGTACCAGGCCGAATTTTTCCGTCGGGGTATCTTTGTAGTAATCGAAGTCCATCATGTTGCTGTGCAGATCGGTCGTTTCCAGAATACGCAGATCTACCGTCGCCGCCTGTACGCTTGCTGCAATCAGCGTCGCCAGAAGCGTTGCACTAAACTTAATCATCAGAGGAGTCCTTTTTTCGATGCAGAGCACAAAAGAGTATGTATCTATAGCTTGTTGCTTACAGAAATGTGAATCCTGACAGAAAAAAGTAACCTGAAACCGGAATTGCTTCACAGATAGCGGAATTGTTCACATTACGATATAACTAAAACAAAGAGTTAACCTCACTGCGTTAACAAAGAGGTGGAAAATGCTAGATAAAATTTGTCAGCTCGCACGGGATGCGGGAGATGCCATCATGCAGGTGTATGACGGCAGTAAACCTATGGAGGTGGTCAGCAAAGCCGACGACTCTCCGGTCACGGCGGCGGATATCGCGGCGCATAAGGTGATCCTGAAAGGATTACAGGCCTTAACGCCGGACATCCCCGTTCTGTCAGAAGAAGCGCCGCAAAGCTGGGACGAGCGCCAGCACTGGCAGCGCTACTGGCTGGTCGATCCGCTGGACGGGACAAAAGAGTTCATCAAGCGCAACGGTGAATTCACCGTCAATATCGCCCTTATTGAGAAGGGCAAAGCGGTGCTGGGCGTGGTCTACGCGCCGGTAATGAAGGTGATGTACAGCGCCGCAGAAGGGAAGGCGTGGAAGGAAGAGTGCGGCGTGCGCAAGCAGATCCAGGTGCGCGATGCGCGTCCACCGTTGGTGGTCATTAGCCGATCGCACGGCGACAGCGAGCTGCAGGAGTACCTGCAGCAGCTGGGTGAACACCAGACCACCTCGATTGGCTCATCGCTGAAATTCTGCCTGGTGGCGGAAGGCCATGCGCAGCTCTACCCTCGCTTTGGGCCAACCAACGTCTGGGATACCGCGGCAGGTCATGCCGTTGCCGCGGCCGCCGGGGCGCATGTTCACGACTGGCAGGGCAAGCCGCTGGACTATACCCCGCGCGAATCCTTCCTCAACCCCGGCTTCCGCGTCTCTATCTACTGAGCCAGCAGCTTATGCAGCAGGTCGACAACCTGCTGCACCTCTTCCTGGGTTAACGCGCCGTCTTTCGCCCATTGTACGCGGCCCTCTTTATCCAGCACGATAATCGCGGAGCTCTCTTCCTCCAGCTGCCAGGCCTTACGGGTTACGCCGTTGCTGTCGACGATAAACTGCGACCACGGGTAGAGCTTTTTATTGCTCTCAAGGCTTGAGCGCACAAACATCCCGGAGCCCGGAATGGCGTCGTCGGTGTTAACAATGGTGGTCGTCTGGTAGCGGTCGTGAGGGAACTTTGCGGCCTTGATCGCTTCCACCAGGGTAGCATTTTTCTCTTTTGCGGATGTACGACCGGCAATATGTTGTACAACTCTCACTTTGCCCGCGAGCTGCGCGCTATTCCAGGCTTTGTAGCTAAACTTATCATTGTCGAGAATCAATTCTCCCCGGTCAGCAATGCCGACTGGCGGTACACGTTGTCCTTTTTCAATGTTGTGAGCGGAAGCCCATAGGGGCAGCAGCAGGCAGGCTGCTGCAAGGATATTACGTAGGGTCATAGCGTTTCCTTATTGTTTGCAGGTGATCCGACCACTTGGTCTTGCGCTTTTAATCATAAGTGCGATCAATGGGGTTTTCCCGCAATCCCAATGCCAGTTTGCGGGCGAACGCACATATCCATGAAAAAACGACGGCTTATACTGCGCCCGGTCACGCTTTGCAAAGATTATTCTGAATAATTGTAATCAAACGGTAAATAAACTTATGCACACTGGGTAACACCGTAGTTCTGGTCTATAGTCATTGGGCATTAAAATTTGCGCTCAGGACAGTCGGGCCGATTGTGGCACCGCAAGAGCGTATGATTCGCAGGAGATACAAGAATGAAAATTTTCCAACGCTACAACCCGCTTCAGGTGGCGAAGTACGTGAAGATCCTGTTCCGTGGACGGTTGTACATCAAGGATGTTGGCGCTTTTGAGTTTGATAAGGGCAAGATCCTTGTCCCAAAAGTGAAGGACAAACAGCACCTGTCTGTGATGTCCGAAGTCAACCGTCAGGTTATGCGTCTGCAGACTGAGATGGCTTAACCAACGTGCTATGCAGTAGTTAAAAAAAAACGGCTCCCAATGGGAGCCGTTGATGTTTGTAGCGGCTGGTGCTTTACGCCGACACCTTCTCTTCCGCGTCCGGCAGCTTCGGTACCAGTACGGTCGGTTTGTTGTCGATGCGCGTCACCAGCAGCTGGTCGATGCGGTAGTTATCAATATCCACTACTTCAAACTTGTAGCCGGAGAACTTCACCGAGTCGGTACGTTTCGGGATCTTACGCAGCATAAACATCATAAAGCCGCCGATGGTCTCGTAGTTACCGGACTGCGGGAACTCGTCGATATCCAGCACGCGCATCACGTCTTCAATCGGTGTGCCGCCATCAATCAGCCATGAATTATCGTCACGCTGAACAATCTGCTCTTCCAGCCCCTGGCCAACCAGGTCGCCCATCAGCGTGGTCATCACGTCGTTCAGGGTGATAATACCCACCACCAGCGCGTATTCGTTCATGATAACCGCGAAGTCTTCCCCGGCGGTTTTGAAACTTTCCAGCGCTTCTGAGAGCGTCAGGGTGTCCGGCACAATCAGGGTGTTGCGGATCTGCACGCCGCTGTTGAGCGCCAGGCTCTGGTTTGCCAGCACGCGGTTCAGCAGGTCTTTGGAGTCGACGTAACCGATAATGTGGTCGATATCTTCATTACAGACCAGGAACTTGGAGTGCGGATGCTGCGCCACTTTGTTCTTCAGGCTCTGCTCATCTTCATGTAAATCGAACCAGATAATGTTTTCACGGCCCGTCATGGAAGACGGTACGGTACGGGATTCCAGTTCGAATACGTTCTCAATCAGCTCGTGCTCTTGCTTGCGCAGCACCCCGGCCAGCGCGCCGGCTTCAACCACCGCATAGATGTCGTCAGAGGTGATGTCGTCTTTACGCACCATAGGCAGCTTAAAGATGCGGAAAATCACGTTCGCCAGGCCGTTGAAGAACCACACCAGCGGACGAAACACGTACAGACAGAAGCGCATCGGGTTGATGATACGCAAAGCCACAGCTTCTGGCGCAATCATACCGATGCGTTTCGGGGTCAGGTCTGCAAAGAGGATGAACAGGCCGGTTACCAGCGAGAAGGAGAGGATAAAGCTGAGCTGTTCGGCCAGTTCAACGGACATGTACTTAACAAACAGACTATAAAACGCCGGGGAAAACGCCGCATCACCCACGATACCGCCGAGAATGGCGACCGCGTTGAGGCCAATCTGCACCACGGTGAAGAACATCCCGGGGTTTTCCTGCATTTTCAGGATGCGGGTGGCATTGATGTTGCCTTCATCGGCAAGCAGCTTCAGTTTGATTTTACGGGACGCGGCCAGCGAGATCTCAGATATCGAGAAAAACGCGCTGACGGCAATCAGACAAAGTATTACTAAAATACTGTTTAACATAGTTTATCCGGCTTTTCGCCAGATCCTCAGAAGGGGAGTTGATACCATTTGTGTGAAAACACATTGAAAATCAGCTCGTAGCGTTGAGCCGATTATTTCAGCGGGTAGTATAGCGTAAAGAGATGTAAATCTGCCAGAGGTCACAATTTGGCGAAGATGGCCGGCGGGGGCGACTGGTGGATGGATGTTAAGCTATGAGACAACGCTGTCGCTTCTTTGAGCGCCACGCGGCTCGCGTGGCGCTGGGTCGATAATCAGGCCAGCTGTGGCGGCAGGCAGACGCCAATGCCCCCGATACCGCAGTAGCCGTACGGGTTTTTATGCAGATACTGCTGGTGATCGTCCTCGGCATAGTAGAACGGTTTCGCGGTGGTGATTTCCGTCGTCACCTCGCGCGTATCGCCCGCTTCACGCATGGCCTGCTGGAAACGCTCAAGGCTGGCGCGCGCGGCGGCATCCTGTTCGGGCGTGAGCGGATAAATGGCCGAACGGTACTGTGTGCCGTGGTCGTTGCCCTGACGCATGCCCTGCGCCGGGTCGTGGTTCTCCCAGAAGACCTGCAGCAGCTGTTCGTAGCTGATTACCGCAGGGTCATAGACCACCCGTACCGCTTCCGCATGCCCGGTTTCGCCGGAGCAGACTTCTCGATAGGTCGGATTCGGCGTGTAGCCGCCCGTGTAGCCAGCCGCCGTGCTGTAAACGCCGGGCAGCTGCCAGAAGAGGCGCTCAACGCCCCAGAAACAGCCCATGGCGAACAGGGCGATTTCCATTCCCTCCGGCACGTTGGTCATGGAATGGTTATTGACGGCGTGTAAGGTCGCCACAGGCATAGGGGTGTTGCGTCCCGGTAATGCATCAGTTTGTGAAACCAGATGCTTTTTGTCGAATAAACTCACGATGGGGCCTCCCGGGGTGCGATGTTTCGGTTAAGGTTGTCACGAAGCGTTTAATTGAACACAATAAATGCGCTGAATGAGTCTAGATTTAATCATAAGAAATATTTGGGTGTTACACCCGTTTTCAACCCGTGATTTGGGTTTTTGGCCAACAGGCCGTATTTTGCCGCGGAGCGGCACTTCATTTGCTTCCAGGGTGGAAACAGGGATATTCAGGAGAAAACGTGACAAAAATCCGCCAGTTATGTTTAGTCAGTGTGTTGCTGACAAGCGGGATTGCCAGCGCGGCGAATGTCCGTTTGCAGGTTGAGGGGCTATCCGGGGCGCTACAAAAAAACGTGCGTGCGCAGTTGTCGACCATCCAGAGTGATGAGGTGACGCCGGACCGGCGTTTTCGCGCGCGCGTGGATGATGCGATCCGTGAAGGGCTGAAAGCGCTGGGGTATTACGAACCCACCATTGATTTTGACCTCCGTCCGCCGCCAAAGAAGGGGCGCCAGGTCCTTATTGCCCGCGTTTCGCCGGGCGAGCCGGTACTGATTGGTGGTACGAACGTCATCCTGCGCGGCGGGGCGCGTACCGACCGGGATTATCTGGACCTGCTCAGCACGCGGCCGAAAATCGGTACCGTGCTTAACCACGGTGACTACGACCATTTCAAAAAAGAGCTGACGAACGTTTCCCTGCGTAAGGGCTACTTCGACAGCCAGTTCAATAAAAGCCAGCTGGGGATTGCGCTGGATCGGCGTCAGGCCTTCTGGGATATCGACTACGACAGCGGAGAACGCTACCGTTTTGGCGATGTGACGTTTGAAGGTTCGCAAATTCGTGAAGAGTATCTGCAAAACCTCGTGCCGTTCAAAAAAGGGGATTACTACCAGTCGAGGGACCTGGCGGAACTGAACCGTCGTCTTTCCGCTACCGGCTGGTTTAACTCCGTGGTTGTCGCACCGGAATTTGATAAGTCTCGCAAAACGAAGGTGTTGCCGCTGCATGGCGTTGTCTCGCCGCGCACCGAGAACACCATTGAGACCGGTGTTGGCTACTCGACGGATGTTGGACCACGCGTGAGAACCTCGTGGAAAAAACCGTGGATGAACTCGTACGGTCACAGCCTGACCACCAGCCTGAGCCTCTCTGCGCCCGAGCAGCAGCTGGATTTCAGCTACAAAATGCCGCTGCTGAAAAACCCGCTTGAGCAATATTACCTTGTGCAGGGCGGTTTTAAGCGCACCGACTTGAACGACACCAAGCAGGACTCTACGACCCTTGCGGTCTCACGCTTCTGGGATCTCTCCAGCGGCTGGCAGCGCGCCATTAACCTGCGCTGGAGCCTGGACCACTTTACCCAGGCCAACGTCACCAATACCACCATGCTGCTTTATCCTGGCGTGATGATCAGCCGTACCCGCTCGCGCGGGGGCCTGATGCCGACCTGGGGCGACTCACAGCGCTACTCCATCGATTATTCCAACTCCGCCTGGGGCTCCGACGTGGACTTCTCGGTGATTCAGGCACAAAACGTCTGGATCCGCACGCTGTACGACAAACACCGCTTTGTGATGCGCGGCAATCTCGGCTGGATTGAAACGGGAGACTTCGAGCGCGTGCCGCCGGATCTGCGCTTCTTCGCCGGGGGCGACCGCAGCATTCGTGGGTATAAGTACAAATCGATCTCACCTGAGAACGAAAAGGGCCAGCTGACCGGTGCGTCAAAACTGGCGACCGGATCGCTGGAGTATCAGTACAACGTCAGCGGAAAGTGGTGGGGCGCCATGTTTGTTGACGGTGGTGAGGCGGTGAACGATATCCGCCGCAGCGACTTCAAAACCGGCGCGGGTGTGGGCGTACGCTGGCAGTCACCCGTCGGTCCCATCAAGCTCGACTTCGCCGTGCCTGTCGGCGACAAAGAAGAACACGGATTACAGTTTTACATCGGTCTGGGGCCTGAATTATGAGTTTATGGAAGAAAATAAGCCTCGGGGTGCTGATTTTTATCGTGCTGCTGCTCGGTACGGTGGCGTTTCTGGTGGGAACGACGACCGGGCTGCATCTGCTGTTTAACGCTGCGAACCGCTGGGTGCCGGGGCTGGAGATTGGCCAGGTAACGGGCGGCTGGCGCGATCTGCGTCTGAAGAACATCCGCTACGAGCAGCCGGGCGTGGCGGTGAACGCCGGGGAGTTCCATCTGGCGGTCAAGCTGGGCTGCCTGCGTGACAGCAAACTCTGCGTCAACGATCTGTCGCTTAAAGACGTCAACGTGGCGATAGATTCGAAAAAAATGCCAAAGTCTGCGCCGGTCGAGGAAGAGGACAGCGGCCCGCTGAATCTCTCCACGCCGTACCCGATCGCGCTCTACCGGGTCGCGCTCGATAACGTCAATATCAAAATCGACGACACTACCGTGTCCGTGATGGATTTCACCTCCGGCCTGCGCTGGCAGGAGAAAAACCTGACCCTGACGCCGACGTCCCTGCAGGGCTTGCTGATCGCGCTGCCGAAGGTGGCCGACGTGGCGCAGGAAGAGATCGTCGAGCCGAAGATCCAGAACCCGCAGCCGGAAGAAAAGCCGCTGGGTGAAACGCTGAAAGATCTCTTCTCGAAGCCTGTCCTGCCGGAAATGACCGACGTTCATCTGCCGCTGAATCTCAACATCGAGGAGTTCAAAGGCGAGCAGCTGCGCCTGACCGGCGATACCGATCTGACGGTCTACACCATGCTGCTGAAAGTCAGCAGCATTGACGGCAACATGAAGCTCGACGCGCTGGATATCGACACCAACCAGGGCTCGGTGAATGCGTCAGGGAATGCCCTGCTGCGCGATAACTGGCCGGTGGACATCACGCTTAACAGTGCCCTCAACATCGATCCGCTGAAAGGCGAAAAGGTGAAGGTCAAAGTGGGCGGGGCGCTGCGCGATAAGCTGGATGTCGGGGTCAATCTCTCCGGCCCGGTGGACATGGTCCTGCGCGCGCAAACGCAGCTGGCGGAAGCCGGGCTGCCGCTCAATCTTGAGGTCGTCAGCAAGCAGCTTTACTGGCCGTTCACCGGCGAAAAACAGTTCCAGGCCGATGACCTTAAGCTGAAGCTGAGCGGCAAGATGACCGACTACACGCTCTCGTTCCGCACCGCCGTGAAGGGGCAGGGCGTACCGCCCGCGAACATCACGCTGGATGCGAAGGGCAACGAACAGCAGGTCAACCTCGACAAGCTGACCGTCGCGGCGCTGGAAGGCAAAACCGAGCTGACCGCGCTGCTCGACTGGCAGCAGGCGATCAGCTGGCGCGGCGAGCTGAAGCTGACGGGTATTAACACCGCCAAAGAGGTGCCGGACTGGCCGTCGAAGCTGGATGGCCTGATTAAAACCCGCGGCAGCCTGTACGGCGGTACGTGGCAGATGGACGTGCCGGAAATCAAGCTCACCGGGAACGTGAAGCAGAACAAGGTTAACGTTGAAGGCTCGGTGAAAGGCAACAGCTATCTGCAGTGGGTTATCCCGGGGCTGCACGTGGCGCTGGGCCGCAACACGGCGGATATCAAAGGCGAGCTGGGGGTGAAAGATCTCAATCTGGACGCCACCATCGACGCGCCGAATCTGGATAACGCCCTGCCGGGTCTGGGCGGCACGGCGAAAGGCCTCGTGAAAGTGCGCGGTACGGTGGAGGCACCGCAGCTGCTGGCGGACATTACCGCCAATAACCTGCGCTGGCAGGAGCTGAGCGTTGCCCGCGTCCGCGTGGAAGGGGATGTGAAATCCACCGATCAGATCGGCGGTAGCCTGAACCTGCGCGTGGAGCGCATTTCTCAGCCGGACGTGAACATTAACCTGGTCACCCTGGACGCCAAAGGGAACGAGAAGCAGCACGACCTCGAGCTGCGCGTGCAGGGCGAGCCGGTCTCCGGCCAGCTTCACCTTACCGGCAGCTTCGACCGCAAAGAAGAACGCTGGAAAGGGACGCTGGATAACACGCGCTTCAATACGCCGGTCGGGCCGCTGGCGCTCTCGCGCGCCATTGCCCTCGACTACCGCAACGCCGAGCAGAAGATCAGCATTGGGCCCCACTGCTGGACCAACCCGAATGCGGAGCTGTGCGTGCCGCAGACCATCGATGCGGGTGCGGAAGGGCGCGCGCAGATCAACCTCAACCGCTTCGATCTGGCGATGCTGAAGCCGTTTATGCCGGACACGACCCAGGCCAGCGGCGTCTTCAGCGGGAAAGCCGATGTCGCCTGGGACACCACCAAAGAGGGGCTGCCGCAGGGCAGCGTCACGCTGTCCGGGCGTAACGTGAAGGTGACGCAGGAGGTCAACGACGCGCCGCTGCCGGTGGCGTTCGATACCCTGAACCTGAGTGCCGATCTGCATAACAATCGCGCACAGCTGGGGTGGACGATCCGCCTGACCAACAACGGTCAGCTGGACGGGCAGGTCCAGATTACCGATCCGCAGGGACGGCGTAATCTGGGCGGCAACGTCAACATCCGTAACTTCAACCTGGCGATGGTGAACCCGATTTTCGCGCGCGGGGAAAAAGCGGAGGGCATGCTGAATGCTAACCTGCGCCTGGCCGGTAACGTGCAAAGCCCGCAGCTGTTCGGCCAGCTGCGGCTCAGCGGCGTGGATATCGACGGTAACTTCATGCCGTTTGACATGCAGCCCAGCCAGATCGCGATGAACTTCAACGGCATGAGCTCGACGCTGAGCGGCTCGGTATTGACGCAGCAGGGGCAAATCAACCTGAGCGGCGACGCGGACTGGAGCCAGATCGATAACTGGCGCGCCCGCATCGCGGCGAAGGGGAGCCGGGTACGCATCACCGTACCGCCGATGGTGCGCCTGGACGTCTCGCCTGATGTGGTCTTTGAAGCCACGCCAAGCCTCTTCACGCTTGACGGGCGCGTCGACGTGCCGTGGGCGCGCATCGTGGTTCACGACGTGCCGGAAAGCGCGGTCGGCGTCTCAAGTGATGAAGTTATGCTCAATGAAAATCTGAAACCTATCGAACAGAAGAGCACTGGCATACCGATTAATAGTAACCTTATCGTGCACGTGGGGAATAACGTGCGGTTGAATGCGTTTGGGCTGAAGGCGAGGCTCACGGGCGACCTGAAAGTGGCGCAGGATAAACAAGGGCTTGGCCTGAACGGGCAGATCACTATTCCTGAAGGGCGTTTCCACGCCTATGGTCAGGATCTGATTGTGCGCAAAGGCGAGCTGCTGTTCTCCGGTCCACCGGATCAGCCCCTGTTGAACATCGAAGCGATTCGTAACCCGGAAGCGACGGAAGACGACGTCATTGCTGGCGTTCGCGTCACCGGTTCCGCCGACGAACCGAAGGCGGAGATCTTCTCTGACCCGGCGATGTCCCAGCAGGAAGCTCTCTCTTATCTGCTGCGTGGACAAGGTCTGAACAGCGGACAAAGCGACAGTGCGGCGATGACCTCGATGTTAGTGGGTCTGGGGGTTGCACAAAGTGGGCAGGTTGTGGGTAAAATCGGCGAGACGTTCGGCGTAAGCAATCTGGCGCTGGACACCCAGGGCGTGGGTGACTCCTCGCAGGTGGTGGTCAGCGGCTATGTACTGCCGGGTCTGCAGGTAAAATATGGTGTGGGGATCTTTGACTCACTGGCAACTCTCACGTTACGCTATCGCCTGATGCCCAAGCTATATCTGGAAGCAGTGTCCGGCGTAGACCAGGCACTTGATCTGCTCTATCAGTTTGAGTTTTAGCAATGCGAATATTTGTCTACGGCAGTTTACGAACCAAGCAAGGCAACAGTCACTGGATGACCAATGCCCTGCTGCTGGGGAATTACAATATCGAGAACTACCAGTTGTACAGCCTGGGCCACTATCCAGGCGCGGTTCCGGGCGAAGGAACAGTACAGGGTGAAGTCTATCGTATTGATAACGCGACGCTTGCCGAACTTGATGCCTTGCGCACCAGGGGCGGTGAATACGCACGCCAGTTGATCCAGACGCCGTACGGAAGTGCGTGGATGTACGTCTACCAGCGTCCGGTCGAAGGGTTAACGCGGATTGTAAGCGGTAACTGGTTAGACAGAGACCAGTACTGAAAAAAAACAACGCCACCGTGAGGTGGCGTTGTTTTTTTTATTCCTTCAACTCTCTTCTTTATCCCGGCGTCGGGTTAAAAACAGAGGAACGAACAGCATGATGTACGGGGCAATAAGCCATAAAAAACACAAGGCGCGTGAATGGCCATAGTAGTTTATGCACCGCGTATTGCTTGAAATGACGGGCAGGAAACACAGTAAAAACAGCAGAATCACATAATCGCTTCGATAAGGGATCCATAAGTAAAACAAAAACCAGGCAAGCTGGAATGTCATGATGCAGAGATACTGCCATTTACTGTCTTTACCGTAACAGTCAAACGCCTTTATGTAGCCCATCTTTATGCTTTGAAGAAAGAAACTTAGCATGTATAACGCTCACGATCGCGACGGTCAGGAGTTCATGTGTTTTTTAAAGGCATAAAAAAGCCCCGACTCGCGGGGCCTTCATTAACAGCAGTAAGAATTACTTCTTAGCAGCGCGTTCGAAAGAGGCGATGATTTCTGCTTTCGCCGCTTCTGCGTTGTCCCAGCCGTCAACTTTAACCCACTTGCCTTTTTCGAGGTCTTTGTAGTGCTCGAAGAAGTGAGTGATCTGCGCTTTCAGCAGCTCTGGCAGGTCGTTCACATCTTTGATGTGATCGTATTCTTTGCTCAGTTTGGTGTGCGGTACCGCAACCAGCTTCGCATCTTCACCGGATTCGTCGGTCATTTTCAGCACGCCAACTGGACGGCAGCGAATGACGGAGCCTGGCTCCAGTGGGTATGGCGTTGGGACCAGCACGTCAACCGGGTCACCGTCCAGAGACAGGGTGTGGTTGATGTAACCGTAGTTGCACGGATAGAACATCGCGGTAGACATGAAACGGTCTACGAACAGGGCGCCGCTCTCTTTGTCCACTTCGTATTTGATCGGATCTGCGTTAGCCGGGATTTCGATAACTACGTAGATGTCTTCTGGCAGTTCTTTACCCGCTGGGACGTTGAGTAAGCTCATGTCGGTGTCCTTTAAAATGGATGGTAAACAAGTGGCAGGTATTATAGCCAACTCGCGCTGAATGTCTCCGCCTGTTTTCGCTTTCTCTCCCCGCTTTCTCCACTTTTCAGACCCTTTCCATGACAGAAAAATCCATAAACTCAGCCGCATTTTTCATGGTGAAATGAAAGCGATTACAAACTTGTGATTAACGTTTTATTCACTTTTCTGAAGTGTGATGTAACGCAATTCGTTACATATTTCATGGGCTATAGTCATTTCGCAGAACATCTTTTAACCAACAATAAACACCCCTACGAGGACGCTCATATGTGGAAGCGCTTACTTCTTGTCACAGCAGTTTCGGCAGCCATGTCGTCTATGGCGATGGCCGCTCCCTTAACCGTAGGTTTTTCGCAGGTCGGCTCTGAATCTGGCTGGCGAGCGGCAGAAACCAACGTTGCGAAAAGCGAGGCTCAGAAACGCGGCATTACCCTGAAAATCGCCGATGGTCAGCAAAAACAAGAGAATCAGATCAAAGCCGTGCGCTCCTTTATCGCCCAGGGCGTGGATGCCATCTTTATTGCACCCGTCGTGGCGACCGGTTGGGAACCCGTCCTGAAGGAAGCGAAAGACGCTGAGATCCCGGTCTTCCTGCTCGACCGTTCCATCGACGTCAAAGACAAATCCCTCTATATGACCACCGTGACCGCCAACAACGTGCTTGAAGGGCAATTGATTGGCGACTGGCTGGTGAAACAGGTCGACGGTAAGCCGTGTAACGTCGTTGAGCTGCAGGGCACCGTCGGCGCGAGCGTGGCCATCGACCGTAAAAAAGGCTTTGCTGAGGCCATCGCTAAAGCGCCAAACATCAAGATTATCCGCTCTCAGTCCGGCGACTTTACGCGCAGTAAAGGTAAAGAGGTCATGGAGAGCTTCATCAAGGCTGAAAACAACGGCAAGAACATCTGCATGGTTTACGCCCACAACGATGACATGGTGATCGGTGCGATTCAGGCGATTAAAGAAGCGGGCCTGAAGCCGGGCAAAGATATCCTCACCGGCTCTATCGACGGCGTGCCGGACATCTACAAAGCAATGATCGACGGCGAAGCCAACGCCAGCGTGGAGCTGACGCCAAACATGGCGGGTCCGGCATTCGACGCGCTGGAGAAATTCAAGAAAGACGGCACGATGCCTGAGAAGGTGACGGTCACCAAGTCCACGCTATACCTGCCTGACACGGCGAAAGAAGAGTTAGAGAAGAAGAAAAATATGGGCTACTGATGCCTTCGCCCCTCACCCCAGCCCTCTCCCGGAGGGGAGAGGGAAAAGGGCAGTTTGGGCAGAAATTTATAGACTGGCACGAATAGTCCCCTCTCCCCTCCGGGGAGAGGGTCAGGGTGAGGGGGAAACCATGACCACTGAACAACACCAGGAAATCCTCCGCACAGAGGGCTTAAGCAAATTCTTCCCCGGCGTAAAGGCGCTGGATAACGTTGATTTCAGCCTGCGGCGCGGTGAGATTATGGCGCTGCTGGGCGAGAACGGCGCGGGAAAATCGACGCTGATTAAATCCCTCACCGGCGTTTATCATGCCGATCGCGGCACCATCTGGCTGGAAGGCAACGCCATTTCGCCGAAAAATACCGCCCATGCCCAACAGCTGGGGATCGGGACGGTGTACCAGGAAGTGAACCTGCTGCCGAATATGTCGGTGGCGGATAACCTGTTTATTGGACGTGAGCCGCGACGTTTTGGCCTGCTGCGCCGAAAAGAGATGGAGGCGCGGGCGACAAAGCTGATGGAATCGTACGGCTTCTCCCTCGACGTCCGCGAGCCGCTGAACCGCTTTTCCGTGGCGATGCAGCAGATTGTCGCCATTTGTCGCGCGATAGACCTCTCGGCAAAGGTGCTGATCCTCGACGAACCCACCGCCAGTCTAGACACCCAGGAAGTAGAGATGCTCTTTACCCTGATGCGCCAGCTGCGCGATCAGGGCGTCAGCCTGATCTTCGTTACCCACTTCCTCGATCAGGTGTATGAGGTAAGCGATCGCATCACGGTGCTGCGCAACGGCAGCTTTGTCGGCTGCCGCGAAACCCGCGAGCTGCCGCAGATCGAGCTGGTGAAAATGATGCTGGGCCGCGAGCTGGAAACCAACGCCCTTCAGCGCGCCGGGCGCACGCTGCTGAGCGAAAAACCGGTCGCCGCGTTCAGCGATTACGGCAAGAAAGGCGTGATATCGCCGTTTAATCTGGAAGTCCGCCCGGGCGAAATTGTCGGGCTGGCGGGCCTGTTAGGATCCGGACGAACCGAAACCGCCGAGGTGATCTTCGGGATCAAGCCGGCGGACAGCGGCAGCGCGCTGATCAAGGGCAAACCGCAAACCTTACGATCGCCGCATCAGGCCTCCTGCCTCGGAGTGGGCTTCTGCCCGGAAGATCGGAAAACGGACGGCATTATTGCCGCGGCCTCGGTGCGGGAAAATATCATTCTGGCGCTGCAGGCCCAGCGCGGCTGGCTGCGCCCGATCCCCCGTAAAGAGCAAAACGCCATTGCCGAGCGCTTTATTCGCCAGCTCGGCATCCGCACGCCGAGCGCGGAACAGCCCATCGAGTTCCTCTCCGGCGGTAACCAGCAGAAGGTGCTGCTCTCTCGCTGGCTGCTGACCAAACCCCAGTTCCTGATCCTCGACGAACCAACCCGCGGCATTGACGTGGGTGCGCACGCCGAAATTATCCGGCTTATCGAAACCCTGTGCGCGGACGGTCTGGCGCTGCTGGTTATTTCGTCCGAGCTGGAGGAGCTGGTGGGATATGCCGATCGCGTCATCATCATGCGCGATCGCAAACAGGTGGCAGAGATCCCGCTGGATAAGCTGTCCGTTCCGGCGATCATGAATGCCATCGCGGCATAAGGAGTAAATCGTGATGCCCCGTTCGCTTTCGCAAACCGGTGAGTCAAAGCGCCGCTTCAGCTGGCCAACCGGCACGCCGCAAATCGCAGCGCTGCTGGTGGTTCTGCTGGTTGATAGCCTGGTCGCGCCGCATTTCTTCCAGATTATCGTGCAGGATGGCCGCCTGTTTGGCAGCCCAATAGACATTCTAAACCGTGCCGCGCCGGTGGCGCTGCTGGCCATCGGGATGACGCTGGTCATCGCCACCGGCGGAATTGACCTCTCCGTCGGCGCGGTGATGGCCATCGCCGGGGCCACGGCAGCCTCCATGACCGTGTCCGGACACAGCCTGCCGGTGGTACTGCTGGCGGCCTTAGGCACCGGCGTGCTGGCCGGATTATGGAACGGCATTCTGGTGGCGGTGCTGAAAATTCAGCCCTTTGTCGCCACCCTTATCTTAATGGTGGCCGGGCGCGGCGTGGCGCAGCTGATTACCTCCGGGCAGATTGTCACCTTTAACTCGCCGAGCCTGGCGTGGATCGGGAGCGGCAACCTTCTGTTCTTCCCGACACCGGTGATCGTTGCCCTGGTCACGCTCATTGTCTTCTGGCTTTTCACCCGCAAAACGGCGCTGGGCATGTTCATTGAAGCCGTCGGGATCAACATCCGCGCCGCGCGCAACGCCGGGGTCAACACCCGGCTGATGGTGATGCTGACCTACGTGCTGAGCGGCGTCTGCGCCGCCATCGCCGGGGTCATCGTCGCGGCGGACATTCGCGGGGCCGATGCCAACAACGCGGGGCTCTGGCTGGAGCTGGACGCGATCCTCGCGGTAGTGATCGGCGGTGGATCGCTGATGGGCGGGCGCTTTAACCTGTTGCTCTCGGTGATTGGCGCGCTGATCATTCAGGGCATGAACACCGGGATCCTGCTTTCGGGATTCCAGCCGGAACTCAACCAGGTGGTGAAAGCGGTGGTCGTGCTCTGCGTGCTGATCGTCCAGTCGCCGCGCTTTGTCAGCATCATTAAGGGGATCCGTGGCCATGATAAAACGTAATTTACCGTTGATGATCACGCTGGGCGTGTTTGTGCTGGGGTATCTCTACTGTCTGACGCAGTTCCCCGGTTTTGCCTCGACGCGCGTGATCTGCAATATCCTGACCGATAACGCCTTTTTAGGCATTATCGCCGTCGGCATGACCTTTGTGATCCTCTCCGGCGGGATCGATCTCTCCGTCGGGTCGGTGATCGCGTTTACGGGCGTGTTCCTCGCGAAGGCGATAGGCTTCTGGGGGATCTCTCCGCTGGTGGCGTTTCCGCTGGTGCTGGCGATGGGCTGCGCGTTTGGCGCCTTTATGGGGCTGCTGATCGACGCGTTAAAAATCCCGGCGTTTATCATTACCCTCGCGGGAATGTTCTTCCTGCGCGGGGTGAGCTACCTGGTGTCGGAAGAGTCGATTCCGATTAACCATCCGGTGTACGACACGCTCTCCAGCCTGGCGTGGAAAATTCCCGGCGGCGGCCGCCTGAGCGCGATGGGGCTGCTGATGCTGGGCGTGGTGGTGATTGGCATCTTCCTCGCCCATCGTACCCGGTTTGGCAATCAGGTTTACGCCATCGGCGGTAACGCCACGTCGGCAAACCTGATGGGGATCTCCACCCGCAGCACCACCATACGCATCTATATGCTCTCGACCGGCCTGGCGACGCTGGCGGGTATCGTCTTCTCGGTGTATACCCAGGCGGGCTATGCCCTTGCAGGCGTGGGCGTTGAGCTGGATGCGATTGCTTCTGTGGTTATCGGCGGCACGCTGCTCAGCGGCGGGGTGGGCACGGTGCTGGGAACGCTGTTCGGCGTGGCTATCCAGGGGCTGATACAAACCTATATCAACTTTGACGGCACGCTCAGCTCGTGGTGGACGAAGATCGCCATCGGCATTCTGCTGTTTATTTTTATTGCCCTGCAGCGTGGCCTGACGGTGCTCTGGGAGAACCGCCAAAGCTCGCCTGTTACCCGCGTAAACACATCGGTAACAGAGCGATAACACGCTGAATTTGCTTAAAGTCTATACACTAAATCATTCAAGCTGCATCAAGGCGGCAAGTCTGAGAATCCCCAGGAGCTTACTAAGGTAAGTGACTGGGGTGAGCAGACGCAGCTTGAAGGATGACGTGTATAAACATTTACCGGTAGCGGCCGATACTCTTCTTTTATGCCCAGAAATATCTCGCTACCGGAAATAATATCATGCTTAAAACGCTATCGATTCGTACCGGCTTGCTCTCTTTACTGGCCGTTATGACCCTGCTGCTGCTGATTGTCAGCGGCATCGGCATTTATGCCCTCACACAGAGTTCTTCTTCACTGCAGCGTATTAATCACCTTCAGGGTGAGCAGATGGTGCAGCTTAATTCAGGCTACACGCTGATCCTGCGCGCGCGCAATGAGGCGGGCCAGGCCGTCCGCATGATGGAAATCGGCATGCTGGACGATGCGGCCAAAGCGGTAAAAAACATCAATCAGGAAGTTGCCCTGGCCCAGAAAACGCTGAAAGGCGTGATCGACGGCGGCGTGGCTGACGAGCAGGGGCAACAGCTGCTCGACAAAGTGTCAGCCAGCCTGGCGACGTATAACCAGCAGGGGATCAACCCGATGTTGAAAACCCTGAACGACCAGAGCGCGGACGGGTATTACGATCTGCTGGAGAAGACGCTGATCCCGGTGGCAAAACAGTTTGATAACGATATGCAGGCGTTTCAGAAATGGAGCGAAGCGCGTGGTCAGGCGGAAGTGAGCGCCGTACAGTCGAGTAAAACCCGCGTGCTGATCCTGATTATCGTCGCAGCGCTGCTGACGGCGGGCATTATCGTGCTCGCGTGGCTGGTGCTGCGCCATATGCTGCTCCAGCCGCTCTCGGCCTCCATTGCTCAGCTGGAGAACGTGGCGGCGGGGGATTTAACCCATACGCTTGCCGCGCCCGCGAGCCAGGAGTTTAACCGCCTCAACGCGGTGATAGAGGAGATGCGACAGTCGCTGATGAACTCGGTTATGCGGGTACGCGACGCCAGCTCGCAAATTGACACCGGAAGCCGCGAGCTGACGCTGGGAAACCGCGATCTTGCCGAGCGTACGGAATCCACCGCCACGTCGCTGGAGCAGACGGCGGCCAGCATGGAACAGATCACCGCGACGGTGAAGCTCAACGCCGATAACGCCGAACAGGCGCACCAGCTGGCGAAGTCGGTGTCCGACACGGCCGATCACGGCAGCGAAATGGTCTGCTACGTAATTGAAAAAATGCGCGATATCTCGGGCAGCTCGGCGCGTATCGCCGACATCCTGAGCGTGATCGACGGTATTGCCTTCCAGACCAATATCCTGGCGCTTAACGCCTCCGTGGAAGCGGCGCGCGCGGGCGAGCAGGGGCGCGGGTTTGCCGTCGTCGCGGGCGAAGTGCGAAACCTTGCCAGCCGCAGCGCCGACGCGGCGAAAGAGATCCGAACGCTTATCAGTGATTCGCAGACCCACGTTAACGAGGGCAGCGAGCTGGCCCAGCAGGCTGGCGAGACGATGGACGAGATCGCAACAGAAGTGCTGCGCATGACCAAACTGATGCGTGAGATTGCGACCGCGTCTCAGGAGCAGAGCCGCGGTATTGAGCAGGTGAATATTGCGGTGAATCAGATGGACGAAACCGCGCAGCAGAATGCCGCGCTGGTGCAGCAATCCTCCGCCGCGACCCGCTCTCTTGAGGAGCAGTCGCGTCAGCTGATGGAAGCCATGTCATCATTCAAAGTGACGACTCAGACCGCTGCATAATATTACCCAGCCCCGGTACGTTCTGTGCCGGGGTTTTATTTTTTCCGGAATTAACTGCCGCAATATTATCGTGAATTTCACCCATTAATATTTCCAGCGAACTGGTTAAAGCTAACGCTTTTTCCGTCGGTTCAAGATATAAACCTTTGCGGAAAAATAACGGTTCATCAAAGAGTTGATTAAAACGCTTTAGGGCCAGACTCACCGCCGGACGTGACATCTCCAGACGCAAAGAGGCTTTAGCCATGCTGCCGCAGCGGACGATTTCAATAAATACAGGGATAAGATTTAAATCAATGCCGGTATTAGCACGGGAATAATTATTCATTGCGATTCTGCTCCACGAAATATCTGTCAAACTGTTATGGAAATAATGCAGGAGCAGTGGTGAATATTAAAGCATGTTTTTTATAAACACTTATACGGTAAAATATATAAATGAACAGGGGAGCCAGAACGGCTCCCCTGTAGAGAGGCATTACGCGTCCGGATACTCACGGATAAAACGTTCAACGTCTTCAACCATGTGGTTGTTGCCGACGAAGAATGAACGGCGCTGGTGAAGGCTTTCCGGCACGATATCCAGAATACGCTCTTTACCGTCGCTCGCCTTGCCGCCCGCCTGTTCGGCGAGGAACGCCATCGGGTTGCACTCGTACAGCAGGCGCAGCTTCCCGTCCGGGTGGCTGGCGGTGCTTGGGTAGAGGTAGATACCGCCTTTCAGCAGGTTACGGTGGAAATCCGCGACCAGAGAGCCAATATAGCGGGACGTGTACGGGCGCTGGGTCGCTTTATCTTCTTCCTGGCAGAATTTAATGTACTTCTTCACGCCGTTCGGGAAGCGGATGTAGTTGCCTTCGTTGATGGAGTAAGTGTTGCCCTTCTCCGGGAAGCGCATGCGTTCCTGGCTCAGGCAGAAAACGCCCAGTGAAGGATCGTACGTAAAGGCGTGAACCCCGCAGCCGGTGGTGTACACCAGCATGGTGGAGGAGCCATAAACGACGTAACCGGCAGCAACCTGGTTAATGCCCGGCTGCAGGAAATCTTCTTCGGTCACCGGCGTGCCAACAGGCGTGACGCGGCGGTAGATGGAGAAAATGGTACCGACAGAAACGTTAACGTCGATGTTTGAGGAGCCGTCGAGCGGATCCATCAGAACAACGTATTTAGCGTGTTCACACCCTTCGAAAACAACAATTTCATCTTCTTCTTCAGAGGCGATACCCGCAACGATGTCGCGCGCGCGCAGTGCAGCTTTCAGTTTTTCATTTGCGAACAGATCGAGCTTCTGTTGAACCTCGCCCTGAACGTTCTCGGCACCGCTGGCACCCAGGATATCGACCAGACCGGCCTTGTTGATATCGCGGTGGATGATCTTAGCGCCCAGCTTTATTGCCGACAGCAAAGCAGTGAGTTCACCGGTAGCATGAGAGAACTCGTGCTGCTTTTCGACAATAAATTCACCTAACGTTTTCATAACACTTTCCCTGCATCTTTGTGAGTAGAGCGATTGTATGTTCACTAAAACGACTAAAGCCCAACAATCTTAACAAACATTCAAATATTAGCGCAGAGGTGAATCGCGCCAGCAACATACGGATTTACCTGAAATGCGTTTCACAGCCGCTAACATGTGAGTAAAATGTGCGCCACATTGAAGAAGGATAGTGACGTATGCGCATTCATATATTGGGGATTTGTGGCACTTTCATGGGCGGACTGGCAATGCTGGCGCGCTCGCTGGGCCATGAAGTGACAGGTTCGGACGCCAATGTGTATCCGCCAATGAGCACACTTCTGGAGAAACAGGGCATCTCGTTAATTCAGGGCTACGATGCCAGCCAGCTGGATCCCGAGCCGGATCTGGTGATCATCGGCAACGCCATGACCCGCGGCAATCCGTGCGTCGAGGCGGTTCTGGAACGCAATATTCCGTTCATGTCCGGCCCGCAGTGGCTGCATGACTTCGTCCTGCGCGACCGCTGGGTGGTTGCCGTTGCCGGTACCCATGGCAAAACCACGACCGCGGGCATGGCGACCTGGATCCTTGAAGCCTGCGGCTACAAGCCGGGCTTCGTGATTGGCGGCGTACCGGGCAATTTCGACGTTTCTGCGCGTCTGGGTGACAGCCCGTTCTTCGTGATCGAAGCCGACGAATACGACTGCGCGTTCTTCGACAAGCGTTCTAAGTTCGTGCATTACTGCCCGCGCACGCTGATCCTCAACAACCTTGAGTTCGACCACGCGGATATTTTTGACGACCTGAAAGCGATCCAGAAACAGTTCCACCACCTGGTGCGTATTGTTCCGGGCCAGGGGCGCATCATCCTGCCTGAGAACGACATCAACCTGAAGCAGACGATGGCGATGGGCTGCTGGAGCGAGCAGGAGCTGGTGGGCGAGCAGGGCCACTGGCAGGCGAAAAAGCTCAACGCCGATGCCTCCGAGTGGGAAGTGCTGCTCGACGGTGAAAAAGTGGGTGAGGTGAAGTGGGGCCTGGTGGGCGAGCACAACATGCACAACGGCCTGATGGCTATTGCTGCGGCGCGTCACGTGGGCGTTTTGCCTGCGGATGCGGCCAATGCGCTGGGCTCGTTCATTAACGCCCGTCGCCGTCTGGAACTGCGCGGTGAAGCCCACGGCGTGACGGTGTATGACGATTTCGCGCACCACCCAACGGCCATTCTGGCAACGCTTGCCGCCCTGCGCGGCAAGGTCGGCGGGACAGCCCGCATTCTGGCGGTGCTGGAACCGCGCTCGAACACCATGAAGATGGGCATCTGCAAAGATGATCTCGCGCCGTCGTTAGGACGTGCCGATGAGGTCTTCCTGCTGCAGCCGCAGCATATTCCGTGGCAGGTGGCCGAAGTGGCCGACGCCTGCATTCAGCCTGCACACTGGAGCGCGGATGTGGATGCGCTCGCGGATATGGTGGTGAAAGCCGCTCAGCCTGGCGATCACATTCTGGTGATGAGCAACGGCGGTTTTGGGGGGATCCATCAGAAGCTGCTGGACGGTCTGGCGAAGAAAGCGGAAGCGGCAGCCGCAGAGTAAAAAAAAGCCCGGTGGCGCTTGCGCTTACCGGGCCTACATTCTTTCCTCCCTCGCCCCTCCGGGGAGAGGGTCGGGGTGAGGGGAACAGATTACTCTTCGTTCTCAGACAGCTCGCGCAGATACTGGAAAATCAGGCGCGCAGACTTCGGCGGCTTATTCCCTTCTTTCTCTTTCTGCGCGTTGCGGATCAAGGAACGCAGCTGCTGGCGGTCGGCATCCGGCCACAGGTTCAGCACTTCCGGTACGGCATCATCACCCTGTTCAATCAGGCGATCGCGGATCTGCTCAAGCTTATGGAAAAACGCAACCTGCTGGTTGTGGCGGTTTTTCAGCTTGTCCAGCGCCTGGCGGATCGGATCGACGTCGCGCTGACGCAGCATTTTCCCGATAAGCTGAAGCTGGCGACGACGGCCTTCTTTCTTGATTTTCTGTGCCAGTTCAATGGCATCACGCAGATCCTGGTCGAGCGGGATCTTGTCCAGCGCGTTTTTACCCAGTTCTACCATTTCTGCGCCAAGCTGTTTTAACTCTTCGGCGTCACGTTTAATTTCACTTTTACTGACCCAGATGATCTCATCATCTTCGTCTTCGATGTCATCACCGGGAACGTCGTCGAGCCAGTCTTCGGGCTGCTTAGTCATGTCAGGCTCCTTAAAAAAAGAGGCTAATGTTACCAGTTAAGACGCGCACTGAAAAACGGTTCTCTGTTAGACTTCAGATAACTCTCTCTTACAGTATGGCATTTGCGATGAAAGTAACCTCACAAGTTGAAGCGCAGCGTAAGATTCTTGAAGAAGCCGTCTCCACCGCGCTGATGCTTGCTTCAGAAAAATCAGATGGCGCCGAAGTGGCGGTCAGCAAAACCACCGGCATCAGCGTAAGTACCCGCTATGGTGAAGTGGAGAACGTCGAATTCAACAGCGATGGCGCGCTTGGGATCACGGTGTATCACCAGAATCGCAAAGGCAGCGCGTCATCCACCGATCTCAGCCCGGATGCCATTGCCCGCACGGTGCAGGCGGCGCTGGATATCGCCCGTTATACCTCCCCGGATCCTTACGCAGGCGTGGCGGATAAAGACCTGCTGGCGTTTGACGCGCCGGATCTCGATCTTTTCCACCCGGCGGAAGTGACCCCGGACGAAGCGATCGAACTGGCCGCGCGCGCCGAGCAGGCTTCCCTGCAGGCCGATAAGCGCATCACCAATACCGAAGGCGGCAGCTTCAACAGCCATTACGGCATCAAAGTCTTCGGCAACAGCCACGGCATGCTGCAGGGCTACTGCTCCACCCGCCATTCGCTCTCCAGCTGCGTGATCGCCGAAGAGAACGGTGACATGGAGCGTGACTACGCCTATACCATTGGCCGCGCGCTGGGGGATTTGCAGTCTCCTGAGTGGGTGGGTAAAGAATGTGCCGAACGCACGCTGTCACGCCTGTCGCCGCGTAAACTCTCCACCATGAAGGCCCCGGTCATTTTTGCGAATGAAGTGGCTACCGGTCTGTTTGGCCATCTGGTGGGCGCTATCGCAGGCGGCTCGGTTTACCGTAAATCGACCTTCCTGCTCGACTCGCTGGGCAAGCAGATCCTGCCGGAATGGCTCACCATTGAAGAACATCCGCACCTGCTGAAAGGGCTGGCCTCCACGCCGTTCGACAGCGAAGGCGTGCGTACCGAACGTCGCGATATCATCAAAGACGGTATTCTGACCCAGTGGCTGCTGACCAACTACTCCGCGCGCAAGCTGGGGCTGAAAAGCACCGGACACGCTGGCGGCATCCACAACTGGCGCATTGCCGGACAGGGCCTGAACTTTGAGCAGATGCTGAAAGAGATGGGCACCGGTCTGGTGGTCACCGAGCTGATGGGCCAGGGCGTAAGCGGCATCACCGGAGACTACTCGCGCGGCGCGGCGGGCTTCTGGGTGGAAAACGGCGAAATCCAGTATCCGGTGAGCGAAATTACGATTGCCGGCAACCTGAAGGACATGTGGCGCAACATCGTTACGGTCGGTAACGATATTGAAACACGTAGCAATATACAGTGTGGTTCTGTACTTCTGCCGGAAATGAAAATCGCCGGTCAGTAATATCCGTAAAGGCGTTTTAATAATAAAAAAGGAAGTGAGCAATGCGTAAACACCTGTTAGCGATCGTCGCGGCTTCAACGCTGGTTCTTGGCTCTTCTGCGTTTGCTGCCGATCTTGAAGACGACATGGGCATCCTCGGTCAAAACCTGAAGGTGGTGCAGAAAACCGACAATGCGGCTGAAATGAAAGACGCGCTGACCAAAATGCGTGAAGCGGCGCTGGACGCACAAAAAGCGACGCCTCCGAAGCTGGAAAGCAAAGCGGCAGACAGCGCAGAGATGAAAGACTACCGCCACGGCTTTGACGTGCTGGTCGGCCAGATCGACGGCGCGCTGAAGCTGGCTAACGAAGGCAAAGTGAAGGAAGCCCAGGCGGCGGCCGAGCAGTTTGTGACGACCCGTAACACGTATCATCAGAAATACCGTTAACCGATCGCGCATCTGACAAACAACCAGCGGGGGCCAGCGGCCCCCGTTTTTTTTACGCGGTAATAAGTAAACCCTATCGCCATCACATTTTAGCGTCACCGCGCCTGAACGTTTCGTTTCCCCGGCGCGCGTTTTGCCGCTGGAATACGTGATATTCATCACGCAAATGCCGGGATTAATTCAGATTCACCGCATTTATGTGGCACAGATCACTGCTGCGGCTCGCCTTTCCACTTCGAAGTGGAAAACAACTCGCTACAAACAATTCCCCCCCAACGTTAGTTTTATTCCAGAGCCATTAACGGGGTAAGACCAGTGATTAACGGAGCGGTAATGAACGACGTTGGGGAACAGGCGGAGCAAACAGAACAGCTCGCGAACACCATGCTGCAGCAGGTTTATGCCCTGCTGGCCCGAAACAACATCATCCCCAATGCGGTACAGGAGCAGATGCTCACCTCCCACGTGCGCGCAATGGCGCACCGGTCCGTGACCGGCGAGCCGCTGCCGGAGGTAGAAGCAGAGCTGTTTGACGAAATTTCACCAGATTCAATGCAACTTGCCCGTGAAGTGGTCGCGCAGTTTGGCAACCTTCCTGATGAAGAGGCCTGGCTGCTCTCCGTTCACTTTGAAGTCGCGAAAGACAACCTTTAAGGAGCAACACATGGAACAGATTACAGTCGTGATTGGCGATCGCCTGGGCAAAGGTCAGAAAGTGGCTGCCGGTGTGGAAAAAGCAGGCGGACGCGCGGTTGTCGTGCCGGGCATGGCGGCTGACATGAAGCTCGGCGACGTGATGAAAGCGGAAAACGCCACCTTCGGCATCTCCTTCTGCGGCAGCGGCGGCGCGGGTGCCATCACGGCCCAAACCAAATATGGCTACAAGGCCAAATACGGCATGCGTTCCGTGGAAGAGGGCGTGACCGCCATCAACGAAGGCTGCAACGTGCTGGGCTTTGGCTTTATGGATAAAGAAGAGCTGGGCGAGCGTCTGGTACAGGCGTGGCAGAAGAAATACGGCGCATAAGCATGAAAGAACAGTTCACAACCACGGTGAGAGTGAAGGGGAAAGGCGACGCCAAAGCGCGCGCCTTTGCCGACGCGCTCAACCACGTTCAGGCCGCGGTGATGAAAGCCTCACCGCATATCTTACTGCGTATTGAGCCACAGGATGTGCAGGTCGTTCAGGCGCAAGAAGCGGTGCGTAAAGAAGCCTTTCTGTTCTTCTTTCTGCGCCGGGAAAGACGCACCTACAGCGTGGAGCTGGATGTGACCGTCAACGTGACCGCTATCAATCTCGACCAGGTGGATTTCGTCACGCAACGCTGATTATTCATAAAAGGGCAGACTGATGTTCTTAATTATATTAATAAAATCGCTCATCATTGGCGGCCTGGTTGGCGTCGGTGTCGGAGCCGGGGCTGCACGCATGTTTCATGCGCCTACCACTCAGGGTATGGGCGCGTTTCGTACGTTGGGGGAACTGAATTCCTGTGAAGGGGATCCGGCGTCCCACTTCTCCTTTGGGTTAGGTTTCTTCTTTAACGCCTGGGCCTCTTCCGTGGCCGCAGGTGCCTTCACACAGGACGTTGACCACCGCATCATCCCGAACTGGGGTGCTGCTGCACTGATGATCAAAAACCGTAACGTTGGCGAAACGCTGCACGACCCGCGCAAAATGGCGATTGCCTGCGGCGTGATTGGCATGCTCGTCGTCACCTTCCTGAACCTGACCGCCTCCTCCGTGCCGGCAGCGCTTCAGGTCACCGCCGTGAAGGTGCTTGTACCGGCGGCAAACCTGCTGGTCAACACCGTCATGCCGGTGATCTTCTGGCTGGCGGCCATCGACGCGGGTAAAAAATCGGGCTTCTGGGCCACCATTTTTGGCGGCGCGGCGCAGCTGATTATGGGGAACGCCGTACCGGGCCTGGTGCTGGGGATCCTGATCGGTAAAGGCGTGGAAGAGAGCGGCTGGAATCACGTTACTAAAGTGATGATGGCGGCGATCGTCCTGCTCTTCGTGCTGAGCGGCTTCTTCCGCGGCTTCGACATGAAGATGATCGAATCCTTCCATCTGACCGTGCCGAACTGGCTCGACATGATCCACAACTCGCTCAGCGGTAAATAACAGGAGCCTCTAAATGGAACAGAATAAAGGTTTTTGGTATGCCGACTGGTCGTTCCCGATCTTCGTTGGCCTGCTCTCCTCCGGCGTTTTCGCCGGGACGCACATGTACTACCTCTACGGCATCGGCGCGTTTAACGAAGTGGCCTTCGTGGCGATGCTGAAAGCGGGGATCGATACCGGGGTTTACGGCGCGGTGGCGGCATTTGGCGCGAGCTTCCTGTTCGCCCGTATTATCGAAGGCTCGCTGGTGGGGATTCTCGATATCGGCGGTGCGATCCAGACCGGCGTCGGTCTTGGCGTTCCGGCGCTGCTGCTGGGCGCGGGCATCATGTTCCCGGTGACCAACTTCATTGCCGCGCTGATTACCGGCCTGGTGATTGGTCTGGCGATTGGCTACGTCATCATCCTGGCGCGTAAATTCACCATCAACCAGAGCAACTCCACCTACGGTGCAGACGTGATGATGGGCGCGGGTAACGCCTCCGGCCGCTTCCTCGGGCCGTTGATTATCCTCAGCGCCATGACCGCCTCCATTCCTATCGGCGTCGGTTCCCTGCTGGGTGCGCTGGTGTTCTACATCTGGCAGAAGCCGATCACCGGTGGCGCCATTCTCGGTGCAATGCTGTTGGGCTGGCTGTTCCCGGTCGCCCTTTAATACCCGCGGGCGCTCAGGCGCCCGCCTTATCAGGAGATCCTCATGTTTGATTTACTCCTGCGCCGTGCGCGCCTTGCCGACGATACCCTGACCGATATCGCCATTCAGGACGGGAAGATCGCGGCGCTGGGCGAGATTGACGCCCCCGCGCATAAAACGGTTGAGCTGAACGGCGACGTATTCGTCAGCGCAGGCTGGATTGACTCTCACGTTCATTGCTACCCGAACTCTCCGATTTACCACGACGAGCCCGACAGCGTGGGCATTGCCACCGGCGTCACCTCCGTGGTGGACGCGGGCAGTACCGGCGCCGACGACGTGGACGATTTCTATGACATCACCCGCAGGGCCTCCACCGAGGTGTTTGCCCTGCTGAACATCTCCCGCGTGGGGCTGATTGCCCAGAACGAACTGGCCAACATGGCGAATATTGACGCCGACGCGGTGAAGCAGGCGGTGAAGCGCCACCCTGATTTTATCGTCGGCCTGAAGGCGCGCATGAGCAGCAGCGTGGTCGGTGAAAACGGCATTACGCCGCTGGAGCGCGCTAAAGCCATTCAGAAAGAGAACGGCGACCTGCCGCTGATGGTGCACATCGGCAACAACCCGCCGAACCTCGACGAAATTGCCGAGCTGCTGAGCTCCGGCGACATCATCACCCACTGCTATAACGGCAAACCCAACCGCATTCTGACGCCCTCCGGCGAGCTGCGCGCCTCCATCACCTCCGCCCTGAAGCGCGGCGTGCGTCTGGACGTCGGTCACGGCACGGCGAGCTTTAGCTTTGAGGTGGCGAAACGCGCCATCGCGATGGGTATTCTGCCGCACACCATCAGCTCGGATATCTACTGCCGCAACCGCATCAACGGTCCGGTCGGCTCGCTGGCAAGCGTGATGTCGAAGTTTCTCGCTATCGGCATGTCCTTGCCGCAGGTGATTGACTGCGTCACCGCGAACGCCGCCGACGGCCTGCGCCTGGCGCGCAAGGGCCGCATCCAGCCGGGTCTCGACGCCGACCTGACGCTGTTCACGATTAAACGCCAGCCGACGGTGCTGACGGACGCCGAAAACGACAGCCTGCAGGCTGAACACATTCTGGTGCCGCTTGCCGCGATCCGCGCGGGCAAGGGCTACATGACCGAACAAGGGAGCACGGAACATGCCTTCGATTTATGAGAAGTACCATTTAAAGCAGGTTATCAACACCTCTGGCCGCATGACGGCGCTGGGCGTCTCCACGCCGCGCCCGGAAGTGGTGCAGGCGGCGATGGACGGCATGAATCACTATTTCGAGATGAAGGATCTGGTCAATAAAACCGGGGAGTACATCGCGAAGCTGCTGGATGTGGAAGGCGCGACGGTGGTTTCCTGCGCGTCGGCGGGCATAGCCCAGTCCGTGGCGGCGGTGCTGGTCAAAGACAGCGACTGGCTGCTGGAAAACCTGCACGTGACCCCGATTGAGAACAACGAAATCGTCCTGCCGAAAGGCCACAACGTAAACTTTGGCGCGCCGGTGGGCACCATGGTGGCGCTGGGCGGCGGCAAGCTGGTGGAGGCGGGCTACGCCAACGAATGCTCCGCCGATCAGCTGGCGGCGGCGATCACCCCGCGCACGGCGGCGATCCTCTACATCAAATCGCACCACTGCGTGCAGAAAAGCATGCTCAGCGTCGAGCAGGCGGCGGTGGTGGCGCGCAAGCACGATCTCCCGCTGATCGTCGATGCGGCGGCGGAAGAAGATCTGCACGCGTACTACCGATCCGGTGCCGATCTGGTGATCTACAGCGGCGCGAAGGCGATTGAAGGCCCAACCAGCGGGCTGGTGATCGGCAAAACCCAGTACGTTGAGTGGGTGAAGCGCCAGACCGCGGGCATTGGCCGCGCGATGAAGGTGGGCAAAGAGGGCATTCTTGGCCTGACCTGCGCCATCGAACACTACCTGACGGCGACCAAAGAGAGCGGGGCCGAGATGGTGGCGAAGATGACGCCGTTTATCGAGGCGCTCAACACCCTCAACGGCGTGACCGCGCGCGTGGTCTGGGACAGCGCCGGTCGCGATATCGCCCGTACCGAGATTAAGTTCGACGAAGCCACGACCGGCGTCGGCACGGGCGATCTGGTGGCGAAGCTGAAGCAGGGCGAATACGCCATTTACTTCCGTGGCTACAAGGCCAACGAAGGGATTATCGAGGCGGACGTGCGCAGCGTGAACGCTGACCAGCTGAACATCGTCTACCGCCGCATTAGCGAAGTATTAGGACAGGAGAAAAAAGCATGAAACTGACCCCCAACTTTTACCGTGACCGCGTCTGCCTGAACGTGCTGGCAGGATCGAAAGCCAACGCCAGCGCCATTTACGAGGCGGCGGAAGGTCACGTGCTGGTGGGCGTGCTCTCCAAAAATTACCCGGACGTGGCGAGCGCCGTTGCCGATATGCGTGAATACGCCGCGCTGATTGATAACGCGCTCTCCGTCGGCCTCGGCGCGGGGGATCCGAACCAGTCTGCTATGGTGAGTGAAATCTCCCGTCAGGTGCAGCCGCAGCACGTTAACCAGGTCTTTACCGGCGTGGCCACCAGCCGCGCGCTGCTGGGGCAGAATGAGTCGGTGGTCAACGGTCTGGTCTCTCCAACCGGCACCGTCGGGATGGTCAAAATCTCCACCGGACCGCTGAGCAGCAACGCTCCGGACGGCATTGTGCCGGTTGAAACCGCGATTGCCCTGCTGAAGGATTTCGGCGGCAGCTCCATCAAATACTTCCCGATGGGCGGCCTGAAGTGCCGTGACGAGTACAAAGCGGTGGCGGAAGCCTGCGCCCGTCACGACTTCTGGCTGGAGCCGACCGGAGGTATCGATCTCGAAAACTATGAGGAGATCCTGCAGATCGCCCTCGACGCGGGCGTGAGCAAAATCATCCCACATATCTACAGCTCGATTATCGACAAAGCCAGCGGCGATACGAGCCCGGAAGACGTGCGTACGCTGCTTGCGATGACGAAGAAGCTGGTGAAGTAGTATCTGCCCTCACCCTAACCCTCTCCCAAAGGGAGAGGGAACTTTTACCCCCTCTCCCTTTGGGAGAGGGCCGGGGTGAGGGAAAACAAACCGCACAAACCTGAAGGAGCCACCATGCACACCCGTACCCTGCTTGTTGCTTCACTCTCAATGTTCGCCACCGCCGCTATCGCCCAGCCGCAGTACGCCTGGGTGGGCACCTATAATCCCAACGGCGAAGGGTTGTACCGCTTTACCGTTGACCCGCAAAGCGGCGCGCTGGCGAATAAAACGCTGGTGAGCAGGCTGCCGAACGCCGCGCAGCTGGCCGTCTCACGCGATGGCAAAACGCTCTACCTGGCAAGCGAAGTGGAGCAGGGCGTGGTGCAGGCGCTGCGGGTGGGGGATAACGGCGAGCTGAGCGAGCTGAATCAGGTGGCCTCCGGCGGCGCGGGGCCGGTTTACCTGTCGCTGACGCCTAACGGTCGACATCTGCTGGTGGCTAACTATGTCAGCGGATCGATCGCCGTTTTGCCAGTCAACGCAGACGGCAGCCTGGGTGAGGCTACGGATAAACGTCAGGATCAGGGCGAACCGGGCGCGGCGAAGCCGGAAGCGGCTGTCGAAGGAAGCTTTGCTATCAGCGATCACAACGGCCCCCACGCGCACATGATCGCCGCCGATCCCAGCGGGAAATACGTGTTTTCCACCGATCTTGGGCTGGATCGCCTCTACCAGTACCGTTTTGACGATCGAACAGGGAAGCTGACGCCGAACGATCCGCCGTTTATCAGCGCCTCCTCAAAAGGCGCCGGGCCGCGCCACTTTGTCTTTACGCCAAAAGGCGACGCCCTGTGGCTGATTAACGAAGAGGCGTCTACGCTCACCCATTATACCGTGAACGCCAACGGCACCCTGAAAGAGGGCAAAACGCTTTCAGCCCTGCCGGAAGGTTACAAAGGCACCAGCTTTGCTGCCGGGCTCGCATTAAGCGCCGATGGTAAACAGCTGTATGTGGCTAACCGTTTGCATAACAGCATCGGGCACTTTACCGTAACAGCAGAGGGCACGCTGACGCATCAGGACGACGTGTGGACGCGCGGCGACTACCCGCGCACCCTGACGCTCGATAAGCAGGGACGCTGGCTGTACGTCATGAACCAGCGCAGCGACAACATTACCCGTTTCCGCGTGGCGCAGGACGGGAAATTAAGCTTCGAGCCGGACTATACCCCGGTCGGCAGCCCATCTCAGATGGTCATTTCACCTTAAGCCGTAAGAGGACAAACCCGTGCGATTTCCGAACCAACGTTTAGCGCAACTGTTCGATCTGTTGCAAAACGAGACGCTGCCGCAGGACGAGCTGGCGCAGCGGCTGTCGGTCTCCACGCGAACCGTCCGTGCCGATATCACCGCCCTGAACGCGCTGCTGGCAGGCCACGGCGCGCAGTTTATATTGAGCCGGGGCAACGGCTATCAGCTCAAAATTGATGATGCCCAGCGCTACCAGCAGCTGCAGGCATCCCACCCGCGCGCGCTGCGTATTCCCCGGACCGGGCCGGAGCGCGTGCACTATCTGGTGGTGCGTTTTCTCACCTCGGCATTTTCTCTTAAGCTCGAGGATCTGGCGGATGAGTGGTTTGTCAGTCGCGCCACGTTGCAAAGCGATATGGCCGAAGTGCGCGAGTGGTTCCACCGCTATAACCTGACGCTGGAAACGCGTCCGCGCCACGGCATGAAGCTGTTTGGCAGCGAGATGTCGACCCGCGCCTGCCTGACCGATCTGCTCTGGGAGCTTGCGCAGCAGGACAGCCTGAACCCGCTGGTGACCGACGTGGCGCTGAATGCAGGCGTGGCGGAGCAGATGGTGCCCGTGCTGCACGAGGCGCTGACGCGTCATCACATCCGTCTGACCGACGAAGGCGAGCTGTTCCTGCGCCTGTACTGCGCGGTGTCGGTGCGGCGCATCAGCGAGGGCTATCCGCTGCCGGAATTCCATGCCGAAGACGTGGAAGAGAACGTGCGCGAGGCGGCGAAGGATATCGCCGTCACTATCCAGCAGCTGGCGGGCAAAGCGCTTTCACCTTCAGAGGAGAGCTGGCTGTGCGTGCACATTGCGGCGCGGCAGATCCAGGAGATTGCCCCGAGCGCAATTAACGCGGATGACGATGAAGCGCTGGTCAACTATATCCTGCGCTATATCAACACCCACTATAACTACAATCTGCTCAGCGACGCGCAGCTGCACGCTGACCTGCTCACGCACATTAAAACCATGATCACCCGCGTGCGGTATCAAATCATGATCCCCAATCCGCTGCTGGATAACATCAAGCAGCACTACCCGATGGCGTGGGATATGACCCTCGCGGCGGTGTCGAGCTGGGGAAAATACACGCCGTATGTGATCAGCGAAAACGAAATCGGCTTCCTGGTGCTGCACATCGGCGTCGGGCTGGAGCGCCACTACAACATCGGCTACCAGCGCCAGCCGCGGGTGCTGCTGGTATGCGACGCCGGGAATGCCATGGTCCGCATGATCGAGGCGGTGCTCCAGCGCAAGTACCCGCAGATTGAGGTGGCCCGCACGCTCACCCTGCGCGAGTACGAGCTGGCGGATTCCATCGGCGAGGACTTTGTCATTTCCACCGCCCGCGTGAGCGAAAAATCCAAACCGGTGGTGATGATCGCCCCGTTCCCGACCGATTATCAGCTAGAGCAGATCGGCAAGCTGGTGCTGGTGGACCGCACCCGCCCGTGGATGCTGGATAAGTACTTCGACGCGGCCCATTTCCGCATTATCGACAAGCCCGTTGACCAGCAAACGCTGTTTCGCGAACTGTGCGCGCAGCTTGAAGGCGAGGGGTTTGTCGGCGCGGAGTTCCTGGATTCGGTCGTCGAGCGTGAAGCCATCGTCAGCACCATGCTCGGCGACGGTATTGCGCTCCCGCACTCTCTCGGCCTTTTAGCGCAGAAAACGGTGGTCTATACCGTGCTTGCCCCGCATGGCGTCCAGTGGGGCGACGAAACCGCGCACGTCATCTTCCTGCTCGCCATCAGCAAAAGTGAATACGAAGAGGCGATGGCGATTTACGATATTTTCGTCACCTTCCTGCGTGAACGGGCGATGTCGCGGCTCTGTGGCTGCAGTGACTTTGCCGGGTTTAAGGCGGTGGCAATGGAGAGTTTGAGTCGGTTTTGAGGTAAGGGCGGACGGACAACATCCGCCTTTGTTCAACGCAGATGATGCACAACCTGGTTGCTGCTGCCGCGCCAAATCAGCGCCGGGTCTTTTAAATCCTGCACGAACTTACCGTCGACCAGGACGTTAATCAGATCCACGACTTCCATTTGCTGCGCGTTCAGCTCATCCAGCCTGTATCCCGTCCAGACCCAGATATCTTTTCCCGTACACTCTGCCCGAATGCGCTTCACCAGCTTCAGGATATCCGGCACGTTTTGCGGGTGCAGCGGATCGCCGCCGGAGAGGGAAATCCCCTGACGTTTGATGCGCGTGTCGTTCAGGTCGTTGACGATCTTGTCTTCCATCTCAGCGGTAAACGGCATGCCGGAGTTTAAGCGCCAGGTGCTTTTGTTATAGCAGCCGGGGCATTCGTGGACGCAGCCTGAAACGAACAGGGTGCAGCGGGTGCCGGGGCCGTTGACGATGTCGACGGGGTAGTATTGATGATAATTCATAGCGTTAACCTGATGCCCTCACCCCGCCCCTCTCCCACAGGGAGAGGGAGAAAACCGGCGGCCGGCATAATAATGTGCTCGATCGGTTCCCTCTCCCTTTAGGGAGAGGGGTAGGGTGAGGGGGAGAACCCTGCGCAGAACTTACCCGATCTGCCCATTCCCCAAATGCTTCACGCGACGCTTCACCTCTTCCTGCTTGCCGGCGTTAAACGGACGCGCGTCCGGGCTGCCGAGATAGCCGCACACGCGACGGGTCACGGAGACGCGAGCCGCATCGTGGTTGCCGCATTTCGGGCAGGTAAAGCCTTTGCTCGTACACTCGAACTCACCGGTAAAGCCGCACTCGTAGCACTCGTCGATTGGCGTGTTGGTCCCGTAATACGGCACATGCTGATAGCTGTAATCCCACACGTCTTCCAGCGCCTTCAGGTTGTGCTGAATGTTCGGGTACTCGCCGTAGCAGATGAAGCCGCCGCTGGCGATCGGCGGATAGGCCGCTTCGAAATCGATCTTGTCGTACGGGTTTACCTTTTTCTCCACGTCGAGGTGGAAGCTGTTGGTGTAATACCCTTTGTCGGTCACGCCTTCCACAATCCCGAACTCGGCGGTGTCCAGACGGCAGAAGCGGTCGCACAGGTTCTCGCTCGGCGTGCTGTAGAGGCTAAATCCGTAGCCGGTTTCCTCTTTCCACTGGTCAACCGCGTCGCGCAGGCGCTGAACGATGGCGATGCCTTTTTCGCGCAGGGCCTCGCTGTCGTACATATGCGTATCGCCCGCCAGGGCGTTGATGGTCTCGTGAATGCCGATATAGCCCAGCGAAATCGACGCGCGGCCGTTTTTGAAGATCTCGGACACGTCATCGTCCGCCTTCAGGCGCACGCCGCAGGCCCCTTCCATATAGAGGATCGGCGCGACGCGGGCTTTGACCCCTTCAAGGCGAGCAATACGGGTCATCAGCGCCTTACGCGCCAGCTGCAGGCGTTCATCCAGCAGCGTCCAGAATTCAGCTTCATTGCCTTTGGCCTCCAGCGCGATGCGCGGCAGGTTCAGGCTGATCACGCCCAGGTTGTTACGCCCGTCGTGGATCTGCTCGCCGTTTTCATCTTCGTACACGCCCAGGAAGCTGCGGCAGCCCATTGGCGTTTTAAACGAGCCGGTCACTTTAACGACCTGATCGTAGTTCAGGATGTCCGGGTACATGCGCTTGCTCGCGCACTCCAGCGCCAGCTGTTTGATGTCGTAGTTCGGGTCGCCAAACTTGTGGTTCAGGCCGTCGCGAATGGCGAACACCAGTTTCGGAAACACCGCCGTTTTGCGGTTTTTACCGAGGCCGGAAATGCGGTTGCGCAGGATAGACTGCTGGATCAGGCGCGATTCCCAACTGGTGCCCAGACCAAACCCGAAGGTCACAAACGGCGTCTGGCCGTTGGCGGTATGCAGCGTGTTCACTTCATACTCCAGCGACTGGAAGGCGTCGTAACACTCTTTCTCGGTGCGGGAGTGCGCGTAGCCGTCGGCGTCCGGGATCTGCCACTCTTCGGCCGTTTTACGATGCTTGTTGAAGCTTGCCGTCACGAACGGGGCCAGCACTTCATCAATGCGGTTAATCGTGGTGCCGCCATAAATGTGGCTTGCGACCTGGGCGATTATCTGCGCGGTGACGGCGGTGGCCGTGGAGATTGATTTAGGCGGTTCAATCTCGGCGTTACCCATTTTAAAACCGTGGGTCAGCATGCCTTTCAGGTCGATCAGCATGCAGTTGAACATCGGGAAGAACGGCGAATAGTCGAGATCGTGGTAGTGAATTTCACCGCGCTCGTGCGCCGACACCACGTCGCGCGGCAGCAGATGCTGACGGGCATAGTGTTTGGCGACGATACCGGCCAGCAGGTCGCGCTGGGTCGGGATCACTTTACTGTCTTTGTTGGCGTTTTCATTGAGCAGGGCGGAGTTGGTCTGCTCCACCAGGCCACGGATCTCCTGGTTCAGACGACCGCGCTTCTCACGCTGCACGTCACGATCGTGACGGTACTCAATGTAGGCGCGCGCCAGCTGCTTGTAGGGCCCCGCCATCAGCTGGTTCTCAACCGCGGTCTGGATCTCGTTGATATCGACCTGGCTGCGTTCGTTCATCTGGCTGCTAACGACTTCTGCGACGGTGGCGCAGTAATCTGCGTCATCGACTCCCGCTGCTTTAGCTGCACGCAGAATGGCTTCCTGGATGCGCTCTGATTTAAACGGCACTTTACAGCCATCACGTTTCATCACATGCGGTGTCATGATCACTCCATTTTTTGAAAACAGGTTATCCACAGAGGTGGAGAAGTAATAACCGGGCGTATTCCCCGCCGGGCCAAAGACTTCCCGCGTTCCCAGCTCGTGTTATCCACAATTCCGGCCAGCGTAAGCGCCGTCTTGTTGTTGGAATAGTAGACGATAAATACAAGATGTTGGGTCGGCGTGCATTTTAAGTGCTACATATAGTGATTTGCATCAAACATGTTTGCGATTTATTTGATGCAGAACAAAGTAAAAAGACGAGAGTACAAACGACGGGCGCTTCAGCGATTGTAAAGGCGCGAGAGAAAAATCTGATTATTTACTCAACAAAAACAGTAAAGTAAGCCGGGTGCTGAGCCGCACCCGGTAGAGAGAATTACTGCTGCAACCACCAGACGGCTTCAAACGGACGCAGCGACGTCGTTTGTGGTGCCGGGTAGTTACTCATCACCACCTGCGACCTATCGCTGAGAGCGCCTGTCTGCCATTCCTGAGGCGTAGGGTTCAGGTTCGCCGCCACCATCAGCGTCTGCCCCTGCCACTGACGACGGTAGCACCAAAGAGAAGGATGTTCCGGCAGAAGATCCTCATAATCTCCCCACGTCAGCACCGGCAGGGTTTTACGCAGGCCGATCAGCGACTGGTAGGTGTAGAACACCGAATCCGGGTCGTCGAGCGCGGCGCGGGCGTTCACCGTCTCGTAGTTATCGCAGACCCCAATCCACGGCTCGCCCTCGGTAAAGCCCGCATTGTGCGAAGCGTCCCACTGCATTGGGGTTCGCCCGTTATCGCGGGACTTACTCGCCAGAATCGCCAGCAATTCCTCCGGCTCGCGGCCGTTGGCGCGCAGTTCGGCGAACATGTTCAGGCTCTCCACGTCGCGGTAATCGGTGATGCGGCTGAAGTGCGGGTTGGTCATCCCCAGCTCTTCGCCCTGGTAGATATACGGTGTGCCCTGCATGCCGTGCAGCACCATGCCGAGCATCTTCGCGGCCTGTACGCGGTATTCTCCTTCGTCACCAAAGCGCGACACGATGCGCGGCTGATCGTGGTTACACCAGAACAGCGCGTTCCAGGCCCTGTTGTGCATCCCCTGCTGCCAGTGGCGGAAGAGGGTTTTCAGCGCCACGAAGTCCGGCTTCGCCTTCGTCCACTTTTCGCCGCCGGGGTAGTCCACCTTCAGGTGATGGAAGTTAAAGGTCATCGACAGCTCGCGTCCGTCGAGCGAGGCGTACTGCTGGCAGTTCTCCAGCGAGGTCGAGGACATCTCGCCCACCGTCATCAGGTTGCGCGGGGTGAAGACGTCCCGGCTCATCTCCTGCAGATATTCGTGAACGCGCGGCCCGTCGGTGTAGAAGCGGCGACCGTCGCCAATAGTGTCGTCCGGGAAATCCTGATCTTTTGAAATCAGGTTAATCACGTCGAGACGCAGGCCGTCCACGCCGCGATCGGCCCAGAACTCGCACACCTTTTTTAGCTCGGCGCGCACTTCAGGGTTTTCCCAGTTGAGGTCCGCCTGCTCCGGGGCGAACAGGTGCAAATAGTACTGCTCGCTCTCGGCGTGCCAGCGCCAGGCGTTGCCGCCAAACTTGGAGCGCCAGTTGTTGGGAAGCTGCTCCGGCGCGCCGTCGCGCCAGATGTAGAACTGTCGGTACGGGCTCGCTTTGTTCAGCGACTCGCGGAACCAGGCGTGCTGCGTGGAGGTGTGGTTAAACACCATGTCCAGGACAATGCGAATGCCGCGCTCGTGCGCCCGGGCAACCAGCTCGTCGAAATCATCCAGCGTGCCGTAAGCCGGGTCGATGGCGGTGTAATTCGCCACGTCGTAGCCGTTATCCACCTGCGGGGAGATATAAAACGGCGTCAGCCAGATGGCGTCGATGCCGAGGGTTTTCAGGTAGTCCAGACGCTGCGTCACGCCGCGCAGATCGCCGGTGCCGCTGCCGGTGGTATCCTGGAAACTCTTTGGGTAAATCTGATAGATGACGCCGTTCTGCCACCAGTGGGGAAGGGTATTCATAATGCGTTCCTGCAAATGCGAAGGGGCGCAACTGCGCCCCGAAAGAAGAAGTTAAACAATCTGCAGCGAGCCCTGACGGAACTTGCGCTGGTAAACCACGGTGGTGAGCGCCATAGGGACGATGATCGCGATGGCCATCGCCAGGGCAAACACCTGCCAGTAAGCCGGCTGGATGGAGAGAATGCCGGGCAGACCGCCGACGCCAATCCCGTTCGCCATCACGCCGTTCAGACCACACACCAGGCCAGCCAGACCGGAACCGATCATCGCGCAGAGCATCGGGAAGCGGTACTTTAGGTTGATACCGTACATCGCCGGTTCGGTGACGCCGAGGTAAGCAGAGATGGCCGCCGGAACGGAGATCTCACGCTCGTTGTGCTTGCGGCTGACGATGATGATGCCAGTAACCGCCGACGCCTGCGCAATGTTAGACAGGGCGATAATCGGCCAGACCGGCGTGCCGCCGAGGCTCTGGATCATCTGCATATCAATGGCCAGCGTGGTCTGGTGCACGCCGGTGATCACCAGCGGGGCGTACAGGAAGCCAAACAGCGCGGCTCCAATCGGCGCGAAGCTGCCGGTCATCAGGTGACGGACCGCGAAGGCCACGCCGTCACCAATCATGCGGCCAAACGGACCGATAAAGGCGTGCGCCAGGAACACCGCAATAATCAGCGAGCAGACCGGCACCACCACCAGATAGAGGTAATCCGGCACGATGCGCTTGAGGCGCGTTTCAATAAAGCCCAGCGCCAGACCGGCCAGCAGTGCCGGGATCACCTGCGCCTGGTAGCCCACCTTAGCGATAGTAAACAGGCCGAAGTTCCACACCTCCGGCACCTGCTGCCCAAGTAAGTAAGCGTTCATTAACTGTGGAGAGACCAGCGTGACGCCCAGCACGATACCCAGAATCGGCGTGCCGCCCATCTTGCGCACCGCGGACCAGCAAATCCCGACCGGCAGATAGAAGAAGATCGCTTCGCCAATCAGCCACAGAAAATCGTAAACGGTTTTCAGCGCCGGGTACATCTGTGCCAGGGTTTTGCCGTCGCTCATCGGCACATCGCCGATGACGTTACGGAAGCCTAAAATTAAGCCCCCGCTGATCAGCGCCGGCAGCAGCGGGAAGAAGATCTCCGCGAAGTGGGAAATCAGCTGCTCGTGCCACTTCATATTCTGGCGCGCGGCCTTCTTCGCCTGCTCTTTATCGGCGGAGGAGTGCCCGGTTGTCGCCAGCAGAGCCTGATAGTAATCGCCCACTTCGGTACCAATAACGACCTGGAACTGCCCGGCGTTGGTGAAGCAGCCTTTGACCATGGAAAGTTCTTCAATGGCCTTCGGGTTGGCTTTGGCCGGATCGTTCAGCACGAAGCGCAGGCGGGTAATGCAATGGCTGACGGTGGCGATGTTTTCGCGGCCGCCGACCAGGACGATCAACTGATCGATATCTGCTTGTTTGACTTTACTCATCATGAAACCTCATGACAGAAGGTGAGGGGTGTAATGACCTGAGCGCAAGCCTACTCCTTCAGCGTGACGGCGAAAATGGGAACGTTCCCGAAATCGGGCGAAGATCACAATAATCTGTTTTAGAGGGGTTACGAAAGGTGAGCGGGAATGACGATCTGACGGGGCTCTGAACGCCCGTTTATCTGCTCGATCAGCTGCGCGGCGGCCTGTCTGCCGGACTCGGCGTAGCCCGGATCGACGGTGATGATCTCCGGGTGCAGGAATTTCATCAGCGGCGTGCTGCCGACGCTCGCCACCTGCAGGTTATCGATACGCTGCTCCTGCAGATATTTGCTCGCACCCAGCGCCAGGGTATCCGTGGCGCACACCAGCGCCGTGGTCTGCGGCGTCAGAACGCTGGCGGCCTGCTCGTAGCCCTGCTTCATGCCCAGCCCCGGCAGGGAGGCCACGGCGGAGAGGTTGTGCTTTTTGCAAAAGGCCAGATAGGCCTCATGGCGACGCTTGCCGGTGGTGACGTCCGCGTGCGGGACGCCGAGGAAGCTGATGTGACGATGGCCCTCGTCAAACAGGCGCTGCATCAGGGTGATAATCGCGCCCTCGTCGTCGTAGCAGACGGAGGCAAACCCGTGGGCATCGCGCGCCAGCAGCACCAGCGAAGGCTGCCAGGGTTTTAGCATCTCGTCCTTAATGCCGGTAAAACCGAAAAGCACCACGCCATCAATGTTGCGCCGCTGGAGCATCCCCAGATGCTCTTCAACCAGCTGCACAGAGAACTGGCTCTCCATCATGATCGGATCATACCCCTGCTCGTAGAAGGCGGGGAGCATGGTCTGCACGGCGAGGTTTTCAGACAGAGAGTCCAGACGCGAGACAATGATGGCGACGACTTTGTCACTCTGCCCGCGCATGGCGCGCGCGGAGCGGGAAGGGGAAAAACCGTGCTGATTCATGACCGCCTCAACGCGCTCGCGGGTGCGTTCGCTGACGCCGCTTTCGTTGTTCAGCACGCGTGAGACGGTCGATTTCCCCACGCCGCTTAAACGCGCGATGTCTTTAATCGTAAGGCGGTTCTGCATGCTGTATTCCCTGTAACAACGACGATGTAGTGAATTGAGCCTAATGCTATAGCGCGATTTCGCTATGGGCAAAGTCTGGTTTACGTTCGGTTTATTTGCAGGGGGGTATAATACCGCCCGAATCGTCATAAAGGGTACGCTTAAATCCTTATACTGCGCGGCGACACCCTGTTTTTTTGCTTACCGGAGGCTTCATGGATCCCGATCCCACACCTCTCCTGAACGGGAGAATGCGTTCTTTCCGGTAAGCCAGCTTTTGCTGTCTCACCGGCGTGAGGCAGCAACGTCTTAAACGTTCCTGCTTGAAAAATTGAGTGCCTCTCAGGTACGGCTTTGCCACGCCTGAAGGAATTGCTGCGTCCGCCCAGGCGGATGCGGAGGAATGACTATGTTTAAAAATATCACCCGGCAGCTGCAGGCGCTGCTGAGCCGCCACCTGCCACACCGTCTTGTTCAACGCGACCCGCTGCCCAATGCCAAAAACATGGCGGGCACCGCGATCCCCGCGTCCCTGACCGAACGCTGCCTGAACGTGGCGGCGATGGATGAAAACGAAGTCTGGCGCGCGTTCGGCGGACACCCGGAAGGGCTAAACGCGGCCGAAGTGGAAAAAATCCGCGCCGTGCACGGCGATAACCAGATCCCGGCGCAAAAGCCGTCTCCGTGGTGGGTGCACCTGTGGCTCTGCTACCGCAACCCGTTCAACCTGCTGCTGACCGTGCTCGGCCTCATCTCCTACGCGACGGAAGATCTGTTTGCCGCAGGCGTCATTGCCCTGATGGTGGGTATCTCCACGCTGCTGAACTTTATTCAGGAGGCGCGCTCCACCAAAGCGGCGGACGCCCTGAAGGCGATGGTCAGCAACACCGCGACCGTCTCGCGCGTGATTAACGATCTCGGCGAAAACGCCTGGGTGGAGCTGCCGATCGACCAGCTGGTGCCGGGCGATCTGGTGAAGCTGGCCGCGGGGGACATGATCCCGGCGGATTTACGCATCATCCAGGCGCGCGATCTGTTCGTCGCTCAGGCCTCCCTGACCGGGGAATCCCTGCCCGTAGAAAAGGTAGCGCGCAGCCGCGACCCGCAGCAGATGAACCCGCTTGAATGCGACACCTTGTGCTTTATGGGCACCACGGTGGTCAGCGGCACCGCGCAGGCGATTGTCACCGCCACTGGCGGCGACACCTGGTTTGGTCAGCTTGCCGGGCGCGTCAGCGAGCAGGAGAGCGAGCCGAACGCCTTCCAGAAAGGGATTGGCCGCGTCAGCATGCTGCTGATCCGCTTTATGATGGTGATGACGCCGATCGTGCTGCTGATCAACGGCTACACCAAAGGCGACTGGTGGGAGGCGGCCCTGTTTGCGCTCTCCGTGGCCGTTGGCCTGACGCCGGAAATGCTGCCGATGATCGTCACCTCCACGCTGGCGCGCGGGGCGGTGAAGCTCTCTAAACAGAAAGTGATCGTTAAACACCTCGACGCCATTCAAAACTTTGGCGCGATGGACATCCTCTGCACCGATAAAACCGGCACCCTGACGCAGGACAAAATCGTGCTGGAGAACCACACCGATATCTCCGGCAAAACCAGCGAGCGCGTCCTGCACAGCGCGTGGCTGAACAGCCATTACCAGACCGGGCTGAAAAACCTGCTCGACGTCGCGGTGCTGGAAGGGGTGGATGAGGAATCCGCCCGCACGCTCTCCGGGCGCTGGCAGAAGGTGGATGAGATCCCGTTCGACTTCGAGCGCCGCCGCATGTCGGTGGTGGTGAGCGAGCAGACGGACGTGCACCAGCTGATCTGCAAAGGGGCGCTGCAGGAGATCCTCAACGTGTCGACGCAGGTTCGCTATAACGGCGACATCGTGCCGCTGGACGACACCATGCTGCGCCGCATCAGGCGCGTCACCGACAACCTGAACCGTCAGGGGCTGCGCGTGGTGGCGGTCGCGAGCAAGTTCCTGCCCGCGCGCGAGGGTGACTATCAGCGTATCGACGAATCCGATCTGATCCTCGAGGGCTACATCGCCTTCCTCGATCCGCCGAAAGAGACCACCGCGCCGGCGCTGAAAGCGCTTAAGGCGAGCGGTATTACCGTCAAAATTCTCACCGGCGACAGCGAGCTGGTGGCGGCTAAAGTGTGCCATGAAGTGGGGCTGGACGCGGGCGACGTGGTGGTGGGGAGCGATATTGAGCACCTGTCCGACGACGAGCTGGCGAAGCTTGCCCGGCGTACCACGCTGTTTGCCCGCCTGACGCCGATGCACAAAGAGCGCATCGTCACCCTGCTTAAGCGTGAAGGGCACGTTGTGGGCTTTATGGGCGACGGCATCAACGACGCGCCCGCGCTGCGTGCGGCGGACATCGGTATCTCCGTCGACGGTGCGGTGGATATTGCCCGCGAGGCGGCGGATATCATTCTGCTGGAAAAGAGCCTGATGGTGCTGGAGGAAGGCGTGATCGAAGGACGCCGCACCTTCGCCAATATGCTCAAGTACATCAAGATGACCGCCAGCTCCAACTTCGGTAACGTCTTCAGCGTGCTGGTGGCGAGCGCGTTTCTGCCGTTCCTGCCGATGCTGCCGCTGCATCTGCTGATCCAGAACCTGATGTACGACGTGTCTCAGGTGGCGATCCCGTTTGATAACGTGGACGACGAGCAGATCCAGAAGCCGCAGCGCTGGAACCCGGCGGATCTCGGGCGCTTTATGCTGTTCTTTGGGCCGATCAGCTCCATCTTCGACATCCTGACCTTCTGCCTGATGTGGTTTGTATTCCACGCCAACACCCCGGAACACCAGACGCTGTTCCAGTCCGGCTGGTTCGTGGTAGGTCTGCTGTCGCAGACGCTGATTGTGCACATGATCCGCACCCGCCGCATTCCGTTTATCCAGAGCCGTGCCGCATGGCCGCTGATTGTGATGACGGGGATTGTGATGGCGCTCGGCATCGCGCTGCCGTTCTCGCCGCTGGCAGGTTACCTGCAGCTTCAGGCGCTGCCGCTGAGCTACTTCCCGTGGCTGGTGGCGATCCTCGCGGGCTATATGGTACTGACGCAGATGGTGAAAGGGATCTATGCGCGTCGGTACGGGTGGCAGTAACGGCAAGCCCGGTGGCGCTGCGCTTACCGGGCCTACGATCCCAACGTAGGCCGGGTAAGGCGAAGCCGCCACCCGGCAGCTGGCTTTCCTCCCAAATTCAACAACCTGTGATCTCCGTCGGCGCATTCGCTTGACGACAAATTGAGCGCATGTTAACAGAATGTTTTGCCTTTATTTGGCCCGTCAGATAAGGAACATTCATGTTACGGTACAGTCTCTTAACCGCCGGGCTGATGCTCGGCGCCTCTGCCTTTGCCGCTCCGGCAGGCGATCTCCCTTTGATGCCCTGGCCTGCCAAGGTCGAACGCCCGACGACCCAGGGCGCGCTGGTGCTCAGCAACAACGTATCCATTAGCGTCAGCGGGGACGATCTGGGCGACGCCGTCAACCGCCTGCGCCAGCGCATGGCCCTGCAAACCGGCTGGACGCTGCAGCCGCAGGCCGACAAGCCTGAAAAGCCGACCATCCGTATCGCGATTGCCAAAAAGGTCAAGCCGCAGCCGCTGCCGGACAGCGATGAAAGCTATAGGCTCACGGTGGACGCCAGCGGCGTCGATATCTCCGCCAACACCCGCTTCGGCGCGCTGCGCGCCATGGAAACCCTGCTCCAGCTGATGCAGAACGGGGCGGAAAACACCTCGCTGCCGTGGGTCACTATTGAAGATTCGCCGCGCTTCCCGTGGCGCGGGCTGCTGCTCGACTCGGCGCGCCACTTTATTCCGCTGCCGGATATCAAGCGCCAGATCGACGGCATGGCCGCGGCGAAGCTCAACGTCCTGCACTGGCACTTAACCGACGATCAGGGCTGGCGCTTCAGTTCGAAGCGCTACCCTAAGCTGACGCAGCTTGCCAGCGACGGGCTGTTCTACACGCCAGAGCAGATGCGCGAGGTGGTGCGTTACGCCGCCGAGCGCGGTATTCGCGTGGTGCCGGAGATCGACATGCCGGGCCACGCCTCGGCGATTGCCGTAGCCTATCCAGAGCTGATGAGCGCCCCGGGGCCGTACGCCATGGAGCGCCACTGGGGCGTGCTGAAGCCGGTGTTAGATCCCACCAAAGAGGCAACCTACACCTTTGCTGACGCGATGGTCAGCGAACTGGCGGCGATCTTCCCCGATCCGTACCTGCATATCGGCGGTGACGAGGTCGACGACAGCCAGTGGAAAGCGAATGCCGCGATCCAGAACTTCATGCGCGACAACAGGCTGGCGGACAGCCACGCGCTGCAGGCGTATTTCAACCGCAGGCTGGAAACGATCCTTGAGAAGCACCACCGGCAGATGGTCGGCTGGGATGAGATCTATCATCCCGACCTGCCGAAAAGCATTCTAATCCAGTCCTGGCAGGGGCAGGACGCGCTGGGGCAGGTGGCGCAAAACGGCTACAAGGGCATTCTCTCGACCGGTTTCTATCTCGACCAGCCCCAGTCCACCGCCTATCACTACCGCAACGAAATTGTCCCGCAGGGGCTGAACGGCGTGGATGTGATTGCTGACACCGACAGCGTCCAGAGCTGGGCCTTTTCCATGCCGCGCCTGAAGGGCAAGCCGGTGGAGGGGAGCTTCACGCTGGTGAAAGGGGAGGCAGGCTGGCGCGGGTTTATTGATTTTGCCGGGAAATCCCGCCGCGCGGTGCAGGATATTGAATGGCGCGATGACAGCCAGGTGACCTTCACCGTCGATACGTGGATGGGCGAGACGCGCCCGGTGGTCTCCGTTGATAACGACAAGCTTACCGGCTATTTCCTGGTGGGGAATACGCGTTACCCAATCAGCGGCGCGCGTCTGGACGCGGTGCCGAAAGGCATTCCGCCCGTCGTGCCGGACGTGGCGAATCAGGCCAACCTGCTCGGCGGGGAAGCCGCGCTGTGGGCGGAAAACGTGGTGGCGCCGGTTCTGGATATCCGCCTGTGGCCGCGCGCCTTCGCGGTGGCGGAGCGCCTTTGGTCCGCGCAGGACGTCAACGACGTCGATAACATGTACACCCGCCTGCAGGCGATGGACAGCTGGTCGACGGTGTCGGTCGGGCTGCAGCAGCATACCCAGCAGCAGGTGCAGTTCACGCGCCTTGCCGGTAATGCCGACACGCTGCCGCTGCAGATCCTCGCTCAGGCGGTAGAGCCCGCGCAGTATTACACCCGCCAGCACCTGAAGTTCCAGGCGGGAAATTATCATCAGTTCGAACCGCTCAACCGCTTCGCCGATGCGCTGAACGCCGAAAGCGCCACCGTGCGCCAGATGAACAAATGGGCGGACCGCCTGGTGAGCGATGCGGAAGACGCGGAAAGCGCGGACGCGCTGCGCCACGTCTTTAACCGCTGGCAGAGCAACACCAGCGATGCGCTTGCGTTAAGCGAAAACAGCTATCAGCTGAAGGCGATGAAGCCGGTGATCCAGGAGGTGGATAAGCTGGCCTCCATTGGCCTGCGGCTTACGGATCTGGTGGCGCGCCAGGGCACGCTGGATGATAAAGAGATAGCCTCGATTCAGAGCGAGCTGGATAACGCGGCGAAGGTTCAGGACGAGGTGGTGATTGCGGCGGTCTATCCGCTGGAGACGCTGCTCAGGGCGACGAGGAATCAGTAGCAAGCAACAAAAAAGGCAGCCCGGGCTGCCTTTTTTATCGCCAAAGCGAATTAGCGACGTACGGCGATCGCTTCGATTTCAATTTTCACGTCTTTTGGCAGACGGGCCACTTCCACGCAGGAGCGCGCCGGGAAGGTGGCGTTGTGCTCTGTGAAGAACGCTTCGTAAGTGGCGTTAACGGTCGCGAAATCGTTCAGATCCTTCACGAAAACGGTGGTTTTCACGATATCGCCCACTTTCAGACCGGCAGATTCAACGATAGCCTGCACGTTTTCCAGCGACTGACGCGCCTGTGCCGCGACGTCTTCCGGCACCGCGCCGGTTTTTGGGTTCACCGGGATCTGACCGGAAGTGATGATCATGCTACCCAGATCAACGCCCTGAACGTAAGGGCCGATAGCCGCTGGTGCATTTTCCGTCGCGAGTACTTTGCTCATGTTTTCTCCAGAATTACAGCGTTAAGAATGTTCCCGGCCATTATAACAGCCGGGATTTCATTACCAACCTCAATTAGTTGGCCAGCACCACATAATGAGAAAACTCTTTTTCGCAGTATTTGCATTTGAGCGCGATGTCATCGGCGCGTTTTTTCACTGCAAAGCTCGAAGAAACCGGCTCAGCATGACTGATGCAGTTGCTGTTCGGGCAGACCAGCACGCTTTCGATACGATCCGGCAGGCTCGGGCGGGATTTGCCGACCACTTCATACTCGTCGATGCGGTTGACGGTGGCGTCCGGCGCGTACAGCGACAGCTGGTTGACCTGCTCGTCGGTCAGGAAGGTGTTCTCGATTTTAATCAGGTCTTTGCGGCCCATCTCGCCCGACGGCAGGTTCAGGCCGATGGTGATGCGCTGGTCGGTTTCGGTCAGTTTGAACAGCGTCAGCAGCTTAAAGCCCACCTGCGCAGGGATGTGGTCAATCACGGTGCCGCGCTTGATGGCTTCAACCTGGAGTTTGTTATCGTGTGTCATGGTCGTTTCCCCTTACAGTGCCAATTCGCGATTCAGAACCAGTGCCAGTAACGCCTGGCGGGCGAAGATGCCGTTTCCGGCCTGCTGGAAGTACCAGGCGTGCGGCGTCTTATCCACGTCTGTGGTGATCTCATCGATGCGCGGCAGCGGATGCAGCACCTTCATGTTGTCGCGCGCGCCCTCGAGGTCGCTGGCGCGCAGCACGAACTGCGCCTTCACGTTGGCGTATTCGGACGGATCCAGACGCTCTTTCTGCACGCGGGTCATGTACAGAATATCCACGTGGCTCATCACCTCTTCGATGCTGGCGTGCAGGCTCCACTGAATGCCTTTTTCGTCCAGCATGTCGAGAATGTACTGCGGCATCGCCAGCGCGTCCGGGGCGATGAAGAAGAAGCGGTTGCCGTTAAATTTCGCCAGCGCCTGGGTCAGGGAGTGGACGGTGCGGCCATATTTCAGGTCGCCGACCATGGCGATATTCAGGTTCTCGAGCTTGCCCTGCGTCTCCTGAATGGTGAACAGATCCAGCAGGGTCTGCGTTGGGTGCTGGTTGGCACCGTCACCGGCGTTCAGTACCGGAATGCCGCCGGAAAATTCGGTCGCCAGGCGCGCCGCGCCCTCCTGCGGGTGACGCATCACAATCGCGTCGACGTAGGTGCTGATCACTGAAATGGTGTCCGCCAGGGTTTCGCCTTTTTTACCCAGCGACGTGTTGCTGCTGTCCGAGAAGCCCACCACGCTCGCGCCCAGGCGGTGCATGGAGGTTTCAAAGGAGAGGCGGGTGCGGGTCGAGGCTTCGAAGAAGCAGCTCGCAATCACCTTGTGCTTCAGCAGCTCCGGTTGCGGATTGGCCTTCAGTTTTGCCGCGGTTTCCAGAACCAGTTCCAGCTCTTCGCGGCTGAGGTCGTTTATGGAAATGATGTGTTTTTGATAAAGCGGATTCATGTTTATCTCCTGACGCCGGGCAAAAAAAAGCCCCTCAAATGAGGGGCTCTGGGAATAGGTTTAGCAACGGGAAGAAAAACGGCAGGCCAGCGTCTGATTTCAGACGCGGTAAGACGTTATGTCGTACACGCTTGACCATGCTTCCTCCCGGCAAATTGTCGGGCATTATACGCAGCTCGCTTTTCGGATCAAGCGATTTAATGCACGCTTTACTCAATGCAAACGGTTCTTTATGAATATTAATGCGTTCTGAGTAAATAATTAATTTGCTTATGCACCAGTGCGGTGCGCTTCACGACCCGGGGAGCGACCCAGACGATACTGCTGCCGGCCACCACGCCTAAAATTTCCGGCAGCTGGTGATAATCCAGAATACGCGCCACCGCGCGGCCATATCCGGCGACGGTATGAACAAGGATAAACTCGCTATTGTGCTCGACGCTGACCACCATTTCGGACACGGTACGCGCGGCGTCGGGGGCAGGGCGCAGCTGGGGATTCAGCGAATAAATCTTTAGCCCTTTGGCATTTCGAATTTTTATGACGCCGAGCAATTTAAGCAGACGTGAAACGGTGGACTGGCTGATGGTCTCAAAACCACGCTCCTGCAAATCCCGGCGGATCTCTTCCTGAGAGAGATAGCTCTTTTCTGCGATCAGGCGCTGGCAGACCGTCAGCTGTAGTTGCTCTTTGGGAGAGTACTCTTCGTAATCCATCATAGTTCCCATATCAGTTCCTGAAATAACCGGTGGCACCGCACCGATCCGTAGGCCGGATAAGCGCAGCGCCATCCGGCAAATCACAACAAGGCACCCAGACTTAACGCCACCATAATCACCACCGTTAAAATGCCCAGCAGCGGCGCCACCCATTTCAAATAACGCACGTAGGGCACGCGGGCGATAGCCAGCCCGCCCATCACGACGGCAGAAGTGGGCGTGACGAGGTTAACGATGCCGGAGGCCGACTGGTAAGCCGTCACCACCAGGTCGCGGTTGACGTTAGCGAAATCGGCAAGCGGCGCCATGATCGGCATCGTCAGAACGGCCAGGCCGGACGAAGAAGGCACAAGAAACGACAGCACGACCTCCAGCCAGTACATCACGTTGATAAACGCTACCGTGGACAACCCGCTGACCAGCCCTTCCGCGCTGTGCAAAATGGTGTGGGTAATCATGCCCTTATCCATGATGACTACGATACCGCGCGCGATGCCGATAATCAGCGCGACGCCCAGCAAATCTCGCGCGCCGTTGATAAACGTCGACGTCAGCTCCTCTTCGCTCATGCGGGCAATCAGGCCGACGATGATCGCGCTGGCGAGAAACACCGCTGAGATCTCTGCCATCCACCAGCCCAGCACCGCCACGCCGTAGATCATCACCGCGAAGGCGAGGGCGAAAATCACCAGGATGATTTTGCGCACCGGGGTGAATTCCAGCGACTGTTCGCCCTTGTCGCCGAGGAAATGGGCGCGGTTCTCTTCCTGTTTGTCTGCGACGATCGACAGCGACGGATCCTGGCGCACCTTACGGGCGTAACGCATCACCCACGCCACGCAGATGACCCAGCCGATGACCAGCAGCGCCACGCGCAGGGCGATACCGTTGGTGAAGGGGATCCCGGCGGCGTTGGCGGCGATCACCGTGGCAAATGGGTTAATGGTAGAGCCGAGCGTGCCGATCCCCGCCCCGAGCAGCACGGTGGACGCGGCGACAACCGGATCGAACCGGGCGGCCAGCATCACCGGTACCAGCAGGGTGTAGAACGGCAGCGACTCTTCGGCCATGCCGTAAATCGTGCCGCCTGCGGCAAACAGCGCCATCAGGATCGGGATCATCCACTCTTCGCGTCCGCGCAGCCGGGTGGTTACGCGTTCGATCCCGGCGTCAATCGCCCCGGTTTTGGTGACGATCCCGAGAAAACCGCCGATGATCAGGATAAACAGCGCGACGTCGATCGCTCCGGCCTGGCCGGAGACCGGATCGTACAGCCCGGCGATGGGCGCCATCAGGACGGAAACCAGCCCCTGCGGATGCGCCGCCACGTGCGCGTAAGTTCCGGCAATCGGGACTTCTTTACCGAGGGTTTCGTTCATCGCCATCTGGTACTGACCGGCGGGGACGACCCAGCTCAGCGCCGCCACAACGGCAATCAGGAAAAAGAGAATGGTGTAAGCGGAGGGAAACTTAAACTTGCCCATGATGTTCTCCTTAAACCCGGCGCACCCCGCGGCGCGCCGGGCGGTGATTAGTCGCCGAGTGTCGCCACCATGACCGCTTTAATGGTGTGCATGCGGTTCTCTGCTTCGTCGAAGACGATGGAGTTCGGTGATTCGAAGACCTCTTCCGTCACCTCCAGCCCCTTCAGGCCGTAGGCCATCTCGATCTCGCGGCCCACTTTGGTGTGTTCGTTGTGGAACGCCGGCAGGCAGTGCATAAACTTGACGTTCGGGTTGCCGGTGGCTTTCATCACGTCCGCATTAATCTGATACGGCTTCATCAGGCTGACGCGCTCGGCCCAGGCCTCCTTCGGCTCGCCCATGGAGACCCACACGTCGGTGTAGAGGAAATCGGTCCCCTGCACGCCTTCTTCCACGTCGTCGGTGAGGGTGATGCGCGCGCCCGTCTCTTTGGCGATGGCGCGGCACTGCTCAACCAGCCCGGCTTCCGGCCAGAAGGATTTCGGTGCGACGAGGCGGATATCCATCCCCATCTTGGCCGCGCCGACCATCAGCGAGTTGCCCATGTTGTTGCGCGCGTCGCCGAGATAGGCAAAGCTCAGCTCCGGCAGGGTTTTGCCCGGCGCGTGCTCCAGCATGGTCATCAGGTCGGCGAGGATCTGCGTTGGGTGGAACTCGTCGGTCAGGCCGTTCCACACCGGCACGCCCGCGTACTCGCCCAGCTCCTCAACGATGGCCTGGCCGTAGCCGCGGTATTCGATACCGTCATACATGCGGCCCAGCACGCGGGCGGTGTCCTTCATCGACTCTTTATGGCCGATCTGCGAGCCGCTTGGGCCGAGATAGGTGACCTGCGCGCCCTGGTCGAACGCACCCACTTCAAAGGCGCAGCGGGTGCGGGTGGAGGTTTTTTCAAAAATCAGGGCGATGTTTTTCCCGACCAGGGTTTGCTTTTCACGTCCGGCTTTTTTGGCGGCCTTGAGCTCGATGGCGAGGTCGATCAGGTACTGGATCTCCGCCGGGGTGTAGTCCAGCAGTTTGAGGAAGTTGCGGTTTTTCAGGTTGATGGTCATGGGTAAATCCTTTTTAAAATTAGTGTCTAAAACCTTACCCCTCACCCCAGCCCTCTCCCCAAAGGGGAGAGGGTGTTTCAAGTCCCCTCTCCCCTTTGGGGAGAGGGTTAGGGTGAGGGGAGAGTGTGCTCAGTTACGAATCAACGTGCCTTTCTCGCCCGCGAGGATCTCCGCGCCGTCGGCCAGCGCGCCGATCCCGGCAATGCCGTTGCAGGCTTCAACGAACTCGCGGCAGGCGGCCACCTTCGGCCCCATCGATCCGGCGTCGAACTGCATGCCCCTGAGCAGCTCCGGCGTCACCTGCGCCAGCGGACGCTGGGTTGGTTTGCCCCAGTCGAGGTACACCGCGTCGGCATCGGTCAGGATCAGCAGGGCATCGGCTTCGATCTGGCGCGCCAGCAGGGCGGCGGAGAGGTCTTTATCGATTACCGCCTCGATCCCGCGATAGCCGTTGGCCTGTTCCACCACCGGCACCCCGCCGCCGCCGTTGCAGATCACCAGGTGATCGCGCTGGATCAGCGCCGTGATGGCGTCGCTCTCGACGATGCGCTTCGGCTGCGGTGATGGCACCACGCGGCGGACGTAGCTGCCGTCGGCCTTAAACACCCAGCCTTTTTCTGCGGCCAGCGTTTTTGCCTGTGCTTCGCTGTACACCGGGCCGATGTATTTGGTGGGGTTGCTGAAGGCCGGGTCGGCGGCGTCCACTTCCACCTGGGTGAGCAGGACGCTCACCTCGCGCTGCGGCAGATTGTTTTTCAGCGCCTGCTGGAGCATGTAGCCGATCATTCCCTGGCTTTCGGCGCCGAGAACGTCCAGCGGGTAGGGTGTGACTTTGTCGTAGGCGCTGTTCTGCAGCGCCAGCAGCCCGACCTGCGGCCCGTTGCCGTGAACCAGCACCACGCGCCACTGCGCCGTCAGTCCGGCGATGGTGCGGGCGGCCTGCTCGATGTTCTGGCGCTGGATCTCCGCTTCCAGCGGCTCGCCGCGCTTGAGCAGCGCGTTGCCGCCAAGGGCCACAACCAGAGTGGGTTTTCGTTCCATGATGGCTCCTTTAAATTCCGTCGCGTTCCAGCGGGCAGCTCATGCAGCGCGCGCCGCCGCGGCCGCGTCCCAGCTCGTCGCCAGGGATGGGCAGCACGGTGATGCCCGCTTTGTCGTACTTCTCGTTGGTCCAGACGTTGCGCTCGTAGCCGATCACCACGCCGGGGCGGATGGTCAGGACGTTGTTGGCGTCGTTCCACTGCTCGCGTTCGGCTTCAAAGGCGTCGCCGCCGGTGGTGATCAGGCGCACCTGGTTAATGCCGAGCGCTTTCTCGATGGCGTGCAGCAGGTCGGTTTCCTGCGTGCGCTGCAGGCCGCCGCGTCCGTCCGGGGTGAGCGTCCAGCACTGGGCGTCCTTGCGCACCACTTCCGGGTAGACGGAGAAGGTGTCCACGTCGATGTGGGTCATGACGGTGTCGAGGTGCATGCAGGAGCGGTGTTTTGGCAGCTCAACGGCGATCACGCGCTCGGCCTGGCGGTGTTTGAACAGGCTGTTGGCGAGAAACTCCACGCCCTGCGGCGTCGTGCGCTCGGACATGCCGATCAATACCGCCCCGCGGCCAATCACCAATACGTCGCCGCCTTCTAAGGTGGCGTGGTCGTAATTAATATTCTCGTCGCCGAAATACTTAATAAAATCGCCGTCGGCAAACGCCGGGTGCCAGCGATATATTGCCCGCAGGTTATTCGTTTCGCGCTGACGCGCCGGTTTCGCCATTGGGTTAATAGAAACGCCGTTATAAATCCAGCACGAGGTATCGCGGGTAAATAAATGGTTCGGCAGCGGCTTCATAATAAAATCATTCGCCGTGTGGGTATCCACTACCATATTTTTAATGGCCGCCGGAATTTCGCCGTAGGTTAATCCGCCGCTCAGTCTGCGCGCCAGTTCGCGGTGCGGCATATCCGCCAGCCAGCCGCGCACGTCGCCGGCAAAGGTTGGGCCGAGGCGATAGTCAGAGATTTGGGTATCCAGAAGCCAGGCTTTCGCTTCAGCAATATCAAGGGTTTGCGTCAGAAGGTCGGTCAACAGCAGGACTTCCACACCCTGCTCGCGCAGCGTGTTGGCGAAGATGTCATGCTCCTCACCCGCCCGCTCAACCGAGAGCACGTCATCGAAAAGCAGCTCCTGACAGTTTGATGGCGTTAAACGTTTCAGACTTAAATTTGGGCGGTGCAGCATAACGCTACGCAATTGACCAATTTCAGAACCGACGTAATGCTTTTCCATAATTATTCCTTTAACTGTTTTTCAGAATAAAAAGGGCATGCGCCATGTGATGTATTTAATTTCATGGCGGCTAAGCTCAATTGATTTCGTGATTCATACTAGGCAGTTAAATAATCCGTATTGTGATATTGCTCACGCGAAACCGGATATTAAGGGGTTTGTTTTCATTTGCATGATTCGCATCAGATAATGATTAATTTCATATTATTGAGGGGTGAATAGCTAAGCAGGATCCGGTGGCATTATTTGAGATTGTTATTGTTTTGTAGATTTTAATCTTTTGAAATATGTTGTTATGTGGCTGATTTTAAATGATAAATATTATAAGCAAGAATGGCTATGCAATTAACGTAATTAACTATTTTTGACTTAAGAAAAATCAATAAATAATTATGGTTTTTTAGAGCAAATTATCAAAACAGTAAAGTGTGAGACGGCAACGGGTTTTGTTAATAAGAGAGCAGGATCAAGAGGTTAGAACAGCCGTCCGATAAGCGCTGATCGAGGTTATGCATAACCCCTGCATAATTGCCTGGACAGGATTAACAGTGAATTAACACCTTTCCTGATAAACATGCGCTCGCACAAACCTCTTCGAAAAAGGGCTGGTATGGCAGCCTTAACTCTCGTATAAAAGATAAAAATGAAACGTTGTTTTACGTAGAGGGATTTCACATGATTATCGGCAACATCCACCATCTGCAGCCCTGGCTGCCTGACGCGCTGCGCCAGGCCATTGAGCACGTTAAAGCCCACGTCACCGACGCCACGCCGCTCGGCAAGCACGACATCAACGGCAGCAGCCTGTTTTATCTGGTTTCTGAAGACATGACCCAGCCGTTCGCCGAGCGCCGCGCCGAGTACCACGCGCGCTATCTGGATATCCAGATAATTATGAAGGGACAGGAAGGGATGACCTTCAGCACCCTGCCGCACGGCACGCCAGACACCGACTGGCTGGCGGAGAAAGACATCGCGTTCCTGCCGGAAGGCGAGCAGGAGAAAACCGTGGTGTTGAGCGAAGGGGATTTTGTGGTGTTCTGGCCGGGCGAAGTGCATAAGCCGCTGTGCGCGGTGGGGGAGCCTGCTAAGGTCAGGAAAGTGGTTGTTAAAATGTTAGTGGAGTAATTTTCCCTCACCCTAACCCTCTCCCAAAGGGAGAGGGTTAGGGTGAGGGCACCAGCCCGTACCCTTTAATCTGTGATCCAGCTTAAATTTCCCGCACTCCCTCCTCCCTTCCCATTTACCTCACCTTTTTCTGCGTCATAGTATGATCGTTAAATTAATGAACACTGTTCTATAATGTAGAACAAAATGATTCAGCAAGGAGATCTCATGCCGCAGTCCGCGTTGTTCACGGGAATCATTCCCCCTGTCTCCACCATTTTTACCGCCGACGGCCAGCTCGATAAGCCGGGCACCGCCGCGCTAATCGACGATCTGATCAAAGCAGGCGTTGACGGCCTGTTCTTCCTGGGCAGCGGCGGCGAGTTCTCCCAGCTCGGCGCCGAAGAGCGTAAAACCATTGCCCGCTTTGCTATCGATCATGTCGATCGTCGCGTGCCGGTCCTGATCGGCACCGGCGGCACCAACGCCCGGGAAACCATTGAGCTCAGCCAGCACGCGCAGCAGGCGGGCGCGGACGGCATCGTGGTGATTAACCCCTACTACTGGAAGGTGTCGGAAGCGAACCTGATCCGCTATTTCGAGCAGGTGGCGGACAGCGTCACGCTGCCGGTGATGCTCTATAACTTCCCGGCGCTGACCGGGCAGGATCTGACCCCGGCGCTGGTGAAAACCCTCGCCGACTCGCGCAGCAATATTATCGGCATCAAAGACACCATCGACTCCGTCGCCCACCTGCGCAGCATGATCCATACCGTCAAAGGTGCCCATCCGCACTTCACCGTGCTCTGCGGCTACGACGATCACCTCTTTAATACCCTGCTGCTCGGCGGCGACGGGGCGATCTCGGCCAGCGGCAACTTTGCCCCGCAGGTGTCGGTGAATCTTCTGAAAGCCTGGCGCGACGGGGACGTGGCGAAAGCGGCTGAGTATCATCAGACCTTACTGCAAATACCGCAGATGTATCAGCTGGATACGCCGTTTGTGAACGTCATTAAAGAGGCGATTGTGCTCTGCGGCCGCCCGATTTCCACGCACGTGCTGCCGCCCGCCTCGCCGCTGGACGAGCCGCGCAGGGCGCAGCTGAAAACCCTGCTGCAACAGCTCAAGCTCTGCTGAGCCGGACGATAACGATGACCATTGAGAAAATTTTCACCCCACAGGACGACGCGTTTTATGCGGTGATCACCCACGCGGCGGGGCCACAGGGCGCGCTGCCGCTGACCCCGCAGATGCTGATGGAATCCCCCAGCGGCAACCTGTTCGGCATGACGCAGAACGCCGGGATGGGCTGGGACGCCAACAGGCTGACCGGCAAAGAGGTGCTGATCATCGGCACCCAGGGCGGCATCCGCGCCGGAGACGGGCGCCCGGTCGCGCTGGGCTATCACACCGGCCACTGGGAGATCGGCATGCAGATGCAGGCGGCGGCGAAGGAGATCACCCGCAGCGGCGGGATCCCGTTTGCGGCCTTCGTCAGCGATCCGTGCGACGGGCGCTCGCAGGGTACGCACGGCATGTTCGATTCCCTTCCATACCGCAACGACGCGGCGATCGTGTTTCGCCGCCTGATCCGATCCCTGCCGACGCGCCGGGCGGTGATCGGCGTGGCAACCTGCGATAAAGGGCTGCCCGCCACCATGATTGCGCTGGCCTCGATGCACAATCTGCCGACCATTCTGGTGCCGGGCGGGGCGACGCTGCCGCCGACCGTAGGGGAAGACGCGGGCAAGGTGCAGACCATCGGCGCGCGCTTCGCCAATCACGAACTCTCCCTGCAGGAGGCCGCCGAGCTGGGCTGCCGCGCCTGCGCGTCGCCGGGCGGCGGGTGTCAGTTCCTCGGCACGGCGGGTACCTCGCAGGTGGTTGCGGAAGCGCTGGGCCTGGCGCTGCCGCACTCCGCGCTGGCGCCGTCCGGGCAGGCGGTGTGGCTGGAGATCGCCCGCCAGGCGGCGCGCGCGGTCAGCGAGCTGGATAACCGCGGCATCACCACGCGCGATATCCTCACCGACAAAGCTATCGAAAACGCCATGGTGATCCATGCGGCGTTCGGCGGCTCCACCAATTTACTGCTGCACATTCCGGCCATCGCCCACGCGGCGGGCTGCACGATCCCGGACGTTGAACACTGGACGCGCGTAAACCGCAGGGTGCCGCGCCTGGTCAGCGTGCTACCCAACGGCCCGGACTATCACCCGACCGTGCGCGCGTTCCTCGCGGGCGGCGTGCCGGAGGTGATGCTCCACCTGCGCGATCTCGGCCTGCTGCATCTTGACGCCATGACCGTGACCGGCCAGACGGTGGGCGAGAACCTCGACTGGTGGCAGGCGTCCGAGCGCCGTGAGCGCTTCCGCCAGTGCCTGCGCGAGCAGGACGGCGTGGATCCGGATGACGTGATCCTGCCGCCGGAGAAGGCAAAAGCGAAAGGGCTGACTTCGACGGTCTGCTTCCCGACGGGCAACATCGCGCCGGAAGGTTCGGTGATCAAGGCCACGGCGATTGACCCGTCGGTGGTGGGCGAAGATGGCGTATACCGCCACACCGGCCGGGCGCGGGTGTTTGTCTCGGAAGCGCAGGCGATTAAGGCCATCAAGCGGGAAGAGATTGCGCAGGGCGATATCATGGTGGTGATCGGCGGCGGGCCGTCCGGCACCGGCATGGAAGAGACCTACCAGCTCACCTCCGCGCTGAAGCATATTTCGTGGGGCAAGACGGTATCGCTCATCACCGACGCGCGCTTCTCGGGCGTGTCGACGGGCGCCTGCTTCGGCCACGTGTCGCCGGAGGCGCTGGCGGGCGGGCCGATTGGCAAGCTGCGCGATAACGACATCATCGAGATTGCCGTGGACCGCCTGACCCTTACCGGCAGCGTGAACTTCATCGGCACGGCGGACAACCCGCTGACGCCGGAGGAGGGCGCGCGCGAGTTGGCGAGGCGGCAGACGCACCCGGACCTGCACGCCCACGACTTTTTGCCGGACGATACCCGGCTGTGGGCAGCACTGCAGTCGGTGAGCGGCGGCACCTGGAAAGGCTGTATTTATGACACCGATAAAATCATTGAGGTAATTAACGCCGGTAAAAAAGCGCTCGGCATTTAATTATTTTCAGAGATAAACCCGTCTGCGGAAAATATTCCGCGGACGGTTTTTCCATTTCTGTTATTTAATAATATAAACAATAGGTTGAGATATATCGTCGGCGTCACAAAAGCAAAATAACGTAATTCAGAAATAAGATATGACCATTGCTGGTTAATTGAGCGGCTCATTACACTCCATTAACACGATGTTGTAATTCAGCACACTACATAAGGGTGTAATTCTGATGACGCAATTAACCATGAAAGACAAAATTGGCTACGGGCTGGGTGACACCGCCTGCGGCTTCGTCTGGCAGGCCACGATGTTCCTGCTGGCCTATTTTTACACCGACGTCTTCGGCCTGTCGGCGGGGATTATGGGCACGCTGTTTTTAGTCTCCCGCGTGCTCGATGCCGTTACCGACCCGCTGATGGGGCTGCTGGTGGACCGCACCCGCACCCGGCACGGCCAGTTCCGCCCGTTCCTGCTTTGGGGGGCCATCCCGTTCGGCATCGTCTGCGTGCTGACCTTCTACACGCCGGACTTCTCCGCGCAGGGCAAAATCATCTACGCCTGCGTGACCTACATTCTCCTGACCCTGGTCTACACCTTCGTTAACGTGCCGTACTGCGCCATGCCGGGCGTCATCACCGCCGACCCGAAAGAGCGTCACGCCCTGCAGTCCTGGCGCTTCTTCCTGGCGGCGGCGGGCTCGCTCGCCATCAGCGGCATCGCGCTGCCGCTGGTGAGCATCATCGGCAAAGGGGACGAGCAGGTGGGCTATTTTGGCGCCATGTGCGTGCTCGGGCTGAGCGGCGTGGTGCTGCTCTACGTCTGCTTCTTCACTACCAAAGAGCGCTACACCTTTGAGGTGCAGCCGGGCTCGTCGGTGGCGAAAGACCTTAAGCTGCTGCTGGGCAACGGCCAGTGGCGCATCATGTGCGCGTTCAAGATGATGGCGACCTGCTCCAACGTGGTGCGCGGCGGGGCGACTCTCTACTTCGTGAAATACGTGATGGATCACCCAGAGATGGCGACCCAGTTCTTACTCTACGGCAGCCTCGCCACCATGTTCGGCTCGCTCTGCTCCTCCCGCCTGCTGGGCCGCTTCGACCGCGTCACCGCCTTCAAGTGGATCATCGTCGCCTACTCGCTGATCAGCCTGCTGATTTTCGTCACCCCGGCGGAGCACATCGCGCTGATTTTTGCCCTCAACATCCTGTTCCTGTTCGTCTTTAACACCACCACGCCGCTGCAGTGGCTGATGGCCTCTGACGTGGTGGATTACGAGGAGAGCCGCAGCGGTCGTCGCCTCGACGGGCTGGTGTTCTCCACCTACCTGTTCAGCCTGAAGATTGGCCTGGCGATTGGCGGGGCGGTGGTGGGCTGGATCCTGGCGTACGTCAACTACTCCGCCAGCAGCAGCGTGCAGCCGGTCGAGGTGCTGACCACCATCAAAATTCTGTTCTGCGTAGTGCCGGTGGTGCTCTACGCGGGCATGTTCATCATGCTGTCGTTCTACAAGCTCACCGACGCCCGCGTGGAGGCCATCAGCCAGCAGCTGATCAAGCACCGCGCGGCGCAGGGTGAGGTCGTTCCCGACGCTGCGACAGCCGCATCCCATTAACCGGAGGCAATATGGAAATTACTAATCCAATCCTGACCGGCTTCAACCCGGACCCGTCCCTGTGCCGCCAGGGCGAGGACTACTACATCGCCACCTCAACGTTCGAGTGGTTCCCGGGCGTGCGCATCTACCACTCCCGCGACCTGAAAAACTGGTCGCTGGTCAGCACCCCGCTGGACCGCGTGTCGATGCTGGACATGAAGGGCAACCCGGACTCCGGCGGCATCTGGGCGCCGTGCCTGAGCTACGCCGATGGCAAATTCTGGCTGCTCTACACCGACGTAAAGATTGTCGACTCACCGTGGAAAAACGGCCGCAACTTCCTTGTCACCGCGCCCTCCATTGAGGGACCGTGGAGCGAGCCGATCCCGATGGGCAACGGCGGGTTTGACCCGTCCCTGTTCCACGACGACGATGGCCGAAAATACTATATCTACCGCCCGTGGGGGCCGCGCCACCACAGCAACCCGCACAACACCATCGTGTTGCAGGCGTTTGACCCGCAGACCGGCACGCTCTCGCCCGAGCGCAAAACCCTGTTTACCGGCACGCCGCTCTGCTACACCGAAGGGGCGCACCTGTATCGCCACGCGGGATGGTACTACCTGATGGTCGCCGAGGGCGGCACCAGCTACGAGCACGCCGTCGTGGTGCTGCGTTCCAAAAATATCGACGGGCCGTACGAGCTGCACCCGGACGTAACGATGATGACCAGCTGGCACCTGCCGGAAAACCCGCTGCAGAAGAGCGGCCACGGCTCGCTGCTGCAGACCCACACCGGGGAGTGGTACATGGCCTACCTCACCAGCCGCCCGCTGCGCCTGCCCGGCGTGCCGCTGCTGGCCTCCGGCGGACGCGGCTACTGTCCGCTGGGGCGCGAGACCGGCATCGCCCGCATTGAATGGCGCGACGGCTGGCCGTACGTGGAAGGCGGCAAGCATGCGCAGCTGACCGTGAAAGGCCCGCAGGTGGCCGAGCAGCCCGCTGCCGTTCAGGTCAGCTGGCGGGACGATTTCGACGCCAGTCCGCTCGACCCGGAGCTGCAGACCCTGCGCATTCCGTTCGACGACACCCTCGGCTCACTCACCGCGCGGCCCGGCTACTTACGGCTCTACGGCAACGACTCGCTCAACTCGACCTTTACCCAGTCGACCGTGGCGCGCCGCTGGCAGCACTTCGCTTTCCGCTCCGAAACGCGGATGCAGTTCTCGCCGGTTCACTTCCAGCAAAGCGCGGGGCTGACCTGCTACTACAACAGTAAAAACTGGAGTTACTGCTTTGTGGACTACGAGGAGGGGCAGGGGAGAACCATCAAGGTTATTCAGCTCGACCACAACGTGCCGTCATGGCCGCTGCACGAGCAGCCCATTCCGGTGCCGGAGAGTGCGGAGAGCGTCTGGCTGCGGGTGGATGTGGATACGCTGGTCTACCGCTACAGCTACTCGTTCGACGGCGAGACGTGGCACGCCGTGCCGGTAACGTATGAGGCGTGGAAACTGTCGGACGACTACATCGGCGGGCGCGGCTTCTTCACCGGCGCGTTTGTGGGACTACACTGCGAGGACATCAGCGGCGACGGCTGCCACGCGGACTTCGACTACTTCACCTACGAGCCGGCCTGACGGCTCAGGCCGGGTAGCCCAGCGCGCGTGAGAGCTGGAGCCCGGCCTGCTGAAGCTGCTCGCGGAAGTTAGCCAGCTCTGCGTCGTCCACGCGGGAGGTCAGCGTCGACAGGCTCAGGGCGGCAATCACGCGGGACTCGTGGTTCCACACCGGCACCGCCACGCAGCGCACGCCCTGCTCGTTCTCTTCGCTATCCAGGGCAAAACACTGCTCGCGGGTCTGCGCCAGGGCGCTCATTAAGGCTTCGCGAGAGGCAAGGGTAGAAGGGGTATAGGTGGTGTACTGATAGCCCTCCAGCAGTGCGTTCAGCTCGGGCTCGCCCAGCCAGGCAATCAACACCTTGCCGATGGCGGTGGCGTGAACCGGCAGGCGGCGGCCGATGCGCGAATAGGCGATGGCGGCCAGCTTGCCTTCAATCTTCTCGATATAGACCCCTTCACGCCCGTCCAGGATCCCCAGATGGGTCGTCTGCCCGGTCCGCTGGGACAGTTCGGTCAGCCAGCCCTTCGCCTTCTGGCGAATATCGATGGAGCCCACGACAAAATGGCCGCGCTCGACCAGCTTCATGCCGAGGCGATACTTGCCGTTTTCCGGGTTCTGATCGATATAGCCGTGAAGCTGCAGGGTTTTCAGCAGCGAGTGGAGGGTACTCTTGCTCAGCCCCATCAGTTTGCTGATGTCGGTGATCTTAAGCTCGGTGGCCTGCTCGTTGAACAGGTCGAGGATCTGCAAGGCACGTTCAACAGACTGAATAATCGGCATAATGCTGGCATGTCCACGCTGGAATTAAGGCGAAAACGTACCTTTTTCGGGGTGAAAAATCAATGAAATGGAGCCGGTTTGCCCGGCGGCGCTTCGCTTGCACGGGCCTACGGGCTGGGGTTCTCCCTCTCCCCGTGGGAGAGGGCCGGGGTGAGGGCACCCGCGCGCAGAGGAGTCAATCACTCCCCAAGCGTCGCCACCATCACCGCCTTAATCGTATGCATCCGGTTTTCCGCCTGGTCGAACACGATGCTCGCCGCCGACTCAAACACCTCGTCCGTCACTTCCATCCCGCCGTGCAGGTCGAACTCTTTCGCCATCTGCTTGCCGAGCGTGGTCTGGTCGTCATGGAACGCCGGAAGACAGTGCAGGAACTTCACGTCTGGGTTGCCGGTCAGCGCCATCATCTGCGCGTTCACCTGATACCCGCGCAGCAGCGCGATCCGCTCCGCCCACTTCTCTTTGGCTTCGCCCATCGACACCCACACGTCGGTATAGATAAAGTCCGCGCCCTTCACGCCCGCAGCCACGTCTTCCGTCAGCGTGATCTTCCCGCCGTGCTTCTCCGCCAGCGCGCTGCACTCCGCCACCAGGCTCTCTTCCGGCCAGCAGGCTTTCGGGGCCACCAGGCGCAGATCCAGCCCGGTCAGCGCCGCTGCTTCCAGCATCGAGTTGCCCATGTTGTTGCGCGCGTCGCCCGCGTAGACCAGCGTCATCTCGTTAAACGCCTTGCCAGGCAGGTGCTCCTGCATGGTCAGCAGGTCCGCCAGCAGCTGCGTCGGGTGGAACTCGTTGGTCAGCCCGTTCCACACCGGCACGCCCGCGTACTGCGCCAGCGTCTCGACCACTTCCTGGCCGTGGCCGCGGTACTGAATGCCGTCGTACATCCGCCCGAGAACCCGCGCGGTGTCCTTAATTGACTCTTTATGCCCAATCTGGCTGCCGCTCGGCCCTAAATACGTGACGCGCGCGCCCTGGTCAAATACGGCAACTTCGAAAGAGCAACGTGTACGGGTCGAGTCTTTTTCGAAGATGAGCGCGATGTTTTTACCGGTAAGCTTCTGTACTTCCTTGCCATTTTTTTTATCGGCTTTGAGCTGTGCGGCAAGGGTCAGCAGAGAAGTGAACTGTGCAGGGGTAAAGTCGAGCAGTTTCAGAAAGTGTTTCTTGTATAAATCGGACATCTTATCCTCGCATGGCGAACGCCACTTATTGAATTAAAATTCACTTTATATGTGTAATTATTCATTTGCAACCCCGTTTCACAATTCTTTCTTACAAAGGTGGAGGCAAACCCGTCCGTGTGTGAAAATAGAAGTATCTGCCGCACTTTAAAGAGGATTGAGCCATGGCAAACCCGGAACACCTGGAAGAGCAACGCGAAGAGACGCGTCTGATTATTGAAGAACTGCTGGAAGACGGTAGCGATCCGGACGCGCTGTACACCATCGAGCACCATTTCTCTGCGGATGATTTCGACGCGCTGGAAAAACTGGCCGTGGAAGCCTTCAAGCTGGGTTACGAAGTGACCGAGCCCGAAGAGCTGGAAGTGGAAGAGGGCGACACCGTCATCTGCTGCGACATCCTGAGCGAAGGCGCCCTGAAGGCGGAGCTTATCGACGCGCAGGTAGAACAGCTGATGAACCTGGCCGAGAAGTTTGAAGTGGAATACGACGGCTGGGGAACCTACTTCGAAGATCCGAACGGTGAAGACGGCGAAGAAGGCGACGACGAAGATTATGTCGACGAAGACGACGACGGCGTGCGTCACTAAGTGATTCAGGCGGTGGCGCTCGCCACCGCTTTTTCAAGGCAGAACCATGGATTACCCGCAGATACTCGCCCCCGTACTCAACTTCCTCCAGTGCCCGACCCCGCAAGCATGGATTGATAAAGCCCGCGACCCGGCGAACCTGCCGCTGCTGCTCACCGACCACATGGTGTGCGAGCTCAAGGCCGCCCAGACCGCGCTGCTGCTGGTGCGCAAATACGTTGCCGACGAAAGCGGTGCCGACGCGCTGCTCGACTGGCTCAAACCCTACGAACAGTTCACCTTCCGCGACGGCCCGGAGCCGGACTTCATCGCCCTGCATAAGCAGATTGGCAAAAGCGTGATGCCCAAAACCGACGATCCGTGGGGCCAGGCGCTCATCGACAGCATGGTGCTGCTGATTAAAGAAGAGCTGCACCACTTCTGGCAGGTGCGCGAGGCGATGCTGGCCCGCGACATTCCGTACGTCAAAATTACCGCCAGCCGCTACGCCAAAGGGATGCTGAAGGAAGTGCGCACCCACGAACCGCTGACGCTGATCGACAAGCTCATCTGCGGCGCCTACATCGAAGCCCGCTCCTGCGAACGCTTCGCCGCGCTGGCCCCGTTTCTCGACGACGACCTGCAGAAGTTCTATCTCTCGCTGCTGCGCTCGGAAGCGCGCCACTATCAGGACTACCTGACGCTGGCCCAGCAGGTGAGCGACGACGATATCTCACCGCGCATAAAGCTTTTTGGCGAAATTGAAGCCACACTTATCTCGACACCGGACCACGAGTTTCGCTTCCACAGCGGCGTGCCGGTGTAAACCGGCATAACGCAAGGATAAGGATGCGAGATGAATAAAACGTGGACCCGTACCGTGATGGTTGTTGTAGTGGCCGCCGCCGTGGCGTTCTGGGTGTTCTTCGACAGGCAGCGCGCCCCGGAACGGCAGATGGATTCCGCCCTTAACGAAATGCCCGCCTGGCAGGTGATTAAGGAGCAGGAGCCCGCGCTGCATCAGCGCATCCTCGACCAGATGGCCGCCCTGCAAAAAGCGGGCGAGCCGGAGCAGCAGATTATCGACACCATCCAGCCGCAGATCCTGCATCTGCAGATGTCGCGCCTGCAAAATGCCCCGGACGCCAACGTGGTGAACTACATGACCATCAACATGGAGCAGACCGCCGCCATCCAGAAGGTGAGCGACGACGCCTGCTTCCGCTTCCTCTACCCGACGGTGAAGGGCGGCGTGAACCCGATGCGCATGCTTGATAAAGACCTGATGGCGCGGCGCATGCAGGCCGACGCCGACATGATGCGCGCGGCCTACGGCAAAAACCGCCACACCGTGACGCAGGCTGAACGCGAGGCGGCCGTCGAGGACGTGCGGCCGATTATGAAGCAACTTGCCGATAAGTACGGCGAGGACATCCAGCTGCTGCAGATGCCGGAGAAGGCGGCGGGCAAAGAGAAGCTCTCCTGCGATATGGTGCAGGAGATGTGGGCGAAGGTGCTGGCGTTGCCGGAGCAGAAGGCGGCGGGTGTGATTCGGCTGGCTGTGTCTGAGCTGGAGTGACAAAGGGCGCTGGTTTTTTGGGCACTTAGCGCGGGTTTAGCGCGTCGTCGCTTGCATGGCGGCGCGCGACAGGTATAATCCACAACGTTTCCGCATCCCCTTCAGTGCCGAAGTGGCGAAATCGGTAGACGCAGTTGATTCAAAATCAACCGTAGAAATACGTGCCGGTTCGAGTCCGGCCTTCGGCACCAAAAGATGCAAATCAAAGTCGCTTAAGGGCGGCTTTTTTGTGTCTGAAATCCAGTATCCGCAAGGTTTTCCTCGCTTTTTCACTCAATCTAAGTCAACCACTGGGTGAAATCTATACAGCCACTTACTTCCCTTGTAATGGTTCATTTTAGTCTTCACTTCTACGAGTAGCGTCATGGAATCTCAATTATAGGCGCTTATAATTGTAAAATGGAGTTCAGTTGTAACCATGCCCCGATTGGGGGAGTTGCTTGCTTTCTATTCGTCATTAAACGAAAATTATCATACACATCATTGAGTGCTGTCTGAATACACACTAAAAGTTAGAGCTTTACTCGAGTTGACTACTGTGATTGCATACAGTTATATGAAGGTGGCATTTTCTCTTCAAGTTGTTCACGGTTTTGAAGAGATGTGTCAACCCATTTACAATGACGAAAAATGCAATCTGAGCGATGGAACAACATCTGCTTTAATCGAGTGAGGTATTCATGTTCATAGAGATAAGTTACTGTATAGAAAAGCTGTATCGTAGCGCGATTTTTACTGTAATAAGATAATCCGATGGCTGCTTCCATCAACTAGAATTGGCTAACAAATATGAAGTCACCATCGTTTAAATTTATCGACTTGTTCGCTGGCTTGGGCGGATTTCACCTTGCCCTAGATAGGCTCGGTGGGCAGTGTGTTTTTGCAGCTGAGTGGCAAAAACATCTGCAGGACCTTTACCAGATAAATTTCAATCTTCGTCCTGAAGGAGATATCACTTTGATATCTCCCTGTGATGTGCCTACACATGACGTGCTGACTGCGGGTTTTCCCTGCCAGCCATTCTCCAAAGCTGGGGAGCAGCTTGGGTTTGAGTGCACGAAACAAGGTGATTTGTTTTTCAATGTGGCAGCAATACTCGAACAGAAGAAGCCGAGCTTCTTTATTCTTGAAAATGTACCGAATCTGCTCAAGCATGATGAAGGTCGAACCTGGAAAGCTATTCAGGAGATCTTAGGGTTAGGTCCAAAAGGACTAGGCTATCACATTGCTGCTGAACGCTTCTCACCGCATCATTTTGGTATCCCGCAGATTCGAGAGCGCGTATATATCATTGGTTCACGAAAGCCTCTAAAAGATTTTTCTTGGCCTCAAAGAAATCCGGTAGAGACAACCATTGACAGCATTCTAGATGATCATCCAGCTAATGCGAAGCCGCTTTCTGCGCAGGTTTTAGATTGTCTAAATGTCTGGGCAGATTTTTTGAAACGCTGCCCAGAAGATGTTGAATTGCCTTCTTATCCATTATGGTCAATGGAGTGGGGGGCAACATATCCATACGAACAGGAAACACCCTACGCTTTAAAAGAGGACTATGGTATTGACGGTCTTAAAGGGTTTTCGGGGAGCCATGGACGCAAAATCGGCTACCTGCACACTCTCGAAGAACGTTGGTTGGCGTTGCCTAGTCATGCCCGTACCCCGCAGCGAAAGTTTCCCAAGTGGAAGGTAGATTTCATTCGCCAGAACCGCCAGTTCTACGCTGACAATAAGGAATGGATTGATCCTTGGATGAAAAATATCTTGAAGTTTCCGTCGAGCCTTCAAAAATTAGAATGGAATGTCAAGGGTGGTAAGCGAGATCTTTGGGAGTACGTTCTGCAGTTCCGTGCATCAGGAGTAAGGGTGAAACGCCGTAACACTGCTCCTAGCTTAATTGCAATGACTGACACGCAAGTGCCCATAATTGCATGGCAACGGCGTTACATGACTCCGGAGGAATGCGCTCGTCTGCAGAGTTTAGACGAGTTGAAGGCGCTGCCATCTACTCCTACTAAGGCTTTCCATGCACTTGGGAATGCTGTGAACTCTACAGTTGTTGAGTTGGTTGCCCGTGCTCTGTTGGGGGATTTTATAGGACAATCTCCGGTAACTGGAGACATTAAAATAAGCAATGGAAAGGTCGATGCATGACGGATAGTCAAAAGTCTAGCCAATTACCAGCTATTGAAATCCGGCCCGAAGTAACGATGCTCTCGGTGCTACGCCATCTAAATTACAAGCCATGGTTTGCCATGGCCGAGTTCGTCGATAACGCAATTCAAAGTTTGATCGCCAACAACGATCAATTGCAATTGCTGCATGGTGGTAAATTTCAACTTAAGGTAGATGTAAAAATAGATACTTCTGGCCCTGGTATTATTGTTATTAGTGACAATGCTGCTGGAATATCAGAAGTTGATTTTCCTAGAGCATTTCGGGCTGCTCAAGTCCCAGAGGATCGTAGTGGGCTTTCTGAGTTCGGCATGGGGATGAAGAGCGCGGCATGCTGGTTTGCAGAGAAATGGAGTGTTCGTACCAAAGCAATTGGCGAATCAATAGAACGTACAATATATTTCGATGTTAGAAATATTGTCGAAAACAAGATTGAAAGTTTGAATACTGAAGTTCGTAAGGTCGATCCATTATCGCATTACACAGTGGTAACTCTCCGAGGCCTACATCACATGCCGCAAGGGCGAACGGTAGGCAAGATTCGAGACCACCTAGCCAGCATTTATCGAATGTTTCTAAGAGATGGAAGGCTGTCACTAAACTTAAATGGTTCATCGCTTTCATATAAATGTCCTAAAATACTCACTGCCGTTGCTTATACATCTCCCGGGGTACAGGCGCAGGGTGATAACGTAGTACCTGTTGAATGGCGGAAAGATATCGATTTGGATTTTGGTGGAAATCAGCGTATCACAGGTTTTGCCGCACTACGTGAAGTTGGTTCAACACCATTGGCCGGTTTTGCTTTATTTCGTCGTGACAGATTAATAGAAGGTAGCTTGGACGAGAGCTATCGGCCTAGCTATGTATTTAAACAAACTAACAGTTATCCCTATCAAAGATTGTTTGGTGAACTGCATGTCGAAGGATTCGAAGTTAGTCATACGAAAGATGGCTTTCGCTGGGAAGAATACGAAGATATTTTTCTGGAATATTTGAAAGCTCAAATCGAAGAGCCCCCACTGAATTTACTCGCTCAAGCCGAAAATTATCGGGCACTTCCTTCGCGAAAAACTATTGAGACACGAGCTGTTGCAGCGACTGCCGCTGTTGCAAACTATGTCGAAAAAGAAGTTGCCCCACTGTTGATTGAGGCTAATAAATATCCAACAGATGTAGATGAGTTGCCGTCCGAGCTTGTTGCTGGAGAACTCCAGGCTTCTGAGCGTGTTGTCGAAGTTAATGATGGCAATTACCAATGGATCATAACTTTGAGAACCTCTGTAGATCCTGCAACAGAGGATTGGGTTTCAGTCGCAGTTACTCAGAAACCCACTGACTCTGGCGAGGACATCCGGCGTTTGACTATTGATCTTTCATTGGCTCATCCTTTTTCCATTGAATTTTTGGGCGTGAACAATGAGAACGTTGAAGTTTTGCTGCGTATTTCAACATCGATATGCATTGCTTTGATCTTAACGGAGGATGTTTTAGGAGTGTCACCAGAGAGTTTTCTTTATCATTTCAACTACTTGATGAGAGGTGCTCTGTTGAGAACCTCGTTAGAGAAATAAAATATGGCAACCTCTATCGAAATTCTAAAAACTCTTCAGCCACCTTTACGTTGGGTGCCGGAAAAAAAAGACATTACTGAGGATTTTCTTCGAAGCAAATCCAATGATCCTAATGGTCCTAGCTACGAGGATTTAACTGATGGTATGAACTCTGTGCTTCAAGAAGCACAAAGAATTCTTGGTCGTTGCTTGCCTCCAACAGAGCCCTCAGGGAGAGAAACGGGGTTAGTAGTGGGTTATGTGCAAAGCGGCAAAACATTGTCGTTCGAAACAGTAATTTCTCTGGCACGAGATAACGGTTATGGACTTGTAATTGTTTTAGCAGGTACGAAAAATAATCTTCGTGATCAATCTGAAAACCGCTTGAAGAAAGACCTTGGTATCGATGATGGAGAGAACTGGTATCACTATTCCAATCCTACCAATAACGTTAAAAGACAGATCGAAGATAAACTTATTGCCTGGAAGAAAAAACCTACAAAAAAAGCCATTTTAGTTACCGTGCTCAAACATGGTGGCCATCTTGAAAATTTAGCTTCTTTAGTTAAAAAGTTGTCGGTATCAGATGTTCCATCTTTGATTATTGATGATGAGAGTGACCAAGCAAGTTTAAACACGAAGGCGGCTAAGATTCGTAGTGGTAAAATTGCACCTTCAGAAATGAGTACGACCTACGAAAAAATTTGTAAGCTACGTGACAAACTCCCACATCATTCATATCTGCAGTACACTGCTACACCACAGGCTAATCTTCTACTGGCGCAAACTGATTTACTGAACGCTTCGTTTGCAGAATTGGTGACACCTGGTGAGGCTTATACAGGTGGAAAGTCTTTCTTCGGAAAGAACACCCCCCTCGTCAGAGACATTCCATCAGAGGAAGTACCCGGACCCACGAATATATTGAAAGCGTCACCTAAAAGTTTACTGAGTGCCTTACGTTACTTCTTATTAGCATGTGCTCATCACGCGTTGACGCGTGAGCGAAAGAAAGACAGAAACCGCTCAATGATGATTCATCCGGCGATGGCTACCACATCCCATACTCATTACAAGGATTGGCTTGATAAGTCCTTAAAGACGCTAAAGTCATTCGTCGAAAAGCAATATATTAATAAAATCGATGCTGTAACTCAGATGTTTCAACCTGAATATGATTCGCTAAAAAAAACATATCCAAAAATTAAACCATTGATTGACTTGATTTCCGCAATGGTTGATGAAGTATTCAACGAAATGAATCATGTCGTGGTCAATGGAACTAAGGACGCGGAGAAAAATATTGACTGGAAAGCCACGCCATACTGGATTCTAGTGGGCGGCGCTAAGCTAGATCGAGGTTATACAATCGAAGGCCTTTGCGTGACCTATATGCCACGCCCCTTGGGGACTTCACCTGCAGCAGATACTCTGCAGCAGCGAGCTCGGTTTTTCGGATATAAGAAATCATATTTGGGGCTCTGTCGTGTTTTTGTTCAGCGGAATGTGAGTGATGCTTTCACCGAGTATGTAGAGCATGAGGAGTTTGTTCGAGAGGCCTTAGAGAATTCGCGCGGCAAACCTCTTTCTGACTGGCGCCGAGATTTTGTGCTCACATCAATGCTTAAGGCTACTCGTGCGAACGTAATTGGACTCGGTACGCGCCGCATTCCTGCTAATGGCTGGATGGTGCCTGATGTTCTGCAAAGGGATGACAATGCTGCTTTAGCCAATCAAGAGTTGCTTTCTTGCGTGGTAAAGAAATGGGCTGCTGAATATGGTGCTCCTGTCAACGCAGCAGGATTTTCTCAATTCAAAGGAGGTAAAAATTTATCACCGCACTTCATGTTTAACCCTATCCCGTTAAAATCGGTACTCGAAGATTTTCTGCTTGAGGTAAAAGTTAAAGATCCCTCAGATGCTGAGGAACATAGTGCGATGTTGCTCGCGATAGCCGCACTTCTCAGGAAGAGTCCAGATCTCAAGGCCGATGTATTTCTTATGAACAACTTAGTAGCGGGTTATCGAACACGATCTACTGGACGTGGCGTAGAAGCTAAGCACCGCTTTGCACCAATTAACCAGTATTTCAGCCAAAGTGCAGACACTGTTAATGACAGGAGTTTTTGCTCTAATGAACGTGTCTCTATCCAGCTACGTCGATTCAATTTAGGTACGACGCTGCGTGACTCCGGTAGTGCCGATATTAAAAATATAACTTGGTTTGCATTACATGTGCCAAGCAAGTTGAGGACGGATTTACTAATCGAGGCGCGCCGTTAGTATGAATATCTTCGATAATTTCTTAAATTTGCCTTGTGCCACGTCAGATACGAGTTTTACGGCGATCCCCTTATCTGCACACCGTAATGACTTTCTCGCAAAAGGCTCCGATGGTTCCCCCATTTTTTTATTGCACGATGCTAGCGAAGCACAATATAGCCCTAGTATGCAGTTCAGGTATTTGAGTGCACAGTTTCATGCTACTTGCAGAATCCATACCGATTGTAAGGTGCTACAAGATCAATTTGCCCTCGTTTCTTGCGATGGCGCTGTGACGGATCTTCATGAAATATTTGTGCGTTGTTTCAGCGCTGCGATCGAAGAACTTCCTATTAATTCTGGCACGCGAGAACTGAATACCTGCATTCAGAAACTAGTGGATCTTTTTAGGGCCCTCTCTCAGCCAAGTAGGAAAGACGTTCTGGGTCTGTGGGGCGAACTCTACGTAATCGCAAAAAGTGGCAACATTGCAGGTGCCATGGCAAGTTGGCACGAAGATCCATTCGATCGCTTTGATTTTTCATGGGAGTATGGATGCCTTGAGGTGAAGGCAACCATGCAATCAGCTAGGCTTCATACCTTTTCGCTTGAGCAGTTAATGAACCCTAAACAAGGAATTGGTTATGTTACGTCATTGCTATTACAACCTTTGACCGCAGGACTCGGGTTGATTGATCTTGCGAATTTGATTGAAATGGAAGTGAAGCATTCACCAGCGCTGAAGCTGAAGCTTTGGAGAAATTTGGCTAAGGCTTTAGGAGGTGATTTTTCTGACAAACTGGATAAGCGATTTGATATCTCTCATGCCGATCGTAATGTCATTGTGTACGCGATGGATGACGTTCCAAGGCCTGAAAAACCCAATGATCCGCGTGTGATGGCAATTCGTTTTACCGCAGATCTTACGGCAACGTTGTCCTCACTCAAAAAAAGTGCATTGCCAGCATTATGCGGCATTTTTGGATCGGTTTTGTGACAGATAGTTATAAATTCAAGCAGCTAATTCCCACTTTAGTTGTTAGCGGAAAGTAGTCAAAATTATTGGCAATTCAGTAACGATGATAAAAGCTTTAATATCAGTTTAAACCCGTTTCGATAGCCATATCGGTGTTCTACTGATATGGTTTTATACCCATTTTGATGCCTGTTTATTGTTCGGATTTTAATTTATGGGCATAAGAGAGGGTTTTCTATTTATACATTTTTAAAACCGCTTTGTTATCAGTTCATTAGGTGTGAAATCCGAGTCCAGCCTTCTACTCATCGTCTAAACACCTCTCTCCGATGCCACTCCACAAACTCTTCCCCTGGATAATTCCCTTTCACCATCGGCAAAGCAATCTCCTTCCCAGCAAAATCCCAGAACAACCGCCCAACAATCCCACTCCCATTCACCGCCTCGGACACCATCACTCGCATACTCTCATCCAGCCCAATCGATCCCTTATCAAACGCCTTATGATGAATCGCACACAGCGCCAGCCCGTTGGTAATCTCACACGGTCCACCAAACTGCTTCCATTTAATATGTGCAGCTTCGAGCCCAACAGAGGCGTTATCATGTCGCATGTTAAACCCGCAGATTGCGCACTCATAGTTATAAGCACGCAGCACCTGCTGGCGGAACAGCGGATCTCGAACCTTACGGATCTGCTGGATATCAAAACCCATCTCATCCGCGATCTCTTCCTGAATGCTTTCAGGAAAGTGCGCTTCAAGGATCTGCTGCGCCAGCGAGCCGATCAGATTTTTGTTCTTATTCAGCAGCGCAAAGTGTTCTTCATCAAACCCGCCTGCGACGTTATGTTCCACAAGTTCTTTAACAGGCGGTTGTTTACTGCCAGTAGTTGAACAGAACTCAGTATTCTGAAGATCCCAAAACCCGTCCCTCTTGAGCCGCCAGAAGGGCATATTTGGGTAATGTGCCTTCCGCTGTGGGCCAAAGCGTTCTAACAGGCTAAGCAGCTGCTCGTGGACCTCGGTTCCGTAATCAAAGAGTCGCGCATGTCCCTGCTGATAGTTCGCCAGCACGTACAGAAGCAATAAAGGCTTATGCGGCGCACGCTGTTCGCCTTTGCGCCAGATGGTGATGTCGGCAATTGCCTGTTCGAGAGTTTTGCTGGAAGCCATCGCGTTACGGAAGAAGGTAAATAATTGCGATGATGCTCGCAAAACCCAGACCAATCAACCCGCAATCAACAAAAACATGACCTTACCGTACCAAACCTTATTTCCTGAATCCCCCTCGCAAATTCCAAATTTACCCCACGCCAAACCGCTGTATTTATATTCAGCCCTGTATAATGAGCACCAGAAATTACGCCGAACGGCAAAGGAAGTATCAAGGAATATTTAAAGAAAGAATTCGCGATATGAAGGTGCTGCAACACCCTCATACCGCTAACCACAAACAACTAATCAGGAGTTGAAAATGGCTGCGACGAATTTTAAGCCAGAGTTTACTGTTTGCAAAACAGAATCAGACGCTTTCACTGGCATGATTGAAAACCGCGAGCTGGTACGCAAAAACAGCACCCGCCGTCTGCACGGCAACCCGCCCAACGCGGCGCCCGTCCATCCCCGCGCGGAAACGCCGCAGGACAGCGCCGCCTGCTGCGAACTCTATGCACGCATAGACATGAAATATCTTCTTCTGGGCGGCGACTGGTTAAAACGCGCGGGTTTCATCAATGGCATGCCAGTGAAAATCCGCGCCATGAAAGACTGCATTGTGATTACGCCACAGCATACAAGAGAATTATGGGGATGCCTGGAAGGTATGAGCGTGGTGAATATAAATAAAAAGAAAGTCGCGCAGTGGTTGAAGACGTTTCCGGGAGCGCTAAATAATACCGGTGATATACCGGCTGTTAAGCGTGGAACAGGGAAGGCGATGTCGGAGTAACCATGCTTCCCATCTAATGTAACCCTTAAATAATAAAGCGGGCATGTCATCCCATGCCCGTTGTAAGTAAAAATCACTCGTGCTGTACCTGCTCTTTCACAGCTTTAACCAGCACAGCATGAAGTTCGCCGACGGTTAAATCGCGTATAACAGGTTCGGGTATGCCACGTACCCAGCGGATAAACCGACAGATGCCAAAAAAGTCTATACCTTCACCCGTAAACAGATACTCATTCTCTGCGAGAGAGAACGTTGTCATATAGCCATCTTCTTCCGTGGAAAGTTGAACGCCAAAAGCTTCTTCGCAGTCTTCCAGTAGGTCTTCGCCATCCATACCGCAAATATGCAAATCGGCCTCAATCAACGTATTGCTATCGATAGGTTTACGATGCTCACCTGAGGAGTTTCGAACAACCTCAATGACTTGTGAGAGAGTGGGTTCCATCATGATGCTCTCCTTTAAAGCGATGGAAATAATCACCAGCGCTTCCAGACGGTGCTCCGCTTGGTCGGACCGACAAGCACAAAGTTACCTCGACCCGAGAAATTTTAAAGTCAGTTCAGGCTATCGCCATATGATTCCAGGCATCTCTGTAAACTATATTTCCGTCACAGTGCTTCCAGGTGATTGCCTCATATCTTAGCTCGATCGTCTCTGTATGCGTTCCTGTTCCAGAACCCGGGAACAGATTGGGCGTGATACCCGTGATTTTTACATTCTCCAGAATAATGTTGAAATATTCTCTCTCGATTCCTGCATCATCAATTTGATACATTTTGATCGTAGCCGATTTTAGCGTTTGGTTTTCACACAGTGCCCTAATGAGAACCGGTGTTGTTTTATCAAACTCTTTCTGAACGGCAATCGGCGTATGTACACGAGTACCTGTTAGTCGGCCTGTATTTCCACTCACAGGAATGGTGAGGTGATGAGCAACTGCTTTTAATTCAATAGCGCCTAGCCGACCGGATACCATGGAACCTCCTACGACTGGTGAACCATTAGCATCGGTTAACCAAAGATATGCTGGATTTGACATGATTATTCCTCATCTATTTTTACAAAAGAAGGTAGGTGCAACATCGCCACGACCCATATGAACAAGCCAATAATTTTCAGCGGCCATGGTTCAAGGACCGCTATACAAGCAAATGCACCGATGATCAGTAAGGGGCCTGATAACACATCCAGGAACCCGCCAAAAATATGTATCTTTCCTGGCAGTAATTTATTCATTACTAATGAAATAATGTAAGCGCTTATGGTAATGATGCAAAAGGCGATTGTTTTATCATGCCAGGTTTCGAATTCAACCCAGCTAAGGGTATAGGCTAAAACTAAATATGAGCAAAGAAGCAGGTTTATAATTGGGATGATAAACTTATTCATACACACCTGCCGTAGTGTGTGTATTTAGTTTTTCATTAACTTTTTTCATGATTTGATTAAATACAGGCTTTCCTTCTAAATAACCTGCATGGATAGCATCTACAAAGGGTTGGACGGCATCAGCGAACAGAAAATAAAGTAGGTCATAGTCTCTGTGTCTCAGAAGTTCATATACCTCCGGTGCATCTGATTTGAGTCTGTCAGATGTTCTAATTGATCGTTCAGCCATTCCCCCAAACAAAAGGAGTGTGCTCAGTGCCGTGATTGGGTTGCCTTTCCCTTTAAAAATAACAAACGTAAAAGACGTTCTTTCAATAACATGCTTCGCGATAGTTGATGCAATAATATTTGTTGATATTCTACCTGCAATTGAAGTTGTTACAGTTCTGTATAATTTATCCTGCTCCGCTTCAGTTAAATACCTATTAAATTCTTTAAATATAATTTTTACAGCGTTGACTATATTCTCATAATTCAAGATGTCGTTTTTTATGGCAGTGAACATTCGTATTCTTTGAGTTTCACGAGCATATCTTGTATCCGTGTCAAAGATACCATAAACCAGATATCCATAATCTAACGGTACAGATAGCCCTCCATTTATAAGCCCAGTGACTGTATCAGGAGAAGCGATTATGTTGCATAACCTTCGGGCTATATCTTCTACATCAGCCATAGTATCCCTTTAAATGTATTATAAAGGATAATATCAATGTGATATTTATGCGATTAAAGCAATTTATTTTATCTAAACGATAGATTAAGAATTATTAACGGCATTAATATTATCTAAATGAGATAATACGCGGCTTCATGCCAATCCCACGCACTCCACCGCTAAACCTAACTTAACTAAACACCGGCACCCCCAACCCAACCTTCACCTCCCTCAACGTCTCCTGCGTCACCCCCTGCGCCCGTTCGGTCCCGCGCTTCAGCATCGCCATCAGCTCCCCCTTGTCCTGCATGTACATCGCCCTCCGCTCCCGCATCGGCGCAATCAGCTCCTGCAAACACGCCTCCAGCTCGTTCTTACACGCCCGGTCACCCAGCCCGCCCGCCTGATAGTGCGCCTTCATCGCCGCCACTTTCTCCTTGTCCGGGTGAAACGCGTCGAGGTACGTAAACACCACGTTCCCCTCAATCTGCCCCGGGTCGCTCACCTTCAGGTGATTCGGGTCGGTATACATGGCGCTGACCGCGCGGTGAATCGTCTCTTCGCTGGCCGAAAGGTGCAGCGTGTTGCCCAGCGATTTCGACATCTTGGCGCTGCCGTCGATGCCGGGCAGGCGGCTGGTGTCGCTCAGCATCGCCTTGCAGTGGCGCAGCACCGGGGCGGGCAGCAGGCTGTTCATCTTATGCACAATCTCGTTGGTCTGCTCAATCATCGGCAGCTGGTCGTCGCCGACGGGCACGCACTCGGCCTTAAACGCGGTGATGTCCGCCGCCTGGCTGATGGGGTAGGCCATAAACCCGACCGGCAGCGAGCGGGCGAAGCCCTTCTGCGCAATCTCGTTTTTCACCGTCGGGTTACGCTCCACGCGGGCGACGGTGACGATGTTCATATACAGCATCGTCAGCTCGGCGAGGGCGGGCAGGGCGGACTGCAGGCAGATCGTGGTCAGGTTCGGGTCGATGCCGGCGGCGAGGTAGTCGGCCAGCACCTCGGGGATGTTGTCGCGGATCTTCTGCGGGTTGCTGCCGTTGTCGGTCAGCCCCTGCAGGTCGGCAATCAGCACAAACTGGCTGTGCGTTTGCTGGAGCGCCACGCGCTGGCGCAGCGATCCGACGAAGTGACCGAGGTGCAGCGGGCCGGTTGGGCGGTCGCCGGTGAGGATGGTTTGAACGTTCATAAAGACTCCTTAATGTGCAGTTGCCGAAAGGGGTCTTAGAAATGTGAAAGCCGCCTTTCGGCGGCTATCTGAAAATGGGGAAAACTACTCCGTGCCGCCTTTAAGAAGGCAGCCACCAGCGGTTTACGGTGAGCACGGCGTGGTTTATGTTCATGCTTTTACCGTATCACGTCCGGCGCGAAAAACAAAAGGGCACGTCATGCTGCAATCACTCAACCACCTGACCCTCGCGGTCAGCGACCTGCAAAAAAGCGTCACCTTCTGGCACGAGCTGCTGGGGCTTGCGCTGCACGCCCGCTGGAATACCGGGGCCTATCTCACCTGCGGCGACCTGTGGGTCTGCCTGTCGTACGACGAGGCGCGCCGGTACGTGCCGCCGCAGGAGAGCGACTACACCCACTACGCGTTTACCGTCACGGAAGAGGATTTTGAACCGTTCTCGCAAAGGCTGGAGCAGGCGGGCGTTACCGTCTGGAAGCAGAACAAAAGCGAGGGGGCGTCGTTCTATTTTCTCGACCCGGACGGGCACAAGCTGGAGCTGCACGTGGGCAGCCTCGCCGCGCGGCTGGCGGCGTGTCGGGAGAAGGCCTACGCGGGCATGGTGTTTACCTCAGACGAGGCTTGAGGCGCGCACCTTCAGCCTGCAGGTCCTGTCTCAGCAATCACTGGCTACGTGACGCTGGCGGAGCGAAAGCGCCGGGTGGCGGCTGCGCCTTACCCGGCCTGGAAAAAATTACAGCGACTTCACAAACGCCAGCAGGTCTTCGTTGAGCTGATCCTGGTGGGTCAGCGCGAAGCCGTGCGGCGCGTTGTCGTACACCTTCAGCGTGGCGTTTTTGATCATCTCTGCCGCCAGCTTGCCGGTGCTTTCAAACGGTACGATCTGGTCGTTGCTGCCGTGGATCACCAGCGTCGGGACGTCGATTTTCGCCATATCCGGGCGGAAGTCCGTTTCGCCGAACGCGGTCACGCAGTCGATGGTGCCCTTCAGCGACGCCAGCAGGGCAATGTTCAGCGTCTGGGTCAGGGCTCCGGCGGAAACGGTCTGCCCGGCGTTGATGCCGTAGAACGGCGTCGCGAAGTCGCTGATAAACTGGGCGCGATCTTTACGCAGTCCGTCGCGAATGCCGTCGAAAACGCTCTGATCCACACCCTGCGGGAAGGAGTCGGATTTACCGAAGATCGGCGTCACCGCGCCTAGCAGCGCCAGTCCTGCCACGCGCGCGCTGCCGTAGTTGTTGATGTAGCGGGTTACGTCGCCGCCGCCCATCGAGAAGCCCACCAGCGTCACGTCCTGCAGGTCCAGGGTGGTGATCAGGTCGTTGATGTCGGACGCAAAGGTATCGTAGTCGTAGCCGTTCCACGGCTGATCCGAGCGGCCAAAGCCGCGGCGGTCAAAGGCGATGGCGCGGAAGCCGCGCTCCGCCAGGTAGTTCAGCTGGCTGTCCCACATGTCGCCGTCCAGCGGCCAGCCGTGGCTGAAGAGAACCGGTTTGCCCGCGCCGCCGTCCTTGTAGTAAATCTGCGTGCCGTCTTTTGCCTTAAACGTTGCCATAGTGTGTTCCTGTGCAGGTGATGGTTGTGGTTATACCGGCGCGACCAGATAGCGAATTGCCGGTGATGTTGTGCCCTGATGAAAAGCCAGAACGCGGCTCTGCAGCAGGAGGTCATTCATGGTGTGGCGCTCCTGCTGGCGCAGATGCTCAATCCACGAGCCCATCAGGAAGGTCTCGATAAACAGACCGGGACGCTCAATATCCTCGTACACCGCCCAGCTCATCGCCCCGGCGCGGCGGCGTACCCGGCGCAGCTCGTGGACCGCCTCCAGGAAGGCCTTGGTATTGTTCGGGTCGATGATGTACTCGTGCGACACCAGCACCGGGCCGCGCTCGTTCGGCAGGTCAATCTCCACGCCGTCCAGCGGCTGGCCGCTCAGGTCGAGGTTCAGGTCCGGATCTTTGCCCAGCTTCCAGCGGAACACCGTCGCGCTCGCCAGCACCATCCCCAGCGTGGCGACCACCAGCGAGGTTGGGGTACCGAACTGCGAGGCGATTTGCCCCCAGATGGCGCTGCCCGCGGTCATCGAGCCGAAGAACACCGTCAGGTAGACCGCCAGCGCGCGGGCCTTCACCCAGCGGGCGGCGCTGCGCTGCGCGCCGAGGTTGAGGGTCGACAGCACCGCAATCCACGCGAAGCCGGTGAAAAACTCAAACAGGTTGAGCAGCCAGACGTGACGCACGAACGCCAGCGCCAGCATCGTGAGGGCAAAGGTCAGGCTGGCGGCCACCATCAGGCGGTCGGCGTTCAGCCGCTGGCGCAGGCGCGGCAGCAGGATAGCCCCGGCAATCGCCCCCAGGCCAATGCACGCCAGCATCACGCCGTAGCCCGCCGGGCCCAGGCCCAGCTCGCGGCGCGCCACCAGCGGCAGCAGCGCCCAGCCCGCGCTGCCGAAAACGAAGAAGGCTACGGTGCGCACCAGCACGTTGCGCAGCACCGGGGCGGCGTGCACGTAGCGAATGCCGGAGCGCACCGCAGAGAAGAAGTGCTCCGGCGGCAGGCGCTGCACGGATGGCGCCGGACGCCAGCGCCACAGCACCCACGCCACGCCGACCACGGACAGCGCGTTCAGGGCAAACACCATCCACGGCCCGGCGAGCGACAGCAGAAAACCGCCCAGCGCGGGGCCAATCGCCCGGCTGATGTTCACTCCGAGCGAGTTCAGCGCCACGGCGGCGCCCAGCTCCGGCTTGCTCACCAGATCGGGCACCACGGCCTGGAACGGCGGCGAGCTCATCGACGCGCCCACGCTCAGCAGAAACGTCGCCACCAGCAGCACGGTGGGGGTGACGTGTCCGGTGAAGGAGAGCACCGTCAGCCCGGCGGCGGCGATGAACACCCACAGCTGGGAGAAGAGCAGGTATTTACGTCGGTCGACGATGTCCGCCATCACCCCGGACGGCAGGGCGAAGAGGAACATCGGCAGGCTGCTGGCCGCCTGCACCAGCGCGATATCCAGCGGGTCGGCGCTCAGGGTCAGCATGCTCCAGTTGATGCCGACGTCGCTCATCCATGAGCCGACGTTAGAGACCACCGTGGCGATCCACAGCATGCGGAACACCGGCTGGCTCAGCGGCTGCCAGGGTGAAACCGTCGGTGCGGGCGTCGTCTCGACGTGTGCGTCGCGAACGTCGTTAACCTGAGTCATGCGAACCTCTCCGCTGTCTTACGCTGCAGCCGCCACTGGCCCGGCCCGGTGAGGGCAAGGGTGGTGAAGATAATCAGCAGCAGCCAGCCAAACTGCCCTTCGGCAATCGACCAGTTCGGGTGGACCGCCAGCATCGCCACCAGCAGCACGGCGATAATCGGCAGGCACGCCAGGCGGGTGTACACGCCCGCAATGATAAACAGCGGGCAGATCGCCTCGGCGACAATTGCCGGGATCAGGCTGGCGTAAGGCCCGAAGCCGAACGGATCTTCAATACGCGTCAGCTCTTCGCTGAAGTGCAGCACCTTCGGCAGGCCGTGCACGTACAGCAGCAGCAGGCTGCCGGTCAGGCGCAGGAAGAACAGCCCCAGGTCGATCCGGGGCGGCATAGGGGTGTTTTTCATCAGAATGCAAAGCAGCTGCAGCCCAGCGCCCCCCAGAAAGCGTTATCGTCGGACACCGGCATCTCTGACGTGCGGGCGAAATCATGCTGGTGGCTGTGAACCCCGCACGGGCCGCTGCAGTGGTGGATAGGGCTCATGCCGACGCGGGCGGCCTGCGGCGGTGCGCTGCGGTAGTGGCCCGGCACCTTGACCACCGGTGACCACTCGGGCAGGGCCGGAATGGCAGGCGGGGAAAGCGGGCCAAAGCTGCCTGCGGCGTAGACGATGTCGCCGTTCACCACCGTCAGGACGGACTCGATGCCCTTGATCTCCTCTTCCGGCACGCGGAAGAAGTCTTTGCTCAGTACCGCCAGGTCGGCGAGCTGGCCGACCTTGATCTGCCCCTTCTGATTCTGCTCGCTGGAGAACCACGCGCTGCCCTGGGTCCAGAGCATCAGGGCGGTATCGCGATCCAGACGGGCACTGTGGTCGTACATCTGCATCCCGCCGACGGTGCGGCCGGAGACCAGCCAGTAGAGCGCGGTCCACGGGTTGTAGCTCGCCACGCGGGTGGCGTCCGTCCCTAAGCCTACCGGCACGCCGGTCTCGAGCATTTTCGCCACCGGCGGCGTGTGGCGGGTGGCTTCGATGCCGTAGCGCTCGGCAAAGTATTCCCCCTGGAAGGCCATGCGGTGCTGCACGGCAATGCCGCCGCCGAGCGCTTTGATGCGGTCGATGTTGGCCTGGGTAACGGTTTCCGCATGGTCGAAGAACCAGTGCAGGCCGTTGAACGGAATGTCGCGGTTCACCTTCTCGAAGACGTCCAGCATGCGGCTGATGGATTCGTTATAGGTGGCGTGCAGGCGGAACGGCCAGCGGTGCTCCACCAGATGGCGCACCACGCGCTCCAGCTCGTCCTCCATGCCCGGCGCGAGGTCCGGGCGCGGTTCGAGGAAGTCTTCAAAATCGGCGGCGGAGAAGACCAGCATCTCGCCCGCGCCGTTGTGGCGGAAGAAGTCGCTGCCCTGGCCCGGCGTGAGCATGTCGGTCCATTTTTCAAAGTCCTCCAGCTCGTGGCCCGGACGCTGGGTAAACAGGTTGTAGGCGATGCGGATGGTCATCTGCTTTTTCGCGTGCAGCTCGGCGATCACCTCGTAATCTTCCGGGTAGTTCTGGAAGCCGCCGCCCGCGTCGATGGCGCTGGTCAGCCCCAGACGGTTGAGCTCGCGCATGAACTGGCGGGTGGAGTTGACCTGCTGCTCCAGCGGCAGCTTCGGCCCTTTCGCCAGCGTGGCGTAGAGGATCATGGCATTCGGACGGGCAATCAGCATCCCGGTCGGGTTGCCGTTGGCATCGCGCTGGATCTCGCCGCCCGGCGGGTTCGGCGTGTCTTTGGTGTAGCCGACCACCTTCAGCGCGGCGCGGTTGAGCAGGGCGCGGTCGTACAGGTGCAGGATGAAGACCGGGGTGTCCGGCGCGGCGTCGTTAATCTCGTCCAGGGTCGGCATGCGGCGCTCGGCAAACTGGAACTCTGTCCAGCCGCCCACCACGCGCACCCACTGGGGCGACGGCGTGCGCAGGGCCTGCTCTTTCAGCATCCGCAGGGCGTCGGCCAGGGACGGCACGCCTTCCCAGCGCAGCTCGAGGTTATAGTTCAGCCCGCCGCGGATCAGATGCAGGTGCGAGTCGTTCAGGCCGGGGATGGCGGTGTGGCCTTTTAAGTCGACCACTAAGGTGGCGTCGCAGTGGTGTTGCATCACCTCGGCGACGGTACCCACTTCCAGAAATTTTCCGTCGCGCACGGCAACGGCTTCCGCGACGGGGTTCTCGCGATCGACGGTGTGAAACTGGCCGTTAACCAGAATGAGATCGGCTTTACCGGGGGTAACCATAAACTGCTCCTGACTGAGAGGGGAATGGTCAGGATTATGGGAACCGGTTTCGGCAAAGATCCAGTTATACAATAGGATAGGTATACCAAAGTATAACTATACCTAAGGTTAACTATACGAAGAGATAATTACGCGCAAAGACGGAAAACCGCAGGATGAGGGTGACTTTATCGTCGCGGCGCTCGCGGCGATTTCACCCTTAACCACTGGAAAATGCTATGACCTCTTCAAAGCTCGAAGTGTTAACCCCTGCGAACTGTCAGATCATCTTTATCGATCACCAGCCTCAGATGGCGTTTGGCGTGCAGTCTATTGACCGCCAGGTGCTGAAAAACAACACCGTGGCGCTGGCGAAAGCGGCTAAGGTGTTCAACATTCCAACCATCATCACCACCGTTGAGACCGAAAGCTTCTCCGGTAATACCTATCCGGAGCTGCTGGACGTGTTCCCGGGCCAGGACATTCTGGAGCGTACCTCCATGAACTCCTGGGACGACCAGAAGGTGCGCGACGCGCTGCAGGCCAACGGCAAGAAGAAGGTGGTAGTTGCCGGCCTGTGGACCGAAGTGTGCAACAACAGCTTCGCCCTGTGCGCGATGCTGGAAGGCGATTACGAAATTTATATGGTGGCGGACGCGTCCGGCGGCACCTCCAAAGAAGCCCACGACTACGCGATGCAGCGCATGATCCAGGCGGGCGTGATCCCGGTGACCTGGCAGCAGGTGATGCTGGAGTGGCAGCGCGACTGGGCGCGTAAAGAGACCTACACCGCGGTGATGGATATCGTGCGCGAGCACTCCGGCGCGTACGGCATGGGCGTCGATTACGCCTACACCATGGTGCACAAAGCGCCGTCTCGCCAGAAGAGCGAGCACCGCACCTTAGCGCCGGTCCCGGCACGCTAAGTTCCGCTGGCGGGCTGGTCCCTCATCCGGCTCGCCGCTGCCTCTTTCTCTGGAGTTCACAATGAGTACTGGGCTGATATCCCTTGCGGCAGGCGTGTTGATTGGCCTGATGTATGCCGTGCTGAAGGTGCGCTCCCCCGCGCCGCCCGCGCTGGCGCTGATTGGCCTGCTGGGGATGCTGGCGGGTGAGCAGGCGACGCGACATCTGTTATCCCGCGACGGCGCGCCGCCGCCTCCGGTGACCGTTCCGCAGGTCAAATCGCAGACGGGAGCGTCGTCATGAAAGCATGGATAATTTCGCTGGTGTGCGGCGTGGTTGCTGGGGTAATTTACGCCCTGCTCGACGTGCATTCCCCGGCGCCGCCGGTTGTCGCCCTGCTTGGCCTGTTTGGCATGCTGGTGGGCGAACAGCTCATCCCGGTGGGACGGCGTTTACTGAGTCGCGAACCGCTTACCCTCGCCTGGTTTCGTCACGAATGCGTGCCGAAAATCAGCGGCACGGCGCCCCCTGCGCCCGCGAAGGACGATCGCGACGTTTAATGATTTGTGAGAGGAAAGAGAGCATGACGCTGCCGTGGCGCATTGCCATCATTGATGACGAACGATCCGTCCGCAGCGGGCTGAGTAATCTCCTGGAGTCGGAAGGCTATGCCGCCGATACGTTTGATTCGGCAGAGGTGTTTCTGAGCCATCCTTTCGCCCTGTCCGGCGCGGCGCTGGTGATCACCGACATCAAGCTGCGGGGCATGAGCGGCCTGGAGCTGTTTGAAAAGCTCCGGCTGCTGGCCGTACCGCCTCCGCCCGTGCTCTTTATCTCCGGTCATGCTGATGAAAATATGCAGCGGTACGCTCTTAATCTGGGCGCCGCTGCATTTTTGCGTAAGCCCATTAACATCGATATTCTGCTGGATCATATTCAGCGGGAGCTGGCCCGCCGACAATAAGGATCGCGGATGAACGAACACGAGCAGCCTGCATTCTGGCCCGCCCAGGGGAATCTTCACCAGGGGCGGGTTTTTGTCCTTAAAGAGGATGTGATTTTTACCGTGCTGGCGCAGGAGGGCGGTATCGCCTGGATGCACGCGCGACATCCTCATTCCGGCGGCTCGTTCATTATCGCCACCGCGGTGAGCGACGAAGAGGAAGAGCGGGCAACGCGGCTGCTGAAAAACGAGTTTGCGCTGCGCGACGCGCTGCAGGACAGCTGGGCCATCCGCGCCGTTGCCTCCACCCAGTACCGGGGGCGCTTCGCGCTGGTGTACGCCCCGTTTGCGTTTGAGCTGCTGGCCCGGCGCGCGGGCAGGGCGATCTCGGGCATCCCGCGCTTTATCGAGATGGCGATCCAAATCTGCGTTCCCCTGCGCCAGATGCATCTGCAAAATCTGATCCACGGCGATATCAAGCCCGGCACTATTTTTGTTCATCACGATGCCACCTGCCGTCTGGGCAGCTTTGGCCTTTCCAGCAGTCTCTCCGATGCCGTCACCCAGGCCCGGCTTGCCGTTTCAGGCGGTACGCCCGCGTACATGTCGCCGGAGCACACCACCCGCACCCAGCGCCCCGTCGACGGCCGCAGCGATCTCTACAGCCTCGGCATGGTGCTGTATGAACTCCTGACCGGACGCCTGCCGTTTGAGCTGGGGGAGGACGATCGGGCCAACTGGGCGCACTACCATATTGCCTCGGCGCCGCTGGCCCCGGACGCGATCCGCCCGGACGTGCCGGGAATGCTGTCGACCATCATTCTGAAGCTGCTGGAAAAGCACCCCGATAACCGCTACCAGACGGTCGACGGGCTGATTGCCGACCTCCGCCGCTGCCAGGCGACGCTGACCTGCGAGGGCGAGATCGTCGCCTTTACCCCCGGCCAGCAGGACCGCACCCCGGCGATCCATCTGGCGGACTCCCTGTTCGCGACGCATCCGCAGGCGAACGACGTCATTGCGGCGTTTGAGCGGGTGGGGCAGAACCTGGCGCCGGAGCTGGTGACGATCGGCGGGCCGTCGGGGATCGGCAAATCCTCAATTATCGCGACGGCGCTCAAAACGCTGCAGCAGCGTACGGTGCTGCTGGCGGTGGGCAAAGTCGATCAGTTTTCGCCGTCGCTGCCCTACGGCGTATTAAGCTCCGCGTTCCGCACCCTGACGCTGCACCTGCTGGGGCTGCCCGCAGAAGACGTGGCGAAGTGGAAAATCCGCCTGTCTCGCGCCCTGGAGGGGTACGAGGCGCTGGCCGTCAGCCTGGTGCCCGAGCTGGGCCTGCTGCTGGAGAGCAAGCCGCGCTTCTCGGCCGATACGTTTTCCATTGACGCCCGGGCGCGCTTCAGCCATATGGTGCTGGCGCTGGTAAAAACCTTTGCCTCGCAGGGCTGCCCGCTGGTACTGGTGCTCGACGATCTCCAGTGGAGCGACGCCGCCAGCCTGCACACGCTCAACTATCTGCTGGTGAACTGCGGCGCTGTTCCGCTGCTGGTGGTCGCGGCCCACCGGGATATCAGCGCCGTGCCCGACGCCGCCCTGCAGGCGCTGCTGGCAGGCCTGCCGGAAGCGGCGCAAACCGCGAGCGAGATTGTCCCGCAGGCGCTTTCCGTCAAAGCGGTGGCGCGCTGGCTGGCGACGGTATTTCGCACCCGCAGCGCGGCGACGACCGATCTCGCCACGCTGATTCACGAGAAGACGGGCGGCAACCCGCTCTTTGTGCACGAGTTTTTCCGCCGCATCGTGGATGACGGCCTGGTAGTGCACAACAAATATCAGGACAAGTGGCACTACGATCTGCAGGCGATCCGTGCCAGACATTACACCGAAAACCTCGTCACCCTGGTGCTGGAGCAGCTAGAAGAGCTGCCCGACGAGACGCGCCGCCTGCTGGGCAGCATTGCCTGCCTCGGCGGCACGGGCGAGATGGAGATGATCTGCCGCGTGGTCGGCATGTCGATGGCGGAAATGCGCTATGCGCTGCACCCGGCGGTGATGGCCCAGCTCATCGTGCTGGCGGAAAAAAAGTACGCCTTCACCCACGACCGGGTGCAGGAGGCCGCCTTTGCGCTGCTGGATCGGCATGAGAGAAGCCATATTCACCTGACCACCGCCAGCCTGCTGGCCGACGCCGCGCGTCAGGCGGCGGGGAACGAGCTGCTGTTCCGCGCCGTTCACCACGTCACGGCCGCGCTGGACAGCATCCAGCCCGCCCCTCAGCGGGAGATGTTCCGCGAGCTGAGTCTGCTGGCCGCGCGACGCGCGAAGCGCTCGGGGGATTATCCTTCGGCGCTCGGCTATATCCAGACCGCCAGAGCGCTGGGCAACGCCGGGACGGTGTCGGACTTTATGCTCGACATCGAAGAGGCGGGCTGCGAGTTTGCGCTGGGGCATCTGGAGCGCACCCGCGAGCTGTGTGACGCCATTCTCGGCTGCCCCGGCGGGCTGACCGAAAAGGCGCTGGCGGCCAACCTGCTGGTGGAGGTGTACATTCGCCAGTCGGACAGCCGTCTGGCGCTGGAGGCGGCGCTCTGCTGGCTGGGGATTTTCGGGATCCAGATAAGCCGCTATCCGGAAGACGCCGACTGCGACGAGGCCTGGGCGCTGTTTTGCAACCGCACGGCCGACGCGCCGCAAAACCTGTTTGCCCAACTGTCGCGGATGGATAACCCGGAAACCGAAGCGGTGATGAACCTGCTCTACAGCGCCAGCATTTGCGCCAGCTTCATCTGCCCGCGCCTGCACTTTTTGCTGCTCTGCCGCATGATGCACCTGACCCTCGACCACGGCATTACCGGCGCTTCCACCACGGCGATGGCCTGGTTTGGCGTGCTGATTGGCCACCGCTACGCCGAGTACCGCCTCGGATTCCGGTACGGCACCCTGGCCCGCGAGCTGGTCAATCGCCACGGCTACGACGCGTTCGAAGCCAAAACCCTGCTGCCGCTCGACCAGCTCAGCGTCTGGACCCAGCCTTTATCGTTTACCATTGAATGCGCGAAGGCCTGCTTCACCTCGGCGGTGACCCACGGGGATATGACGATGGCCTGCTTTGCGGCCTGCCACCAGGTGATTAACTTCCTCTCGCGGGGCGATCACCTGGATGGGGTGTTGACCAGCATCGAGCGCGGCCTGGCGTTCGTGCGTAAAACCCACTTCCAGGACGTGGAGACCATTCTGATGGTCCAGCGCGGCTACGTTGAGTTCCTGCGCACGCCTGTCATCGGCACCTGGACCGCGTCGCAGGTGCTGCCGGAGGCGCTGCTTCCCGCGTCGCCGGAGCAGGCGCCGGAGAAGAACTCCACCATGCTGTTCTGGTACTGGCTGTATCGCGGCATGGCGCACTTTACCTGCGGCGAATATGCCGACGCGCAGGCGGATCTCGAGATGGCGGGCTGGTACGCGTGGTCTGCGCCGGGCCACATCCATCTGCTGGATTACCATCTCTACAGCGCCCTGGCGCTGTCACGTCAGCTGACGCCGGAGATCTTCTCGGCGAACCACCGCCGCAGCATTCACGCCCACTACGACAAAATCGCCCTCTGGGCGCGCGTTAATCCCGGCACGTTCGCGGATAAAGAGGCGCTGATTTACGCCGAAATCGTGCGTCTGGACGGGATGAACAGCATTGCGCTCGAGCAGTATGAGAAGGCGGTCCGGCTCTCCCGCGAGGGCGGGTTTAACCCGATCAACGCTCTGGCCCACGAGCTGGCGGGCCGCTTCGCGCTGGCCTGCGGTTACCCGACCGCGTCGGACGCCCACTTCCGCGGCTCGATTGCCGCCTGGGGACGCGCGGGCGCGCAGGCCAAGGTGCGCCAGCTGGAGCAGGATTTCCCGCACCTGCTGGCCTCCGGGCAGGCCAGCGCCTACGACACGGTGGCGTTCGCCCAGAACGAGACCATCCGCGATCTGCAAAGCGTCATCAAAGCCTCCCGCGCGCTGTCGGAAGAGATTAACCTTGAGCGCCTAATCGAAAACCTGATGACCATTCTGCTCGAACGCGCCGGGGCGCAGCGGGGCCTGCTGCTGCGCGTGAGCGAGAGCCTCATCCCGGAGATTGAGGCCAGCGCCTGGACCAGCACCGAGGGCGTGCGGGTGCGGATCCTGAAAGACGTGCCGACGGCGACCGACCTGCCGCTGTCGGTGCTGGCGGCGGTGATCCGCACCGGGCAGGAGATCCGCACCGGCAGGCCGGAGGAGTTCCATCCCTTCAGCCAGGACCCTTATCTGGTGACCTCGGGGGCGGCGGTCATGTGCGTCCCGATGTTCAAACAGGCGCGGCTGGTAGGCGTGCTCTACCTCGAAAACCGCCTGATGCCGGAGGTCTTCACCGCCGAGCACTCGCGCGTGGTGAGCCTGCTGGGCGCGCAGGCCGCGGTATCCCTTGAGACGGCGCGGCTGTACGCCGAGCTGCTGGCGGAGAACATCCAGCGCCGACGGGTGGAGAAAGAGCTGCGATCCAGCCAGACCTCGCTGATGCTCGGCGAGCAGATCAGCCACACCGGCAGCTGGCGCTGGGAGCTGGAGCAGGATCTGATGTTTGTCTCGGAAGAGTACGCCCGCATTCTCGGCCTGCCCGGGCAGCAAAAGACGATCTCCATGGCGGAGTTTTTGACCTTCGTCCATGAGGACGATTACGCCCGCATCAGCGCCATCGTCACCCAAAGCGTGCGCGACGGGCTCTCCATGCGCGCGGAGTTTCGCGTTAAGCGTACCGACGGCTCAACGCGCTACATACTCGGGATTGGCGATCCGGTGGGCGTGGGCAGCGAGGTGAACGAGTATTACGGCATCATCACCGATATCACCGGCCAGCGCGCGGCGGAGGATGCCATGCGGGTCGCGCAGGCGGATCTGGCGCGGGTGTCCCGGGCCACCACCGTCGGGCAGCTGACCTCCTCCATCGCCCACGAGATCAACCAGCCGCTGATGTCGATCGTCTCGAACGCCGGGGCGAGCCTGCGCTGGCTCAACCGCGAGCCCGCCCGGCTGGATAAAGTGCGCGAAGGGCTGGAGGAGATCGCCGCGGAAGGCGCGCGGGCGGGGGAGATCATTCGCAGCATTCAGTCCCTGACGCGCAAGCAGGATCCCACCTTCTCGCGCATCGACATGCACTACCTGATCCACCATATCATCACGCTCTCCCGCAGCGAGCTGGAGCAGAGACACATTAGCGTTGATTATCTGTTACAGGCGCAGAACAGCTTTATCACCGGCGATAGCGTGCAGATCCAGCAGGTGCTGCTCAATCTGGTGATGAATGCGGTAGAGGCGATGGCCGAGGTGAAGGAACGCGCCAGCACCATTACCCTCAGCACCGCCAACGCGGACGGGAAAGTGATCGTCGAGATCGCCGATACCGGGAGCGGCATTGAGCCCGAGCGGCTGGAGCAGATTTTTGATTCGTTCTACTCCACCAAAGCGCAGGGGATGGGGATGGGGCTGACTATCAGCGCCAGCATCATCGAGCGCCACTGCGGGAAGCTGAGCGCGCGCCGCCGGGAGCCGTACGGCACGGTGTTTGCGTTTGCGCTGCCGCTGGCGGCGCAGGAAGGGTAAGCGTTACTCCGCAGGCTGGCTATTGGTCAGGCGCTCAACGGCCCTGACCAGCTCCGCCACGGAGCGCACCTGCATTTTCTCCATCACGCGGCGACGGTGCACCTTAACCGTGATCTCGCTGACGCCCAGCTCGGCGGCAATCTGCTTGTTCAGCATGCCGCTTATCGCCAGCGTCAGCACCTCGTGCTCGCGCGGGGTGAGGGACATGTGGCGCTGCTTCAGGGCGTAGTGCTCTTTATTGCGCACGGCGTTGTGTTCCGCCAGCTGAAGCGCGGACTCGATGGCGTCGATAAGCGCGGTGGATTCGACGGGCTTGGTGAGAAATTCGTACGCGCCGCCTTTAATGGCGCGCACCGACATCGGGATAGTGCCGTGGCCGGTAAGAAAAATAATCGGGATCTCGCGCCCGCTGTCCTTTAGGGCGTCAGCCACCTCAAAGCCCGAGATGGCGGGCATTTGCATATCGAGGACCACGCACGACGGGAGCTCTTCAAAGCGGTGTTGAAGAAACGCTTCTGCCGATGAAAAGCCGACGGCGTTCAGGTCCGCCGAATCCAGCAGCCCGATCACGGACTGCCTGACCGCGTCATCGTCATCAACCACATACACAATGTGTTCCATTCACCGCCCCGGTGCTGATTTACATGTCGAGGATGCAAACAATCCCGCCGGTTACGTAAGGGACTGTTTATGCTGACTTTCATCTTAACACATTAACTATCATTATCATTTAACAATATGATAACCGTATGAAGATGAAGTATAGCGATACGTGACCGGGGCGGCTAAGCAACGAAACGCTGATTTTATGCACCCACAAGCTCAATGCGGTTGCCGTCCGGATCCGCAATTACCGCTTCATAGAAGCCGTCCCCGGTCATGCGAGGGGCGCTGAGCAGCGTGCCGTTGGCCTGTGCCCGCTCGGCCATGCTGTCGACCTGCGCCCTGCTGCCGACGTTGATGGCGATATGCGCCCAGCCGATAAACTCCGGGTGTGCAGGGGCGTCGGGCAGATTCGGCAGCGTCATCAGCTCGATGGTCGGCCCGTCATCCAGCGTAATAAAGTGTGATTCGAAACCGGGACGATTTTTACTGACGTAGCGTTCGTTACTGCGGCCACCAAACACCGTTTCCCAGAACTGAACCTGCGCGTTCAGGCTGCGGGTCCAGAGTGCGACATGGGCAATATTCATAAGCTCCCTCGTTATTTGTCTGTGAGGACTTTCACCGGTAAAACAGGCTACACTCTGGTTTTGAGCGCGACAAGCTGAGGAAATAACAATGCACTACACACTGAAAGATAGCGACAAGGAAAAAGCGGAAGGGTCAAACGGCGCGGGCGCTCTGCAGCAAAAACTGCTGGAGTCTCGTTCGATTGTGATCTCCGGTGAGATCAACCAGGAGCTGGCGCAGAAGGTCATCACCCAGATGATCCTGCTGCAAAGCGTCAGCAACGATCCGATCAAGCTGTACATCAACAGCCAGGGCGGCCACGTGGAAGCGGGCGATACCATCCACGACTTCATCAAGTTCATCCGCCCGGAAGTGCACGTCATCGGCACCGGCTGGGTGGCGAGCGCCGGGATCACCATCTTCCTGGCGGCGAAGAAAGAGCACCGCTACTCGCTGCCAAATACCCGCTTTATGATCCACCAGCCACTGGGCGGCGTGCGCGGTCAGGCAACGGATATTGAGATCGAAGCGCGCGAGATCATCCGCATGCTGGATCGCGTGAACAAGCTGATCGCCGACGCCACCGGCCAGCCGCTGGAAAAAGTGAAAAAAGACACCGATCGCAACTTCTGGATGTCTCCGGCAGAAGCGCTGGACTACGGTATCGTGGGCAAGCTGATTACCCATTATGACGAGCTGAAGCTGGATTAAGTTTTCGCGGCGTGTTTGAGTCGGGTGGCGGCTTCGCCTAACCCGACCTAGCGTACCTCGAACACCACCGCCATCCAGTTCGTTCGCGTGCCTGGCGGAAACGCCGGGTAAGGATCGAGCCGTGTGCATGCCCCCGCCCAGATGTATGTATCCTCATCAATGCGATACCAGTGCGCGTTGCCTTCCACAGCATCCCCCATCACCGCAGCCTGCACCGTCAGCTGGCTTCCCGCAGGGAGTTCACGCGCCACGGGCGAGAATACCGAGGGGTTCTGTTTACGCGTGTAGACCGCTGTTGTGGTCTTAACAAAGCCAGTGACCGGCAGTTCAGTGAAATCGCTCATTTCAGGCCTCATGACAGCTCTCTCTTAACGTAACGATATAAGCCGCTGTAAATATGGCGATCACGATAAAGCGTGAAACTGTCAGAATGTGTCATGCAGAAGTCTGAAAGGCACCCGTTGAGCGGGTGCCTGGAGGATTACTTAATTCTGGGCTGCGATGCTGATAAGTTCGTAGATTTTTTTTGCCCCGGCATTTGATTGAGTCAGTTCAATATTATGTTTCTGGCCATTCTTCATATGCAGGACAATTTTTTTATTAAAGGATCCTTTTATGACTACGCTACTGACTTCGCTGAAGCGGGCGTAGAAAGTTTCATACAATTTTCCTAACACGCAATAAACACCGTCATCGGTTAATACCACACCATGATCCCCTTGGCCGAAAACCGTTTCGTCGTAGTAGAACAGGATCGCATCTTCCGTGAGAGGAGGCAGCAATTGACGATGACTGGCCGCCTGGACGAAATTATTTATTTTTTTCGCGTTGAGATTGTCGTAGCGGTAAAAATTGTGGTCTTTGTTCGTCGCATACTGTGTTAATTCACCCCCGGCTGGTTTGTGTTCCAGCGCTGGCAAGGTTTGCTGTGGCTGTTGTGGTGTTGTTATCGTTGCCTCCGATACGGAACCAACCATAGAGGCACCAACAGCTCCCATCCCCGGAAGCGTCTGGGAGGTCACGCTATGTTGAATGGTGGTCACAGTTCGGGTGTAAGCGTTGACATGGCTCCCGCCTCGCATATGCGCTGATACGTTTTGCGGGGTTTTGACCACGGTCTGCACCGGGGTCAGCACGGTTCTGAATGCCGCGCGCAAGGATGCCACAATCGAGACGATCAGAAGTGCGATAAGTGGGACCGAAAGCCACATAATTGAAAAATAGAAAATACTTTGCTTAGTGTTGGTTGCCAGCTGCGTTAACCTGGAACAATAAAGCCCTGCAGTTATCACGTACACGACACCACAAGCGATAGTGGCAGCCATGTTGCTCTCCCCGTCCATTGCCATTTCCTGGATAACGGGAAAGAGCAAACATCCATAAAGAACAGCGCTAAAGAGCGCATCGGGAAGTAATGTTTTTATCGTCTCAAAGGCTTTCGCAATATTGTAGAAGATCCACAGAAGTAACAATATCCAGCCAATGACAGGAATAGCTGCGGCGATAGCCATAAGTATCATGCTGACGATCATACTGCCAAGAATATTGCCTAAATGCCCTTCCGAAATAAGATACCAGATAAAATACAGGAAGGAACCGGCGAGAACGGCCGGGAAGGCGACCACAACGCTTGCAGGTATAAAGAAAACGAACCCGCCAAAGATAAGTAATAACAAAAAGCAAAGGCCAGGTCCATTATTGTCAGGTGTTGAGTTTGCTTCAGCGTCTATAGACATATTAGTGATCTGCCTGCGGGTTAATGATAGGGAATGGAATAAATGCCCTTGGTGTAAGCAAACTGAGAGGTAAAGGCTGTTTGGTCTTTCCGTTAACTAATGCCAGTGACGTCAGGCGCAGCGTGAGATTGCTTTCGCAATAATGCTCGCCTTCGGCGAAAGCCGTTTGGTATCGCGTGGCATCAGAATCGCCGAATGGGTCTACCTGCAAAGTATCATGAGCTACAAGGTTATTTTTTGCATCAACGAGGTCAAAGCCTATCTCTAACGAACCAACGCTTTCCATGCCACTGTCCAGCGTGAAAGTGGCGCTGCACATCCCTTGATTTGCCCAGACGGTGTTTGAGTGCCAGATCTCAATCGCATGAGTTGGAGCAGCGAATAAAAGACATGCGAATACTGTGCTACAGTGTAAGTAACGGCTCATCATATTTTACCATCCTGAAAATGATGTATTAATCAACATAACCGTATGTTGCATCATCACCGGTGTCCGCTTCTTTTACGAGGCCTTGACCGCGATATTCATTAGGTAAAAAACCCCCATTAGTGCACTCTTTTTTCATGATGAGCTTTTGGTTTTTATATACTTTCAGGCCGGTATAATCCCATCCTTTTCCCGTACCGCTATAAACAACATAGCTGTAGTTGCCATTGATGAAACGATAATAATAAGCGCCTCCACCTGAGAACGTCATTTCACCCAGGCGAACCTGCGTTTTGTCTCCCTCATTTTGGGGGAGAGTCATTTCTACTTTTTCAAGTGAGCCGTAATAATAAGTAGGAACATCGTGATCCAGACGGACGATAACGTATTTTCCGTTCGTGAGTTCGCAGTTGAAAATAAGTTCAGGCTCAGGCGGTGCAGCATGAACGCTTGGAGTTGTCGCCAGAAGTGTCAATAATCCAGCAGAGAGTAATTGAGATTTCAACGTTATTTTTCCTTAGCAGGTAAAGCAGCCGGTAATCCGGCTGCTATTTTATTATTGTGAAGCCAGTGTTTCTTGTAATTCATTCAGCTGTCCCTGCAGCTTCTGCAGTTCCATCTGTTTTTGCAATTCGGAAGCGCTTGGTTTGTTTTGCGCCTCCTTCATACTTTTTTCCAGGTCTGCAACTTGCTTTTGAGCATCAGCCCGGCCAGCTGTTTTTTTCTTCAACTGGGCGACCAGATTGTTCATCGACTTTTGCAGTTCTTGCTGCGATTTTTGTTTACTGGCTACGTTGGCATTGCTCAGTGCTTTCTCTTTTTCAATCGCATCATTCACCGCTTTGAACTCTTTATTCAGTTCCTGATCGTGTTGCAGCGTTTTTTGTTTATCTTCAACGCGCTTATCCCAGGTGCCGGAGTAGTTGCAGTTAAATTTGGTAATAATGCTGACATCACCGGTTGTCGGGTCACAATCTCGCGCGTTAGTGGCACAGCCGGCTAATATGAGTGCGCTGAGTGCAAGAAAAATATAACGCATTGCTATTCCCCTCAACCGACTTTCAGCGCGGTGCGCTGGGTATAGAGGCTATCGAGCTCGCCCTGCAGAGAGCCAATTTTGTCGCGCATCAACGCAATCTCGCTATCCAGATTTTGGGTATCACTGCCGGATTTGCTCATGTCTGCAGAAACGTCCTGCCACTGCTTCTCATGTTTTTTCATGTCGGTGATGGTGCCGCGAAGGTAAGCAATGTTGGCATCCACTCCTTTAATTTGCTTCTGTACGGCGTCTTTTTTCACCGTGTTTGCAGCCATATCTTTTTCTATTTGAGCGAGGGTCTTTTTATCAGAGTCGATAACCGATTTTGCAACGCTGGTTGCGTTCTGAATGCGTTTGTTTTCGGCTTCAACATCCTTAATCGTTGCGTTTAACTGCAGCTCTTGGGAGGCGTATTTTTTGCGCTGATTATCCAGATAGGCGTTAGCCCCCATACCCACACCGCAACCGGCGATAGCGGCGGCGGCCATACATACCGCTTTGTTGCTGGAGTTACTGACAGCGCAAGCCAGTGCGCCGATTACCGCGCCGCCAGCACAGGCCTGCCAGCCTGATTTATTGAAAAACTCAACGTCCTGATTATTGGCAAGGCGCGGGTCGACGCCGCCACTACTTCCCGTACTGCCATTCTGGCACCCCGCCAGAAATACCATCATTCCTGCTATCACTGCTGTGCGAATAACCTTTAACATTCCAATCTCCTGAACTATTTAATTATTTTTTTTACATGAACTAAGCCACGCCTCGCGCGCAACTTTTCCATCTTTCCAGTACCCCTGAAGGTTCTTCCAGTAGGTATTGAGATAACCGTTAAGGTTGGTTTTTCCGCGTGCAGCCATCTGTTGCAATACGACAGCGACCTGCGGTTCGATGAGGGGTTTGTCATAGGTTGTGCCCATGTCTACCAGGGTGTCAGCGTAATAACTGGTAATAAAATCAAGGGCTTTTTGATGTTGACCAAGCTGTTCCTGACGGCGGGAGCAATTAGCATCAAGCTGGCTGCCTGCGGCACAGGTTTTGGTGAAGAGCTGGTTGAGACGATCGTAAAACTCGCCGTCATCTTTCATTTTTGTGCACAAAAAGGCGCCCAACTGTAACGATGTGCGTATTGCCTGATCCCGTTGTTCATCCCGAAGCTGGCTATTTGCGCGCAGCTCACCACGCAGTTGCTCAAGTTGTTTCTTTAGTGCGTCATCCTGGACTTTTGCCGAGATAGCATTCAGGTTTTTTAGCGAATCATCAGCTTTGCCTGCAGGTGTCTCCTTTTTACCCGTGCCTAATGATTGCCACTCTTTTTCAATCTCTTTCACCCGCTCGCGTGATGTCAGGGTTGTGGAAACTAAAACCAGACGAACACCGGTGCTTTTGGTTGTATTCTCGCCCGCATTGGCATAGTACGGCTCCTCTCCACGCAGTGAACTGCGGATATCCGCCTGAGGAGTCATATAACTGCCCCCCCGAACGACATAGCCCCCAGCCTTACCATGCAGGCGATCGAGCTTGTTCAGGCGGAACGGGTCAAACATCATCTCTGCTGCGTTGCCCAGTATGTCGTGCAATCCGAGCGGGTTAGGTTTCAGCAGGCCGGTAAGCTGAAGTTTTCCATTTGCAGACTGTGCCCCCGCAAACCAGACATAACCGTTTAATCCTTCAGGCATGGGGAAGTGGCGATCGCGGAACTCTGCGGGGGAAACCGCGAGCCCGCCGCGTGCGGCAAACTCCCACTCGGTTTCTGTCGGAAGCCGTAAAAATCCCGCCTGACCATCATCTTCAGGCAGTGCAGAAAGTTTTTCTTTTCGTAACCACAGGTTGTATTGATTTGCGAATACCATGGCATCCATCCAGCCAATACTCACCTTCGGTAAACGTCCTTTCATATCCGTCGTCGGGCATTCCCCAGAAAGCGCGCGATACTGCAGGTCGCTCAGTTCATATTTGGCCATCAGGTAATAACGGCCCTTACCACCCTTCTCCGGGAAACTGCCTGCAATGTGTTCCTGGCGAGATTGTTCAACGTATCCCCAGTCGTCGCCTTCTTGCCCCAGCGTGATGTTGTAATCTTCCAGCGGTTTATTCAGCGGGATAGCGACTTTGCGAAATGCCATGGCACCGTCGCACGGCATAGGCAATATCACGTCATCGGCCAGAGGTTTTGGGTTCCAGAACTTTTCATCCCAGGTGGCATTCGCCGCGCAGGCGTACCCGAGTCCAATGATAGCCAGGCTCATCGCCAGTTTAGATTTCACGTAAACTCTCCGCAGGTTCGATTTTCAGTGCGCGCAGTGCTCCGATAGCGGCCACGCCTAACGCCACGGCAAGGACACAGAGCAATGCGGCGATAAAATGAAGGGGGTCAAGGTGACAGACGAATGCCTGGTCCGGTAAAGAACTGCCCAACAGATGGTTGAACAATGCGCTGCCCAGCAGGTAGATGATCACACCCAGTCCGTATGAGACGCCGGTCAAACACAGCGCCTGAATAATAATAAAAAGCGTCACAGCGCGACGGCGAAAACCCAGAAGGCGCAGCACGGCCATATCTTTGCGCTTACGATCAATGTTGGCGATGAAGGCACCGACTAACGAGGCGATGCACCCTGATGCAGAGATCCAGGCAATCACGCCAAAGATAATCCCCAGCACACGGTCGATGGCACGCACAGACTCAATTTGAGCTGACTGAGTGATAGCCTCAATGTTCTGCGTCTCCAGCCACCGCGCGAGGAGTGAAACGTCATCTATCGAACTGGCATAGATACGTGCTCTTGAATAGCGGGTTCTCTCTCTGGGCGGCTTGCCATCGCTGACCCCCAGCAAGGGAACCTGAAAGCCATCGCGGTAGTCTTCCAGAGCAACAAGCAAAGGCAATGTAATAAAGGCACCTTGACGTGAAAATTTTGCGTCATCCAGCACGCCGGTAACGGTTAAAGCGAACGTGGCGCGTTGGTTTTTCCCTTCGCTTTTTCGGCTCACCATCAGGCGCAGGATATCTCCTGGCTGCACGCCAAGGCGCCGTGCCGCACTGGCGCTGAGTACGGTATCGCTGTCTTTGACCGGTGCTCTGACATCCTGCAAAAGAGGATCGCCTTTGGCCGTCGGGATCACTTCAGCACCCGGGACAAAGTGTTGCCCGTCCCGGACCAGATCGGCCTGAGTGTTCAGCGAACGGGTTAACGGAATCGAAAATCCGACTTCTGAACGGCGGGCGAGCTTATCAAGCCAGGCAAAATCATAATTACCATTACCCGTTATACGTACTTCCCGGGTGCGAGGGTCGTCGAGAAGCTGATGGCGAAGCTGGCTGACAATGCCATTCTTCAATCCGAACAGCAGCAATAACGGTGCGATAACGGCAATCAAAGAGAAGATGATGCACAGCGCGACCTTGCGATCGTGAATGAGATCGCGCAGAGCCATACGGCATAGCAGGGTGCCTGACGCTGGCATATCAGCTGGGTAAGAAGACACTTTTTCCCTCTCCGGTCACGGCCTGATATCGGTCAATCCCAAAATGCGTCACGCGCTGCCAGTCGTGGCTCACAACAATGGCTGCCATATCCAGTGAGCGCACCATGCCGATCATCAGGTCAAACAACCGGTCTGCATTATCAGGATCCAGCGCCGCAGTCGGTTCATCGGCAAGGAGTAAGCGTGGCTGGTGGGCAATCGCACGGATGAAGGCAACGCGCTGGCGCTCGCCGATAGAAAGCCGGGAAGGCATTCTTGTCAGCAGCGGCCGCACGCCCAGGCTGTCGATGGCCTTATCGAGCCAGGCTGACTGTAGGCTAAGTCCTGCCAGCCTGCGAACCAGAGTGATGTTTTCTATCACGGGTAACCAGGGCAACAAGCCGCCGTGCTGTAGCATAAACCCAAGCTCGCGTGCTCGAAGCGCGGCCAGGACAGGCTCGTTTTCAGCCATGAGCGGTATTGAAATATCGCGACCGGCGAGCCGGTATTCGGCAAGATGCGCTGGGCGGAGGATCGCCCCTATCATCTCCAGAAGCGTGCTTTTACCGCACCCGCTAGGCCCGGTTAGAGCGACCACCTCTCCCTTTTTCAACGAGAGGTGCGGGAGGGCGACGCTATAGCCATGCGTCCCGCCCCGGCTGATCTCCATATCGCGGATCCTCAACATCAGGGCAGGTTCTCCAGAGGTACCGGATAAACGTTATCGCGTGGGTCGCTATCGGGCGCTAATGCCACCCAACGGTCTACATCCTGGTTGTAGCGTTGATAGTAATTAAGCTTGGTATTCAGCCTGCGGATGAAACGCTCCTGCTCAAGGCCATCCCAGCTTTTCCAGGTTTCTTCGTCCAGGCTCAATACTTCACTGAGGTAAGGTAAGCTCTCGATATATTCACCGAGCAGTCCCATCTCTCCTAGGCGGGTCGCATTTTTCCCTTTCGCCTGGTTTGGATCGTTGCCCATGGTTGCCGCCAGAGAACGCAGGCTGGCAAACATGTCATCCGGAGAGATCATCCCCTCATTGGCGGCATTGACGATCTTCTTCATGACATCGCTCAGATCGCTGAGCTCGCTTTTCGTGAGCAGTACGCGCACCTCGGTCGCCGGGATGTTTTGGTCAATCAGATCGCGGTCGCTTATCCATGACTTGAATACCGGTGGTGCCGTGGTGCCTTGCTTTTCACCCAGATAGGCAAGACGCATTGCCTTACTTAACTTGTCGGCATCACTGAGCAGGGGATCTTCTTTCTTACCGGCATATTTAGGGCTTGCCCCCAGCGCGCTCCCCGCCGTTTCTTCGCCGCTCCAGGCTGTTTTAATCTGGCCGGTAATGGCATTCGCCAGGCTATCGACCATACTACCGAAGCTATTTACATCACCTGAATCAATAGGATAGTAGAGCGGTTTGTGCAGGAATGGATTTAACGTCAGCTCCTGATACTGGGCTTCAGCAGAACTGTGATTTTTCTTACCATCAGAGGTTTTCAGATGTAACGCATACAGCGCAACGCCACGATAGGCGGCTTCCTGACGCACCTGGGCGGCATCCAGATGGGTTGACGAGAGCTTATCTGTGCCATCAAGCGCGCCTGCGTCAGTAATCAGTACAACGTAGCGGGCGCCAAACTGCGTCCAGTCCACTTTGTCCAGCGCTGTCATGATCCCGCCGTAAGCATCTTCATCAACCTTGCTGCTGGAAACGGTAGCCTGCTTCAGGTCATGTACTTTAGCGAGGAAGTCTTTACCATCTTTAACGGTATTGGGGTCGACATACATCTTGCTGTCGTATTCAAGACCCGGAACCGCTTTCACGCTGGAGCGGAAAGCTACCAGGCCAAACTTGACCTGATCCTGTAAGTGTTCCTTCTCGATCCTCTTGTAGATCTTATCGATCGCCTCTTTGGTGCGATCGATATACGGCCCCATCGAGATGGTGGAGTCGATCACAAAGACAACCGAGGCGGAGAACCCTTTCATCATGTTCTTTTCATCAGCAGCGGACGCGGCCTTTTTTGCGGGTGACTTTTCGCTGACGGAGGCAACGTTGAGTACACGTACCTGGAAGCCGGTATCGGTAAACACATCATCTGAGCCAAGAACAGGTAAGAGATAAAAGTTTTTTAACTGATCCACCATGTAATCAGGCTCGCGTGCCAGAACCTGCGGGACCGGTTTATGGCTGCTCAAACTGTTGAGCATTGGTTGCAATGTTGCCGCAGGGTTTTTGCTGTTCAGAAGAGACTCAACGTCGGATTTCTCTTTAAAGAACAGCATCGGTTGACGGCCAGCAGGATTGGTAAACGCCAGCGTCAGCTGCATTTTCCAGTCAACGGTGCAGGAGGATTTCATCCAGCCAGCGGTATGACCAAAGCTGTCCGGCCCAACCTGCAGCCACGTGTCCTGACCCAGCGTTGTCCTTTGGTAAACATAGAATCGACTAAAGGCCGGCTGCTCTTTACCTGCTTCACCTGCTTTGGCGGACAGCTGGCAGCCTGGGTAAGTCAGTACCCGCTGGAATAACGCATGTTTACCTTCCTGCAAAAGCGGCTGTTTACCCGCGGCACAGGCGGGGGATGCCAGCGTTGCGGCACACACCAGGCTACTGAACCAATGCATGTATTTCATTGTTTATCCTATTTCTTCAGCTCAGCTAAACGGGCTTTGGCCTCGTTATTCTGCGGATCCAGATTTACAACCGACTCATACCAATACGCCGCTGTCTCTGCGTCAGGATTGAAGCATCCCCCTGGTTTTGCGGTTTTCGGGTCATATTCTTGTGCATAACGAACGGCCATCTGCGTATCGCCGGACTGGGCTTTATAGGCGTAAAGGCGCTGAGCGATATCGCAATGTTTTGCCGCTTTCGCTTTTGCGATGACGTCCAGCAGTTGTGCACTACTTGGCTGGCTACGCAGGCACCCTTTAACGAACGCCATTTCATTGCCGCTCGCCATTTGTTCATCACCACACGGCCCGGTAGTTTTCGCGACGGGCGCGGGAGGTACCGCTGGAATTGCAGGCTCTGGCTTACGGGTAAACCACCACCCAGCAGCGGCCAGCAGGAGCAATAGAATGGCTAATCCCGCAAATAACGGCAGCTTACTTTTCGGCTTATGCGGCTGTTGAGATACAGGCTTTTCTGCGACAGGTTCTAAAACGACAGGTTCCGGTTCTTGAACGGACATCGGCTGCACGATGGGGGTATCATTCAGCGTCTGTATATTTTCCGGGAGTGGGTTTTCACCACCGGCCTGGGAGCTGAGTAGCCCTTCAGCGATGGTCAGAATCCCCATATCCTTATTACTTCCATCTTTGATGGTGATGCGATAGGCCGCCTGGCGGTTGGCGAGTAGTGGATCGATCAGAGAAGGGCCGACCTGAACGCAGGGCGTCTCCTCATTTTGTATCAGTGGAGGAAGGGCGAGGAAAATCTCGCCACTGACCCAATCACCGTGGCTATCCAGATACAGGCGATCCTGATTACGTACTACCGAGATTGTGACGCCCTCGGCATCGCCTTTCCAGCCTTTCAACAAGAGCAATGCGAATCCTGGTTGTATAGGGGTCAGCGTCTTAAGTTCAGGTTTGATCACGTCCAGTTACTCCTTTGCCAATTTAATCTGGCGGAGAATGACGCCCAGATTTTCGTTCTGCGCGACGCTAATCTCGCGTCCGGCAGAATGACCTGCGTTTTCGGTAATGAGTGCTTCCAGGCCAACCAGCCAGTCGATGATAAAGAAGGCACTGTAGTTCAGCTGTTGCGGCGTCAGGCGTGCCAGGCGTTCATCACCTTTCCAGACCACGCTGTCGCACGTTGGTGGACGGGTAAAGATCGGCTGTTCGGGCTGGTTGAGACGGGCCGGGCGTTTCGATTCCGGCATATTTTGATAGCCCAGCCAGGTGATGAAATCGCTCATCACGTGAAGCACGCGTGAAACCTGACGCTCGACCATACGTTCGCGACGAACGCCAGCCTGCTCGGTATTTTTCATTGCATTGACCAGCGAGTCCTCGACACGTGAACGCAATAACCCCGTGATCAATTCGTCTACCAGCGCTTCGGCAATCGGGCGCGGAAGACTGATGTAGTTGAGCATGGCGGCGGTTTCAGGCAGGCCGCGCAGATGGTTAATCCAGAGCTGAACGCTCTGGTGCGCGAAAGCGATCTCATGGCTGTGCGTCGTCACCGCAGTTGCGCTGCTTTCGAAAGCATCTTCCACACCGATATCAAAGAATCCTGCATCTTCTTCTTCTGCTTCAGGCGCAGACAGGGTCGTTTGCTGCATGTAAAGTGCATGGAGATCGCGGCGTGCCGGAACCAACCGCGCCAGCAGTTCGCCGTGCATGCCGCTGCGTTTTTTCAGGGTGGCAAGGATCTCTTGCGCAATTCGGGATTTTCTGGACAGCTCTTCTTCGCCGTCCGGCTGGTACCAGTTCCCCAGTCCCCCTTCGACCAGTTCGTGGCGGATCTCGTCGAGCTGTTCTGCGATCCGCTCCAGTTTCAGTTCAGGGCGGGCGACGCGGGCCAGATAATCGGCCATTCGGCGCATACCACCGTCGTTGAGGGTGAGCATCGCATCCCAGGCTTCAGCAGGGTTCGCGATGTAGCGAGCGACAGCTTCATCTTCAAGGAAGGTTTTCCGCATCAGTGCGAGCTGCCCGCCATTGTCGTCGTTGAAAGCCGCTTCACTACCTGCGTTCATGCGGATAAAGGGCGTTTGCTGGCGCGGTTTGCGTACCAGGAACGTGTTATTGAACGCCTGGCCCTGGCTCCATTCCTGCATCCATTTGTACTGGCCAAAACGCTCGGTCATCGCCATTTTGATCATCCCGCCAAGCCCCCAGGACTGGCGAAGAAGTGCTTCGTCATGGGAAAGGTTTTGGCTAATGCGCAGATCAAACATGGTTAATGCCCAGACTAGGCCAGGTAAGCGACGACCACGCGCGTCGGCATCGGCGCCCTGGGTGTAACGGATCCACTCGTCCAGAACGCCGCCCACTTCTTTGACATCAGACTGTTTTGTTGAGGCCGTACACACCACCAGGACATTCATCTCCTGGTTTTCGGTGTAGCGTTCAAAAAGATAGGCCACTTTTCCGCGCAAAATTAACTGCGCTAGCGGGTTGCTCTCTGCATTTTTAACCTCGCGAGTGACATCACTCATGGACTCCACCGCCAGACGGCCGCGATAACCCGGGAAATCAAGCAAGTCGACGGCTTCGAAGATTGTTTCGCGAGGCGGAGCCATTAACGGGATATGCAATTCAACGGTAAGCGCAGTGAGCTCTGCCAGCGATAGCGAAATAGACGCACCCGTTTGCCCATTTACCACAGGACAGACTTCAATAGTCTGATCCGACGGGGTATTCAGCCGCTCCAGCATATCGACGTTCATGATGCTATCCCGCTGGATAAGCAGGCCGTTTTCGTTACGAACCAGCGTGCTCAGCGGGGCACGCAGCTCCTGCACTCCACCGAGACGCTGTAGCGTGTTGGCAAAACGGATATAGGCATTGGTTAGTTCTGGTACTTCGCCCCATAAAACGGAGAAAAGCTGGCCGCGATCTTCAACAGAAAGCCATGGTGCGAGGCTTACTGCCTGTGGCCAGTAGGTCAGGGCAAAACGGCTTTGCGTTTTCTCAGCATGGCGGATGAGGTAATCCCAAAAAGAAACTACGTCATCTTCGGTCACGCCAGGGCTGCGGGAGGTCAGGCGTCGTTTCGACAGGGACGTTAACAGATCGCTGATGCGTTTTTCATCGAACTGCCAGTCAAATTTTTCCTGGTTGAAGTCATGGATGAATGCGTTGGCGAGGATCTTCCCCATTTCCACTTCGTTGAAGAGCTGTAACGTGACAGGCCAGCGGTCGTCTGAGCTCTGAGCACTGCGGCTAAACCGGGTAACAAGACCCGTCGCCTCTTTGCCGCCGCCAGGCGGGTTGATGTGGGTCAAAAAATCGAGCTGATTGCCGCCGAGGCGTGTTTCCAGCTTTCCGTTTTCACCCGCAGCCAGCGCGGAAATGAGATACGATTTGCCTGCCTGCGACAAGCCAAAGAAGCCGATTGTCATCGGTTTCGCTGCGGCCTGCGCCAATCTGCGTGCTTTGTTACGGCTGCGGCGCAAGTTCATGGTCAGGCGATCGGCTTCAGTGTTCAGGCGCGGCGCGTCCTGACGAACGCTTGCGATCCAGTCAATGGCCCGGCCTGCACCTTGTTCGACGCCATTCCAGCCCTGGATAATGGTGTTGGGATGAATAGTGCTCATTAGCTTTTAATACTCCCGCTATCCAGCCAGTAATGGGTTTCACTCAGCCCATTACCGACCATTGTGTTCAACTGGAATGCAACATCTCTACGACCATAACCGCGCTGTGCGTTTTTCATTTCCATCGAGCCAATCTGGAAGCGCTCCGGACTGACCGGTTCTTCGCTACTACGTCCACGTCCCTGTTCTGCGGTTAAACCGATGCTTATTACAGCATCACCCGACAGCTCGCTTGCCAGGTTCGCACTGGTAATTTTTAGGGTGTAAAGTGCGGTCGATGGCCAGCGTTCGTTATCAAGCTGGCGGAAACCGATACGCACTTCCCCCCGTGCTTCAAAGCCTTTCCCTTCCGGTAACTGGAAATCAGCGGAGTCCAAATCAACGTCGCGATAGGCGACATTGCTGTCTTTAATCACATTGTTTCCATCAAGCATCCCGACATAGCGGATGGTTGAATAAGGCTTAAAGTTCGCAGTGCGGAAGAAGAAGTTGTTGAGCCTGGATTTCTCCGCTAACAGGCACAGCATCGCCCCCACAACGGCTGTCGATTTCGGATCGTCAATGCATCCTTTCTTGTTAAACGGATACCAGCCACCGGTTTCATAACCGTGGAGTGGCAGCACGCGAGAAGGGGGAACAGGTTGAAGCTGGCGAATGAGCGCTTGGATTCCCGGCAGGCGGGATGGACGACCGGTTAAAAGTAATACATCGCAGTTGTAGTGCCAAAGCACTTCGCACAACGCGCGCAGGCTGTGGCAAATGTTCATTCGCCCGCTGCGAGGGTCGATAAATTCATTGTGCAGACGCGCAAGATCCAACTCCAGCGGTACATCCAGAATGGAGAACGGTACTTCGCTCGCAAGCTGTCCGGAACGGGCAACGTCGTTGACGTAATCCTGTACTTTCTCGGTTGGAAGATTATCGGCAAGTAGCTCACGGAAAGTGTAATTCAGTATCTCCCGACCATTTTCCGGGGAGTACTCTTCATAGCGATGCAAAATAGATAACGCCAGAGGCGCGAAGATCTGCAATGTAAGCTGCTGACGTAATACCTGTTTTCCGGCTTCGATCGATTCACTACCGAACAGTTGTGACATCATTGATTCGGCTGCAAGATCGCTGTGGCCGACTTTGGTCATGGCCGCTTTTACTGCTGGCTGGAGGAAAAGCCGTATAACATCCAGCAGTATGTCGTCGCCTGCTACCTTAAACCCTTCACGGAAAAGCTGTTTCGGGGTAATCCGGACGTTAATGCCCTGGCCTTCATCCAGCGTGTAGCGAGAAATGACGAGATCGGTCGTTCCTCCGCCAATGTCAATCGACGCGATTTTTAATGAGCGTGTATCGCTGGTGTCCTTTTGAGTATCGGGACGGCGAGTAGCTGCAAAAAATTCGTCCGTGCGACCGCCAAAGTAGTTCTGCGTTTCGTTATAGAGATATACCAACTGCCCACAGGTGGCTTCGTCCCACTTCACGTGTACGCCTGGATGGGCGTATTTCAAGCACTGCGGGTCATCGCCTTCATAATCCATCTCTTCCCAGCCGAGCGCTTTCCAGACCATGCGGATAGCGTCATGCATGCTCTCCTCAAAGATAGCGCGCTCAGGCTTTGGCATCGCCGGAGGGACAGTCATAATGACATTTCGTAAACGACGCGGTGTGCTGGCGTGGTTCATCTTCAGCCGCTGTGAAGGGCTGTTGATTTGCATGAGAGCCTGGCTTAATACCTCTGACAACATCATCGTCATCAGCGAGCTACGACTGTATACCGGCGTGAAGACGGGCATACGGTCTTCTTCATTTTTCAGGCGAATGAGCAATTTCCCCTGATCGTTGACCATATACAGCAGCGGTGCTGCAGTGGCTAACGGCTCTCTGTCACTTTTCACGAAGGACTGGCTAAAGCGCCATCCCGGTGAATAGGGTTGATCGTCCCAGAGGTAGCGTTTAGGGCTGGAGATCCCTGTTGAGCCCTCGGTACCCAGGCGTTGAGCCGCCATTCTGAAGGCTTCTCCGCCGACGCGTCCAATGGTTGGCCATGTGAAGGCATCGCTGCGCCCGCTTTTTAGCGAGAAATCCTGCTTGCCGAATTCGGCCTGGGCAAACTCGAGACGGCTGTCAAAAGGCTCGTTATAAACAAATTGCGGTTGGCTCAAATCTCGGAGCTGAAGCTGATAAAGTTGAGAAAGCCCTTTATTGTCGTCACGATGTTCTTCGATCAGGATGCCGCAGCTACGTGAGTTACCAATGTCCAGCACGAGATCTACAGGTATCGCTGAGTCCCGGATTTTTACGTCGTTGACCTGTACTTCAGGAACGACAATCGTCGTCGCCAGGACATGCAGCAGGTTAAGATAATGCGCCTGATGTTCCTTCTGCAGTAGTTGTTCATCAATGTCATCAATATGTTGGCGTAATACTTCGCGAGCCTGAGTACTGAAAATTTCCCGTAGCCATTCATTCACCCATGGCAGTGAGAGAAACTCCCCCATCTCGTGAGGATGGCGTGCCAGAGCAAATCCCGCGCCTGAACGGATATCATCCTCGCCCGGTGCGAGATATTGCGTATTCTCGCGATCCGGGAAAATTTTGGTATCAAAAATCAGAGTAGCGCGCCAGGTATTGCCCTTTTCATCCGGCTCAGGCAGCTCATGGAACTGGACGCGTGACCAGTTATACGGCCCGTGAGCAAAGGCTCGTGGCGGGTTGAAGCGGAAAAATGGCAGCGGTAACCAGAGGCCGCGATAGAGGCGTAGCGACTCTTCGGTCGTCAATGTGTAGTCGGAGTCTGCGTAGCGCGGAGGTTCGCTGTCAGGCTGAGGGATCTGCAGCTTATCTTCCCTCTCATTATAGATAAGCCGCATAATAGCCTCGTCACCCTGTTGACGAAGAAATTCCCCATATTCTTTACGCGTGGGCAGGGTAAAGGCGAAATCAAGGAACTGGATCCCGCTGTCGCGAATAAGTTTGACCTGTTTTTTAAAATCAGTGAGTTCAGCGAGCATTTACTGACTTGCCTCCTGCTTCATCGAAATAGGGAAAAGTGTTTTGGCGTCGTAACGGCCTTTGCAATCCGCAATGTTTTGCGCGCCTGGAGCACACAGAATTTCTGGCATTTGGTAGCGTGAGCCATCGGAGCACAGTGCTTCTCCCTGATTGTTAATGGCGAGATGACCTGACTGAATGGCCGCGTTGACCGCGCCACGACAGGTCACACCGTCGCCACGGATCATCTGTACTTCGCCCTTACCGTCATTGATTTGGTAACTCAGACTAAGGGGCTTTCCTGTGCGTTGATCCTGAATACCAGCCCCTGCGTGCCAGTTCCCGTCCAGAAAACGGGTGTTTCCTTGGGCCAGTGAAGATGCGGGCAGGGTCAACGGGACTTTAGCGCCAGTTGAGGTATTGGCCGATGGCGCTTCGAGAGCAGGTGCTGTTCCGCCGGGATGAGGGCTATTCGTGGCTGACGCAGGATCCACAGCAGATGCCGTTGCTGCTGCGCTTTGTGACGGCGTTTGTAATGCTGATTGCTCTTGTGACGTTGTGAGTGAAGTGCCCGTGGTGCTTAAAATCTCACTGCCCGTTATCGAATGCAGGTTCGCCTTAGACGTTGTTGTGCTGATGATGGCCCTTGACGACGGCGCAAGAGATTCGGCTGTTGGAAGGTGGGGCGCGGGCAAAGCGGGTACGGAAGATGAAATACCAGGGATCGTTATGCCTGGCATGCAACCCCGTAAGAACAGTAACGCTAAAAGGAGTAACAGAAGTAGCGGCAGTAGCCAACGCAACCATGCGGGTAAGAGCAACCACCAGCGTCTTTTGGCGTGCCTTTGATGAGTGAAAGTGCGTTCTGGTATCACCGGTTCAATACTGGCTGATTGCGGAGGCAAGGCTGTAGATATGGGACGCAAACAGTCTAACGGCTCGATGCGGGCCTGGTTAGTGGCGTTCACAAATCCCCAAAAACTGATGACCGGCTTTCCACCTACCAGCCACACGTGCTGCTGATCGGGGAATTGCATCGCTTTTTCAAGTAATTTCCCAAAGAGCCGGCGTTCCGGCTGCTGGCTTTGGGCAAATTCATTACTTATCTGGCGAAACGCTGCATGGGTGGTTTCGAGTTGCGCGAGCGCGGCCTGGCGCTCAGCTTCCGTTGCGGCCGTCCATGGAATAACGTCACCGGCCAGCGGGGCATACCAGTCGATTCGATCGCCATGCTCGCTGATTTGCGGGATGGCTAAAGTGTCAGCAACCGCCGTTTGTTTTCTAAGTCGTAGGGTTTCACGCAGCTGTAATGCGGAAATATATACTGCCTGTCCATTCTCACCCATCGACTGATATTTATCGAGCTTGTCACTGCATAGAAAAATTTCTTTCACGCTGCATGCCTTTGCTGTTAAACGAACAAGTGAAAGCAAGTTCCACTGTGGAAAAGGACGCCGCAAATACGCCGGGTAATCTGCGTCAATTGTTTATGGCAACAAAATATTGAGTATTATCGGCAAATGGCCGAAAACGTTTAGACCTAAACTAAACTTATTATTGGGACGTGCGCATATCCGATTGCCGCAAAAAAGTTTCGCTGTGAAACTATATTTCTGGCAATGTATTCATTTTCTCTAATGTGTTAATCACAACCCTGCGGTATATATTCCTTCACGGCGTTGTTCATCATCTTATTAAACTCCTGCGTATTATTGACAGCAAATACCTTTCCACCTGTATTGCTGGCAATACAGTTTCCGGCGCCGGTATTCATGATATCGACAACATTGACCTGTAATCGGGGCTTACGTTTTTTTAGCTCAAGCGCGACATCGCAAGGCGAGCCTCCGCATGTCTCTTCCCCGTCCGTCACCAGTAGAATTATGGCATCACGGTCAACGCCATTAACTCGTTTCCCCGCCTCTTCTAACGCCTCTGCCAGAGCGGTTTTACCCACCGGCTGGATTTTATCAATTAACTTTTTTAGCTCAGCGCGTTGTTCCGGCAGGAAAGCCGGAGTTGCGTTCACCTGGTGGCAATTAGCTGCGGCAATAAGGCTAATGTCCATGTCATTTGGCACGTCATCGATAATGTGTTTAGCGGATTGATGCGCGAGCGTAATGCGACGAGGTTCACGATCGATACCGGGTACAGGTTTATCCTGCATCCACCGCATTATCTCTTCTGGTGTGGCATCCATGCTCATGGCCATAGAGCCAGAAGCATCAAAAATAATAACCATTTCAGGTGCCTGCTGTTTTGTCCGCTGTGCCGGGCAGAGCATTTTGACCTGATGCTCAGGGGCTGATTGGACGGGAGAAACGGCAGGAGTGGCTACTTTGACAGTCGGCCAGCAGCCGCGCAGGAGAACAAGAGCCAGAAGCAGAGCCAGTGCTAAAAGCCCCAGCCATAACCACCCACGCTTTTTAGCCAGCGGTTCTGCCGGCAACTTAGTTTCAGGCATGATGTCCCAGCCTGTAATCACAGGCTGACCGTCAACGATCCATATTCTTTCTGGTGAGGGCTGTCTGGCTATTTTTGCCAGTAACTGCAGTGTTTCGGGAGAAGTCTGCGCGCTAGTCGAGAGTGTTTGATGAAGTTGAGTGAGTGCCGCCAGCTTTTGTGAGAGGAGTATGGCGATTTTGTCTCGCTCAACGACGTTTAAAGCGTTAAAGCGTTGGGGTTTGCCATTTATTTCGCTATACCATTCAACCGCACCATCTTCAGCCTGCTGAGGGCGGGCAAAAAGATTGAGATAAGTTTTAGAAAGGTGTCGGTCAATAAGATTATTTAAGGCAGAAAACGTTGAAATATATTCTTGTAAGCAATGTTCGCTTTCAACAGTCCTTGTGATTCTAATCATTGCCTTTAATGAGCCAGGTATGCAAAAGAAAATAGCTTAGAGCTAAATATAAAGAATGACAATCTCTAATGCTAATCTTGTTCTTAAAATTAAAAAACTACCAGTTTTAAGAGGTAAGATGCCTTGAGTAAAAGTAAACGTCGGACGGGGGAAAAGGTTCAGGAAAAATTATCATTTAAGTTTTACTTTAATACCACTTCACCTAATGACCAGGTTTAATCATTGCCAACACGCGCGTGGCAGGCAAATCATCTGCGCTTGACCCACGACAAAGCAGCCCTCCACGCTCTCCACCATAATCGCGCCTGTTTCCCCTCTCACTGGTGCTACCCATGGCGTATCAACTGAACCTGAACTGGCCGGAATTTCTTGAGAAATACTGGCAAAAACAACCCGTAGTGCTGAAAAATGCCTTCCCGAATTTTGTCGACCCGATTACCCCGGACGAGCTGGCAGGGCTGGCGATGGAGCCGGAAGTCGATAGCCGTCTGGTGAGCCATTTCAACGGCAAATGGCAGGCCAGCAATGGTCCTTTTGAGCACTTTGACGATCTGGGCGAAACCGGCTGGTCGCTGCTGGCGCAGGCGGTGAACCACTGGCATATGCCCGCCGCGGAGCTGGTGCGTCCGTTCCGCTTCCTGCCGGACTGGCGTCTGGATGACCTGATGATCTCCTTCTCCGTGCCGGGCGGCGGCGTGGGTCCGCATATCGATCAGTACGACGTGTTTATCATTCAGGGGATGGGCAGCCGCCGCTGGCGCGTGGGCGACAAGCTGCCGATGCGTCAGTTCTGCCCGCATCCGGCGCTGCTGCATGTCGATCCGTTCGAGCCGATCATCGACGAAGATCTGGCCCCGGGCGATATCCTCTACATCCCGCCTGGATTCCCGCACGACGGCTTTACCCATGAAACGGCGCTCAACTACTCCGTTGGCTTCCGCGGGCCGAACGGTCGCGATCTGATCAGCAGCTTCGCCGATTATGCGCTGGAAAACGATCTGGGCGGCGAGCACTACAGCGATCCGGATCTGACCTGTCGCGAACACCCCGGCCGCGTGGAGCAGTACGAACTCGATCGCATTCGCCAGATGATGTTCGACATGATTAGCAAGCCGGATGATTTCACAAAATGGTTCGGCAGTTTTGTCTCGACGCCGCGCCACGAGCTGGATATCGCCGCCGCCGAGCCGCCGTACGCGCCGGAAGAGGTGCTGGACGCGCTGCAGGGCGGCGAAACGCTGTCTCGCCTGAGCGGCCTGCGCGTGCTGAACGTCAACGGCAGCTTCTTTATCAACAGCGAACAGCTGGAGACGGTAGACGCGAAAGCGGCGGATGCGCTGTGCCGCTACACCGAACTCGGTCAGGCCGAGCTGGGCGATGCGCTGAAAAACCCGGCGTTTGTTGAAGAGCTTACCGGGCTGATTAACCAGGGATACTGGTACTTCGACGAGTAATCCTGACCTTCTCCCTCTCCCTGTGGGAGAGGGGCGGGGTGAGGGCATCAGGCCGCACTAGTCCTCCTCCATCGCAATCACAATCGCTTCACCCATCTTCTTCAACGCTTCACGATTCTTCTCCGTCGGCGGCAGCGCCACGTTGATCCGCAGACAGTTGCGGTACTTCCCGGAGGCGGAAAACAGCGACCCGGCCGCGGCCTGGATCTTCAGCCGACACAGCTGCTTGCTGACGCACACCATGTCGACCTTCTCCGGCAGTTCAATCCACAGCAGGAAGCTTCCCTGCGGGCGCGTGACGCAAATCTCTGCCGGAAAATACTGCCGCACCCAGCAGGTGTAGGTTTCCATATTCTGCTGATAAATCTGGCGCATACGGCGCACGTGGCGATGGTAATGGCCGTCGCGAATAAACGCCGCCACCGCCATCTGCGTGCCCGGCACGTTAAACCCGCCCGCGGCGTATTTCATGTGCATCACCCGGTCGTAATAGCGCCCCGGCACAATCCAGCCGACGCGCAGGCCCGGCGCCACGGTTTTGGTAAACGAGCTGCAGAGAATCACGCGGCCGTCGATATCCATCGAATGAATGGTGCGCGGGCGCGGGTACTCCGCCGCCAGCTCGCCGTAAATATCGTCCTCGACAATCACGATATCGTGCCGCTGAGCCAGGGCTAAGACCTGCTTTTTCCGCGCTTCCGGCATGATAAACCCGAGCGGGTTATTGCAGTTGGGCACCAGAATCACGGCCTTGATCGGCCACTGCTCCAGGGCCAGCTCTAATGCCTCGATGCTGATCCCGGTCTCGGGATCGGTAGGAATTTCAATCGCCTTGATGTCAAACCCGCGCAGCATCTGCATGGTGCCGTGAAACGACGGCGATTCTACCGCCACGATGTCCCCCGGCTTGCACACCGAGAGCAGGGCAATCGACAGCGCGCCGTGGCAGCCGTTGGTGATGACAATTTCATTCGCCGCCACGGTGGAGCCGCCATCCAGCATCAGGCGGGCGATCTGCTCGCGCAGCTCCAGGCGCCCGTCGAGCACGTCATAGCTCAGCATTTCACCCGGATTATGCTGCGCGATGCGGCTCATCTCGCGCCACAGAGGCTTCAGGCTCGGCTGGTTAATATCCGGCGAGCCGCCGCCGAAGGAGATCATCTCTTTGTCGGCGCGGGCGTCCAGCAGCATCATCACCTCATCCCACTGGGTGACGTCCACGGGGCGCTGCACCGGGCGGGTCATCGCCGGAACCGGCGGCTGGGCCTTGCGCTGCGAGACAAAATAGCCGGAGCGCGGCTGGGGGGTGATCAGCTGGAGGTTTTCGAGGATTTGATAAGCCTGCTGTATGGTGCTGATGCTCACGCCGTGCTCCTGGCTCAGCGTGCGCACCGACGGCAGACGTTCGCCGCTGCGATACAGCCCTTGTTCAATGCGTTCTGCCAGAAGGTTGGCCAGATGTTGATAGCGCGTCATGCTGTATCCTTTGTTTTCACCATACAGATTCCAAAACCAGTACAGATTGCCGTAAAAATTGGCATGCAGATACTGTTTTAGCGGATCTGTATGTTAAACAAAAGGTGTTTTTGAGTCTGTATTGCAAAGGCCGATTTCCAGGATGATAACCCCACTGGTACAGTGAGGAGAGCATCATGGAATTCTATGAGAATCGTTCAAAACGTCCGTTCGTCGTGTTTGTCTGGATCGGCAAAACGATCTGCAACTGGTATCGCATCAACCGCACGCGCCGCATCCTGAGCCAGATGAGCGACGAGCAGCTCAAGGACGTTGGGCTGTCGCGGTATGATGTGTGAGCATAGGGTTGCCCGGTGGCGCTTTGCTTACCGGGCCTGCTCGATCCTGTAGGCCGGGTAAGGCGCAGCCGCCACCCGGCGATTTCAGCTCAACAGCGCAAGCGTCTCCCGCTTCGGCCTCTCGAGCAACGCCACCGCCTCTTCATATGACCGTACGTTGTTATAGCCCATCACCAGCCCGTAGCGTTTGCCCGACCCGCGATACCACTCCGAAAGCGCATTCACCTGCAGCTGCTGTTCCTGCCAGCAGCGCGCCACTTCCCGGTCACCGCTTCCTCTGGTCAGGAACGCCACGATATGCATCCCGCCGTCATTTTGCTCGGTGAAAAACAGATCGCCATACACCTCGCGCAGGGCGGCAATCATCCAGTCGCGGCGGGTTTGATACAGCGCGCGCATCTTTTTCAGGTGACGGAAAAAATGCCCTTCGTTGAGAAAGGCGGTGAGGATCTTTTGCGTCAGCACCGGCTGGCCGCTGGTGGTAATGTCCGCGCAGTCGGTAAAGGCCCCGACGGTGCTGGCGGGCATCACCACGTAGCCCATGCGCAGCGACGGCATGATGGTTTTACTGAAGGTGCCCATAAAAATCACCCGATCGTGCCGATCGAGACTTTTCAGCGACGGCAGCACCTTGCGGGTGTAGTGAAATTCCCCGTCGTAATCGTCTTCGATAATCCACGCCTCGTTCTGGCTGGCCCAGTCGAGCAGCTGCTGCTTGCGCGGCAGCGAGAGGGTGACCGCCAGCGGGCTCTGGTGCGACGGGGTGACGATGGCAAAACGGGCGTCGCGATGGTGACGGAGCAGGTATTCCGTGTCGATGCCGCAGCGATCGACCGGCACCGTGTGCAGGCGCGGCACGATCCGCTTGAGCAGCTGCTGGCCCATAAAATAGCCCGGATCTTCAAACACCACCTTGTCGCTGCGGCTGGCAAGGGTGTCGAGGATCAGCCGCAGGCTGCCGCTATAGCCGCTGGTGATCAGCACCTGTTCGGCGCTGCAGGACAGCCCGCGTGAAATATTAAGATAGCTGGCGATGGCCTGGCGCAGCGGATACCAGCCCAGAACGGGCGGGTTGAGCATCTCCTCCTGTCGCATAGCGCGCGTCGCCTGGCCCGCCAGCAGCAGCCATTTTTTATACGGAAAGCTGTCGAGGGCCGGGATGCCGGGGCGCAGAAACCCTGCCCGCTCGCGCTGGCTGATGAGCGATGCCGGAAGCGTGCCGGTGGTCTGTTCCGCAGGGGCACTCTTATCCGGCAACAGCAGATCCGGGTTCACCCGCGTGCCGCGCGCGCCCTGGCTCACCAGATACCCTTCACCCGTCAGAATGGCATACGCCGTTTCGACGGTTTTACGCGCCACCTTCAACTCTTCCGCCAGCACGCGGATGGCAGGCACCTTATCGCCCGGCTTCAGCACCCCGCGCGTGATGTTGTCGCGATAGCGGGTATAAATCTCGTGATAGCCCGGCTTCATGTCCTACCTCATTTCACGCTTTTTGTATCTTTTTACTATGTCATGAACGGCGTAGATTTGCCTCATCGCATGACACATGCCGCACAAAAAAAAGAGGAAAGACAATGAGCACTCGCGTTAACCACCACAAAGTTACACCCGCCCTCGCCAACGCGCTGTCTGCCCTGAGCATGGAGGTGGCAAAAACCTCCATCGACCCGGCGCTGAAGCACCTGATCGACATTCGCGTGTCGCAGCTGAACGGCTGTACCTTCTGCCTGGATATGCACTCGAAAGAGGCCAAAATTGCCGGCGAGCGCGAGCTGCGCCTGTACCATCTGGCGGCCTGGCGCGAGTCCCCGCTGTTCAGCGCCCGCGAGAAAGCCGCGCTGGCCTTCACCGAAGCGCTGACCCAGATTGGCGTTCACGGGGTAAGCGACGCACTGTATCGCAGCGTGGCGGAGCACTTCTCGGACGTGGAAATTTCAGAGCTGAACTTCGCCATCGTGGCGATCAACGCCTGGAACCGTCTGGGGATCACCTCCCGCATGGCACCGGGATCGCTGGACGCGGCTTACGGGCTGAACAAGGCTAACCTGGAATAATCCCGCGCTCGCGGATCGTTGCCACCAGCGCCCGCAGGCCTGGCGGAACGTGGCGATGGCCGGGGTAGTACAGGCGCAGTCCGGCAAAGGGCTGCGCCCAGTCGTTTAGGACGCTCACCAGTTCTCCACGCTCCAGCTCTTCACGGATATACAGTTCCGGCAAAAATCCCACCCCTAATCCCGCTTTCACGGCGCGGATCGAGGCAAAAAGATCGGACGTCGCAAAGCGCGGCGGCACGGCAAGGGCGTACGTTTCCCCCCGACGCGCCAGCTCCCAGCGGTAGATCCCGCCGTGGGCCATGCGCATGCCGATCCCCTGATGCGAAAGCAGATCGTCCGGCGTCTGCGGAATGCCGTGGCGTGCAAAATAGTCCGGCGTGGCGGTGACCAGCTGGCGGATCTCCCCGGTCAGCGGCACGGCGATCATGTCCTGCGGCACGGACTCCTCAAGGCGGATCCCCGCGTCATAGCCTTCCGCGACGATGTCGATCATTCGCGCTTCGCTGACGGTCTCTACGCGCATCTTCGGATAGCGGATCATAAAGTCGATCAGCAGCTGGTCCAGAAACAGGGTGCCGATATGGTTCGGCACGTTCAGACGCAGCGTGCCGGCGGGTTCCCCGGTGTCGCTGTGGATCTCCTCGCTGGCGAGACGGATCTCCTGCAGGGCCGGGCCGATACGCGCCACGTAGCGCTGTCCGGCGTCGGTGAGCGCCACGCTGCGGGTGGTGCGGTTAAAGAGGCGAGTATCAAGGCGGCTCTCCAGCCCGGCGATGGCGTTGCTTACCGCCGTGGCTGACATGCCCAGCTCCTGCGCCGCGCCGCGAAAGCTGCCGCGTCGCACGACCGCCATCACCACTTCCAGCTCTGTCAGACCTGAACGATGCATAGATTATCCTGAAAATCGAAACAACCCTTGCAGCATAGCGTGGATTATCGCAACGGAGAAGCCGTGACAGACTGTGCTCACACAGCCTGAGGAGGTTTATATGCACACCATCGAACAGATCTTTATTAACGGCGAATTTGTTACCCCGCGCGGTACCGAGTGGTTTGATTTGTACAACCCGGCGACGGCGCAGGTTATAGGGCAGGTACGTCTGGCGGATGAGGTTGACGCAGAGCGCGCCATTGCGGCGGCAAAAGCGGCGTTTCCGGCGTGGTCGAAGACCACAAAGCAGGAACGCATCGCGGCGCTGAAGCGCATGCACGCCGCCGTGGCCGCTCGTCACGACGATCTGCTGGAAGCGGTCATCGAAGAGTACGGCGCCCCCGCCTCGCGCTCGGCGTGGATGGCCAGCTATCCGGCGGAGGTGATTGCTCAGGCCATCGAGGCGCTGGAGGCGTTTGAGTTTATCACCCCCGCAGGCACAGCGACGGTGCAGATGACGCCGCTTGGCGTGGCCGGGCTTATCACGCCGTGGAACAGCGACGCGGGGTTTATCTGCGGCAAGCTGGCGGCCGCGCTGGCTGCGGGCTGTACGGCCGTCATCAAGCCGAGCGAAATGAGCGCCCTGCAAACCCGGATTGTCACCGAAGCGCTGTGCGATGCCGCGCTGCCGCCGGGCGTGTTTAATATCGTCACCGGACGCGGCGAAACCGTCGGTGAAACCATCAGCCGTCATCCCGACGTGGCAAAAATCTCGTTTACCGGCTCGACGAATACCGGCAAGGCGATCCTGCGCAACGCGGCGGAGAGCTTTAAGCGCGTGACCCTGGAGTTAGGCGGTAAATCGCCGACGATCCTGCTGGATGACGTGGAACTGGCGCAGGCGATCCCGCTGGTGATTCAGGCCGGATTTATGAACAGCGGGCAGGCGTGCGTGGCCGGAACGCGCATTCTGGTGCCGCAGGCGCGCAAGGCGGAGATCGAAGCCGCGCTGGCGCAGGCCGTGGCGGCGGTGAAATCGGGCGATCCGCGCGATAGCGCGACGGACGTCGGCCCGATGGTCAGCGAAAAGCAGTGGCAGCGGGTGCAGGGCTATATTCGTAAAGGCATCGAAGAGGGGGCGCATCTGCTGGCAGGTGGTGAAGGGAGACCGGAAGGCACGCAGGACGGCTGGTTTGTGCGCCCGACACTGTTTACCGACGTGAACAACCGGATGACGATTGCCCGTGACGAGATTTTTGGCCCGGTGCTGTGCGTCATCCCCTATCGTGACGAGGCGGAGGCTGTTGCGATTGCCAACGACACGGACTACGGCCTGAGCGCGATGGTGCTGGGCGGCGATGCGGAGCGCGCGCGCCGCGTAGCGCAGCAGATTGTCTCCGGTCGCGTGCTGGTGAACACCCTTGCCCATGAACCGAAAGCGCCGTTCGGCGGGTTTAAGCACTCCGGCGTGGGGCGCGAGATGGGCGAGTGGGGGATTAGGGCGTTTATGGAGCCGAGGTCGATTCTGAGCTAAAACCTGCCCGGTGGCGCTGCGCTTACCGGTTCTACACTATTCGTAGGCCGGATAAGCGCAGCGCCATCCGGCACATTACTTCGCTCTTTGCCGAAGCATCGTTCCTCTCTACCCTGCATTCTCTCCCCGACATCACAACGGAGAGGCCATCATGATTGCAGTCATTTTCGAAGCCAAAGCCGCGCCCGCCCATCAGGCGCGCTACCTGCAGCTCGCTGCCGAACTCAAACCTCTGCTGGCGGATATCGACGGCTTTATTGATATCGAACGGTTCCAGAGCCTGACGACCGACGGCAAAATCCTGTCGCTTTCCTGGTGGCGGGATGAAGAGGCCGTCCGCCGCTGGAAGCAGAACGTCTTTCATCAGGCCGCGCAGGCCGAAGGGCGGGAGTCGATTTTCGCGTACTACCGCATTCGGGTGGCGCAGCTGGTGCGGGAGTACAGTTCCGAAACCGGAGGGCGCGCGGATGTATGACGTTGACCTAATTCTGCTGACGGATGATGATAAGCTGGCCGCAGAGATCACCGAACCCTGGGCGACACATGTTAAAAACGAGCCTACCTCCTGATAACAGCGCGGCGCTGGAACAGGCCATTGCCGCGGTGGCTGCCGCAATGGCCGATCCGTCGCGCGTAAAGATGCTGTGCGTGCTGATGGACGGGCGGGCGTGGACCGCTACCGAGCTGAGCGCGGCGGCAGACGTTGCGCCGTCGACCGCCAGCGGCCATCTCGCCCGGCTGGTGGAAGGGCAATTGATTACCTGCCTGTCGCAGGGGCGGCACCGCTATTATCGTCTGGCGGGGCACGACGTGGCGGCGCTGGTCGAGCAGATGATGGGGCTCTCCTGGAGCCGCATCACCCCGCCTGAAACGACCGCGCCGAAAGCCATGCGCGAAGCCCGAACCTGCTACGACCATCTTGCCGGAACGGTTGCGGTGCAAATCTACGATTTTATGCAGGCGGAAGGCTGGCTGGAGGCAGACGGTTCAGCGCTCACGCCGTATGGCCGCGAGCAGTTTCTGAAGCTTGGTATTCCGTTAAATCCCAATACACGTCGCAAGGCCTGCTGCGCCTGCCTGGACTGGAGCGAGCGGCGCTTTCATCTTGGCGGTGAGGCGGGCGCGGCGCTGTTGATTTTTCTGGAAAGCAAAGGCTGGATCCAGCGGGTGGCGGGATACAGGGAGGTGGTGGTGACGGCTTCAGGTAGGGCTGCTGTTAAGAGACTTTTTAGCCGCTAAACGCCGCTGCGGGCTGGTGCCCTCACCCCGCCCCTCTCCCACGGGGAGAGGGAGACATCGTTTTCGCAATTCCTGCTCTTTCGCCTCTCGTTTCTTGATACTTATCCTGATAACTATTATCGTGGCCGCGTGTGACGAGAGGTTTCCCCATGAGCGAAGAAGAACTGTTTAGCCGCAGGCCGATGGGCATGCGGATGGCGATGATCGTGCGCCAGTGGCGTGCGGTAATCGACGACGCCATTCTCGATACCGGGTTAACCCAGTCGAGCTGGACGGTGATGATGCAGCTTCATCAGCTCGGGGATAACGTCTCCGTGAGTGAGCTGGCGGAGGTGCAGGGCATTGAACTGCCGCCGCTGATGCGCACCCTGACACAGCTGGAAAAGCAGGGTTACCTGCTGCGCTCCGTATCGCCTTATGACAAGCGTATCCGGCTTCTGACGCTGACGCCTGAGGGAAAAGCCATATTAAAAAGGCTCACTCAGGTGATTGAGACCTATCAGGCGCGCGTATCGCAAAACATCGCGCCGGAACATATCGACATTTTCAGCGCCACCCTGAATCAATTCGCCTGCAATTTGCGGACAATCCGCGAAGAAGATAACAAGACCGAAAAATAATGACCCCTGAACAAAAGTTTGCCCGCTGGGTAAGGGTAAGTATTGCCTCTTTCCTGCTGATGTTTGTCTACTTTATCGTCGCGGATATCTGGATCCCGCTGACGCCGGACTCCACCGTGATGCGCGTGGTGACGCCGGTTTCTCCGCGCGTCTCCGGCTACGTGGCGGCGGTACATGTCCATAACAACAGCCAGGTGAAAAAAGGCGATCTGCTGTTTGAGCTCGACGACACGCCGTTTCGCAATAAAGTAGAAGCGGCGCAAATCTCGCTTGAGCAGGCACGCCTTTCCAACGAACAGCTGGATGCGCAGATCGCTGCCGCGCAGGCCAGCCTGAAAACCGCCGTTCTGACCGCGCGTAACGATAAAGTGACCTTCGATCGCTACCAGAAGCTGAGCACCCTGCAGAACGTCTCGCAGGCGGATCTGGACAAAGTCCGCACCACCTGGCAGAGCAGCGAGCAGTCCGTCAGCTCCATCCAGGCCAATATCCATAACCTGCGCATTCAGCGCGGCGAGCGGGACGAGCACCGCAACGTGACGCTGCAAAAATACCGCAACGCGCTGGATGAGGCAGAGCTTAACCTCGGCTGGACGAAGGTCTACGCCCAGGCGGACGGCACGGTCAGTAACCTGCAGTTAAGTCCGGGCTTTTACGCCTCCTCGGGTTCCGCCGCGCTGGCGCTGGTGAACAACCAGACCGATATCGTGGCCGATTTTCGCGAAAAAAGCCTGCGCCATACCCATCAGGGCACCGATGCCGCCGTGGTGTTCGACGCCTTCCCGGGGCACGTTTTCCGCGCCCACGTGACCAGCAGCGACGCGGGGATACTGGCGGGTCAGGAGGCCGTGAACGGCCAGCTGTCCGAGCCGGAAACCTCCAACCGCTGGGTACGTGACGCCCAACGCATGCGCATTCACGTGACGCTGGATGAAGCGCTGCCAAAGCATCTGCCGACCGGCGCCCGCGCTACCGTACAGCTTTACAACAGCGAAGGGCCGTTTGCGCGCTTTTTCTCCGGGATGCAGATCCACCTGGTGAGCCTGCTTCACTATGTCTATTAGCACCCTGGCGCGGGTCTTTACCCCGCACGGCAACATCGTCTACACGGCAAACGACTTTCGCCAGACCCTGCGCATCGTCTTCGCCGGGATGATTGCGCTCAGCATCTCCAGCTTCTACAACACCAGCTACGGCGTATTTTTCGTGGTCTATCCGATCATGCTTCTGTCGCTGGTACCGGTGTTTAACCGCCACGTGGCAAAGCAGTTTATCTTCAGCGCCGCGCTAAACTGCGTCGAAATGATCTTCATTATCGGCTATCTGTCGCAATGGCCGGTCATCATGACGCTGGTGGTGTTTGCCCTGTACGTGATGCGTTTTCGTTTTATGAGCAAGGGGCCGTTGTTCCTGTTTGGCTCAATGGGCGTGGTGTGCCAGAGCGTGATGCTCAACTTTATGAGCTACCCCACGACCAGCTGGCACACGCTGCTGTTTTCCAACATCGAAGCGAGCGTGATGGCGGTGTGCCTGAGCGCGCTGATGAACTATCTCCTGCCGGACGTGGAGCCCCGCAGGCCGCCGCCGCTGATTGAGAAAGACGACGCCCGCGTGCGCCACGAGTCGTTGCTCTCCGGCACCGTCGCGACGCTGATATTCGTGGTGTTTCAGATTAGCGACTTAAGCGATTCGCTTTCGGCGCTGATGGCGGGGATTTTAATTCTGTTCCCCATGCACTACCGCGGTTCGGTGATGAGCTCGATCTGGCGCGTGGTCGGCGTGGTGCTGGGCTGTCTCTACATTCTGGTGGTGCAGCTGATCCTCTACGATCACAGCAGCCATATGCTGTTGATGATGCCGCTGATCGGCCTCGGGCTGGCGTTTGGCGCGCGTCTGCACGTGATGGAAAAGGTGGGGGCGGGCGTGGGGTTTTCCAGCATCACCACCATCGGCATTATGTTCGGGCAGAACATGCACCCGGACACTGACCTGGTGTTCAGCGATCTCTACCGCATCACCTCCGTCACCTTTTCGCTGGTCGCAACGCTGACGATGGTCTTCCTGGTGCACCTGATCCTCAACCGCTTCGAGGCGACGCGCTACGTCATCGCGCCGCCCAAAGTAGATTAATGTCCCAGCACGGCAGGCAGCTGCGAGAGTAAAAACAGGATCAGGCCAATCGTCCCGCCCACCAGCGTGCCGTTGACGCGGATGAACTGCAGGTCTTTACCGATATTGAGCTCAATCTGGCGGGACATGTCTTTGGCGTCCCAGCTTTTGACCGTGTCGCTGATGTGGCGCGTCAGGAACGCGGCAAAATCCGGCGCCACGCGATGCGCGGCCTGCTCAAGATGCTCGTTCAGCGACGCACGCAGGCTGGCGTCGTTAGACAGCGTTTCGCCAAACCACAGCCCGGCGTTGGCGATGCGTTGCTTCACCCGCGAATCCTCGCTTTGCATATCCGCTTTTAGCCACTGGCGCAGGTCAGCCCACATCTCTCCCAGATAGCGGTTAAACGCCTCATCGTTTTTCAGGTAGTGCTTGATGTTGTCGGCTTTCGCCGCCATCTCCGGATCGTTTTTCAGGTTGTCGATAAGCTTCAGCGTAGCGCGGTCGAACGCCTGGCGGATCTGGTGCGTGCGGTCGTGGCTGATATCGTCCAGCAGCGTGTTCACCGCGTTCGACACCATCTCCGCGCTTTGATCGCCCAGCCACTCGGTGGGAAGCACCATCGCCTTGCGCGGATGTTCGGTCTTCAGCCAGTGGACAATCTGATCGGCAATAAAGTCCCGCGTGCTCTCCCGCTGAATCAGGGTAATCAGACGATTGATGATCGCATCCAGCAGCACCTGGTGGCGGTTGTTTTTGGTCATGCTCTCCAGCATCACGGCGCTGGTTTCGGTGAAATCGACCTTGTCGATGGCCTTATGCACCGCCCGTTTGAGCAGGCGCTGAATGCGCCCGTCGTCGGTGAGTTCGAGAAAACCGCTCATCACCTGCATCAAATGCAGCCCGACGCGTTGGGCATTGTCGGGCTGGCTGAACCAGGTTCCGATCATCTGCGCGGGCTCATAGCGGCGAATCAACGCCACCAGCGACTGGGTATCAAGAAACTTCTCCTGCACAAACTGGCCGAGATTGTCGCCGATCCGGTCTTTATTGCGCGGGATAATCGCCGTATGGCGCGAGATAAACGGAATGGGCACCCGACGGAACAGCGCAACCACGGCAAACCAGTCTGCCAGCGCGCCGACCATCGCCGCCTCGGCAATGGCCTTCACGCCGCGCACCCAGAAGGTCTGCGGCAGAAACAGGGTGGTGATAAACGCTGCGGCGGCAATCAGCAGCAGCGATAGCGCCAGCAGCTTGGCGCGTTTGAGTTCAGCTATTTTTTCCATGGGTTAAGGATAGAGGGAAGCGGGGGGAATGTGCAAAAACCGCCACAGCACCCATCCGCCAAACCCCATCAGCACCACCCCCGCCGTGCGCTCAATCCACCACAGCGAACGGCTGAGCTTCTGTTGAACCACGGTCAACCCCATCAGCGATACCAGCGCCAGATCCCACACCAGCACCACCATCACCATCCAGACGCCGCAGGTCGCCTGCTGAAGCAGCGTGACGCCCGGCCCCAGTAACGCCGTCATTAGCGCCAGATAGAACAGCGCGTTCTTCGGGTTTAGCAGCGCCGAACCGAGCCCCAGCAGGATTTGCTTGCGCAGCGAAGGGAAGCGCTGGTGGGTTTCATTCAGCGCCAGCGCCTGCTGGCGGCTGCGAATCAGATGCGAGCCGATCCACAGCAAGAACAGCGCCCCGCAAAGCTCGATAAGGGTAAACAGCCACGTAAACTGGCGCAGCGCGCTCCAGCCGATAATCACCAGAAGAATATAGAGCGCGTTACCCGCGGCAATGCCGAGGCACAGTCCGGCGCTGCCGCGCAGCCGATAGCGCGCGGCGTAGCCCACCAGCAGGAAGAAATCCGGGCCCGGGCTTAACAGGGCAACAAAGTGCGCCAGCGCCAGGGCGAGAAAAGCGGAAGGGAAGAACAGTTCCATAGCGACCTCGGTTAACAATCCGAGGTCAGAGTACGGCGCTGCAGAACCTATTTATTGTCTGATATTGATCGGCCGGTGGCGTACTGGCGCGGCGTGGCAGCGGTATAGCTGACGAAGGTCTTATGAAAATGGCTCTGGTCGGCAAAGCCGCTCTGGTAGCCGACGTCGGCAATATCGTCCCCGGCACGCAGCCGCACCTTGGCGTACTCCACGCGGGAGATGTTGAGAAAACTGCCCGGCGTCAGGCCGGTGTCCTGCCTGAAGGTGCGGATCAGCGTCTCCTTGCGCAGCGAGAAGCGTTGGGCAAGCTCGTCGAGGGAAGGCGGGCAGGCGAGATCGGAAAGAAATGCCTGCTGAACCTGCTGGCTGGTTGCGCGAAGCGCGTCAGCGTTATCCGCGGCGCGGGGAAGGGCAGAAAGCAGCGTTTCCAGTGATGCCGGAGACAGGGTCTCGACAACGTCCTGGTAATGGGCAAACAGGGTTGGGCTACGAATCACCTGTAGCGCCAGCGGAAACCCGGTGTCGATATAGAGCATATGGCAGCTGCGCGGTTGCCCGGCGACGGGGTTACAGCTGTGTGGCACACCGGCCGGGATCGCGATGAGGTCCCCGGGGTTAAGGATGTACTCTCTGTCATGACACACGCAGCGGGTCTGGCCCTCCACAATCGCGCCGATGGAAAGCTGAGGGTGACTGTGGCGTTTGTACGCCTGCGTACTCTGCCAGGTGCTGCGCAGCTCAAGGCCTGAGGCGCGGTGAAAAGTCTGGCGGATATGTCGGGTATCGGTCATGGGCGCTCCTTCTGAAGATTTTTTATACCACGTCAGCGAACCGTCCGGCAGCGCTTCATTAAGAACCTTCCGGATATACCCAACTTTACGTCCATAGCCAGTCATGTTGACTACCCTTAATACCCTAAGCGGTAAAACAAGGAGATTCGACATGGCTTATCAGACAGTAAATCCTGCCACTAACCAGCTCATCAAAGAATACCCCTCACATACCGACGCGGATATCGAAGCGGCGCTGAAGGCGGCCGATGCGCTTTATCATTCGGACTGGGCGAAAGGCGACATCAGCCAGCGCCTGCCGGTGCTGCATAAGCTTGCCGATCTGATCGACGAGCGCGTGGAGGATCTGGCTAAAATCGCCAGCCAGGAGATGGGTAAGCTCATCGAACAGAGCCGCGGCGAGGTGAAGCTGTGCGCGCAGATCGCCCGCTACTACGCCGACAACGCGCAGCGGTTCCTGGCCCCGGTGAAGTACGACTCTGAGCTCGGTGAAGCCTGGGTGGAGCATCACCCCATCGGCGTGCTGATGGCCGTTGAGCCGTGGAACTTCCCGTACTACCAGCTGATGCGCGTCCTGGCGCCAAACCTGGCGGCGGGTAACCCCGTCATCGCCAAACATGCCAGCATCGTGCCGCACTGCGCCGAGACCTTTGCCCATCTGGTGCGCGAGGCGGGTGCGCCGGAAGGGGCGTGGACCAACCTGTTTATCTCGTCCGAGCAGGTGGCGAATATCATTGCTGACGATCGCGTGCAGGGCGCCGCATTAACCGGCTCCGAAAAGGCCGGCAGCGCGGTGGCCGCGCAGGCGGCGAAGCACATTAAGAAATCCACGCTGGAGCTGGGCGGTAATGACGTGTTCGTGGTCCTGGACGATGCAGACCTTGAGAAGGCCGTGAAAATTGGCGTTAACGCGCGGCTCAACAACGCCGGGCAGGTCTGCACCGCGGCGAAGCGCTTTATCCTGCATGAAAAGATTGCAGAGGCCTTCCTGAGCAAATTCACCGAGGCGTTTAAGCAGGTGAAGATTGGCGATCCGCTGGACGAAAGCACCACGCTGGGGCCGCTGTCGTCTAAAGATGCGCTCGAAACGCTGACCAGACAGGTTAACGAGGCGGTGAAAAACGGCGCCACGCTGCACTATGGCGGCAAACCGGCGCAGCGCGACGGGAGTTTCTTCGAACCGACGATCCTGACGAATATCTCCCGCGATAACCCGGCGTATTTCGAAGAGTTCTTCGGCCCGGTGGCGCAGATGTACGTGGTGAAAAACGACGACGAGGCGGTCGCGCTGGCGAACGACTCCCACTACGGCCTGGGCGGGGCGGTATTCAGCCAGAATATCGAGCGCGCGAAGAAAATGGCGTCGCGGATTGAGACCGGGATGGTGTACATCAACTGGCTCACCGATACCGCGCCAGAGCTGCCGTTCGGCGGCGTGAAGCGCTCCGGCTACGGGCGCGAGCTGTCGGATCTGGGGATCAAAGAGTTTGTGAACCAGAAGCTGGTGGTGGTGCATAAGTAAGAGGTCATAAAAAACCTGCCAGCCGGCAGGTTTTTTTTAAAGGGATTATTGCACTTCGATCTTGTCCCAGCCGCTTTTGAACATGCAGCTGTCAACTAACGTATCCCGGCGATATTCATTCGCGTCTTCAACCGTGTAGCTCGTGGAAATATCCTTTTTCTTGTTCTTTTTGTCCGTTTTTTCCGAGCTGGATCCGGTTACGACGTTATCCGGGGGCAGATCGATCAGCGCCTGCGCTTCGCATTCCGTGAGCTTTTTATTCATTTCCGCATCGCTGACGCCCGGTTTCACCCATTTGTACTGGACGCAGCCGGCGAGCATCAGCGTGAGGCTCAGAACGCAAAGCGCGGTCATGCGGTGTTTCATCAGAAGGTGACTCCACCGCCTACATATGCGCCGTCAATCAGCGTGTGGCCAGGACGACCGTCTTTGCCGTCCACGCTCACGTGGCGGTAGCCCACTTTCAGGGTCACTGGCGTAATTGGCGTCCAGCTTACGCCGCCGTTGGCTTCGACGTAGTTTTTCACGCTGTTGTTCAGGCCTTCTGGTGCGACATAGCCTTCACCGTAGACGTGGATGCTGTCGGTCAGGGCAACGTTTACGCCGCCGCCAATCGGGAACGCCACGCCGTTATCGCCTTTTTTCGGGCCGAGGTAGATGGCTTTTGCGCCCGCGTTCAGCATCACCGGGCCAAGACCCAGGTTGTAGCCTGCGCCCACGCCGCCGGTCTGGGTACCGTCGTCGGTGTTTTTCAGCCAGTTACTTTCCAGATAAACACCGGATGAGGATTTCCCCATTTCCAGGTTGAGGTTGGTAAAGTTTTTACCCTGCTCAACGGTGCCGCCCATCGCCAGTGCGGAACCCGATACGGCAGCCAGAGCAGAAAGAAGAAGGATATTCAGTTTTTTCATGTTTTTTGCCTCGTCATTAAATTCATCTGGGCGCACCTTAACAAGCGATGTTAATGACTGCAAATGTGATATAAATCGCGGTTTTATACTGATATTGTTAACTTTTTTATTGAAGTTGTTGCAATGATGTTTGATTGTCGGGGTGTCAACAGGGGATGTTTTTAGCGTTTAGGAACCGTTTAGTTTTTTGACTAAACATAAACTGAACGAGGCGGGGATAGTGATTTGAGATGAATTAATTGGGTTTCTAATAATTTCCAAAAATGTTTCGCCTGTCACACAAAACAACAAAGCCTTACATTTCGAGTGATGAATATACGTTCAATCGCTCATACCGGTTTCCCTTCCATGTCATTTTTCTGACACGTTTATTCTTTACGTTGTTGGCTTCACTAACTGGATGCTAACAATATGAAAAGAAAAATTATTCCTGTGCTAATCGGCTGTGCGCTCTCTTTCTCTGGCCTGGCGGCGCAGCCCACTGCTGAGCGCTATGTCGTCAGCTTCCCTGAAGGCTCCCACGTGAGCTACAGCGGCGCGTTTGCCAGCGCGTTTCCGAACGGACTGCCCGTGGGAATCGGTTCTGGCCTGCTGTTTACGGGCAAGCAGGGCGACGCCCTGACCTTTGCGACCGTGACCGATCGCGGTCCAAACGCCGATGCGCCAAAAATGGGTAAAAGCGAAGCCAAAATATTTGTCACGCCAGATTTCGCGCCGCTGCTGATGACCATCCGCGTTCAGAACGGCAAAGCGGAGGCTGTCGATGCCCGCCCGCTGCATGATGATAAAGGCGAGATCAACGGTCTGCCGCTGCAAAGCGGCGTGATTGGCTCCACCAATGAAGTGGCGTTCAGCGATACCCTCAAGATCCTGAAGGGCGACAACCGCGGGCTGGACACGGAAGGCATCACCCCGGACGGCAAAGGCGGCTACTGGCTGTGCGACGAATATGGCCCGTTCCTGATTAACGTCGACAGCAAAGGGAAGATCCTGGCGATCCACGGGCCGCAGGCCGCGGAAGGGGAGAAATCCATCGCGGGCGGTCTGCCAAACATTATCAAATGGCGCCAGGCGAACCGGGGCTTTGAAGGCCTGACCCGGATGCCGGACGGGCGTATTATCGCCGCTGTGCAAAGCACGCTGGATATCGATGGTAAGAGCAAAAAGCAGGCGCTGTTTACGCGTCTGGTGAGCTTCGACCCGGCAACCGGGAAAACGGCGATGTACGGTTACCCTATCGACAGCGCGGCTTATGACAAAAACAGCGACGCCAAAATCGGCGACATCGTGGCGCTCGATAACCAGCACATCCTGCTGATTGAGCAGGGAAGCGATAAAAACGACGGCATGCGTAACCTGATTTATAAGGTGGATCTCAGCAAGGCGAGCGACCTTTCCGCCTTCGACAAGCCGGGCGAGTACCCGGAGTTTGATGATGAAAAAACCCTGGCGCAGCGCGGCATTACCCTTGCGGCTAAAACGCAGGTCGTCGATCTCCGCGCACTGGGCTGGCAGCAGGAGAAGGCCGAAGGGCTGGCGCTGATCGACAGCAAAACGCTTGCGGTAGCGAACGATAACGACTTTGGCGTGAAGGTTGCGATGCAAAACCCGGTCGAGGGCAAGAAGCTCAAGGATTATCGGGTGAACGCGGAAGGCAAGCTGACGCTGGATGATAAGCCGGTTGAAACCACGCTCAGCGTGAAGCCGCTGAAGAAGCCGGAGTCGGACAGCGAGCTGTGGATTGTGACGCTGCCGGAAGCGGTGAAATAAGTTTACCCTTCTTGCTAAAGGCTGGGGTATCCCCACAAGATAATGCCTGCACAGACGGCTCCCTCTCCCTTGAGGGAGAGGGCTGGGGTGAGGGGGAACATACGGCTGTGGAGGTTATTCCGTTCACTCTATGTTCCTTGCTACTCTGTAACGGCATGACCTGTGAACGTGCCAGGGTGGCTCAATCGCCACCACCCTGGCGACCCGGGCTCCCGGCGGTAAATCGCCGCTTCGCGGTACCCTCAGCTTATTCCTTCAGGCTATCGGGTCGGGCATGAGCCTGCATCCCTGCAGGCCACGCCCTCTCGGCGCATCCCTGCGCCTCGCCCCGGCCTTACGGAAACGCCTCGGCGATTTACAGCCGGACCAGGGCATCGCTGTGAGCCACTAATTTTTCTGAAGCAACATTCATCGCTTCAGGTTAAAAAATTACCGGGGATCCCTCAGCCCCACAGGGGAGAGGAGATGCATAGCGGTTATTTCTTCAGCCCTGCAAACGCCGCCCGAATCTCTTCTTCCGGGAGTTGGATACCGATAAACACCATCACGCTGTGCGGCGCTTCATCGCCCCAGGGTCTGTCCCAGTCTGCGCTGTACAGGCGCTGTACGCCCTGGAACAGCAGGCGGTTCGGCTCGCCGTCAATCCACAGCATCCCTTTATAGCGCAGCAGCTTGTCGGCAAACGACAGCAGCAGGTTTTCCATCACCCGCGAAACCTCGCTGATGTCCACCGGGTAGTCCAGCTCGACCACAATCGACGCCACGTCGTTTTGCTTATCTCCCATAAAGTGGAAGCGCGGTTTCGCGGTGACGTTCTCTTCCAGCATAAAGCCGTTGGTGTTGAACAGCTGAGACAGATCGATGTCGCCATGCGTCACCGTGTAAACCGGCGCGCGGGAGTTAATGCGGGTCAGGCGCTCGCGCAGTTTTTCGCTTTCGCCCGCCACATCGGTTTTGGTCAGCAGGATGCGGTCGGCGTAGCCCACCTGAGACTGGGCGATGGTGAACTGGTTCATCTGCTCGTCGGCGTGAACCGCGTCGACCAGGGCAATCACGCCGTCCAGCATGTAGCGCTGGCAGAGGATTTCGTGAGAGAAAAAGGTCTGAATAATCGGGCCGGGGTCGGCCATGCCGGTGCACTCGATCACCAGGCGGTCAAAGTCGATCTCGCCGCGATCGCGGCTGTCGAGCAGGTCCAGCAGGGCGTCTTCTAATTCGTTAGAGCGGGTGCAGCAGATGCAGCCGTTGGTCAGGGTTTTGATCTGGGTGGCGCGATCGCCGATCAATTGATCGTCAACGGAGACCTCGCCGAACTCGTTTTCGATGACGGCGATTTTGAAGCCGTGCTGTTCGTTCAGGATGTGGCGCAGCAGGGTGGTTTTACCGGCGCCGAGGAAACCGGTCAGCAGGGTAACGGCAATCGGGGTCATGGTCTCTCCTTTAGCAGCAGCGGACGCCGCCTTCTCCACTTCCGCCGTAGCGCGCTTCCTGGCGCTCGCGGAAGAATTCGGTGTAGGTCATGTACGGCTTATCCGGATGGTTGGTCTTCATATGCTCAACGTAGTTGTCATAGTCCGGAATGCCAATCAGCATTTTCGCCGCCTGACCGAGGTATTTTTTTGCTTCGCCTAAGTTACCAAACATTGTGGGTTCCAGACAGAAAAAGCCCGGCGATGTGAGTCCGCTGGGCTTATGTTCCCCTCACCCCAGCCCTCTCCCAAAGGGAGAGGGGGAGGATTGCGGATTAATGATGTGAAGAGGTCTTCACGCCGCCTTCCGGCACCGGCACGTACGGAGTTTCTTTATCCGTACGGCCGTCGGCGTTGCGCACGTTCAGCCAGGTTTTGATGCCGTAGAAGATGATGCTGTACACCACCACCAGGAACAGAATGCTCAGACCCGCGTTGGTGTAGTTGTTCACCACGATATGGTTCATGTTGGCAATCTGCTGCGCGGTCAGGTCCGCGCCGCCTGCGGCAATCTTCTCTTTGTACTGGTTAGCCATGAAGAAGAAGCCTTCCAGCTGCGGGTTGGCGCTGAACAGCTTCAGGCCAAGCGCCCAGGTGGTGCAGAGCAGCAGCCACAGCGCAGGAACCACGGTGACCCAGATGTATTTGGTACGCTTCATCTTCACGAGGACCACGGTACCGAGCACCAGAGCAACGGCTGCCAGCATCTGGTTAGAGATACCGAACAGCGGCCACAGGCTCTTCACGCCGCCGAGCGGGTCGACAACGCCCTGATACAGCAGGTAGCCCCACAGGCCGACGCAGCCGGCAGTACCCAGAATACCCGCCACCAGAGAGTCGGTTTTCTTCAGGAACGGCACGAAGTTACCGAGTAAATCTTGCAGCATGAAGCGGCCCGCACGGGTACCGGCGTCCAGCGCGGTCAGGATGAACAGCGCTTCGAACAGAATACCGAAGTGGTACCAGAAGCCCATGTCCGCCCACGGCAGCACCTTGTGGAACACGTGTGCGATACCGACGGCAAGCGTAGGTGCACCGCCTGCGCGGTTCAGCACGGACGGTTCGCCGATGTCCTTCGCGGTCTGCATGATCTGCTCAGGCGAAATCACGAAGCCCCAGGAGCTGACGGTCGCCGCGGCGTGTGCGCTTGCGTCCTTCAGCTGCGCCATAATCAGCGCCGCGTTATCGCCGCCCATCTCGTGCAGGTTTGGCATGGTAATGCCGAGGCCAGCAGGCGGGGTGTTCATCGCGAAGTAGAGACCCGGTTCGATGATGGAGGCTGCAACCAGCGCCATGATCGCCACGAAGGACTCCATCAGCATCGCGCCGTAGCCGATCAGACGCGCGTCTTTCTCGTTCGCCAGCAGCTTAGGCGTGGTACCGGAGGCAATCAGGGCATGGAAGCCGGAGACCGCACCGCAGGCGATGGTGATGAACAGGAACGGGAACAGGGCGCCTTTCCACAGCGGGCCGGTACCGTCGATGTACTGCGTGACCGCAGGCATTTTCAGGTCCGGGTTAATCACCAGGATACCGATCGCCAGACCGACGATAACGCCGATTTTGAGGAAGGTCGCCAGGTAGTCACGCGGTGCCAGAATCAGCCAGACCGGCAGCAGCGCGGAGATAAACGCATAGCCAATCAGCGCGAAGGTAATGGTGGTGTCTTTGAAGGTCAGCGCCGGGCCCCAGTAAGGGTCGTGCGCAATCACGCCGCCGAAGTAGATGGAGGCCACCAGCAGCACGATACCAATCACCGACACTTCGCCCACGCGTCCCGGACGCAGGAAGCGCATGTAGATACCCATGAACAGCGCAATCGGCACGGTTGAGCAGACGGTGAAGACGCCCCACGGACTTTCGGCCAGCGCTTTCACCACGATCAGGGCCAGCACCGCGAGGATGATGATCATAATCAGGAAGCAGCCGAACAGGGCGATAGTCCCCGGCACGCGGCCCATCTCTTCTTTGACCATCTCACCCAGAGAGGCCCCGTTACGGCGAGAAGAGATAAACAGCACCATAAAGTCCTGCACCGCACCCGCTAGCACCACGCCGGCAAGCAGCCACAGGGTACCCGGCAGGTAGCCCATCTGCGCGGCCAGCACCGGGCCGACCAGCGGGCCTGCGCCCGCGATAGCGGCAAAGTGGTGACCAAACAGCACGTAGCGGTTGGTTGGCACGTAGTTCAGGCCGTCATTGTTAATGACCGCCGGGGTGGCGCGCGTCGGGTCGAGCTTCATGACCTTCTGCGCGATGTACAAGCTGTAGTAGCGATAAGCAACAAGATAGACGGAAACCGACGCGACCACGATCCACAGGGCGCTTACGTGTTCGCCCCGGCGTAATGCGACAACCGCCAGACAAAAAGCGCCGAGGATCCCGAGTAAGGCCCAGGGCACGTGCTTCAGTAGTTTTTTAGTATCCATAGTAAGACCTGGTTTTTTATGTAAAGAAAAAAGGGTCAGGGTTCGTTGTGGGGAGGTATTGATTAATGCTGGAGCGATCTTGCCAGATCCTCGCGCGTGTAAAGGACGGTAAATGAATGAGTGGTTGAAAGTGCCGGGTGAGCGGTCAAAGGGGGCGACGAGCGGTTCCGGCTCGCCGCCAGGGGGCGAAATTATGTGATTGAGATCACTTGATTATTCGGGTTACGCTCCACCGCCAGATAGTTCTCCAGCGTTCTAATCAGTTTTTCCTTCAGCCAGTTCGGTTCCAGAATCTGAATATGGGGCAGCCAGTAGAACAGCAGCGGCAGGATCTGGTTCTCGTGCGCCGCCTGGCAGCGCAGCGTGACGCCGCCCTGTTGCTCCTCCAGCAGCTCCTGTTCCGGCAGAAGATCGCGGCGCAGGAAGTAATGTGAAATATTATCTTTGATAAATATTTTCACTGCGAAAGTATTTTCAGACACCCAGGGATCGAGGCTTTTCTCCAGCAGCTCAAGGACATTTTCCTCGGGCGTGAAGGACGTTTTTTGAATATCGAACCAGCTAATCTGGCTCAATGAGAAGGATTTCAGGCGGCTATTTTCGGTGGCTTGTAAATACCATATATTTTTTTTGTTAATGAGTTTATAGGGATTAATCAGACGGGCTTTTCCCTTATAAACGATCTGACAAACATTATGGTTTTTAATCGATTTCTCGATTTTCGTTAAATGACGGCGAATATCACGTTCTACCGTGTGTTCTGCCTCATTGCCAAGAATAAGAATATGGTTTTCGTCAACGCGCGTTTCGAGCTTCTGCCAGAATTCCGTATTTCTTTCAGGGAAAAAGCTGTCAGCATTCAGGAAGTTAGCAAGGGTGTGGTGTAAGCCTTGTCCGCCGGGCGATTGCGCAGAATGGATCAGTCGATATAGCCCGTTACCGGTATGTTCAACAATAGGAGAGAGGGCATTTAAATCCCGGTAGACGGTACGCTCGGTAATTTTAAATTTTTCCATTAGCGCACTGCGGTTTACCACACCGTTTAAATGTAGCTCAACCAGAATATCGACCAGACGTTCAGCCGAGCGGCTCCGCGTCGTTTTAGCCATAAGGTCATCCTGTATATTTAGGTATGCGCTGAATGATGCGGATGCACTGACAAAGGGTGTCAGTATTCAGTCACAGAAAATTTCTCTTATGGTTATATAACGGCGTGATTTAGCGGAAACCTTAGGAGTTTTTGTAGAAAGCGGCGCTGGCCGAAGAAAAAGGCCAGCGCGAGGGGGGATCAGACGGCGGCTTCCGCCTCCAGCATGACCGGGTGGAAACGGCGCTTGAAGTAGATCAGGCCGTGTCCCGCGTCACTCAGGATGATATTTTTAATTTCGACAAGGTAGACAAGATGCGTGCCGATGGTTTGCACCTGGCTAATCTCGCCCTCAAGGCTGGCCAGCGCGCCCTTGAGCACCGGCTGCGCCAGCGGCCCTTTCTGCCAGCAGGAGAGGGTAAAGCGTTCCTCCATCGTCATACCGGTCATCCCCGCAAAATGGCGAGCCATGATCTCCTGTTCGTGGTTCAGTACGTTAACGCACAGCCTGCAGTTGCCCTGAAATACCGGATTCATGGCGCTGTTGGCGTTGATGCACACCATAACCGACGGCGGGGTGTCCGTGACCGAACAGACGGCGGTGGCGGTAATGCCGCAGCGGCCCGCCTCGCCCTCGGTGGTGACCACATTAACCGCAGCCGACAGGCTACTCATTGCGTCGCGAAAACGCAGGCGTTGTTCATCTGAATGCATTGCAACCTCCCGCTGCGCTATTTCAGCAGCTTGTCGAGCATGTTGATATCGCTGTTGTTGTGCAGGTGTGGCACCGTCCAGCCGTGCTGGTCGTACTCGGACATGCAGCGGTCAACCATCGCCATCATCTTGTCCATGTTGCCGGAGCTCTGCGCCTGGCGCAGACACTGCAGGCGGATCTCATCCTGGCTGCCAGAGTAGTTGATTTCGTACAGCTCGTGACGGCCGCCAAACTCGCTGCCGATGGCGTCCCACATCAGCTTCAAAATCTTTATGCGTTCGACGTGATCCATGCCGTTGGAGCCGCGCACGTACTTCGCCAGATACTGGTCGATCTGCGGGTTGTTCAGATCCCGGGCGCTGGACGGCAGGTAGATCAGCCCGGACGTCACGTTACGCTCGATGATGTTCTTGATCTTGGCGTAGGCCATCGGCGCCATCACGCGGTAGGTTTGCAGCGCGGCGTGATCCGGCAGATACGCGCCGTTGACCCACGGGGTGGCTTCGGAGCACATGGAGTCGCTCAGCGCCCAGAACATGTTGCGCCAGGCCACCACTTCGCCGAGATCCGCCTGCACGCCGCGGAACTCCAGGGTACCGGTGCACTCCAGGGATTTCTTCAGCAGGGCGGTGATGAAGTCGAGCTTCACCGCCAGACGCACGCAGGCCTGCAGCGGGTACATCCGCGCAAAGCCGCCTTCCATCGTCCAGCGACGGCAGCGGTCGAAATCGCGGTAGATCAGCACGTTTTCCCACGGGATCAGCACGTGATCCATCACCAGGATCGCGTCGTTCTCGTCGAAGCGGCTGGAGAGCGGGTAGTCGTACGGGGATCCGGTTGCGCCTGCCACCATCTCGTAAGAGGCGCGGGAGATCAGCTTCACGCCTTCGGCATCCATCGGCGCGACGAACATCAGCGCGAAGTCCGGGTTTTCGCCCATCACCTGCGCGGAGCCGAAGCCGATCATGTTGTAGTGGGTCAGCGCCGAGTTGGTTGCCACCACCTTCGCGCCGCTGACGATAATCCCGGCGTCGGTCTCTTTCTCCAGCTTGATGTAGACGTCTTTCACCTCGTCCGCCGGCTTGTGGCGGTCGATCGGCGGGTTAACGATGGCGTGGTTGAAGTACAGGCCGGTTTCCTGAATGCGCGTGTACCAGTTACGGGCGTTCTGTTCGAACTGGCCGTAGAAGGCCGGATTGGCGCCGAGCGCGCAGCCGAACGCGGCTTTGTAGTCCGGCGTGCGGCCCATCCAGCCGTAGCTCAGGCGCGACCACTCGGCGATGGCGTCACGCTGCTGGCGCAGGTCGTCGGCGCTTTTCGCCATGCGGAAGAACTTGTGGGTGTAGCCGCCGCTGCCGGTATCGGTGCCCCAGCAGAGCGTGTCCTGCATCTCCGGCTTGTGCAGCGCGTCGTACATCTGTGCGATGGAGGCCGCCGCGTTGCGAAACGCCGGATGGGTGGTGACGTCTTTGACGCGCTCGCCGTAGATATAAATCTCACGGCCGTCCTGCAGGCTTTTTAAATACTCTTCGCCGGTTAACGGACGTTTGGCATCAGCGCGGAAATCTTCAGGCTTCATAGGGACCTCGTATCGGAATAATGTTGTTAAATTTATGTTTTGTTTTTGTTGTTTAATTGAAGCCTGAGAGGGGCGTAACGTGAAGGGACGATTAGGACAACGACGGGTACTTTTCGCGAGAGATCGCAGAGTGTGATTTCCCTCACCCTAACCCTCTCCCAAAGGGAGAGGGGACGGTTACTCCCTCTCCCTTTGGGAGAGGGGAACAGGCGACACCGGTACTTTCTGCGCCCGATACGCGCTCGGCGAACACCCCACTAAGCGGTTAAAAAAACGGGCAAAATAGGCCGGATCCTTAAACCCCAGCTGCCAGGCAATCTCGCTGACCGCGCTGTCGGAGAAGAGCAGCAAGCGTCTGGCCTCCCGCAGCTGGCGGTCGAAGATCAGCCGCTTCGGCGGGCGGTTGGCGAAGCGGCGGCAGATATCGGTCAGGCGGGATTCGGTCAGGTGCAGCTCGCTGGCGTATTCCGGCACCGTCCAGTGCTGGTGGTAGTGGGCATCTATCAGCTGGGTAAAGCGCTGGAACAGCTTCAGCTCGCCGCGCATGCCGCCCGAAGCGTGGTCGTCGAGCTTCGCGTTGCGCAGCAGCAGAGTAAACACCGCCTGCGCCAGCAGGACCAGAGTATGTTCGCGCCCCGGCAGCTGTTCCGTGGATTCCCGGGCAATGAGCTGCCAGTAGTGCTTCAGCGCCGCCAGCTCGTCCGGCCTGTCGGCCAGCGAGAGGCAGATCCCCGGCAGGCCAAACGCTTCACGCGTGCCGGGGTAGAGCACCTCCAGCAGCGGCCAGATCAGATCCTCGCGCACCGTCAGCACGTGTCCGTCGCTGTCGGATTCGGTGATAAACGCGTGCGGCACCGACGGCGGCGTGAGGACGAACAGCGGGGCCTGCACCGAGTAGCGATGATCGTCGAGCTGAAGCTCAATCTGCCCGGTATCGAGAAAGTGCATCTGAAAATACTGGTCGTGACGGTGCGCCTGCATGTCGCGGCCAAAAAAGGCCGCCATGCGGGCAAACGACTGGTAGTGCACGTCGTCGGTGCCCAGACTTTCGTCGTACTCCTTGCTGATATCAATGTTGGCGATAGGGCTCTGGCACATGATCGTTCCTCTGTTGATCCCGCTGCGTCATCGGAATGCGCGTCAGCACCAGCGCGCCGACCACCAGCAGCCCGGCCACAAACCACAGTCCGGAACTGAAGCTGCCGGTCGCGTCACGCAGAATGCCGATCAGCAGCGGGCTGACGGCGGATCCGACGTTGCCGATCGCGTTGATCACCGCCAGCGCCACCGCGCGGGACTGCAGGCTAATCACCCGATCCGGCGTGGTCCAGAATATCGCCATGGCGGTAAAGGATCCGGTTGAGGCCATGATGATGCCAAGCAGCTGGATCAGGCTGTGATCGGTGGCCGAGGCCAGCATCCATCCCGCCGCGGCGAACAGGTACGGCAGGATGGTGTGCTTTTTTCGCTCTTTCAGCCTGTCGGAGCGTCGGCTCCACCAGATCATCCCGAGAATGGTGCAAAACTGCGGGATCGCCGCCAGCAGGCCGATGACGATATTGCTGCTCCCCGTGTTGAAGCTTTGCAGGATCTGCGGCGTCCAGATGTTGATGGCGCTGAGCGTGTTGGTCAGGCAGAAGTAGGCCAGCGTGTAGAGCAGCACCGCCGGGGTCAGCACTTCGCGCAGCGTCGATCGCGGCGTGACGGACTGGGCAATGGCGACCTCCTGCTCGCGGGCGATCATCATTTCAGCGCCTGCTTTTCGTCGTCGTCGAGCCAGGTGGCCCGATCCGGCGTGTCGTTGAGGTAAAACCAGGTCACCACGCCGAGCACCACCGACGGCAGCCCCTCCAGCAGGAACAGCCACTGCCAGCCCTTCAGGTTCCACAGCCCGTCCATCGCCAGAATGTAGCCGGAGAGGATCGAGCCGAGCATCATGGTCACCGGCATGGCGATCATAAACAGCGCGTTGGCGCGGGCGCGGTGATACGCCGGGAACCACCATGTCAGGTAGACCAGGATCCCCGGCAGGAAGCCCGCTTCGGCAATGCCCACCAGCATGCGCAGGACGTAGAGCGTTTCAGGGCTGGTGGCAAACATGGTGCAGGTCGAGGCGATGCCCCACACCACCATGATCCCGGCGATCCAGCGCCGCGCGCCGATCTTCGCCAGCATGATGTTGCTCGGGATGCCGCACAGCACGTAGGTGACGTAAAACAGCGTCGCGGCCAGGCCAAACATGGTCGACGTCAGGCCCAGATCTTTGCCCATCGTCAGTCCGGCAAAGCCGATGTTGATGCGATCGAGAAACGAAAAGACAAACAGGATAAAGAGAAAGACGATCAGGCGTCGGAACAGCTTGTTAATGACGCGATGTTCAACAGCTTTATTATCATGGGTTTGCAGGGTAGAGGTCGTCATGGTGCGCTCCAGATCTTACGTTTAGTAGACGGATTTATTGTTATTAACTGACGTAACCGGTTGTTCGATAAAGCGTGCCGCCAGCGCTTCCGCGCCGCGGGCGAGCAGGGTGGTGTCGACGCCGACGGCGACAAACCGGGCACCAAGCTCGAGGTAGCGTTTCGCCAGCTGTTCGTTCGCCATCAGGATGCCGGGCGCTTTACCGGCGCTAAGGATCTGCGCGATCGCCTGCTCGATGGCGGCCTGCACCTCCGGGTGCTGCGGGTTGCCGGCAAAGCCCATGTCGGCGCTCAGATCCGCCGGGCCGATAAACACGCCGTCGACGCCGTCCACGTCGAGGATCTGCGGCAGGTTTTTTAGCGCCTCGCGGGTTTCAATCTGCACCAGCACGCACATGGCGTCGTTGGCCTGCTGCAGGTAATCCGGGATGCGGTTCCAGCGCGAGGCGCGCGCAAGGGCGCTGCCGACGCCGCGAATGCCCGCAGGCGGGTAGCGGGTGGCACGCACCGCCAGCCGCGCTTCGTCGGCGTTTTGCACCATCGGCACCAGCAGGGTTTGCGCGCCCACGTCCAGCAGCTGTTTGATCTGCACCGGGTCGTTCCACGACGGGCGCACTACCGGCTGGCTGGGATAGGGCGCGATGGCCTGTAACTGGGCTAAGACGGTTTGCACATTATTCGGCGCGTGCTCGCCGTCGATCAGCAGCCAGTCGAAGCCTGCCCCCGCCAGCAGCTCGGCGCTGTAGCTGCTGGTGAGCCCCAGCCATAAGCCAATTTGCGGGCGGCCTGCCTGCAGCGCCGCTTTGAATGCGTTTTGCATGGTCCTCTCCTAAACAAAGCGGCAGCTGATGGAGCCCATGTTGCCGTAGTCGACGTGGAAGGTGTCGCCTCTGCTGGCGGGCACCGGGCGGGTAAACGAGCCGCCGAGGATGATTTGCCCCGGCTCAAGCTGCACGTCGTACGTTGCCAGCTTGTTCGCCAGCCACGCTACGCCGTTCGCCGGGTGGTTAAGCACGCCTGCGGCGACGCCGGTCTCTTCGATCACGCCGTTGCGGTAGAGCAGGGCGGAGATCCAGCGCAGATCCAGCTCGTCGGGCTTAATCGGGCGGCCGCCGAGGATCACCCCCGCGTTGGCGGCGTTATCGGAGATGGTGTCGAACACCTTGCGCGGGCGCTGGGTTTCCGGGTCAACGTTGTGGCAGCGGGCGTCGATCAGCTCCAGCGCGGGGATCACGTAGTCCGTGGCGTTGTAGACGTCGAAGATGGTGCAGTTCGGTCCGCGCAGCGGTTTCGCCAGCACGAAGGCCAGCTCCACTTCGATGCGCGGAACGATAAAGCGATCGACGGGAATGTCGCTGCCGTCGTGGAAAAACATGTCGTCCAGCAGCGCGCCATAGTCAGGCTCGCTAATCTGCGAGCTGGCCTGCATCGCTTTGGAGGTCAGGCCGATCTTATGGCCCTTCAGCACGCGGCCTTCGGCGATTTTCAGGCTGACCCATTCGCGCTGAACGGCGTAGGCGTCTTCAATGGTGATCTCCGGGTAGTCCAGCGAGATCGCGCGGATCTGCTCCCGCGTTTGTTCCGCCTGATGCAGGCGGTGGGCGATCAGGGTATGGGTGTGTTTGTCGAGCATGGCGATATCCTGTTTTATGTTTTGGCGAAAACGGCAAAACCGTGATCAACTTCGACAACGCGATCATCGCGGCAGGCTCTCGCCCAATCGAACTGCCATTCATTCCGCATGAAGATCCACGCGTGTGGGATTCCACCGATGCGCTGGAGCTGAAAACCGTTCCTAAGCGTCTGCTGGTCATGGGCGGCGGTATCATCGGTCTGGAAATGGGTACCGTGTACCATGCGCTGGGTTCAGAGATCGACGTGGTTGAAATGTTCGACCAGGTTATCCCGGCTGCCGACAAAGACATCGTTAAAGTCTTCACCAAACGCATCAGCAAGAAATTCAACCTGATGCTGGAAACCAAAGTGACTGCCGTTGAAGCGAAAGAAGACGGTATTTACGTTTCCATGGAAGGCAAAAAAGCCCCATCCGAACCACAGCGTTACGACGCCGTGCTGGTGGCTATCGGCCGTGTGCCGAACGGTAAAAACCTCGACGCGGGCAAAGCTGGCGTGGAAGTGGACGACCGTGGCTTTATCCGCGTTGACAAACAGCTGCGCACTAACGTGCCGCACATCTTTGCTATCGGCGATATCGTCGGTCAGCCAATGCTGGCGCACAAAGGTGTTCACGAAGGTCACGTTGCCGCTGAAGTTATCGCCGGCATGAAGCACTACTTCGATCCGAAAGTCATTCCATCTATCGCGTACACCGAGCCAGAAGTGGCATGGGTGGGTCTGACTGAGAAAGAAGCGAAAGAGAAAGGCATCAGCTACGAAACCGCCACCTTCCCATGGGCTGCTTCTGGCCGTGCTATCGCTTCCGACTGCGCAGACGGTATGACCAAACTGATCTTCGACAAAGAAACTCACCGCGTCATCGGTGGTGCGATTGTCGGTACCAACGGCGGCGAGCTGCTGGGTGAAATCGGTCTGGCTATCGAAATGGGCTGTGACGCTGAAGACATCGCGCTGACCATCCACGCTCACCCGACTCTGCACGAGTCCGTGGGCCTGGCGGCAGAAGTGTTTGAAGGCAGCATCACCGACCTGCCAAACGCGAAAGCGAAGAAGAAATAAGTTTCTTCAGATGAAAAAAAGCGGCCAATGGCCGCTTTTTTTATGCGCTGCGTTTAGGGGACCACAGGCTGCCAGGTTTTATCAGGGCTATAGGCGGCTAGCGCCCGGGCTTTCTGCTCTGAATCGCTGCCGAGATCGGACTGGTACACCTTGTCGTCCTGGTTTATCACAAAGCTCATGACGCCCGTCTGACCGTAGCTGACCGGCCAGGCAACCATCGCGAAACCGTGATTATCCGGCAGGATGCGGAAGCGATAGCCGTGATAGCCGGTACCCGGCTCTTTCGGGCTAAATGCCGGGCCGAGCGGGCTGGGCGCTTCGCCGGGCGAGGCTGGCCAGTACAAACCGTCTTTTTTGCCTTTCGAGCTGACAATCTTTTGTGCGTATTTCTGGTTCATCGCAAAATAGCTTTGCTGCGCATCAACATAGGCATGTAAGGCTTCAATGGCGGCGAGCTCGTTACGCCCGATTTCACGGGTCAGGATCTCTTCTGCCCCTTCTTTGATGTCGAACTGCCAGCCTGCCGAGGTTTTGATCACCGGGATGGGAAGCTGCCAGCCGCTGTCTCCGACAACCAGATGCGCCGTATCCCCTTCGACAACCGTGGTATGACGGACGTTCCAGTCGCGCAGGAAGCGATCGACAGCATCCGGATCAACGCCCTCAGGCGGCAGAAAATCGCGCCAGTTCTCTCCGAGCAGGTTGGTCATCGCGCTCTCATTTTGCTCACTGATGGCTTTGGTCAGCGCATCGGTTGCCTGGGCGGGTGTGCTAAAAGACTGCTGCGCCATCACCGGGGCCGAAAGCATGAATAACACCATTCCGCTGAGTAGTTTACTTTTCATGTCGGTTCCCTTAGCGATGTCGAATTTCACGGCGTTCAGCACGTCCACCAGACGCCTGACGTGGCTGCTGCTGGCGCGCAGCGAGCTGTCTGCTTTGCGCACCGCGCTGCTGCTGCGCCTGCCAGTTCGCCGAGCGGCTGTCGTTACCGCTCAGCGCATTGGCCCGGGGCTGGCTGCTTCGCTGCTGGAGCGTGCGCTGCTGCGCGGGCTGCGAAACCCGCTTCTCTTGTCTCTGGGCGGTGGTCTGGCGATTTTCTCGCTGCTGCGCGGTGCTCCGCTTCGCCGTCTGCGGTTTGGTGTCGTAGCCGCGGTAGTTATTGCGCTGCGAAATCTGCTTCAGCTGTTCGCCTGAGGCCTGACGCTGCACGTCTTTCGTTCCGGTGCGCGCCGTTTGGGGGAAGGTTTTGCCCGTGGATTTCTCCATCTGGCTCAGCGCGGCCTGACGCTGGCTATCGCGGTTAACCGGTTTTTGCTGCGTTGAGCTGAGCCCTGTGGCCGCGTTGGTGGCGTGGAAGCGAGTGTTGAGCTGGTTAGTCGGGTAGGGCACGCCTTCCCGATAGGCCGGGTTGTGCTGCCAGGTGCGGTTGGCGTCCGTCAGGCGCTGTCCGCTGATTTTATTGAAGTTCTCAACGTTGATATTGATATTGTTATCACCGTTGCGGTTATAGCCGCCGTGATTATCCCAGTCGCCATGGTGATGATCCCAGTCATCATCATCATCCCAGTCGATGCTGCTGAAGATGGCATAGGTTGTGGCGACGCCCAGGCTGAAGCCTAAACCGTTTACGAAGCTGCTGCCAAACTGCTCCCCGGGCGTAGGCGGCAGATAGGTGGGCGGATAGGCGGCGTTTGGCCAGGTCCCGTAAACCGTATTGGGGTTATAGGTGGGGACGTAAACAACCTGCGGGTCGGCAGATTCAATTTTGATTACCGTTGGAGCTGGCGCGGCCGTCGTGGCTGTCGTTGCCTCGGTGGGGCTGGTTTTCGCTGGCGCCGGTTTTGTCACGGTGGTGACCGTCTGCTGAGGCGTGGATTGTAAAGCGCCGGTCTTCTGCGCCAGCGTGCGCAGGCGCTGAACGGAATCCATCACGTCCTTCGGCTGCGCGAGAAACGCATCACCCAGATTTTGTACCCACGGCGGGTTTTCACCCATCAGGGACATAAGCTGAGGAAACGCGACCAGCGATTTTACGCTGGGATCCCAGGGCTGGCTGGCAACGGCCTGAATCGCGGCGTCCCCTTCCATTTTAGGGTTGTCTTTGGACCACTGCGCCGCCTGGATCACGTTGGCCGGATAGGTCGACGCCATTAAAATTTGCGACAGCAGGGCATCCGGGTAGAGCGCGATGGGAGCAACCCATTGATCGATTTGCGCGGCAGTGTAGGCTGGCGCGACAACAGGTGCGGGCTGGGCTGCGGCAGGCGCAGGTGCAGCCGGTTGCTGTGCGACGGGGGCCGGCGCGGCGGGCTCCGTGGCGCGACCTTTGACAAACATGACGCCCGAGGCGGCAAACAGCCCGGCACTGCACACAAGGACGAGCAGATGTGGCTTAAAGGGCAACTTCATAAAATGACTCCAACGAGACAAGCGCTGTGCCGTGAGGCGTTACGGTTGGCGTGAGTATTATTCACCCGTCTTTTACTGTTTTGACTTTTATTGGGAAGCGTCCGGGACGTCCGGATAAAGAGTGTGAGTATTTATTACACAATTATATCTGATGAAGAAAAAACTGAAGCGTCACGGTGCAGAAGATACCGCAAAAAGATGCCCTGAATCCCCGCTACACCATGCTTAACGATTCAGCAAATTTTTTAATGTTGCTTTTTTGTAAACGGATTAACACTGTGCAGAAATCCTGCTATGCTGCCCGACGCGGTATCGGGCATTTACCCTACAAACTGCTGTCTCACAGGAGCGTGAAGAGAACGCCCGCCGCATATGACAATGAGAGCGAGGAGAACCGTCGTGCTAGAAGAATACCGTAAGCACGTAGCAGAACGTGCCGCCGAGGGAATTGTACCCAAACCTTTAGATGCAACCCAAATGGCCGCGCTCGTCGAGCTGCTGAAGAACCCGCCTAAGGGCGAAGAAGAATTCCTGTTAGATCTGCTGATCAACCGCGTACCGCCTGGCGTAGATGAAGCTGCCTACGTAAAAGCCGGATTCCTTGCTGCTATCGCCAAAGGCGAAGCCACCTCCCCACTGGTTACTCCTGAAAAAGCCATTGAACTGCTCGGCACCATGCAGGGTGGTTACAACATTCATCCGCTGATTGACGCGCTGGATAACGACAAGCTGGCACCGATTGCCGCTAAAGCGCTCTCTTCCACGCTGCTGATGTTCGATAACTTCTACGACGTAGAAGAAAAAGCCAAAGCAGGCAACGTCTATGCGAAGCAGGTGATGCAGTCCTGGGCTGATGCCGAATGGTTCCTGAACCGCCCAGCGCTGGCTGAAAAAATCACCGTTACCGTCTTTAAAGTGACTGGTGAAACCAACACCGATGACCTCTCTCCGGCACCGGACGCGTGGTCTCGCCCGGATATCCCTCTGCACGCCCTGGCGATGCTGAAAAACGCCCGTGAAGGTATTGAGCCGGATCAGCCGGGCAGCGTCGGCCCGATCAAACAGATTGAAGCCCTGCAGAAAAAAGGGTTCCCGCTGGCCTATGTGGGTGACGTTGTGGGTACCGGTTCTTCCCGTAAGTCCGCAACCAACTCCGTGCTGTGGTTCATGGGCGACGACATTCCGCACGTGCCGAACAAGCGCGGCGGCGGCCTGTGCCTCGGCGGCAAAATTGCGCCAATCTTCTTCAACACCATGGAAGATGCGGGCGCCCTGCCGATCGAAGTGGACGTTTCTAACCTGAACATGGGCGACGTGATTGACGTTTACCCGTACAAAGGCGAAGTGCGCAACCACGAGACCAACGAGCTGCTGGCAAGCTTCGAGCTGAAAACCGACGTGCTGATCGACGAAGTGCGCGCCGGTGGCCGTATCCCGCTGATCATTGGTCGTGCTCTGACTACCAAAGCGCGTGAAGCGCTGGGTCTGCCGCACTCTGACGTTTTCCGTCAGGCGAAAGACGTTGCTGAAAGCAACCGCGGCTACTCGCTGGCGCAGAAAATGGTGGGGCGCGCGTGCGGCGTAGCCGGTATTCGTCCTGGCGCGTACTGCGAGCCGAAGATGACCTCCGTAGGCTCTCAGGACACCACCGGTCCAATGACCCGTGACGAACTGAAAGACCTGGCGTGCCTGGGCTTCTCTTCTGATCTGGTGATGCAGTCCTTCTGCCACACGGCGGCCTATCCGAAGCCGGTTGACGTGACCACGCACCACACGCTGCCAGACTTCATCATGAACCGCGGCGGCGTTTCCCTGCGTCCGGGTGACGGCGTAATCCACTCCTGGCTGAACCGCATGCTGCTGCCGGATACCGTCGGTACCGGCGGTGACTCCCATACCCGTTTCCCAATCGGTATCTCTTTCCCGGCGGGCTCCGGTCTGGTGGCGTTTGCTGCTGCGACTGGCGTGATGCCGCTGGATATGCCGGAATCGGTGCTGGTGCGCTTCAAAGGTAAAATGCAGCCGGGTATCACCCTGCGCGACCTGGTTCACGCGATCCCGCTGTATGCGATTAAACAGGGCCTGCTGACCGTTGAGAAGAAAGGGAAGAAAAACATCTTCTCTGGCCGCATTCTGGAAATTGAAGGTCTGCCGGATCTGAAAGTGGAGCAGGCGTTCGAGCTGACCGATGCTTCCGCCGAGCGTTCTGCGGCGGGCTGTACCATCAAGCTGAACAAAGAGCCGATTATTGAGTATCTGACCTCCAACATCGTGCTGCTGAAGTGGATGATTGCAGAAGGCTACGGCGACCGTCGTACGCTGGAGCGTCGTATCCAGGGCATGGAAAAATGGCTGGCCGATCCGCAGCTGCTGGAAGCCGATGCTGACGCAGAGTACGCGGCGGTGATCGACATCGATCTGGCGGATATCAAAGAGCCAATCCTGTGTGCACCGAACGATCCTGACGACGCGCGTCCGCTGTCTGAGGTTCAGGGCGAGAAGATCGACGAAGTGTTCATCGGATCCTGTATGACCAACATCGGTCACTTCCGTGCTGCCGGTAAACTGCTGGATACCCACAAAGGCCAGCTGCCAACCCGTCTGTGGGTGGCGCCGCCAACCCGTATGGACGCGGCTCAGCTGACCGAAGAGGGCTACTACAGCGTGTTTGGTAAGAGCGGTGCGCGTATCGAAATCCCTGGCTGTTCCCTGTGCATGGGCAACCAGGCGCGCGTAGCTGACGGTGCGACGGTGGTCTCCACCTCTACCCGTAACTTCCCGAACCGTTTAGGTACCGGTGCGAACGTCTTCCTGGCCTCTGCGGAGCTGGCGGCGGTTGCGGCGCTGATTGGCAAACTGCCAACGCCGGAAGAGTACCAGACCTTTGTGGCTCAGGTGGATAAGACGGCGGTGGATACCTATCGCTATCTGAACTTCGACCAGCTTTCTCAGTACACCGAGAAGGCCGACGGGGTTATCTTCCAGACGGCGGTATAAACAGCAAAACCGTCTCTACGAGACGGTTTTTAGTGTTTGCACCCTCTCCCGTGGGAGAGGGACGGGGTGAGGGCACCAGGCCGCAGGGTCTTGCTCTCACCTTTTTATTTTCATTCCTCCCACCTCTCCCGCTTTTTTTCTTCCTCACTGCTGCGATAATTACCGTAATGGCTTTGCAGAGGAAAACACTATGGATTACGAATTTCTGCGCGACATCACCGGAGTGGTGAAAGTGCGTATGTCGATGGGCCACGAAGCCGTTGGACACTGGTTTAACGAAGAGGTGAAAGAAAATCTCGCACTTCTTGATGAGGTTGAACAGGCGGCAAATACGGTGAAAGGCAGTGAACGATCCTGGCAGCGCGCCGGGCATGAATATACGCTGTGGATGGACGGTGAAGAGGTCATGGTGCGTGCCAACCAGCTTGAGTTTTCAGGTGACGAGATGGAAGAGGGGATGAGCTACTATGACGAAGAAAGCCTGTCGATGTGCGGCGTAGAGGATTTCCTTCAGGTGGTAAATGCCTACCGCGACTTTATGAAACAGAAATAACAGCCCGGAGCATCCCTGCTCCGGCTTGCTTTTACACGGCCGGAATATTGCGGCCGTAGTAAATCTCGCGCATCTCTTTCCAGAGCAGGTCAGTAATCGCCTTACGCTCTTCTTCGCTCAAATCTTCCGGCTTCGTGTGGAACATGTAGTGCTTAAGGTCAAATTCCTTAAGTAACATCTTGGTATGGAAGATATTTTCCTGATACACGTTCACGTCCATCATATCGTACAGCGATTTCATGTCCTCGGACATAAAGTTCTGGATGGAGTTGATCTCATGGTCGATGAAATGCTTCATGCCGTTGATATCGCGGGTAAAACCACGCACGCGATAATCAATGGTGACGATGTCCGATTCCAGCTGGTGGATTAAATAGTTCAGCGCGTTCAGCGGGGAAATCACGCCGCAGGTCGATACTTCAATATCGGCGCGGAACGTGCACAGCCCGCCTTCCGGGTGACTCTCCGGGTAGGTGTGCACGCAGATATGGCTTTTATCCAGGTGGGCCACGACCACTTCCGGCAGCGGGCCCGGATGTTCAGTTTTGTCGATAAGCTTCGGGTCGACCGGCTCTTCGCTGACCAGAATGGTCACGCTGGCGCCCTGAGGTTCATAATCCTGTCGGGCGATGTTCAGGATGTTTGCGCCGATAATGGAACAGGTTTCTGACAGGATCTCGGTCAGACGGTTGGCGTTGTAGAGTTCGTCGATATAGGCGATGTAACCATCGCGTTCTTCCGCTGTTTTGGCATAGCAGATATCGTAAATACAAAAACTCAGGCTTTTCGTCAGGTTGTTAAAGCCATGCAGTTTAAGCTTTTTCAATTAGCTCACCCCCTTAGTGGATAATGCGTCTTGCAGGTACTGCGGCAGCGCAAACGCTGCGGTATGAATAGCCGGATTGTAGTATCGGCACTGAAGACCGGCCTGATGGAAGCGGGCCTGAATAATTTCGGTGGAGAGATGGCGTAATACGTCGTTATCCGTCGCCCAGGCAAAGGTCATGATCCCGCCGTAGTACGTCGGAATGGCCGCCTGATAGAAGCTGACGTCATCGAAATAGGTGCTCAGCTTACGATGGCTATCGAGCGCTTCATCCTGCTGCAGGAAGCAGACGCCATTTTGTGCGACGAAGATCCCGCCCGGGTTCAGGCAGCGCTTGCAGCCTTCGTAGAAGGAGGAGGTAAACAGCGACGCGCCGGGGCCGATTGGGTCGGTGCAGTCGGAGATAATGACGTCAAAGGTCTGCGAGGTCTGGTTAACAAAGTTAACGCCGTCGTCAATCACCAGGCTAAAGCGCGGATCGTCATAGCTACCGGCATTGTGGTTGGGCAGATACTGGCGACAGAAAGAGACGACGCCCGCATCGATTTCCACCATGGTGATGGTTTCAATGGAACGATGGCGGGACACTTCACGCAGCATTGCGCCGTCGCCGCCGCCGATAATCAGGACATGCTTCGCGTGTCCGTGCGCCAGCAGCGGAACGTGGGTCATCATTTCGTGATAGATAAACTCGTCGCGCTCGGTCGTTTGCACGACGCCGTCCAGCGCCATCACGCGGCCAAAGGCGGCGTTTTCGAAGATGATGAGATCCTGGTGATCGGTTTTCTCATGATAGAGCACGTTATCAACGGCAAAGTACTGACCAAACTGGTCATGCAGTGTTTCATGCCACAACGTGTGGTCGGCCATACGCGGACTCCTCCTTTGTTAACATCCGTTACGCTCACAAAAAAATGAGCGAAACATGATAGCTAACTATAACCGTGGTTGCACGGCTATAGGTTCAACAGGGGGGCGTCGGGAAGGTTATTTGACGTAGGCGAGCAGGCTGAGTGAGTCGCGAGCCAGCGCTTTACATTTTTTGGCAGTGGGAATACCAATACCGCTCAAGTCACGGTAGCTGTCTTCGCCGAGCGCCTTCATGTCGAAGCTGTCGTAGTTGCTGAGATCCCACTGGTTTTGCTGGGCAAAAAAGACCAGCGCGCGGCGAATCTGCCCGTTGGGTAAATTCTGGTAGCCACAATCATTTTTCAGGAATACAAAAACCGCCGTTAAATCGGCCATATCTTCCGCTTCATTTTCACTTAGCGCATAGCTGTTCGCACACATTGCCATCAGGCTTCCGAACAAAATTGTCCTGAAAAACGTCTTCATTGCTTCTACCACTTCTTCACGGAAAATTAACGTTAGCATACTTGATGCCGGTGCGACGATCTTTATTATTGCCGCTTGACTTGACCTTCCGGTAAGGGGAGGGTTTATGCTCAAAAGATCGCCTGCTGGAAATAAGGAAATGAACATGCAACGTCGTGATTTTTTAAAATATTCCGCTGTGCTGGGGGCTGCCAGCGCATTACCACTCTGGAGCCGCGCGTTTTTGCGGCCGACAGGCCTGTCTTACCCATCCCTGACTTAGTGACCGCTGACGCCCGCAGCCGTATCCAGCTTGTGGTTCAGGCCGGTAAAACGACGTTCGGCGAGCACCACGCCACGACGTGGGGTTATAACGGCAATTTGCTCGGTCCGGCGCTTCAGCTACGTAAAGGGAAAACGGTGACGGTGGATATCCACAACACGCTCGCCGAAGAGACGACGCTGCACTGGCACGGGCTGGAAGTGCCGGGCGAGGTGGACGGTGGGCCGCAGGGCATCATCAAAGCGGGCGGTACGCGCAGCGTCACCTTTACGCCCGATCAGCGCGCGGCGACCTGCTGGTTCCATCCGCATCAGCATGGCAAAACGGGCCATCAGGTGGCGATGGGGCTGGCGGGGCTGGTGCTGATTGAAGACGACGAAAGCCGCCTGCTGCGCCTGCCGAAGCAGTGGGGCATCGACGACGTACCGGTGATTGTGCAGGACAAGAAATTCAACGCTGACGGGCAAATAGACTACCAGCTGGACGTGATGAGCGCGGCGGTAGGCTGGTTTGGCGACACGTTGCTGACCAACGGCGCCATTTACCCTCAGCACGCCGCGCCGAAAGGCTGGCTGCGCCTGCGCCTGCTCAACGGCTGTAACGCGCGCTCGCTCAATTTCGCCGCCAGCGATAAACGTCCGCTGTACGTGGTAGCCAGCGACGGCGGGCTGCTGCCGGAGCCGGTGAAGGTGAGCGAGCTGCCGATGCTCATGGGCGAACGCTTTGAGGTGCTGGTGGATATCAGCGACGGCAAGCCGTTTGACCTCGTAACCCTGCCGGTGAGCCAGATGGGGATGGCGGTCGCACCGTTTGATAAGCCGCATCCGGTGCTGCGTATTCAGCCGCTGCTGGTGGCCGCTTCCGGCACGCTGCCTGATACGTTAACCACCCTGCCAGCCCTCCCGTCGCTGGATGGGCTTACGCAGCGCAAGCTGCAGCTCTCCATGAACCCGATGCTCGATATGATGGGCATGCAGGCGCTGATGGCGAAATATGGCGATAAGGCGATGGCGGGGATGCAGCACGGCCAGATGATGGGCCACATGAATATGGACCACGGCAAAATGGGCGGCATGGGGAATATGAATCACGGCGACCACGGCTTTGATTTCCACAACGCCAACATGATCAACGGCAAAGCGTTCGACATGAACACGCCGATGTTTGCTGCGACAAAGGGTCAGCTTGAGCGCTGGGTGATTTCAGGCGAAGGGGACATGATGCTGCACCCGTTCCATATCCACGGCACCCAGTTCCGCATTCTCACAGAGAACGGTAAAGCGCCGGATGCGCATCGCGCGGGCTGGAAAGATACGGTGAGAGTGGAGGGCGGCGTCAGCGAGGTGCTGGTGAAGTTTGACCATGAGGCGCCGAAAGAGTTTGCCTATATGGCGCACTGCCACCTGCTGGAGCATGAAGATACGGGGATGATGCTGGGGTTCACTATTTGAAACAGTGCGGCCTGATGCCCTCACCCTAGCCCTCTCCCACGGGGAGAGGGAACAAACACAAAAACGGCAACCGAGGTTGCCGTTTTTCATCTTTCCGTAGGCCGGGTAAGGCGTAGCCGCCACCCGGCTTTTTCAGTTACTTGTTTTCGTCAGGCAACGCATACGCGACGATATAGTCGCCCATCTTGGTGCCAAACGAACCGTGACCACCCGCTGAGATGACAACGTACTGCTTGCCATTCACTTCATAGGTCATCGGCGTGGCCTGTCCACCCGCCGGCAGACGGCCCTGCCACAGTTTTTCACCGTTGGTCATGTTGTACGCGCGCAGGTAGTTATCTGCGGTTGCCGCGATGAACAGCACGTTACCGGCGGTAGAAATTGGGCCACCCAGCATTGGCATACCCATATTGAACGGCACCGGAACAGGCATCGGGAACGGCATGCTGTCCTGTGGCGTACCAATACGTTTTTTCCATACGATCTGGTTAGTTTTCAGATCCAGACCGGAGATATAACCCCAGGCAGGCTGTTTACACGGCAGACCAAACGGCGACAGGAACGGGTTCAGCGTTACGCCAAACGGCACGCCGTACTGCGGCTGAATGCCGGCTTCGGTACCGCTGCCTTTCGCGTCTTTCGGCTGCTCCATTGGGTTGCCCGGACCGCGTGGGATCAAGCGGGAAACGAACGGTAGCGCCATCGGGTTGGCAATCGCCACCTGACGGTTAGGGTCAACGGAGATCCCGCCCCACTCGAACATCCCCAGGTTACCCGGGAAGACCAGCGTGCCCTGCTCAGATGGCGGCGTGAAGATGCCTTCATAGCGCAGCTGGTGGAACATCACGCGGCACACCAGCTGGTCAAACATGGTGGCACCCCACATGTCCGCACCGCTGAGGTCTTTCTTCGGACGGAAGCTCAGGTCAGAGAACGGCTGGGTTTTGCTGACGTAATCGCCTTTCGCCGCGCCCTGCGGAACCGGTTTTTCCGGTGCAGGCACAACCAGCTTGCCGTTGCTGCGATCCAGCACGAAGATGTTGCCCGTCTTGGCCGGAGCGTAAATCACCGGAACGGTTTTGCCATCAACGGTAATGTCCGCCAGCGTCGGCTGGGACGGCATATCCATATCCCACAGATCGTGGTGAACGGTCTGGTAGCTCCACGCCAGCTTGCCGGTGGTCGCGTTCAGCGCCACGATAGCACTCGCGTAACGCTCCTGCTCCGGCGTGCGGTTACCGCCCCAGATATCTGGCGTGGTCACACCCATTGGCAGATAGACCAGGTCCAGCTTCGCGTCATACGCCGCCGGTGCCCAGGAGTTTGGCGAGTTAAAGGTAAAGGTGTGCTCGTCCGACGGGATCGCGTTTGGATCTTTCGCGCCCGGGTCGAAGGCCCACAGCAGTTTACCGGTGTTCACGTCGAAACCACGGATAACGCCGGAGGTTTCACGCGTGGAGAAGTTATCCGTTACCGAACCGGCAATCACGATGGTTTTATCGGTGATGATTGGCGGCGAGGTGGGTTCATACAGACCCGGCGTGGTGTCCGGCATGTTGGTCTGCAGGTTCAGGATACCTTTGTTGGCAAAGGTTTCGCACAGCTTGCCCGTTTCGGCATTGATGGCGAACAGACGGCCATCGTTCACCGGCAGCATAATGCGGCGAGGACAGTCAGCAATAACTTCCGGGCTCGCATTATCGGCGCGCGCTTCGTGGTAAGAGACGCCACGGCAGGTGACGTGCTGGAAGGACGGGTTGGAATTCAGCTGCGGATCAAAGTGCCATTTCTCTTTACCGGTGGCCGCGTCGAGCGCGAACAGACGCTGGTGCGCCGTACACAGGTAGAGCATATTGCCGACTTTAATCGGCGTGACTTCGTTGGTCAGTTCACCCGGATCGTTCGGCATCTTCAGGTCGCCGGTACGGAATACCCAGGCTTCCTTCAGGTTTTTAACGTTGTCCGCGTTGATCTGCTTCAGCGGGGAGTAACGTTGACCTTCCTGGTTACGACCATACGCTGGCCAGTCGCCGTCAGCGACCTGCGAGATAGCCGCAGCAGGCGTGGATTCTGCGTTCAGCGTACCGTTGATCTCCTGTGGGTCATTAAAGCCGGCCCAGGTCAGAATGCCGCCGGTAATCAGCAGGGCAACAACCAGGCCCGCCACCGCACCGCTGGACGGCACAATCAGGCGACGCCAGACGAACGGCAGGATCAGCCAGATACCGAAGAAGACCAGGATGTCGCTGCGCGGCGTCAGTGCCCAGAAGTCGAACCCGACTTCCCAGACGCCCCAGATCATGGTGGCAAGAAGGAGGGCGGCATACAGCCACAGTGCAGATTGTTTTCTACGCAACAGCAGGACGGTTACGCCAACCATAACCAGACCCGCAATCGGGTAGTACCAGGAGCCGCCTAAAGCGACCAGCCAGACGCCACCGATTAACAGATACAGCGCGCAGAAGGCTGCGAATGCGGCTGTTAATGTCACCAGTAGACGCGGCTGTTTAGAGTTTGTTTCAGCCATAGAAAGTGTACTCGTCAGTTTTTGTTAATAATTTGCTAGCAACTAATTATAGGTATTAACAAGTGTGATCGGAATCACAATATTTGCTTTTTATAACTCATACGCCAGGCTTATCCATTTGCTGATATAATGGCTGGCTTGCGTATCAGTGCTGGATATTAACTCATCCGTATTGAGAGATTTTCACTAAAATCATTTGGTTAGTAATATGAAACATACTGTTGAAGTGATGATCCCGGAAGCCGAGATCAAAGCGCGTATCGCCGAACTGGGTCGTCAAATCACCGAACATTACAAGGACAGCGGCAGCGAAATGGTGCTGGTCGGTCTGTTGCGCGGCTCTTTCATGTTCATGGCAGACCTGTGCCGTGAAGTGCATGTGCCCCATGAGGTCGATTTTATGACCGCCTCCAGCTACGGCAGCGGCATGTCCACTACCCGTGATGTGAAAATCCTGAAAGATCTGGATGAAGATATTCGTGGCAAAGATGTGTTGATCGTTGAGGACATCATCGACTCCGGCAACACGCTGTCAAAAGTGCGCGAGATCCTGAGCCTGCGTGAACCAAAATCTCTGGCGATTTGTACGCTGCTGGATAAACCTGACCGTCGTGAAGTGCAGGTGCCGGTAGAGTTCGTGGGCTTCTCGATTCCTGACGAATTCGTCGTCGGTTACGGCATTGACTACGCGCAGCGCTATCGTCATCTGCCGTATGTGGGGAAAGTGGTACTGCTGGACGAGTAATCGAGGGCTGATGTCCTCACCCCGGCCCTCTCCCACAGGGAGAGGGAGAACATCCCCGGCTTTATTTATGATTTACATGCTTAAGCTGAAGGTTGGCAATCCCCGAACGGTAACGCTGCTCCAGCGTTTCGCGGTTGGTGGCGGTCACTTCCAGATTGCGCAGCAGGCCATCGTGAATCCCGTACGCCCAGCCGTGGATAGAGACCTTCTGCCCGCGTTTCCACGCTGATTGCATGATCGTTGAGTGACCCAGGTTATACACCTGCTCCATCACGTTGAGTTCGCAAAGGGTATCCATGCGACGCTCCTGCGGCATTTCGCCCAGCAGTGAGCTATGTTTGAACCAGATATCGCGGATGTGCAGTAGCCAGTTATCAATGAGCCCCAGTTCCGTGTTTTCAACCGCCGCCTGCACGCCGCCGCAGCCATAATGGCCGCAAATGATGATGTGCTCGACTTGCAGAACGTCCACGGCATACTGAACAACAGAAAGACAGTTGAGATCGGTGTGAATCACGAGATTGGCGACATTGCGGTGAACAAACAGTTCGCCGGGTTCAAGGCCGGTCAGGCGCTCCGCCGGTACGCGGCTGTCGGAACATCCAATCCAGAGAAAGCGTGGGTTCTGAGCCTGCGCGAGTTTTCCAAAAAATCCGGGGTCTTCCTCCACCAGCATTTTTGACCATAGTGCATTGTTGCTGATGAGTGTATCTATGTTGTTCATGGAGGTTAGCGACCTGTAACCGAGTTATTGCGTTGCGCTACTATAGGGTAACCCGACTTTTAATGAAACCACACAACGTGTGTAAGAACTGAAGGTAAGTTAATTTCATGGCAATTGCACTGGAGCTTGAGCAGCTTAAAAAAACCTATCCGGGTGGCGTTCAGGCGCTACGCGGAATAGATCTGAAAGTAGAGGCCGGCGATTTTTACGCGCTTCTGGGGCCGAACGGGGCCGGGAAATCGACCACCATTGGGATTATCAGCTCGCTGGTCAATAAAACGTCCGGCCGGGTGAGCGTGTTTGGGTACGACCTGCAAAAAGACGTGGTGAACGCCAAGCGCCAGCTGGGGCTGGTTCCGCAGGAGTTCAACTTCAACCCGTTCGAGACGGTGCAGCAAATTGTCGTTAACCAGGCGGGCTATTACGGCGTTGAGCGTAAAGAGGCTCTCGAGCGTAGCGAAAAATACCTTAAGCAGCTCGATCTGTGGGAAAAGCGTAACGAACGCGCGCGCATGTTGTCCGGCGGGATGAAGCGCCGCCTGATGATCGCCCGTGCGCTGATGCACGAGCCAAAGCTGCTGATCCTCGATGAACCGACAGCGGGTGTTGATATCGAACTTCGTCGCTCCATGTGGGGCTTCCTGAAAGATCTCAACGACAAAGGCACCACCATTATTCTGACCACCCACTACCTTGAAGAGGCTGAAATGCTGTGCCGCAATATCGGCATCATTCAGAACGGCGAGCTGGTGGAGAACACCTCGATGAAGAATCTGCTCTCCAAGCTGAAATCCGAAACCTTCATTCTCGATCTGGCGGCGAAAAGCGCGCTGCCAAAACTTGAAGGTTACAACTATCGTCTGGTAGATACCTCGACGCTGGAAGTGGAAGTGCTGCGCGAGCAGGGGATTAACAGCGTGTTCTCACAGCTGAGCGCGCAGGGGATTCAGGTTTTAAGTATGCGTAACAAAGCGAACCGACTGGAAGAGCTGTTTGTCTCTCTGGTACATGACAAACAAGGAGACAAGGCATGACGCATCTTTACTGGGTCGCGCTGAAAAGTATCTGGGCGAAAGAGATCAACCGCTTTATGCGTATCTGGGTGCAAACCCTGGTACCGCCGGTCATCACGATGACGCTCTATTTCATCATCTTCGGTAACCTTATTGGTTCCCGGATTGGTGAGATGCACGGCTTTACCTATATGCAGTTTATCGTGCCGGGCCTGATCATGATGGCGGTGATCACCAATGCCTACGCCAACGTGGCGTCGTCGTTTTTCAGCGCCAAGTTCCAGCGCAATATTGAAGAGCTGCTGGTCGCGCCGGTGCCGACGCACGTTATTATCGCGGGCTACGTGGGCGGCGGCGTGGCGCGCGGGCTGTGCGTGGGGATCCTGGTCACGGCGATTTCGCTGTTCTTCGTGCCGTTCCAGGTCCACTCGTGGCTGTTTGTCGCGCTGACGCTGCTCCTGACGGCGATCCTCTTCTCGCTGGCCGGTCTGCTGAACGCCGTGTTCGCCAAAACGTTTGACGATATCAGCCTGATCCCGACCTTCGTGCTGACGCCGCTGACCTATCTCGGCGGGGTGTTCTACTCCCTGACGCTGCTGCCACCGTTCTGGCAGGCGCTGTCGCACCTGAACCCGATTGTCTACATGATCAGCGGGTTCCGCTTTGGCTTCCTCGGTATCACCGATGTGCCGCTGTTTACCACGGTGGCGGTGCTGGTGGTGTTTATCATCGCCTTCTACCTGCTCTGCTGGTCGCTGATCCAGCGCGGACGCGGGCTGCGCAGCTAATCTTTTGCCCGGTGACGTTCTGTTTGCCGGGCACTTTCTTTGACAGTTATCACCGTAAGCTAACCTTCACTCCGCTAAACTACTTGCCTGCTAAGGAGGGAGTTATGCTGGGATGGGTTATCACCTGCCACGATGAACAGGCGCAGGAAATGCTGGATAAGCTTGAAGCCAGATTTGGCCCGCTGGTGCAATGCCGGGCGGTAAACTACTGGCGCGGGTTGAGCACCAACATGCTGAGCCGCATGATGTGCGATGCCCTGCATGAAACGGACACCGGTGATGGCGTGATTTTTCTTACCGATAAATCGGGCGCGGCGCCTTACCGGGCCGCGGCGTTACTGAGCCACAAGCATGATAACTGTGAAGTGATCTCCGGTATCAGCCTGCCTTTACTCGAAACCGTGTATCCGCTTCGTGCCTCGTTAAGCAGCGCCGAGTTTCGTCACGCCATCGTGGCAGAGGGGCTGCCGGAAGTGAGCAGCCTGTGGCACCAGCAGCAGAAGAACCCGCCTTTCGTTCTGCTTCACGATCTGTATAAGCATTAAACATTGGTATTGATGTCGCTTTTGCTACAATGGCGACTGATTTCCTGTGTCGATTAATATCCTATGTTCATGCGCGTTATCTTTCTCCTTTTGCTGCTGGTTTCCGGCGGGGCGTCTGCCAGCCTGATAAGTCAGCAAGGGCTTCCTGCTCAATATATGCAAACCACTGAGGATGCGGCCATCTGGGCCCAGGTGGGGAATGAGGTGGTTAACGTAGGCAATATCCGCGCCGGGCAGATCCTCGCGGTTTTTCCCGCTGCGGCGGATTATTATGAATTTCGCTTCGGATTCGGCACGGGGTTTATCGATAAAGATCACCTTGAGAAAGTGCAGGGCAAACAGCGCGTTGAGGACAGCCTGGGCGATCTGAACAAGCCGCTCAGTAACCAGAACCTCATCACCTGGAAAGATACGCCCGTCTATAACGCGCCCAGCAGCGGAAGTGCGCCTTTTGGCACCCTTAGCGCCAACCTGCGTTATCCCATTCTGAATAAACTGAAGGACCGTCTGAATCAGACCTGGTTCCAGATCCGCATCGGCAATCGTCTGGCGTGGATCAGCAGCCTGGACGCGCAGGAAGATAACGGCCTTCCGGTTCTGACCTACCACCATATTTTGCGTGATGAAGAAAACACGCGCTTTCGACATACGTCCACGACCACCAGCGTACGTGCGTTCAACAACCAGATGGCCTGGCTACGCGATCAGGGCTATACCACCCTGACGATGTACCAGCTTGAAGGGTACGTGCGTAACAAAATGAACCTGCCTGCAAAATCGGTGGTGATTACCTTTGACGATGGCCTGAAATCCGTTAGCCGCTATGCCTATCCTGTGCTGAAAGAGTACGGCTTCAAGGCTACCGCGTTTATTATCTCTTCCCGCATAAAAGGCCATCCGCAGAAGTGGGACCCGAAATCGCTGCAGTTTATGAGCGTGCAGGAGATTAAGGGGATTCAGGATGTGTTCGATATTCAGTCCCACACCCACTTCCTGCACCGCGTGGATGGGTATAAGCACCCGATTTTACTGAGCCGCAGCTATCACGTGATTTTGTTTGATTTTGAACGCTCGCGTCGCGCGCTGGCGCAGTTTAATCCACGCGTGCTCTATCTTTCCTATCCGTTTGGCGGCTACGACAATAAAGCGATAAAGGCGGCGAACGACGCCGGTTTTCATCTTGCGGTGACGACGGTGAAAGGGAAGGTGAAGCCGGGGGATAATCCGTTCTTACTGAAACGCCTGTACATCTTAAGAACGGATTCGCTGGAGACCATGTCGCGGCTGATCAGCAATCAGCCGCAGGGATAGTGCTTATGCAACCTGAACCGGAATCGCCTTCGCGGTACGTTTCATGTCGTTGTCGCCTTCAAAGTAGGCCACTTTCGGCTGCCAGCGGCGTGCTTCTTCATCAGACATCATCACGAAGCTGGCGATAATCACAATATCGCCCACGTCCGCGCAGTGCGCTGCCGCGCCGTTAACGGAGATGATTTTAGACCCGCGCTCGGCGGCGATGGCGTAGGTTGAGAAACGTTTGCCGTTGTTAACGTTCCAGATATCAATCGCTTCGTTTTCAAGGATGCCCGCAGCATCAAGGAAATCCTGGTCGATAGCGCAGGAGCCTTCATAGTGCAGGTCGGCTTGGGTGACTTTCACACGGTGAAGCTTACCTTGCAGCATTTTGCGAATCATTACATTTACCTTTCATCTTCCGGGTAGAGAAACCTACGCCAGTTCAACCACTTTGTTGTCGATTAGGCGGGCCTGACCGAGCCATGCCGCCACCAGAATGACCGCACGTTTGCTGGTCTGTGTAAGCTCCAGAAGCGTATCGGCATCGCGAATTTGAATATCATCAGCGCGGAAGCCTTTATCGTTCAGCGCCTGTTCAGCCAGAGCAATAATCTCTTCGGCCATTAACTCTTTCGCCAGCAGCTGTTCTGCCATGGTGTTCATGACCTTGCTTAAGCCCGGCGCGATTTTACGCTGGTCCGCGGTCAGGTAGCCATTTCGCGAGCTGAGCGCCAGACCGTCTTTCGCGCGTACAATGGGTACGCCGACAATCTCGATATCGTAGCCCATATCCGCAACCATCTTGCGGATCAGCGCCAGCTGCTGGAAATCTTTCTCACCGAAGCAGGCAACGTCCGGCTGCACCAGGTTGAACAGCTTGCTGACGATGGTCGATACGCCGCGGAAATGACCCGGGCGGCTTGCGCCTTCCAGCATGGTGGAAATGCCTGGTACGTCAACGTAAGTGGCCTCATCGGTACCCTGAGGATAGACATCCGCCGGTGCCGGAGAGAAGACAATATCCGCATGGCGTTTTTTGAGCTTCTCGCAATCTTCCTGCAGGGTGCGCGGATAGCGTGCCAGATCGTCGGCGCGGTCAAACTGCATTGGGTTAACGAAGATACTGACCACCACGATATCTGCACGGGCTCTTGCTTCGTCAACCAGCTTCATATGGCCGTCATGCAGGTTGCCCATGGTTGGGACCAGTGCGATACGTTTACCTTCCTGACGCGCGCGACGGATATGCTGGCGCAGCAGCGGCAGGGTTTCAATGATTAGCACAACGAGACTCCTTAATGGAAACTGTGTTCTTCACCCGGGTAAACACCGGATTCAACGTCGGCAATATACTGCCTGACCGCAGCGCGCATGTCGCCCGCTTCGGTGAGGAAATTTTTGGCAAACTTCGGAATATGCCCGCCGGTGATGCCAAAGGCGTCGTGCATCACCAGGATCTGACCGTCGGTCACGTTGCCTGCGCCAATACCAATCACCGGAATCGACAGGGCTTCAGTAATACGATTCGCCAGCTCAACCGGCACGCACTCCAGCACCAGCAGCTGGGCGCCTGCGGCTTCCAGCGCCAGGGCATCATCAAACAGCGTCTGGGCGGCGTCACCGCGGCCCTGCACCTTATATCCACCAAAGATGTTGACGGACTGCGGCGTCAGGCCCAAATGGCCGCACACCGGCACGGCGCGCTCGGTGAGCATCTTCACCGTATCCACCAGCCAGGCGCCGCCTTCAATTTTGACCATGTTAGCGCCAGCACGCATGACCGCTGCCGCGTTTTCGAATGCCTGCTCCGGCGTGGCATAGGCCATAAACGGCAGATCGGAAAGCAGCAGGCAGGCTGGAGCCCCGCGGCGCACCGCACGCGTGTGGTAAGCGATATCCTCAACCGTGACCGGCAGTGTGGAATCATGTCCTTGTACCGTCATCCCTAACGAATCTCCGACCAGCATGACGTTGATACCCTCTTCGGCAAAGAGTTTGGCGAAGCTGTAGTCATACGCGGTGATGGTGGCGAAGCGTTTTTTTTCCTGTTTGCATTTCTGCAGTAAGGAGATGGTGGTTGGTTTCATACTGTTTCCTGATAGCCCAAAAGCGAATCTTTGCGCATTCTAACAGTAACATTCGAGGGAACAATGATTTTAGGCAACCGATTAGCCACAATTATTTTAAGGCTAATCAGCAGGGGACCGGATCACCAGCGGGCGGGTCTTTCCGCGTTGAGGCCGTCCAGAATGGACTTGAGCGAGATGCCGTCAGGGAAGATGAGATCGGGGGCGACTTCAAACAGCGGCCAGAGCATAAACCCGCGATTTTTCATGTCGTAATGCGGAACGGTGAGACGTTCAGTGCTAATGGTCTCGTGACCAAACAGCATAATGTCGAGGTCCAGCGTGCGCGGTCCCCAGCGCTCGGCTTTGCGTACGCGGCCCTGCTGCAGTTCGATGCGCTGGGTGTTATCGAGCAGCGTTTCGGCATCAAGGGCGGTTTCCAGCACCACGGCGGCATTGAGATAATCAGGCTGATCCTGCGGCCCCAGCGGCGGGGTACGGTAGAAAGAGGAGACCGCCACGATCTTGCTTTGCGGGATCTCCCCCAGCGCCTGTACGGCAGCGTTCACCTGCTCCAGCGGAGAGGCTAAATTGCTGCCAATGGCGATATACGCAAGGGTCATGCTGTCCCTTCACGACGCGGCGCGCGTTTGCGCGGACGACGATGGCGGCGACGCGGTTCCGGCTCTTCATCCAGCCCGGTGAGCATATCTTTTTGCTCCGGCGGGGCGGAGACCTGGAATTCGGCCCACCACTGCGCCAGGCGCTGCAGCTCCTGGTTGCGTTCAATTTCAGCACGCAGCGACAGCAGATCGAAGGCGGCGCGGAATTTTGGATGCTCCATCAGCTTCCAGGCGCGTTTGCCCTGACGACGGGACATGCGCAGCTGAAGCTGCCAGATATCGCGCACCAGCGTGGTAATACGTTTTGGAATAGCGAGCGTACGGCACCCTTCGTCCAGCACGTCGTTTGCGGCCAGCGCGAAGGCATCATAGTAGGCAAGCCCGCTCTCCTGGGTAATTCGCTGGGCCGTTTCGAGCAGCGGATACCAGAACATCGCCGCAAACAGGAACGCCGGATTGACGCGCATGTCGTTGCGAATACGGGTATCGGTATTTTTCAGCACCTGCGCAATCATCCGCTCCATTGGGCTGTCACCGCTTTCGGTGAAGTAGCGGGTAATGGTCGGGAACAGGGGCTGGAAAAGGTTGTATTCGCGCAGCAGATTGTAGGTTTCAAAGCCGTGGCCGGCCTGCAGCAGCTTCAGCGCCTCTTCAAACAGGCGGGCAGGCGGCACGTCGTTAATCAGCGTCGCCAGGCGCGGAATCGGCTCTGCCGTTTCCGGGCTGATGCGCATATTAAGCTTGGCGGCGAAACGCACGGCGCGCAGCATACGCACGGGATCTTCGCGATAGCGCGTTTCCGGCGTGCCGATCAGACGGATCAGACCTTCTTTCAGGTCCTGCATGCCGCCGACGTAATCGCGCACGGTGAAATCCGCCACGCTGTAATAAAGGCTGTTGATGGTGAAGTCGCGACGCTGGGCATCTTCTTCGATAGAGCCGAAGATATTATCACGCAGCAGCATGCCGTTCTGGCCGCGCTGTGACGTGGTGCGATCGGATGCGCCCGCTTCGTGGTGGCCGCGGAAGGTCGCCACTTCGATAATTTCCGGCCCAAACATCACGTGAGCCAGACGGAAACGGCGGCCAACGAGACGGCAGTTGCGGAATAATTTGCGCACCTGCTCAGGCGTGGCGCTGGTCGTCACGTCGAAATCTTTTGGTTTTTTGCCCAGCAGTAAATCACGTACTCCACCGCCCACGAGATAGGCCTCGTAGCCCGCTTTATTCAGACGATAGAGCACCTTGAGGGCATTTTCACTGATATCTTTGCGGGAAATAGTGTGCTGCTCACGCGGAATAACCGACATGTGTGGCTGTGCAATAGCATCGTTCGCCATGCTCTCTTCGCGGCTTAGCACTTTACGGCAAAAATTAGCGACTCGGGTAAAAATGGTACACCTCGTAGTGTGTTTTGTTATGAAAAAAGCGGCTAATCATAGCTCAGCGCAACGCATTTGAGAATGCTGGATTTTTGGCACTGCCGCGAGCGTCCAGTTGGCAACGGCCATTTTCAGCAGTTCGTCAATTCGCAGATCCTGCCATTCGTTGGTTACATTCTGGTTGAGAAATCGCAGCGCGTCGATCAAAACAGGACGCGGATCGCCGTCTGGCAGGGCCGGGGCGTGGTTCTGCTTTGACAATTTAAAGCCCTGCGCATTGACCGCCAGCGGCAGATGAATGTAGTCCGGGGCCGTCCAGCCAAACTGGTGATAGAGCGATATTTGTCGCACGGTCGGTTCGACCAGATCCGCCCCGCGCACAATTTCCGTCACGCCCTGGAAACGATCGTCGACGACCACCGCCAGGTTATAGGCAAACAGGCCGTCACGGCGGTGAATAATAAAATCCTCACGCGCCAGACGTTCATCGGCATGAATCTCACCGGAGAGGAGATCGGTAAAGCGCGTCACCGGGGCACGCTGCTTTATACGTACGGCGGCATTTTCCGGGGGAAGATTAAGCGTACGGCAGTGGCCGTCATAGACGCCACCCACGCTCTGGATACGCGCGCGGGTGCAGGTGCAGTTATAGGAAAGCCCCCGATCGCGAAGCCAGGCCAGACGTTCACGATAAGCCTCGTGACGTTTTGACTGCCAGAGCACCTCGTCATCCCAGTAAAGACCGTAATGTTCCAGCTGACGCAGAATCGTCTCTGCAGCACCGGGAACTTCACGCGGGGGGTCTATATCTTCAATGCGGACAAGCCATTTTCCCAGGCGGGCGCGAGCCTGCAGGTAGCTGCCGAGCGCGGCAATTAATGAGCCGAAGTGTAATTCACCGGAAGGAGATGGCGCGAAGCGCCCAATATAGTGTGATTCAGACATATCAACAGTAACAAGGCGGGAGAGACTCCCGCCTTTGGAGTGTGTAAACAGCGCTGGTATTAACCGGCCATCTGTTTTTCGCGGATTTCGGCCAGCGTTTTACAGTCGATGCACAGATCGGCGGTTGGACGCGCTTCCAGGCGACGAATGCCAATTTCAACACCGCAGGATTCGCAGTAGCCAAAATCTTCGTCTTCGACTTTTTTCAGCGTTTTCTCGATCTTTTTGATCAGTTTGCGTTCGCGGTCACGGTTACGCAGTTCGAGGCTGAACTCTTCTTCCTGAGCGGCACGGTCTACCGGATCCGGGAAGTTAGCAGCTTCATCCTGCATATGAGTAACGGTGCGATCGACTTCATCCCTGAGTTGATTACGCCATGCTTCAAGAATACGCTTGAAGTGCGACAGCTGGGCTTCGTTCATATACTCTTCGCCCGGCTTCTCTTGATACGGCTCCACCCCAGCGATGGCGAGAATACTCAGGGACGATGTTTTACGGTTTTGCCCTTCTTGCATGTTGCTTCTCCTTAACACGCACTATCGATCCCCGTGTTGGGGGAAAAATCAGGTCGCTATAAATAGCAGATGCTTTTCCGTATGGCAATTATCTAAACGTAACACTTGACAAGCCTGTGAGGAAAAGCGTATTTGCGCACGCGGCCAGAACACTTATTCGTCAATGTCTAATCCCTTATAAGACAATGGGAAGAGACGATCTCAGAGTCATATTATCGGCAGAAAGTTCCGCTTTATAAGCGAAAACCTCTACCCCCTGCTTTTGTGCCTCATTCAACAATTGCGCGTATTTAGGATCAATATGGCGGGCAGGTGAGAAACGTTCAATGGCTGAATGCAACACCGCAAACAGCAATACGGCGCGTTTGCCCGCCGCCGCAACACTCATTAGCTCTCGCAGATGCTTCTGGCCACGTAGCGTTACCGCATCCGGGAAGTAGCCATTTTCCTGTTCCGCTAACGTCACTGATTTTACTTCAATATAGCACTCGGGCCTGTCTTCCGCCTGTAACATGAAGTCAATTCTGCTGCCTTCATCGCCATATTTCACTTCACTTTTATGCGTGCCATATCCCACCAGTTCGGGAATGGTGCCAAGGGTCAGCGCTTCCTTAACCAGCTGATTTGCGCGCTGGGTATTGACGCAAATAAATGCCCCGTTTTGGGTTTCGGTCACTTCCCAGGTATGGGCATATTTGCGTTTACTATTTTCTGATGTGGAATACCAGACTCTGTCACCCGGCGTCGCGCACCCCGTCATGGCGCCGGTATTGGGGCAGTGCAGGGTGAGCTGAACCCCTTCGGGGGTAATCACGTCGGCGAGGAAGCGTTTGTAGCGCTGGATAAGCGTAGCGTGCTGCAGGGGAGGACTAAACTTCATCAGAATTCCTTTCGGTGTTGCCCAGCGTCCAGCGCTGTAGCGGCGTATAGCGGGTGCGTCCCTGTGCAAAGACGGATTCGTAAAGCGCGAATGCGTTGACCGGAAAGGCCCAGTGAAAACCCGGCGGCGGGATGGCAACGGCCTGACCGGCATCGCGCAGCAGCGTGATATGTGGATGAAACGGCTGTGGGCTCTGATAACAGCCGCTGCGCGCCGCCTGGGCGCGCAGCATATTCGCCAGCTGTAACAATCCGCGCGGCGGCTGGCGCGTTCCCAGCCAGACCACGCGCGAACGCAGCCACTGGCCCGCGTCGTCGAGGTGCAGCGTAAATTCCGGCTGGGCAATACGCCCGGCCATCGCGGCTAACGCCCGCTGTTTTTCGGCACTGACGTCGCCCAAAAAGGCCAGCGTCAGGTGCAGGTTGGCCGCCGCGACAGGGCGGCCCGCTTCCGGCGGAAAGCAATCAGCGCGCCAGCGAACAATTTGACGCTGTATTGTGGCGGGCAATTCAATGGCAAAGAACAGCCGTTTCGACTCAGGCATACGGAGGACTCGGTAATGATATGCGCCGATGCTACAATGTACGCCGACTAATGTTAACCCTCTGGAGCTGTTAGTGTCCTCATTGCCGGTCGCCGTCATTCTTCCTGAGCTTCTCGCTGCCTTACACTATGCCCCGCAGGTTTTGCTGAATGCCCCTACGGGCGCGGGCAAGTCCACCTGGCTGCCGCTGCAGATTCTGAAAGACGGAAACATCCGCGGGAAAATTATCCTGCTGGAGCCGCGCAGGCTGGCCGCGCGCAACGTGGCGCAGCGTCTGGCGGAACTGCTGAATGAAAAACCGGGCGAAACGGTAGGTTACAGGATGCGTGCCGAGACCTGCGTTGGCCCGACCACGCGTCTTGAAGTGGTCACCGAGGGTATTCTCACCCGCATGCTGCAAAACGATCCTGAGCTGACCGGCGTCGGGCTGGTGATCCTCGATGAATTCCACGAGCGCAGCCTGCAGGCGGATCTGGCCCTCGCGCTGTTGCTGGACGTGCAGCAGGGGCTACGCGACGATCTCCGGCTGCTTATTATGTCGGCTACGCTGGACAACGAGCGGCTACGACAGGCATTACCCGGTGCGCCGGTCATCAGCTCAGAGGGGCGGGCGTTTCCGGTTGAACGCCGCTATCAGCCGATTCCCTCCCATCAGCGTTTTGACGAGGCCGTCGCCATTGCCACGGCTGAGCTGCTGCGCCAGGAAGCCGGTTCCCTGCTGCTGTTTTTGCCGGGCGTGGGCGAAATTCAGCGCGTGCAGGAGCAGCTTTCTACCCGCGTAGGCGGCGACGTGCTGCTTTGCCCGCTCTACGGCGCGTTGTCGCTGCAGGATCAGCGTAAAGCCATCCTTCCGGCCCCGGCGGGGCAGCGCAAGGTGGTGCTGGCAACCAACATTGCTGAAACCAGTTTGACCATTGAAGGGATTCGCCTGGTGGTGGATAGCGCGCAGGAGAGAGTGGCAAGCTTTGATCCGCGTACCGGGCTGACTAAACTCCTGACGCAGCGCATCAGCCAGGCGTCGATGGTGCAGCGCGCGGGCCGTGCGGGGCGTCTTGAGCCGGGCATCTGCCTGCATTTGACCAGCGCGGAGCAGGCTGAACGCGCTGCACAGCAAAGCACGCCGGAAATTTTACAAAGCGATTTGTCTGGTCTGGTGATGGATCTGCTCCAGTGGGGCTGCCCGAACCCTGAGCAGCTCACCTGGCTTAATCCTCCTCCTGCCGTAAACCTCACCGCTGCGCGCACGTTGCTGACGCAGCTTGGCGCGCTGGAAGGCGAGCGCCTGACGGCGCGCGGCCAGAAAATGGCGGCGCTGGGCAACGATCCGCGTCTGGCCGCGATGCTGGTGGCCGCGCAAAGGGATGATGAAATTGCCACGGCGGCAAAACTGGCGGCTATTCTTGAGGAGCCGCCTCGCGGTGGCAGCAGCGATCTGGGGCAGGCGTTTTCGCGCAGCCAGGGGAACTGGCAGCAGCGGGCGCAGCAGCTGAGTAAACGCCTGAATAGCCGGGGAGGAGCGCCTGACAGCGATAAGATTGCCTTCCTGCTGGCCCAGGCCTTCCCGGACAGGATTGCGCGTCGGCGCGGGCTGGACGGTCGCTACCAGCTGGCAAACGGCATGGGGGCGATGCTGGACAGCGATGATGCGCTGACGCGCCACGAATGGCTGATCGCCCCGCTGTTGCTGCAGGGCAGCCATTCTCCGGATGCGCGTATCCTGCAGGCGATAGCCGTAGAGATTGACGCCCTGACGCGTGCCTGTCCGCAGCTGCTTCAGCAATCTGATACCGTGGAATGGGATGACGCCCAGGGCACGCTGAAGGCCTTTCGTCGCAGTCAGATTGGCAAGTTGACGCTTGGGACGAAGCCGCTGGCGAAGCCGTCGGAAGACGAGCTTCATCAGGCGATGCTGAACGGTATTCGGGAAAAAGGGCTGAGCGCCCTGAACTGGACGCCGGAAGCGGAGCAGTACCGCATTCGTCTGCACTGCGCCGCGAAGTGGCTACCGGAATATAGTTGGCCTGCGGTGGATGACGAGACGCTGCTCGCTACGCTTGAGCGCTGGCTACTGCCGCAAATGAGCGGCGTACACTCTCTGCGAGCCCTTAAGGCGCTTGATGTTAAGACCGCGTTACAGAATTTACTGGACTGGTCATTACGTCAACGTCTGGATAGTGAACTGCCAGGGCATTACACTGTGCCGACCGGAAGCCGGATTGCCATCCGTTATCATGAGGATAATCCGCCGGCGCTGGCGGTTCGGATACAGGAGATGTTTGGTGAAGCCACCACGCCGTCCATTGCGGAAGGGCGTGTGCCGTTAGTGCTTGAACTGCTGTCGCCTGCGCATCGTCCATTACAAATCACCAGAGATTTGGGGGCGTTCTGGGCGGGAAGCTACCGTGAAGTGCAGAAAGAGATGAAGGGGCGATATCCCAAACATGTCTGGCCGGACGATCCGGCGAATACGGCGCCGACGCGGCGAACGAAGAAATATTCGTAAAAGGGGAGTGCGGCCTGATGCCCTCACCCCGGCCCTCTCCCACGGGGAGAGGGAGAAAACAAATTTTGAGAGATTTCTTCTTTCACAGGCCTGTGAAAGAAAAGAAAATCTGGCCTTTGCGCCTGAAAGTTGCGGAGAAAAAGCATGGCGGGGAATGACCGCGAGCCAATAGGACGTAAGGGAAAACCAGCGCGTCCGGCGAAAGAAAAGGTAAGCCGTCGTCGCCTCAGAGATGAGGACTATGACGATGACTATGAAGACGATTATGAGGATGAAGAACCGATGCCGCGTAATGGAAAAGGCAAAGGGCGTAAGCCTCGGGGCAAGCGCGGCTGGTTCTGGCTGCTGCTGAAGCTGTTTATTATTTTTGTTGTCCTGATGGCAATTTACGGCGTGTATCTGGATCAGAAGATCCGCAGCCGTATCGACGGAAAAGTCTGGCAGCTCCCTGCGGCAGTGTATGGCCGTATGGTGAACCTTGAGCCAGATATGTCCATCACCAAAAACGAGATGGTTAAACTGCTGGAAGCCACCCAGTATCGTCAGGTGTCAAAAATGACGCGGCCTGGCGAATTTACCGTGCAGTCCAACAGTATTGAGATGATCCGTCGTCCGTTTGATTTCCCGGACAGCAAAGAGGGGCAGGTGCGCGCGCGTCTGACCTTTGACGGCGATCGTCTGGACACCATCGAGAACATGGATAACAACCGTCAGTTCGGTTTCTTCCGTCTCGATCCGCGTCTGATCACCATGCTTTCGTCAGCAAACGGCGAGCAGCGCCTGTTCGTGGCGCGTAATGGCTTCCCGGATCTGCTGGTCGATACCCTGCTGGCAACCGAAGACCGTCACTTCTACGAGCACGATGGCATCAGCCTCTACTCGATTGGCCGTGCGGTACTGGCTAACCTGACTGCCGGTCGCACCGTGCAGGGAGCGAGTACGCTGACCCAGCAGCTGGTGAAAAACCTGTTCCTCTCCAGCGAACGCTCTTACTGGCGTAAAGCGAACGAAGCCTACATGGCCGTGCTGATGGATGCGCGCTACAGCAAGGATCGTATCCTTGAGCTGTACATGAACGAGGTGTACCTCGGTCAGAGCGGCGATAACGAAATCCGCGGCTTCCCGCTGGCGAGCCTGTACTACTTTGGCCGTCCGGTGGAAGAGCTGAGCCTGGACCAGCAGGCGCTGCTGGTGGGCATGGTGAAAGGGGCGTCCATTTATAACCCGTGGCGTAACCCGAAACTGGCGCTGGAGCGTCGTAACCTCGTTCTGCGTCTGCTGCAACAGCAGCAGGTGATTGACCAGGAGCTGTACGACATGCTGAGCGCGCGTCCGCTCGGCGTTCAGCCGCGCGGCGGCGTGATTTCGCCTCAGCCTGCGTTTATGCAGCTGGTGCGTCAGGAGCTGCAAAGCAAGCTCGGTGATAAGGTCAAAGATCTCTCCGGCGTGAAGATCTTCACCACCTTTGACTCCGTGGCGCAGGATGCGGCCGAAAAAGCGGCTGTGGAAGGCATTCCGGCGCTGAAGAAACAGCGTAAGCTCTCCGATCTTGAAACCGCGATGGTGGTGGTTGACCGTAACACCGGCGAAGTGCGCGCGATGGTGGGCGGGGCCGAGCCGCAGTTTGCAGGCTACAACCGTGCGATGCAGGCGCGTCGCTCAATCGGCTCTCTGGCAAAACCGGCAACCTACCTCACAGCCCTGAGCCAGCCAAATCAGTATCGCCTGAATACCTGGATTGCGGATGCGCCGATCTCCCTGCGCCAGCCTAACGGTCAGGTCTGGTCACCGCAGAACGATGATAAACAGTTCAGCGGCCAGGTCATGCTGGTGGATGCGTTGACCCGTTCCATGAACGTGCCAACGGTGAACCTGGGCATGTCGCTGGGACTGCCGGCGATTGTCGATACCTGGCAAAAGCTGGGCGTGGCGAAAGATCAGCTGCATCCGGTGCCGGCGATGATCCTCGGTGCGCTTAACCTGACGCCGATCGAAGTGGCGCAGGCGTTCCAGACCATTGCCAGCGGGGGCAACCGCGCGCCGCTGTCTGCCCTGCGCTCAGTGATTGCCGAAGATGGTTCCGTGCTTTATCAGAGCTTCCCGCAGGCGGAGCGTGCCGTTCCTGCTCAGGCCGCCTATATGACGCTGTGGACGATGCAGCAGGTTGTGCAGCGCGGTACCGGGCGTCAGCTGGGTGCGAAGTATCCGGGCCTGCATCTGGCGGGTAAAACCGGGACCACCAACAACAACGTCGATACCTGGTTTGCCGGTATTGATGGCCGTGAAGTGGTGATCACCTGGGTAGGCCGCGACAACAACCAGCCGACCAAACTGTACGGGGCGAGCGGGGCGATGTCGATTTACCAGCGCTATCTGGCCAATCAGTCTCCGGTGCCGCTGAATCTGGTTGCGCCGGAAGATATCGTGGATATGGGCGTGGACAGTTCCGGTAACTTCGTCTGCGGCGGGGGAATGCGTACCCTGCCGGTCTGGACGGCCAACCCGGACTCGCTGTGCCAGCAAAGCCAGCCTGAACAGCCGACGGGTAACCCGTTCGACCAGTCTTCTCAGCCACAGCAGCCGCAGCAGCAACAGCCGCAGCAGCAGAATGAGAAGAAAGACAGCGACGGTGTCGCGGGCTGGATTAAAGACATGTTCGGCGGTAACTAACCTTTTAAAGCCCTCTTCCCCGGAAGGGGGCTTTTTTTACCCGTAGACCTCATTTCGTTAACCCTCGCTTTAACTCTGATTAACCCTTCGTTTTCTCTTGATGATTTCTTAAACCCTTAATTCTCATAGGGCCGCTTACTGCTTGCTATGCAACCAGCGTTTCGCATATTATTCTGGCGCTCATAATAATAATTCTCGTTTACGTTATCATTCACTTTCACATCAGAGATTCAACATGGCGCTTTCCAATACTGCTCAGCCAATGAACACCTCGCTGCGTAAGCTCGCGGTCGTCGTCGCCACAGCGGTTGCCGGCATGTCTGCTTATGCTCACGCGGCCGAAACCCCGAAAAAAGAAGAAACCATTACGGTAACCGCAGCTCCTGCGGCACAGGAAAGTGCCTGGGGGCCTGCTGCGACCATCGCCGCACGGCAATCCGCGACCGGAACCAAAACGGATACCCCTATTCAAAAGGTTCCGCAGTCTATTTCTGTGGTCACTGCCGAAGAGATGGCGCTGCATCAGCCGCGCTCGGTGAAAGAAGCCCTGAGCTACACGCCGGGCGTTGCGGTAGGCACGCGCGGCGCGTCTAACACCTATGACTATTTGATCATTCGCGGCTTCGCGGCCGATGGTCAGACGCAGAATAACTACCTCGACGGCATGAAAATGCAGGGGAACTTCTATAACGACGCGGTGATTGATCCTTACATGCTGGAGCGCGCCGAAATCATGCGCGGCCCGGTTTCCGTTCTGTACGGCAAAAGCAGCCCGGGCGGTTTGCTGAACATGGTCAGTAAGCGCCCAACAACCGAGCCGCTGAAAGAGATCCAGTTCAAAGTTGGCACGGATAGCCTGTTCCAGACCGGGTTCGATTTTAGCGATGCGATCGACGACGACGGCGTTTACTCTTATCGCTTAACGGGCGTTGCGCGTTCTAATAACGCTCAGCAGGAGCGTGCTGAAGAGCAGCGTTACGCCATCGCGCCATCGTTCTCCTGGCGTCCGGATGATAAAACCACCTTCACGTTCCTCTCCTACTTCCAGAACGAGCCTGAAACGGGCTACTACGGCTGGCTGCCAAAAGAGGGAACGGTTGAGCCGCTGCCGAACGGCGATCGTCTGCCGACGAACTTCAACGAAGGCGCGAAGAACAATACCTATTCCCGTAACCAGAAAATGGTGGGATATAGCTTCGACCACGAGTTCAACGATACCTTTACCGTGCGTCAGAACCTGCGCTTTGCCGAGAACAAAACCTCGCAAAACAGCGTATACGGTTATGGCGTTTGTACCGACCCGGCAAACAGCGGCAACAAACAGTGTGCCGCGCTAGCGCCATCGGACAAGGGCCATTATCTGGCGCGTAAATACGTTGTCGATAACGAAAAGCTGCAGAACTTTACCGTTGATACCCAGCTGCAGAGCAAATTCTCAACCGGCGAGGTGGACCATGTCCTGCTGACCGGCGTTGACTTTATGCGCATGCGAAATGACATCAACTCCTGGTTCGGTTACGACGACTCTGTTCCGCTGCTGGATCTCTACAATCCGGTGAACAGCGATTTTGATTTCGGCTCAAAAGATCCCGCGACCTCCGGTCCATATCAGATCCTCAACCGTCAGAAACAGACGGGGCTGTATGTTCAGGATCAGGCGCAGTGGGATAAAGTGCTGGTAACCCTGGGCGGCCGTTATGACTGGGCCGATCAGGAATCCTATAACCGCGTGACGAACACCACCTCCAAACGTGATGATACCCAGTTCACCTGGCGCGGTGGCGTTAACTATCTGTTTGATAACGGCGTAACTCCGTACTTTAGCTACAGCGAATCGTTTGAACCGGCTTCGCAGACCGATGCCCAGGGCAAGCTGTTCTCGCCGTCTAAAGGCAAACAGTACGAAGCGGGCGTGAAATACGTGCCGAACGATCGTCCGATCGTCGTCACCGGTGCGTTGTACCAGCTGACCAAAACCAACAACCTGATGGCGGACCCGGCGGGCTCCTTCTTCTCGGTTCAGGGCGGTGAAATCCGCGCGCGTGGCGTAGAACTGGAAGCGAAAGCGGCCCTGTCTGCGAGCGTCAACCTGGTGGGGTCTTATACCTACACCGATGCGGAATACACCACGGACACCACCTACAAAGGCAACACGCCTGCTCAGGTGCCAAAACACATGGCATCGTTGTGGGGTGATTACACCCTGTTTGACGGTGCGCTGTCAGGTCTGACGCTGGGTACCGGCGTGCGTTACACGGGCTCAAGCTATGGCGATCCGGCGAACTCCTTCAAGGTGGGCAGCTACACCGTTGTCGATGCGCTGGTCAGATACGATCTGGCACGCGTTGGCATGGCTGGCTCAAACGTGGCGCTGCACGTGAACAACCTGTTCGATCGTGAGTACGTTGCCAGCTGCTTCAATACCTACGGCTGCTTCTGGGGTGCTGAACGTCAGGTTGTTGCCACCGCGACCTTCCGCTTCTAATCTCTCTTCGGGCACGGTTCGCCGTGCCCTTTTTATTTAAGTTGGCTGATATGCAGGATATTCAAACGCAACCCGACACCACCTTTACGCTCAACCATCTCTCCTTTCGCGTACCCGGGCGCACGCTGCTGCATCCGCTCTCTTTGACGTTTCCGGCCGGTAAAGTGACGGGCCTGATTGGTCACAACGGTTCCGGTAAATCCACGCTGCTCAAGATGCTGGGGCGCCATCAGCCGCCTTCAGAAGGCGATATTCTGCTGGATGACCAACCGCTGGAGAGCTGGAGCAGTAAAGCCTTTGCCCGCAAAGTGGCCTATCTGCCGCAGCAGCTGCCGCAGGCGGAAGGGATGACGGTGCGTGAGCTGGTGGCGATTGGGCGTTATCCGTGGCACGGTGCGCTTGGGCGCTTCGGCGTCGCCGACAGAGAGAAGGTGGAAGAGGCGATTGCGCTGGTCGGGCTAAAACCGCTGGCGCACCGTCTGGTGGATAGTCTGTCCGGCGGCGAACGTCAGCGCGCGTGGATCGCGATGCTGGTGGCGCAGGACAGCCGCTGTCTGCTGCTGGATGAACCGACCTCTGCGCTGGATATCGCCCATCAGGTCGACGTCCTGGCGCTGGTGCATCGATTGAGCCAGCAGCGTGGCCTGACGGTCATTGCGGTTCTGCACGATATCAACATGGCTGCGCGCTATTGTGACTACCTCGTCGCGCTGCGCGGGGGCGAGATGATTGCCCAGGGGACACCGGCAGAGCTGATGCGCAGCGAAACGCTGGAACATATTTACGGTATTCCGATGGGTATTCTGCCTCACCGGCCGGGGCTGCACCGGTGAGCTTTGTCTACTGATGCTGAATAACACACGCATTAGCCGCCGTCGCCTGCTGACGGCGATGGCGCTCTCGCCGCTGCTGTTAAAAATGAATACGGCGCGTGCCGCCGCCGTCGATCCGCACCGTATTGTGGCCCTGGAGTGGCTGCCGGTCGAACTGATGATGGCGCTCGGCGTCACGCCCTATGGCGTGGCGGACATTCCTAACTATAACCTCTGGGTGAACGAGCCAAAGCTGCCGGACTCGGTAATCGACGTCGGCCTGCGAACGGAGCCAAACCTTGAGCTGCTCACCCAGATGAAACCCTCGTTCCTGTTCTGGTCAGCGGGCTACGGCCCGTCAGAGGAGACCATGGCGCGCATTGCGCCGGGACGTGGATTTGCTTTCAGCGACGGTAAAAAACCGCTGGCCGTGGCGAAAAACTCGATTAACGAGATGGCGCATTTCCTCAACCGCGAAGCGGAGGCCAAAAAGCATCTCGACGAATTTGATGCCCTGATAGACTCCCTGAAGCCGCGCTTTGCTCACCGGGGCGATCGTCCGCTGCTCATGGTGACGCTGCTGGATGCCCGCCATATGCTGGTCTTCGGTAAAAACTGTCTGTTCCAGGAGGTGCTGGACAGCTTCGGCATTCGCAACGCCTGGGAAGGGGAGATGACCTTCTGGGGCAGTACCGCCGTGGGTATCGACCGCCTGGCGGCGTTTCGCGATGTGGACGTGCTCTGTTTCGACCACGGTAACGAACGCGACATGCAAACCCTGATGGCGACCCCGCTCTGGCAGGCGATGCCGTTTGTGCGCGAGAAGCGCTTCCAGCGCGCCCAGGCGGTCTGGTTCTACGGTGCGACGCTGTCGGCCATGCATTTTGCCCGCGTGCTGGATAACGCCCTGGGAGGTAAAGCATGAGTACGCGTATCGCCCGCTTCCCGGCGCTGCTGTTATCCCTGCTTTTTCTGGTTGCGCTGGTATTAACCGGGTTCAACCTCTCTGCGGCCTTACCTCGCGAGCAGTGGGGGGCCGCTCTGGCCTCGCCGGATATCGACAATATTCAGCAGATGCTGTTCCACTACAGCCTGCTGCCGCGTCTGGCAATCTCCCTTTTGGTCGGGGCCGGCTTAGGGCTGGTGGGCGTGCTGTTCCAGCAGGTTTTACGTAACCCGCTAGCAGAGCCAACCACGCTCGGCGTCGCGACCGGCGCGCAGCTTGGGATCACCATCACCACGCTGTGGGCGCTGCCGGGAGCGTTAACCTCGCAGTTTGCGGCACTCGCGGGGGCGTGCGTGGTGGGCGCGCTGGTCTTTGGCGTGGCCTGGGGCAAGCGCCTTTCTCCTGTGACGCTTATTCTGGCCGGGCTGGTGGTGAGCCTGTACTGCGGGGCGATTAACCAGCTGCTGGTGCTGTTCCATCACGATCGGCTGCAAAGCATGTTCCTGTGGAGTACCGGCACGCTCACCCAGACCGACTGGGGCGTTGTAGATCACCTCTGGCCGCAGCTGGCTGGCGGAGTCGTGCTGACGCTGCTGCTCCTGCGCCCTCTGACGCTCATGGGGCTGGATGATGGCGTGGCGCGTAACCTGGGGCTGGCGCTGTCGCTGGCTCGTCTGGCGGCGCTGACGCTGGCGATTGTATTGAGTGCCCTGCTGGTCAACGCGGTCGGCATCATCGGGTTTATCGGCCTGTTTGCGCCGCTGCTGGCGAAAATGCTCGGGGCGCGTCGCCTGCTGGCGCGTCTGATGCTGGCGCCGCTGATTGGGGCGCTGATCCTCTGGCTTTCCGATCAGCTTATTCTCTGGCTGGCGCAGGTCTGGAGAGAAGTCTCCACCGGCTCTGTGACCGCGCTTATCGGGGCGCCGCTGCTGCTGTGGCTGCTCCCGCGACTGCGCAGCATGAGCGCACCGGCGATGGACGCCGGCGATAAAGTCTACGCTGAACGTCAGTCGGTGCTGTGGTTTAGCCTTGCCGGCCTGGCGGTGCTGATTATCGCCTCGTTCGCGGCGCTTTCTTTCGGACGCGATGCCATGGGCTGGCACTGGGCAACGAGTGATTTACTCAATGAACTGGTGCAGTGGCGCTGGCCGCGTATCTTCGCCGCGCTGATCGCAGGGGTGATGCTGGCGGTGGCGGGGTGCATTATTCAGCGTCTGACCGGCAACCCGATGGCAAGCCCGGAAGTGCTCGGGATCAGCTCTGGAGCCGCCTTTGGCGTGGTGCTGATGCTGTTCTTTGTGCCGGGGAATGCGTTTGGCTGGCTGATGCCAGCCGGCAGTATCGGTGCGGCAGTCACGCTGATGATTATCCTGATAGCCGCCGGTCGCGGCGGGTTTTCACCGCACCGCATGCTGCTGGCCGGGATGGCGCTCAGCACCGCATTTACCATGCTGCTGATGATGCTGCAGGCCAGCGGCGATCCGCGTATGGCGAAGATCCTGACCTGGATTTCCGGCTCGACGTACAACGCCACCGGCAGCCAGGTGGTCTGGTCCGGGATCGTGATGCTCGTGCTGCTGGCGATGGTGCCGCTGTGCCGCCGCTGGATGACCATTCTGCCGCTCGGCGGCGAAACCGCGCGCGCGGTGGGAATGGCGCTGACGCCAGCGCGCGTGGCCCTGCTGCTGCTGGCGGCGTGCCTGACGGCTGTGGCAACCCTGACGATTGGACCGCTGAGTTTTGTCGGATTAATGGCGCCGCACATTGCCAGAATGATGGGATTCCGCCGGACGATGCCGCATATTGTGATGTCGGCCCTGACGGGCGGGGTGATGCTGGTGTTTGCGGACTGGTGCGGAAGAATGGTGCTGTTCCCGTATCAGATCCCGGCGGGTCTGCTGTCGACCTTTATCGGTGCGCCGTACTTTATTTATCTGTTGAGAAAGCAGAGCCGGTAATAAAAGTAAACGGCAATCTTTTGATTGCCGTTTTAGTATTTGCTCCCTCTCCCCGTGGGAGAGGGTTGGGGTGAGGGCATCAAGCCGCACATCTTACAGCTTCGCAAACACCTTGCGCGCCGCGTCGATGGTGTTGTTGATATCTTCTTCGCTGTGCGCCACGGACATAAAGCCCGCTTCGAACGCTGACGGCGCGAGGTACACGCCTTCTTCCAGCATCAGGTGGAAGAAGCGCTTGAAGCGTTCAACGTCGCACTTCACCACGTCCTGATAGCAGGTCACGGTTTTCGCATCGGTGAAGAAAATCCCGAACATGCCGCCCACGTGGTTAACCACCAGCGGAATCCCCGCTTCTTCTGCCGCTTCCAGCAGACCGTTTGCCAGCAGCGAGGTCAGGTCGGTCAGGGTTTCGTGAATGCCCGGCTGAGCCACTTCGGTCAGGCAGGCAAAGCCCGCCGCCATGGCGATGGGGTTACCGGAGAGCGTGCCCGCCTGGTAAACCGGACCGGTTGGCGCCAGGGCTTCCATTACGTCCTTACGACCACCGAATGCGCCGACCGGCATGCCGCCGCCGATGATTTTGCCGAGGCAGGTCAGGTCCGGCACGACGTCGTAGTAAGACTGGGCACCCGCCAGCGCCACGCGGAAGCCGGTCATGACTTCATCGATGATCAGCAGCGCGCCGAACTCGTCGCACAGGGCACGCAGGCCCGGCAGGAAGTCAGGCTGCGGTGGGATACAGTTCATGTTGCCGGCAACCGGCTCAACGATGATGCAGGCGATCTCCTGCGGATACTGCTCGAACGCCGCGCGAACGGTAGCAAGATCGTTGTAGGTGCAGGTCAGGGTGTGCTTCGCGAAATCTGCCGGTACGCCCGGGGAGTTCGGCTGGCCGAGCGTCAGCGCGCCGGAACCGGCTTTCACCAGCAGGCAGTCCGCATGACCGTGGTAGCAGCCTTCAAACTTGATGATTTTATCGCGACCGGTAAAACCGCGCGCCAGGCGGATGGCGCTCATGGTCGCTTCGGTACCGGAGTTCACCATACGCACCATGTCCATGGTCGGCACCAGTTCGGTCACCAGCTCCGCCATTTTCACTTCCATTTCGGTTGGCGCACCGAAGCTCAGGCCGCGCTGGGCGGCTTCAATTACCGCGTTACGAATGGCCGGATGGTTGTGCCCCAGCACCATCGGTCCCCAGGAACCCACATAATCGATATAGGCTTTGCCATCGACATCATACAGATACGCGCCGTCAGCACGTTCGATAAAGAGCGGCGTACCGCCCACGCCGGTGAAGGCGCGCACAGGTGAGTTCACGCCACCCGGAATAAGCTCGCGGGCTGCACTGTAGAGGTTTTCAGACTTGCTCATGGCGTCGTTCCTGGTTCGAATAAAATGGTTAAGCCCACTATTCTATGTGATTCGGGGAAGGTTATGAAATTTTTAGCCGGGCAATGCTTTAAGATTTGTTAAGTAATTTTCAGGAGACGGGGGGGCCGTCTCTGGTAAAATCCTCGCGGCTTTTTGTGTGACAAATAAGAACAGGACATGAAATCAGATTCTCCTTCTTTTGAAGAACAACAGTTTACGCGCGCCCAGAACCGAGTCAGCATTCGGCGGCTGCTCAATCGCGATAAAACGCCGCTGGCGATCCTGCTGGCCGCTGCCGTGGTGGGCACTCTCGCGGGCCTGGTTGGCGTGGCGTTTGAAAAAGCGGTTAATGCCGTACTCAACTGGCGAGTGGGCACCGTGGCCGGTTTCGCCGACAGCGAATGGCTGGTCTGGGTGTGGGCATTCGGGCTGTCCGCGCTGTTTGCCATGGTGGGGTATTTTCTGGTGCGTAAATTCGCGCCGGAAGCGGGGGGATCGGGCATCCCTGAAATTGAAGGCGCGCTTGAGGAGCTGCGTCCGGTGCGCTGGTGGCGGGTGATTCCGGTTAAGTTCATCGGCGGCATGGGGACTCTGGGCGCGGGAATGGTGCTTGGACGGGAAGGACCCACGGTACAGCTGGGGGGGAACGTCGGCCGCATGGTGGGCGATCTGTTTCGGATGCGAAGCGCCGAAGCGCGCCATACGCTGCTGGCAACCGGCGCGGCGGCGGGGCTTTCCGCCGCGTTTAACGCGCCGCTGGCAGGCATTTTGTTCATTATCGAAGAGATGCGCGCGCAGTTCCGCTACAACCTGATCTCAATTAAAGCGGTATTCACCGGCGTCATTATGTCGAGCATCGTGTTTCGCATCTTTAATGGCGAGGGAGCGGTCATTGAGGTGGGTAAACTGACCAACGCGCCGGTCAACACCCTGTGGCTTTACCTGATCCTCGGCATGATTTTTGGCGTGGTGGGGCCGCTGTTTAACACCTTTATCCTGCGCGCTCAGGATATGTTCCAGCGCATTCACGGCGGGAACACCACGAAATGGGTGCTGATGGGCGGTCTGCTGGGCGGAATGTGTGGCGTACTCGGGTTTATCGAGCCGAATGCCGCAGGCGGCGGGTTCGGGCTGATTCCCATTGCGGCGGCGGGGAATTTCAGCGTGGGTCTGCTGCTGTTTATGTTTATCTCCCGGGTTATCACGACGGTACTGTGCTTCTCTTCCGGCGCGCCCGGGGGGATTTTTGCCCCGATGCTGGCGCTGGGTACGTTGCTCGGGACCGCATTTGGTATGGCGGCTGAAGTGGGCTTTCCCGCCTATCACCTTGAAGCCGGGACCTTTGCGGTGGCCGGAATGGGGGCGCTGCTGGCCGCGTCCCTGCGTGCGCCCTTGACCGGGATCGTGCTGGTGCTGGAGATGACGGACAATTACCAGCTCATTTTGCCAATGATCATTACCTGCCTCGGCGCGACACTATTAGCCCAGTTCCTGGGTGGAAAACCGTTATACTCCACCATCCTCGCGCGTACCCTGGCGAAACAAGAGGCTGAACGGGCCGCCACGCAGAATACTTGAATGAATTACCAGGGTATTAGATAATGAGACAAAGAATTGGGTGAATTTTACCCAATAGCAGTATTCATGGGAGCATAAGATGAGTGATGACGTAGTAGCTGTACCGCTCGAATTTACCGAAGCAGCAGCCAACAAAGTGAAAGTCCTGATTGCCGATGAAGACAATCCGGATCTGAAACTGCGTGTCTATATTACCGGTGGCGGCTGCAGCGGCTTCCAGTATGGTTTTACTTTTGACGATCAGGTTAACGATGGCGATATGACTATCGAGAAACAGGGCGTCGCGCTGGTGGTTGACCCGATGAGCCTGCAATATCTGGTGGGTGGTTCGGTGGATTACACCGAGGGTCTGGAAGGTTCACGCTTTGTGGTCACTAACCCGAATGCGACAAGCACCTGCGGGTGTGGATCTTCGTTCAGCATCTAACGGAGCGCGGCTGATGCCGTTACTCCGTCCCTCTCCCACAGGGAGAGGGCGTAAATACTCAAAACGGTAACCTTGCGGTTACCGTTTTGCTTTTACCTGCCATTATCATCCAGCGCAAACGTCGGCAGCTTCAGGTGCCAGCGTATCGCCGCTAAACGTATCACCAGCGTCACGACCATCCCCAGCATCGCGGCATTTTCAAGCGGGAGGGCAAAGGTGTAGTACGCGGTCGCGTGAACAATCCCGCCCACGATGCAGGCCGTCGCGTAAATTTCAGTACGCAGGATCATCGGCACTTCACGCGCCAGAATGTCGCGTATGATCCCGCCGCCCACGCCGGTTAATACGCCCATGCAGATTGCCACCATCGGACCGGTACCCGCATTAAACGCCTTGTTGACGCCAATACCGACAAACACGGCCAGACCGACGGCATCCAGTACCGGCAATATCCACTTGGGTAAGCGGCGGGGCTGGCGAACCAGCACAATGGTTAACAGGCAGGTGACCATCGCGACCACCAGATCGGTAGGATCTTTCACCCAAAACACCGGCCCATTCGCCAGCGCCATATCGCGGATAGTCCCGCCGCCGACGGCGGTCACGACGCCCAGCACCAGCACGCCAAACGGATCCATGCGTAGTTTTCCAGCGAGCAGAACGCCGGAGATAGCAAAAACGGCTGTGCCAAGAATATCCAGCCAATAAACGAGCATCGTTAAATCCTCGAAAAGGGTCTTATGTTAGTGACTCTCTGCCAGCGCGGCACAGAGCTGTTTTGCGGCGAGGATAATACGCGGGCTGGCGCGTTCAAACCAGTCGCTGTTGAGCGGGATCACCGGAATTTTTAGCTGCCTTTGCCAGAATTGCTCAATTTTGGGAATTTCGCTCGCAGTTCCGACCACGACGATGGCCTGCGGCTGGCGCGCCAGCACCTGTTCGCGGCTCACCTGCGGCCACGGTACCCGGCTGGCAGCAAAGATGTTTTCACCGCCGCAGACTTCCAGTACCTGGTTCTGAATCGACCCTTTTCCGGTGGTGAATAGCGGCTGGCTGCCAAACTGCAGGAAGATGCGCTTTTTAACAGGGGTATCGTATCGGGATTTCAGCGCGGCATAGTCGCTCAGCATCTGTTTCGCCGCAGCCTCGGCTTTTTTGGGCGTAGGGCTGTAGGGTGCCAGGGCGCGTAGCGCCTGAGCGACCTGCTCAATGCTGACGGCATCAATCCACATGACCTTTATGCCAAGCGAGGTGAGCTGGTTGACCTGCCGCTCGGCGTTGCCGCCGCGCCAGGCCAGCACGAGATCCGGTTTAAGCGCCACGATGCGCTCAAGGTTCATCCCCTGCCAGGTTGCCACCTGTTCAATACCCGCGGCCTGCGGTGGGTAATCTGAAAAGCTACTCACGCCAACGGGCGTGATCCCGGCGGCAAACGCCAGTTCCGTATTCGCGGGAGAGAGAGTAATCACGCGCGGTACAGCATAGAGCCACAGCGGTGCGAGAAGAAGCAGGGCGGCCAGCGCCCTGACGGTATGTTTAGCCACGTGCCAGATTCTGCACCAGGCGCTCCACCATCACGGTGGACTGTTTTGCCGCAACGGTCAGGAACTCGTCGAAGCTGATGTGGGACTGCTGGTCTGCCACGTCAGAGATGGCGCGAACCACCACGAAGGGTACGCTGAAGTTATGGCAAACGTGAGCGATCGCGGTCGCTTCCATCTCAACGGCAACCGCCTGAGGGAAGTTATGACGGATTTTCGCCAGCCCAACGGAGCCGTTGATGAAGGCATCACCGCTGACAATCAGACCGCGTACCGCGTTGAGGTTGAGTTCTGCGATGCAGGTCTCTGCCGCCGCAATCAGCTTGTCGTCAGCTTTAAATCCAGCAGGGCAGCCCGGGAGCTGGCCGTACTCGTAACCGAACGCGGTGACGTCGGCATCGTGGTAACGCGCTTCGTCGGAGACAACGATATCGCCCACTTTCAGCGTCGGCGCCAGGCCGCCCGCAGAGCCGGTATTCACGATCACGTCCGGCTTGCAGCGCTCAAGCAGCAGGGTTGCACCCAGCGCAGCAGCCACTTTACCGATGCCTGATTTCAGCAGAGCCACGTCAACACCGTTCAGCTGGCCGGTGTAGATCTCACAACCTCCCAGAGAGAGGGTCTGACGGTTCTCAATTTTGTCACGCAGCAGCGTAACTTCTTCTTCCATTGCACCAATAATGCCGATTTTCATAGATTTACTCGCGATGTGCCTTGTTAAGATGCATAGTCTATCATGCGGTTAAGGGGAAACGCATTCTCACGCGGGGGAGCACATGTCACCAATCGATTTTCGCACCAAAATAAACTGGCACCGACGTTTCCGTTCGCCGCAGGGCGACAAGAGCGAACATGAGATCCTGCGTATCTTCGAAAGCGATCGCGGGCGGATCGTTAACTCGCCTGCTATCCGCCGTCTACAGCAAAAAACTCAGGTGTTCCCACTGGAGCGTAACGCCGCGGTGCGCACGCGCTTAACCCACTCGATGGAAGTGCAGCAGGTCGGTCGCTACATTGCCAAAGAGATTTTGAGCCGTCTCAAAGAGCAGCGTTTACTGGAAGCCTATGGTCTGGACGAGCTGACGGGGCCCTTCGAGAGCATCGTTGAGATGGCCTGCCTGATGCATGACATCGGCAACCCGCCTTTCGGCCACTTTGGTGAGGCGGCTATCAATGACTGGTTTAAGCAGCGGCTTTATCCTTCGGATGCGGTAAGCCAGCCCCTCAGCGATGACCGCTGCATCGTACGCGATTTACGCCTGCGTGAAGGTGAAGAGCGGCTGAACGATCTGCGCCGCAAAGTGCGCCAGGATTTGTGTCACTTCGAGGGCAACGCGCAGGGGATCCGGCTGGTCCATTCCCTGATGCGCATGAACCTGACCTGGGCCCAGGTCGGCTGCATTCTGAAATATACGCGCCCCGCGTGGTGGATGGGGGATACGCCCGCGTCCCACAGCTATTTAATGAAAAAACCGGGCTATTACCTTTCCGAAGAGGCCTATATTGAACGGTTACGTAAAGAACTTTCATTGACGCCAAACGGCCGCTTTCCATTGACCTGGATTATGGAAGCCGCGGATGATATTTCCTATTGCGTGGCCGATCTGGAAGATGCCGTGGAGAAAAGAATCTTCAGCGTCGAGGAGCTTTATCAACATCTTTATGCGGCCTGGGGGACCCATGAAAAAGGCTCGTTGTTTGCGCAGGTTGTCGAAAATGCCTGGGAAAAATCGCGCTCAAATACTTTAAGCCGCAGTACGGAAGACCAGTTCTTTATGTATTTGCGGGTCAATACATTAAATAAACTGGTGCCGTATGCGGCGTCGCGTTTTATTGATAATTTGCCGCTCATTTTTAGCGGGGAATTCAACCACGCGCTGCTGGAAGATGACAGCAGTTTCAGTCAACTCCTTGAGCTTTATAAACATGTGGCGATGCGGCATGTATTCAGCCATCCGGATGTCGAGCAGTTAGAGCTGCAGGGCTATCGGGTAATCAGTGGGTTACTGGAAATTTATTCCCCGTTGCTTCAGCTGTCGGTCGACGAGTTCAGCGAGCTGGTGGAACACGAGCGCGTGCGTAGAATACCTATCGAATCGCGGCTTTACCAAAAACTCTCTACCCGGCATCGTCTGGCGTATGTCGAAGCGATTGGCAAGCTGGAACGCAACTCTCCCCAATGGCCGGTGATGGAATATTATTATCGCTGCCGTCTTATCCAGGACTATATCAGCGGCATGACGGATTTGTATGCCTGGGATGAATACCGCAAGCTGATGGCGGTGGAATAATTCCGGAGTTTTGTAAAGACGGCCAATAAATTTTTACCTTTTCCATAAACTTATCGCCGGAACTAAGCGGTATAAAACGAATCTGAGTTACACAGCAATTTTGCGTTACCTGTAAATCGAGATTGAGAAACATGAAAAAAACCACATTAGCAATGAGTGCACTGGCTCTGAGTTTAGGTTTAGCGCTGTCTCCTCTGACTGCTACTGCAGCCGAGACCGCGTCGTCGGCAGCAACCGCGCAGCAGATGCCAAGCCTGGCACCGATGCTCGAAAAAGTGATGCCATCGGTGGTGAGTATTAACGTTGAGGGAAGTACGACCGTCAATACGCCGCGTATGCCGCGTAACTTCCAGCAGTTCTTCGGCGACAACTCGCCGTTCTGCCAGGACGGTTCGCCATTCCAGAGTTCCCCGTTCTGTCAGGGCGGTGGCGCAGGGGATGACAGCCAGGGCGGCGGCCAGCAGCAGAAATTCATGGCGCTTGGCTCGGGGGTAATTATTGATGCGGCGAAAGGCTACGTCGTTACCAATAACCACGTTGTCGATAACGCTAACAGCATTAAGGTTCAGCTGAGCGATGGCCGCAAGTTCGATGCCAAAGTGGTGGGTAAAGACCCGCGCTCCGACATCGCGCTGATCCAGATTCAGGATCCGAAAAACCTGACGGCGATTAAAATTGCCGACTCCGATGCGCTGCGCGTGGGCGACTATACCGTGGCGATCGGTAACCCGTTCGGTCTGGGTGAAACCGTGACCTCGGGTATCGTCTCTGCGCTGGGCCGTAGCGGCCTCAATGCTGAGAACTATGAAAACTTCATCCAGACGGATGCGGCGATCAACCGCGGTAACTCCGGCGGTGCGCTGGTGAACCTGAACGGTGAGCTGATCGGTATCAACACCGCTATCCTGGCACCGGACGGCGGCAACATCGGGATCGGTTTTGCTATCCCGAGTAACATGGTGAAAAACCTGACCGCGCAGATGGTGCAGTATGGCCAGGTGAAACGCGGCGAGCTGGGTATCCTCGGTACGGAGCTGAACTCCGAACTGGCTAAGGCGATGAAAGTTGACGCTCAGCGCGGGGCATTCGTCAGCCAGGTGATGCCGAATTCTTCTGCGGCGAAAGCGGGCATTAAAGCGGGCGATGTAATCACCTCCCTGAACGGTAAACCGATCAGCAGCTTTGCCGCCCTGCGTGCTGAAGTGGGCTCGATGCCGATTGGCAGTAAAGTGACCCTCGGCCTGCTGCGCGACGGTAAGCCGGTTAACGTGAGCCTGGAGCTGCAGCAGAGCAGCCAGAATCAGGTGGATTCCAGCACCATCTTCAGCGGTATTGAAGGTGCCGAGATGAGCAATAAAGGCGCAGACAAAGGCGTGGTGGTGAACAACGTGAAAGCGAATTCACCGGCAGCCCGTATCGGCCTGAAAAAAGGCGATGTGATCATGGGCGCTAACCAGCAGCCGGTGAAAAATATCGCTGAACTGCGCAAAATTCTCGACAGCAAGCCTTCCGTGCTGGCGCTTAATATCCAGCGTGGTGATACCTCTCTTTATCTGCTGATGCAGTAATCCTCTGAAGCCCCTGTTCGCAGGGGCTTTCTCGTTTCTGTGATTCTTGCCACAACTCCATACTTCTTCCTCTCTCTTTGTGCATTTGCACAATGCAGTCGTCGCTGAACTTCCCTATGCTTGAGCTCTGCTCACGGGAGGGTTACATGGCTGGCTGGCATCTTGATACCAAAATGGCGCAGGATATCGTGGCGCGCACCATGCGCATCATTGATACCAATATCAACGTAATGGATGCCCGCGGGCGCATTATTGGCAGCGGCGATCGCGAGCGTATTGGGGAATTGCACGAAGGTGCGCTGCTGGTGCTTTCTCAGGGGCGGGTCGTGGATATCGACGATGCGGTAGCGAAACACCTGCACGGCGTACGTCAGGGCATCAATTTACCGCTGCGTCTTGAAGGCGAAATTGTGGGAGTAATTGGCCTCACCGGCGAGCCCGAGTCACTGCGAAAATACGGTGAGCTGGTCTGTATGACGGCAGAGATGATGCTGGAGCAGTCGCGCCTGATGCACCTGCTCGCTCAGGACAGCCGCCTGCGTGAAGAGCTGGTAATGAACCTTATTCAGGCGGAAGAGCATACGCCTGCGCTCAGCGAATGGGCGCAGCGTCTGGGGATCGATTTAAATCAGCCGCGCGTGGTGGCGGTCATTGAGGTCGATAGCGGCCAGCTTGGCGTGGACAGCGCGATGGCCGAGCTGCAGCAGCTGCAAAATGCGCTGGCGACGCCGGAGCGCGATAACCTGGTGGCGATCGTTTCTCTGACGGAAATGGTGGTCCTCAAACCGGCGCTCAATGCGTTCGGCCGCTGGGATGCAGACGATCATCGTCGTCGCGTGGAGCAGCTGATCTCCCGGATGGAGGAGAACGGCCAGCTGCGTTTTCGCGTTGCGCTGGGCAACTACTTTACCGGGCCGGGCAGTATCGCCCGCTCCTGGCGTACCGCGCGCACCACCATGATGGTGGGCAAGCAGCGGATGCCGGAGAGCCGCAGCTATTTCTATCAGGATCTGATGCTGCCGGTGCTGCTCGACAGCCTGCGCGGGGGCTGGCAGGCCAATGAGCTGGCGCGGCCATTGGCGCGTCTGAAAGCCATGGACAACAACGGCCTGCTGCGCCGGACGCTGCAGGCGTGGTTCCGCCATAACGTGCAGCCGCTGGCGACCTCGAAGGCGCTGTTTATTCACCGCAATACGCTTGAGTATCGGTTAAACCGGATTTCAGAGCTGACGGGTCTGGATCTGGGAAACTTTGACGACAGGCTGCTGCTGTATGTGGCGCTGCAGCTGGACGAACAGAGATGACTGAGTGCGGTCTGGTACCCTCACCCCATCCCTCTCCCACGGGGAGAGGGCGCAAACACTAAAAACGGCAATCAAGGATTGCCGTTTTGCTTTTATTTCCGCGTTAATTTCTCAAGATCCGCTTCAATCTCGCTGATCTTATTTGTTACAACGCTTTCAAGGTGACGCAGATCGTCAAGGATCTTACGCTTGAGATCGACTTCGGTGCGGTCGCGCTGGCAGATCTGATCGAGTTCATCGATCACATAGCGCAGGTTAGGGCTGATTTCCTGTACTTCTTTGTAGCCCTGTCCTACACCGTCAGCCACAACGGTCTTACGCTGGCGTGGATATTTAAACTTCACGCTTTTGGCGAAAAACTCTCCTTTGTCCTTGTGAAAATAGATTTTCAGAATATCGTTATTGGCTTCCTGACGGAGGCTGTAACGATCAATTTCATCAGGATTGGTAATGCCCAGACTTTTCAGATTATCGTACATAGCGGTACCCTTGATCTCAACATAACCTTTGAATAATTAACGAAAAAATCTATTTTCGCCACCCTCAGATATAAAAAAAGCGGGGTTGCCCCCGCTTTTTGTTATACCCGATTAATCGATGGTGCGCAGCAATTCGTTGATGCCCACTTTACCGCGCGTTTTCGCATCCACTTTCTTCACGATAACCGCACAGTACAGGCTGTATTTGCCATCTTTTGACGGTAGGTTGCCGGAAACCACTACGGAGCCCGCCGGAACGCGACCGTAGTGAACTTCGCCGGTTTCACGGTCGTAAATACGGGTGCTCTGGCCGATGTAAACGCCCATGGAGATCACGGAGCCTTCTTCCACGATCACGCCTTCAACCACTTCAGAGCGCGCGCCGATGAAGCAGTTGTCTTCGATGATGGTCGGGTTAGCCTGCAGTGGCTCCAGAACACCACCGATGCCCACGCCGCCGGACAGGTGAACGTTTTTACCGATCTGCGCGCAGGAACCGACGGTCGCCCAGGTGTCAACCATGGTGCCTTCGTCAACGTAGGCACCGATGTTCACGTAGGATGGCATCAGCACGGTGTTACGTGCGATGAATGCGCCCTGACGAACCGCCGCAGGCGGTACCACGCGGAAGCCTTCTTTCTGGAAACGCGCTTCGTCGTAGTCAGCGAATTTCATAGGCACTTTATCGAAGTAGCGGCTTTCAGCTCCGTCGATAACCTGGTTATCGTTGATACGGAAAGAGAGCAGCACGGCTTTCTTCAGCCATTGATGAGTGACCCACTGACCGTCGATTTTTTCTGCCACGCGCAGCGCGCCGGAATCCAGAAGGGAAATCACCTGGTTTACCGCTTCACGGGTCACGGTATCCACATTTGCCGGGGTAATCTCGGCGCGACGCTCAAAAGCGGACTCAATAACGTTCTGTAACTGCTGCATTGTTTACTCTTTCCATTTCACTAAAAAACATATCACCCTTTATCGTTTGGATTGAGGGCTGCTGTCAACCGTTGTTGCACTTCAAGCTGCAGGTCATTATTAAGGGCACGCCGGTCGGCGGTGGCGATTATAAATAAATCTTCTACTCGCTCGCCAATGGTTGTAATTCGGGCCCCATGAAGCGAAATTCCCAGATCGGCAAAAACCTGGCCGACGCGAGCAAGCAGCCCCGGCTGGTCGAGTGCGATCAGCTCCAGGAACGATTTACGGTCGGTGTGGGTCGGCAGGAAATTGACCTCGGTATCGACGGTAAAGTGGCGCAATTTCGCCGGCTGGCGACGCGGCTGCGGGGGCTGCCAGCTGCGCTGGGTAATCGCCTGTTCCAGACCAAAACGTATCCCTTCATGCCTGTCCGCCGAGAGCGGGCTGCCGTCCGGCTCAAGCACGATAAAGGTGTCCATCGCCATGCCGTCGCGGGTGGTGAAAATCTGCGCGTCGTGAACGCTCAGGTTACGCCTGTCCAGCTCGGCGCAGACCGCAGCAAACAGGTAAGGTCGGTCCGGGCTCCAGATGAAAATCTCCGTCCCGCCGCGGGTTGCCTGCGGGCTCAGCAGGATCATCGGCTGGGACAGATCGTGCTTGAGCAGATGCCGCGCGTGCCACGCAAGCTGGTTTGGGCTATGGCGGACAAAATAGTTGGCGCGGCAGCGGGCCCAAATCTGATGCAGTGCCTCTTCATCAATATTATCCATCCGCAGCAGCGCCAGCGCCTGCAGCTGGTGATGGCGCACGCGCTCGCGCATGTCCGGGGTGTTTTGCATCCCGCGACGCAGCTGTTTTTCGGTGGCGAAGTACAGCTCGCGCAGCAGGCTCTGCTTCCAGCTGTTCCACAGGGTCTCGTTGGTGGCGCAGATATCGGCCACCGTCAGGCAGACCAGATAGCGCAGACGGTTTTCCGTCTGAACCTCTTCAGCGAACTGCTTGATCACTTCCGGATCCTGAATGTCACGGCGCTGCGCGGTGACCGACATCAGCAGGTGATGGCGCACCAGCCAGGCCACCAGCTGCGTTTCACGCGAGTTCAGGCCGTGCAGTTCGGCAAATTTCAGCACGTCCTGTGCGCCCAGCACCGAATGGTCACCGCCGCGACCTTTGGCGATATCGTGGAACAGGGCGGCAATCAGGATCAGCTCCGGATGGGTCAGGCGCGGCCACAGCTCCACGCAGAGCGGGTGGCGGGAGCGCGTCTCTTCTTTCGCAAAGCTTTCCAGCTTGAGCATCACGCGGATCGTGTGTTCATCCACCGTGTAGGCGTGGAACAGATCGAACTGCATTTGCCCGACAATGTGCGACCACTGCGGCATATAGGCCCACAGCACGCTGTGGCGGTGCATCGGCAGAAGGCCGCGGCTGACGGCGCCTGGGTGGCGGAGCATGCTCAGGAACAGCGAACGCGCTTCCGGGATATAGCACAGCGGCTGCGTCAGATGACGGCGCGCATGGCGCAGATGGCGCAGGGTGGTGGAGTAGATCCCGGTGATGGTGCTATTGCGCACCATGGTATAGAACATCCGCAGAATCGCTTCCGGCTCGCGGATGAACAGCGTTTCGTCGCGCAGGTCGATAAGCGTGCCGCGCAGCTGGAATTCGTCATCAATCGGGCGCGGTTTTTCGTCCGCCGTCAGAGCCAGAATGGCCTCGTCGAACAGCTGCAACAGCATCTGGTTCAGCTCGGTCACCCGGCGGGTGACGCGGAAGAAATCCTTCATCATGTGCTCAACCGGCTCGTTGCCTTCGCCCTGATAATTCAGGCGCTGAGCCACGCTGAGCTGACGGTCAAACAGCAGGCGGTTATCGTAGCGGGTGACTTCCAGATGCAGGGCAAACCGGATGCGCCACAGCAGGTGCAGGCACTCGTTCAGCTCGTTTCGCTCGGCCTCGGTTAAAAAGCCGAAGCCGACCATCTCGTCCATCGAAGTGGCGCCAAAATGGCGGCGGGCGACCCACTGCAGGGTGTGGATGTCGCGCAGACCGCCGGGGCTGCTTTTAATATCGGGTTCAAGATTATAGCTGGTGCCGTGGTAGCGCTGGTGGCGCTGATTTTGCTCCTCGACCTTCGCGGCGAAGAACTTTTCTGACGGCCAGAAGCCGTCACTGAAGATGTGTTTTTGCAGCTCCAGGAACAGAGCGACGTCACCAATCAGCAGGCGGGTTTCAATCAGGTTGGTGGCGACGGTCAGGTCCGATAACCCTTCCAGCAGACACTCTTCCAGGGTACGCACGCTGTGGCCGACTTCCAGCTTTACGTCCCAGAGCAGCGTCAGCAGTTCGCCAATTTTTTGCGCCTGTTCGTCCGGCAGCTTTTTGCGGCTTAAGATCAGCAGATCGATATCGGAAAGCGGATGCAGCTCACCGCGGCCATAGCCCCCGACGGCAACCAGCGCAACATCACTGATTTGCCCAAACCCGTAATCGATCCACAGGCGCTGCAGCAGCTGGTCGATAAATTCGGTGCGCGCTTCAATGAGCTGCTCGGCCGACACGCCCGCGTCGAACGCGCTGCCCAGCCAGCGATGGAAAACATCCATATGGGCTTTAATATGCGCGCAGGTCAGCTCGTGCGACGGCCATACGCCCGGGTTATCGGGCTGGTCGGGGAGGGTGGGAAGTGCTGTGTTAGCATACTGTTCGGGTAAAAGATTACTCATCGTGCGCCACCCATAAGAAAAAGCTATAGCCATTAAAAAAGCCGGCATTTGCCGGCTTTTTTATCATTCATCGTGCGTCAGTATCGCCGGGATGGTGTCATCCTTGCGCAACGTCATAATTTCGCAGCCGTTGTCTGTTACCACAATAGTATGCTCGTACTGCGCAGACAAGCTTCTGTCTTTGGTTTTCACCGTCCAGCCGTCTTTCATGGTGCGGATGCGGTAGTCGCCCGCGTTGACCATCGGCTCAATGGTAAAGGTCATGCCTTTTTGCAGCACCACGCCGCCGTCATCCGCATCATAGTGCAGGACCTGCGGTTCTTCATGGAAGACGCGACCAATGCCGTGACCGCAGTACTCGCGCACCACGGAGAAACCTTCTGCTTCCACAAACTTCTGGATTGCCGCACCGAGGGTACGCAGGCGAATACCCGGTTTAACCATTTTCAGTGCCAGATAGAGGCTGTCCTGGGTGACTTTGCACAGGCGCTCGCCCAGGATGGTCGGCTTGCCAACGATGAACATTTTTGAGGTGTCACCGTGGTATTCGTCTTTAATGACGGTCACGTCGATGTTGACGATGTCGCCATCTTTCAGCAGTTTTTCGTCATCCGGAATGCCGTGACACACCACTTCATTAATAGAGATGCAGACGGATTTCGGGAAACCGTGGTAGCCGAGGCAGGCGGAAACCGCGTGCTGCTCGTTCACGATATAGTCGTTACAGATACGGTCCAGTTCACCGGTGCTGACGCCCGGCTTCACGAACGGCTCGATCATTTCCAGCACTTCCGCGGCCAGACGACCGGCGACGCGCATCTTTTCAATTTCTTCAGGAGTCTTAATAGAGATAGCCATGTAATCTGTCCATCGGTGTCGATTTTTTCGACAATACTAGTCTAAGTGTCGTCAATGGTATCAGTCAGGCACGCTCCGTGCCAAATTGAGAATCATTAACAGCACACTCCGCCAACAACTGTTGGTTTCTGGTCGTGTTTTGTGGTATAAAGCGCGCCGGACTTCCGATCCATCTCAGATACACAGGCTGGACGGAAGCGACAAATCTCACTTTGTGTAACAACACACACGTATCGGCACATATTCCGGGGTGCCCTTCGGGGTCGGTAATATGGGATACGTGGAGGCATAACCCCAACTTTCAATATAGAGGTTTTAAACATGGCAACTGTTTCCATGCGCGACATGCTCAAGGCTGGTGTTCACTTCGGTCACCAGACCCGTTACTGGAACCCGAAAATGAAGCCTTTCATCTTCGGCGCGCGTAACAAAGTTCACATCATCAACCTTGAGAAAACTGTACCAATGTTCAACGAAGCCCTGGCTGAGCTGAACAAGATCTCTTCCCGTAAAGGTAAGATTCTGTTCGTTGGTACTAAGCGCGCTGCAAGCGAAGCTGTGAAAGATGCTGCTAACAGCTGCGATCAGTTCTTCGTGAACCATCGCTGGTTGGGCGGCATGCTGACCAACTGGAAAACTGTTCGTCAGTCCATCAAACGCCTGAAAGATCTGGAAACCCAGTCTCAGGACGGTACTTTCGACAAGCTGACTAAGAAAGAAGCGCTGATGCGCACTCGTGAACTGGACAAGCTGGAAAACAGCCTGGGCGGTATCAAAGATATGGGCGGCCTGCCAGACGCGCTGTTCGTAATCGATGCAGACCACGAGCACATCGCAATCAAAGAAGCTAACAACCTGGGTATCCCGGTATTCGCTATCGTTGATACCAACTCCGATCCGGACGGTGTTGACTTCGTTATCCCGGGTAACGACGACGCAATCCGTGCTGTTAGCCTGTACCTGAGCGCTGTAGCTGCTACCGTTCGTGAAGGCCGTTCCCAGGATCTGGCTTCTCAGGCGGAAGAAAGCTTCGTAGAAGCTGAATAATAAGGTTTTACCCCTTATTAGTACCGTGTATGAATAGGGGCCCATTACCGGCCCCTTTTTTCAATTTACACTGTTTGGCCCCCGGCCGGGCAGTTCACATCTCCCGAGGATTTAAGAATGGCTGAAATTACCGCATCCCTGGTAAAAGAGCTGCGCGAGCGTACTGGCGCAGGCATGATGGATTGCAAAAAAGCGCTGACTGAAGCGAACGGCGACATCGAGCTGGCAATCGAAAACATGCGTAAATCCGGTGCGATCAAAGCAGCTAAAAAAGCAGGCAACGTTGCTGCTGACGGCGTGATCATCACTAAGATCGACGGCAACTACGGCATCATTCTGGAAGTTAACTGCCAGACTGACTTCGTTGCTAAAGATGGTGGTTTCCAGGCATTTGCTAACAAAGTTCTGGACGCAGCTGTTGCTGGTAAAATCACTGACGTTGAAGTTCTGAAAGCACAGTTCGAAGAAGAACGTGTTGCGCTGGTTGCTAAAATCGGTGAGAACATCAACATTCGTCGCGTATCTTCTCTGGAAGGCGACGTTCTGGGCTCTTACCAGCACGGTGCACGTATCGGTGTTCTGGTTGCGGCTAAAGGCGCTGACGAAGAGCTGGTTAAACAGCTGGCAATGCACATCGCTGCAAGCAAACCAGAATTCGTTAAGCCAGAAGACGTGTCTGCTGAAGTGGTAGAGAAAGAGTACCAGGTTCAGCTGGACATCGCGATGCAGTCTGGTAAGCCAAAAGAAATCGCAGAGAAAATGGTTGAAGGCCGCATGAAGAAATTCACCGGCGAAGTTTCTCTGACTGGCCAGCCATTCGTAATGGACCCAAGCAAGTCTGTTGCTCAGCTGCTGAAAGAGCACAACGCTGACGTAACTGGCTTCATCCGCTTCGAAGTGGGCGAAGGCATCGAGAAAGTTGAGACTGACTTCGCAGCAGAAGTTGCTGCAATGTCCAAGCAGTCTTAATGATTGAAAAGGAGCCGCCTGAGGGCGGCTTCTTTTTGTCACCCGTCACAGGAAATCAGACAGGCTCCAGTATCGCTGTGCTGATTTGCGGCATATCATGTCGCCAGAATTAACCCCCATCTTAATCGTTGACAGTCTCAGGAAAGAAACATGGCTACCAATGCAAAACCCGTGTACAAACGCATTCTGCTTAAGCTGAGTGGCGAAGCGCTGCAGGGATCGGAAGGCTTCGGTATTGACGCAAGCATCCTTGATCGCATGGCACAGGAAATCAAAGAACTGGTCGAACTGGGTATCCAGGTTGGCGTGGTCATTGGCGGTGGCAACCTTTTCCGTGGTGCTGGTCTGGCGAAAGCGGGGATGAACCGCGTTGTGGGCGACCACATGGGTATGCTGGCAACCGTCATGAATGGCCTGGCAATGCGTGATGCACTGCATCGCGCCTATGTGAATGCCCGCCTGATGTCCGCGATTCCCCTGAATGGCGTTTGCGATAATTACAGCTGGGCAGAAGCCATCAGCCTGCTGCGCAATAACCGCGTGGTGATCCTCTCCGCCGGTACGGGTAACCCGTTCTTTACAACCGATTCCGCTGCCTGCCTGCGCGGTATCGAGATCGAAGCCGATGTGGTACTGAAAGCGACCAAAGTAGACGGCGTGTTTACTGCCGACCCGGCAAAAGATCCTTCTGCCACCATGTACGATCAGCTGAGCTACAGCGAAGTGCTGGATAAAGAGCTGAAAGTGATGGATCTTGCCGCCTTCACGCTGGCTCGCGACCACAAACTGCCGATCCGTGTCTTCAACATGAACAAGCCTGGCGCACTGCGTCGCGTGGTCATGGGCGAAAAAGAAGGCACTTTGATCACGGAATAATTTCCGTTGACGATAAATACAGGTAAGATTCCGCTTTATTTTGTAGTGGTATCTTACCCGGGCGCGCCTTTGGCGTTGTCATGAATTAAACGCGACTATACTTAGCACACCTGTAGCGCTGTGCTGGCGGATAGTCTGCCTGAGACAAGTTTTCAAGGATTCGTAACGTGATTAACGACATCAGAAAAGATGCTGAAGTACGCATGGACAAATGCGTAGAAGCGTTCAAAAACCAAATCAGCAAAATCCGTACTGGCCGTGCTTCCCCAAGCCTGCTGGATGGCATCATCGTAGAATATTACGGTACGCCAACGCCTCTGCGCCAGCTGGCGAGCGTCACGGTAGAAGATACCCGTACGCTGAAAATCAACGTATTCGACCGCTCTATGAGCCCGGCCGTTGAGAAAGCGATTATGGCCTCTGACCTCGGACTGAACCCTAGCTCTGCGGGCGCTGACATCCGCGTTCCACTGCCTCCGCTGACGGAAGAGCGTCGTAAAGATCTTATCAAAGTGGTTCGTGGCGAAGCTGAGCAGGGTCGTGTATCCGTGCGTAACGTCCGTCGCGACGCGAACGATAAAGTGAAAGCACTGCTGAAAGAAAAAGAGATCAGCGAAGATGACGATCGTCGTTCTCAGGACGACATTCAGAAAATGACCGACGCGGCCATCAAGAAAATTGATGCGGCGCTGGCAGAAAAAGAAGCGGAACTGATGCAGTTCTGATTTCTGTCGTACACTGATAAACGCCGTTCAGAAGGACTTCGGGTCTTGCTGGCGGCGTTTTGCTTTTATCTGGTCTAACTTTTCGGGCATCTCATGAAGCATTTAACACTCCTCGGCTCAACCGGCTCTATCGGTTGCAGCACTCTCGACGTCGTTCGCCATAATCCTGAACTTTACACCGTGACAGCGCTGGTGGCCGGTAAGAATGTGCAGCGAATGGCCGAGCAGTGCCTGGAGTTTGCGCCCCGCTATGCGGTGATGGATGACGAAGAAAGCGCGCGTCTGCTGAAAGCACAGCTGCGTGAAAAGGGCAGTCGAACCGAGGTGCTGAGTGGCCAGCAGGCTGCCTGCGAGATGGCGGCGCTGGATGAGGTGGATCAGGTCATGGCGGCCATTGTCGGCGCGGCAGGGCTGCTGCCGACGCTTGCCGCGATTGATGCCGGTAAGGATGTTTTGCTGGCCAATAAAGAGTCGCTGGTCACCTGCGGACGCCTGTTTATGGATGCGGTGAAGCAGCGCGGTGCGCGTCTTCTGCCGGTCGACAGCGAACACAACGCGATTTTTCAGAGTTTACCGCAACCTTTTCAACAGAACCTGGGGTACGCTGACCTGGAGCAGAATGGCGTAGTGTCTATTCTACTTACCGGGTCTGGTGGCCCATTCCGTGAAACGCCACTGTCTGAACTGCGTGCGATGACACCGGATCAGGCGTGCCGTCATCCGAACTGGTCGATGGGGCGTAAAATCTCCGTTGATTCTGCCACCATGATGAACAAAGGTCTGGAATACATTGAAGCGCGCTGGTTGTTTAATGCGTCAGCGAAACAGATGGAAGTACTGATTCACCCGCAATCGGTGATTCACTCGATGGTGCGTTATCAGGATGGCAGCGTGCTGGCACAGCTGGGCGAGCCGGATATGCGTACGCCGATTGCCCATTCAATGGCGTGGCCAAATCGAGTGAAATCCGGCGTGAAGCCGCTTGATTTCTGCAAGCTAAATTCTCTGACGTTCAGTGAACCAGACTACGACCGCTATCCTTGTCTGAAGCTTGCGATGAATGCCTTTGACCAGGGGCAGGCGGCGACGACGGCACTTAATGCAGCTAATGAAATTACCGTTGAGGCATTTCTGAATCAGCAAATTCGTTTTACCGATATCGCGTCGCTTAATTTATCGGTACTTGAGATGATGGATTTGCGCGAACCACAAAGCGTGGAAGAGGTGCTGGCGGTGGATGCAGCTGCGCGTAATATTGCGCGCCAACAGGTGACACGTCTCGCAAGCTGGTGATAAAGCAAGCACTAGTCGTCGTGCTATTTGTTAGCGTTGGGCTTCAGTGATATAGTCTGCGCCACCTGATCGCAGGTATTTGACTTAATGTGGTCAGGTGAGCCGTGGTTTGACACGGCTTTTTTATGTATAGGCTTCAGTATTCCTGAGTACCGTTAAATCCTTTTCAGGGACAAAAAACGCGTTATGTTGTCTGCGAATCAACCAATAAGCGAAAATTTGCCAGCTCATGGCTGCCGTCATGTAGCAATCATTATGGATGGCAATGGCCGCTGGGCGAAAAGACAAGGGAAGATACGAGCCTTTGGGCATAAAGCGGGGGCGAAATCCGTACGTCGCGCCGTTTCTTTTGCCGCCAACAACGGCATTGATGCGTTAACGCTCTATGCTTTTAGCAGTGAAAACTGGAATCGACCTCTGCAGGAAGTGACTGCGTTGATGGAATTGTTTGTGTGGGCGCTAGACAGCGAAGTAAAAAGCCTGCACCGCCACAACGTCCGCCTGCGTATCATTGGCGATACCAGTCGTTTTAACTCACGTTTGCAGGAACGGATCCGCAAAGCTGAAGCGCTGACGGAAAATAATACCGGTTTGACGCTGAATATTGCGGCGAATTACGGCGGACGCTGGGATATTATCCAGGGCGTTCGGCATCTGGCCGAACAGGTTCAGGAAGGGCTGTTGAGACCCGACCAGATTGATGAAGAGGCGCTGAGCAAGCAAGTCTGCATGAATGAACAGGCACCTGTGGATTTGGTAATTAGGACAGGGGGGGAACATCGCATAAGTAACTTTTTGATATGGCAAATTGCCTATGCCGAACTTTACTTTACAGATGTTCTTTGGCCCGATTTTGATGAACAAGACTTTGAAGGTGCGCTGCATGCCTTTGCCAATCGAGAGCGTCGTTTCGGCGGCACCGAGCCTGGTGGCGACAAAGCCTGATGGGGGTAGCTTTTGCTGAAGTATCGCCTGATTTCCGCTTTTGTATTAATACCCATTGTCATTGCGGCGCTGTTTTTACTGCCCCCGGTGGGATTCGCTATTGTCACGCTGGTGGTGTGCATGCTCGCCGCGTGGGAATGGGGACAGTTTAGCGGCTTTACCTCGCGCACTCAGCGAGTATGGCTTGCGGTACTTTGTGGCTTTATCCTGGCCATAATGCTGTTTACGTTACCTGAATATCACCATGATATTCATCAGCCCCTGGTTGCCGGTTCCTTGTGGATATCGCTGGCCTGGTGGGTTGCCGCGCTGTTGCTGGTTCTTTTTTATCCGGGTTCCGCGGCATTGTGGCGTAATTCAAAAGTGCTGCGTCTGATTTTTGGCTTGCTCACAATTATTCCTTTTTTCTGGGGTATGGTTGCGCTGCGAGCCTGGCACTACGACGAAAACCACTACAGCGGTGCGATCTGGCTGCTTTATGTGATGATTCTGGTCTGGGGGGCTGACTCCGGGGCCTATATGTTTGGTAAACTGTTTGGCAAACATAAGCTGGCACCGAAGGTTTCTCCGGGCAAAACCTGGCAAGGATTCATCGGCGGCTTGTTTACGGCAGCGATCATCTCCTGGGGCTACGGCGTCTGGGCGAATCTTGAAGTGGCACCGTCAATACTGCTGGTGTGCTCGATTTTTGCTGCGCTTGCCTCCGTGCTCGGTGATTTAACCGAAAGTATGTTTAAGCGTGAAGCAGGGATTAAGGACAGCGGACACCTGATTCCAGGGCATGGCGGTATACTGGATCGCATTGATAGCCTGACAGCGGCTGTTCCAGTGTTTGCGTGTTTGCTTTTACTGGTATTCGGGACGATTTAACGGAAGGTTTTATGCTGAGCATTCTCTGGAATCTGGCGGCGTTCATTGTTGCACTGGGTGTACTGATTACCGTGCATGAATTTGGCCATTTCTGGGTTGCTCGCCGCTGTGGCGTGCGCGTAGAGCGATTTTCCATCGGCTTTGGGAAATCACTCTGGAAGCGCACCGACCGCCACGGCACGGAATTTGTCATCGCCCTTATCCCGCTGGGCGGCTACGTCAAAATGCTCGACGAACGCGTCGAGCCTGTCGCTCCTGAGCTGCGACACAGCGCATTCAACAATAAAACCGTTGGACAACGCGCCGCCATCATTGCTGCCGGACCGGTAGCCAACTTCATCTTTGCGATTTTCGCTTACTGGCTGGTGTTTATCATCGGCGTCCCTGGCGTACGTCCGGTGGTGGGTGAAATTGCCCCCAACTCCATCGCGGCGAGTGCGCAAATTACATCCGGGATGGAACTTAAAGCGATTGATGGCATCGAAACCCCTGATTGGGATGCCGTGCGACTGCAGCTGGTAGCCAAAATTGGCGATCCGCAGACCACCATCAGCGTATCGCCGTTTGGTTCAGATACGCGTCAGGACAAAGTACTCGATTTACGTCACTGGCGTTTCGAGCCAGACAAAGAGGATCCCGTTGCTGCGCTGGGCATTCGTCCACGCGGTGTGCAGATTGAGCCGGTATTAGCCGAAGTACAGGCAAATTCGGCGGCGAGCAAAGCGGGTTTGCAAGCGGGCGACAGGATCGTTAAAGTCGATGGTCAACCATTAACAGAGTGGATGACCTTTGTTACTCTGGTGCGCGATAATCCGGGAACGTCTCTCGCGCTGGAAGTTGAAAGGCAAGGCAGTCCGCTTTCGCTGACGCTGATCCCGGATACGAAGTCGGTCGGCAAAAAGGCAGAAGGGTTCGCAGGCGTTGTGCCAAAAGTGATCCCGCTGCCAGATGAGTACAAGACAATACGCCAGTATGGGCCGTTCAGCGCCATCCTTGAAGCCACGGATAAAACATGGCAACTGATGAAGCTGACGGTCAACATGTTGGGGAAATTGATAACCGGTGATGTGAAACTGAACAACCTCAGTGGGCCAATTTCGATTGCTCAGGGGGCTGGGATGTCAGCAGAATTCGGGGTGATTTACTATCTCATGTTCCTCGCGCTCATTAGCGTGAACCTTGGGATAATCAACCTGTTCCCGCTTCCCGTTTTAGACGGGGGTCATCTGCTGTTTTTGGCGATTGAAAAGCTAAAAGGCGGACCGGTATCCGAGCGAGTTCAAGACTTTAGTTATCGCATTGGCTCGATTTTGCTGGTGCTGTTAATGGGGCTTGCACTTTTCAATGATTTCTCTCGGTTGTAAGAGAGTGTTAGGAAGAACGCATAATAACGATGGCGATGAAAAAGTTGCTCATAGCGTCGCTGCTGTTTAGCAGCGCCACCGTATACGGTGCTGACGGGTTCGTAGTGAAAGACATTCATTTCGAAGGCCTCCAGCGTGTCGCCGTTGGTGCGGCCCTCCTCAGTATGCCTGTACGCCCCGGCGATACGGTAAATGATGATGATATCAGTAACACCATCCGTGCTCTGTTTGCCACCGGCAACTTTGAGGACGTTCGCGTCCTGCGCGATGGTGATACGCTGCTGGTACAGGTAAAAGAACGTCCAACGATTGCCAGTATCACTTTCTCCGGTAACAAGTCGGTGAAAGATGACATGCTCAAGCAGAACCTTGAAGCATCCGGTGTTCGTGTGGGTGAATCCCTGGACCGCACAACCCTTTCAGACATTGAAAAAGGTCTGGAAGACTTCTACTACAGCGTCGGTAAATACAGCGCCAGCGTGAAAGCGGTTGTCACTCCGCTGCCGCGTAACCGTGTTGACCTGAAGCTGGTCTTCCAGGAAGGTGTTTCTGCGAAGATCCAGCAGATCAACATTGTCGGCAACCACGCGTTCAGCACCGACGAACTGATCTCCACCTTCCAGCTGCGCGATGAAGTGCCATGGTGGAACGTGGTGGGCGATCGCAAATACCAGAAACAGAAACTGGCGGGTGACCTCGAAACCCTGCGCAGCTACTATCTCGATCGTGGCTATGCGCGTTTCAACATCGACTCGACTCAGGTCAGTCTGACTCCGGACAAAAAAGGTATCTACATTACGGTTAACATCACTGAAGGCGAGCAGTACAAGCTTTCTGGTGTTGAAGTGAGTGGTAACCTGGCGGGGCATTCTGCTGAAATCGAATCGCTGACCAAAATTCAGCCGGGCGATCTGTATAGCGGTTCCAAGGTAACCAAAATGGAAGACAGCATTAAGAAGCTGCTCGGCCGCTACGGTTATGCCTATCCGCGCGTACAGACTCAGCCGGAAATCAATGACGCGGATAAAACCGTTAAGCTGCACGTGAATGTGGATGCGGGCAACCGTTTCTACGTGCGTAAGATCCGCTTCGTCGGTAACGACACCTCCAAAGATTCCGTTCTGCGTCGCGAAATGCGTCAGATGGAAGGCGCATGGTTGGGAAGCGACCTCGTTGATCAGGGTAAAGAGCGTCTGAACCGTCTGGGCTATTTTGAAACGGTGGATACCGATACCCAGCGCGTACCGGGCAGCCCGGATCAGGTTGATGTCGTATATAAAGTGAAAGAGCGCAACACCGGTAGCTTCAACTTCGGTGTGGGCTACGGTACTGAAAGCGGCGTCAGCTTCCAGGTAGGCGTGCAGCAGGATAACTGGCTGGGTACGGGTTACTCTGTCGGTATTAACGGCACCAAAAACGACTACCAGACCTACTCTGAGTTCTCTGTGACTAACCCATACTTCACCGTAGACGGTGTGAGCCTGGGCGGTCGTATCTTCTATAACGACTTTAAAGCAGATGACGCGGACCTGTCTTCATACACCAACAAGAGTTACGGTGTAGACGGTACGCTTGGCTTCCCGGTTAACGAATACAACACCCTGCGTGCAGGCTTGGGTTACGTGCATAACGACCTGTCCAACATGCAACCGCAGGTGGCGATGTGGCGTTATCTGGACTCTATCGGCCAGTCAACCAGTAAAAATGGTAATGACAATGGCTTCGCGGCGGATGACTTCACCTTTAACTACGGCTGGACCTATAACCGTCTCGACCGTGGTTACTTCCCAACGGAAGGTTCTCGCGTCAACCTGAACGGTAAAGTTACCGTGCCGGGTTCCGATAACGAGTTCTATAAGGTCACGCTGGATACCGCGTCCTACTTCCCGATCGATGACGATCATAAGTGGGTGGTTCTGGGTCGTACCCGTTGGGGCTATGGCGATGGTCTGGGTAGCAAAGAACTGCCGTTCTATGAAAACTTCTATGCGGGTGGCTCCAGCACCGTTCGTGGTTTCCAGTCCAACAACATTGGTCCGAAAGCGGTTTACTACGGCGGAAACGACAAAGATAACTGTGATAAGTCTTCCTCGTCAGAAGTCTGTAGCTCCAATGACGCGGTGGGCGGTAACGCCATGGCCGTTGCCAGCCTGGAGTTCATCACGCCAACGCCGTTTATCAGTGATAAATATGCGAACTCGGTCCGTACGTCCTTCTTCTGGGATGCCGGTACCGTGTGGGATACCAACTGGCAGAATACTGCCCAGATGCGCGCAGAAGGCATTCCTGACTACAGCGATCCGAGCAATATTCGCATGTCTGCCGGTATCGCATTACAATGGATGTCACCGCTGGGGCCGTTGGTCTTCTCTTACGCCCAGCCGTTTAAGAAATATGATGGAGACAAAGCGGAGCAATTCCAGTTTAACATTGGTAAAACCTGGTAATAATCCGCTGCAAAGGAATGCGTTGGCAGTGTAGCGCTGACAACTGGCGATCGGTTACACGGTCGCCTTGCCACGCAAAGAACGGTACCTTCTGGTGCCAATGGGATGGTAAGGAGTTAATTGTGAAAAAGTGGTTATTAGCTGCAGGTCTCGGTTTAGCGATGGCAACTTCTGCTCAGGCAGCAGACAAAATTGCAATCGTCAACATGGGTAATTTGTTCCAGCAGGTTGCACAGAAAACGGGTGTTTCTGCGACTCTGGAAAACGAATTCAAAGGCCGTGCAAGCGAACTGCAGGGTATGGAAAACGATCTTCAGTCCAAAATGCAGCGTCTGCAGCGTGATGGTTCTACCATGAAAGCAAGCGACCGTAGCAAGCTGGAAAAAGACGTAATGGCTCAGCGCCAGACGTTCTCCCAGAAAGCGCAGGCTTTCGAGCAGGATCGTCAGCGTCGTTCTAACGAAGAACGCGGCAAGCTGGTAACTCGCATTCAGACTGCTGTTAAAGCAGTGGCTGCCGATCAGAGTATCGATCTGGTTGTAGATGCGAACGCCGTTGCTTATAACAGCAAAGATGTTAAAGACATCACTGCTGATGTTCTGAAACAGGTTAAATAAGTAATGCCTTCAATTCGACTGGCTGATTTAGCTCAGCAGTTGGATGCAGAATTACACGGTGATGGCGATATCGTCATCACCGCTGTTGCGTCCATGCAATCTGCTAAAGCTGGCACGATTACCTTCATGGTAAGCCCTAAGTACCGTGAGCAACTGGCTCAATGCCAGGCGTCAGCTGTTGTACTGACGCAGGACGATCTTCCATTTGCCACTGTAAGCGCGCTGGTAGTGAAAAACCCCTACCTGACGTATGCACGCATGGCTCAAATTCTTGATACCACGCCGCAGCCGGCCCAGAACATTGCGGCCAGTGCAGCGATTGATGCGACGGCCAGGCTTGGTAACAACGTCGCCGTTGGCGCGAATGCAGTTATCGAATCCGGCGTTGTGCTGGGCGATAACGTCGTCATTGGCCCGGGCTGCTTCGTTGGGAAAAATACGAAAATCGGCGCCGGGACCCGTTTATGGGCCAATGTGTCCGTTTATCATGATGTTGAAATTGGCGAAAATTGCCTCGTCCAGTCCAGCACCGTTATTGGTTCTGATGGCTTTGGTTACGCTAACGATCGTGGTAACTGGGTTAAGATCCCGCAGCTTGGTCGCGTTATTATTGGCGATCGCGTAGAGATCGGCGCCTGTACCACCATTGACCGTGGCGCGCTTGACGACACGATCATTGGCAATGGTGTTATCATCGATAACCAGTGCCAGATTGCGCATAACGTTGTGATTGGCGACAATACCGCGGTTGCGGGTGGCGTCATCATGGCAGGCAGCCTGAAAATTGGCCGTTATTGCATGATTGGCGGCGCGAGCGTGATTAATGGCCATATGGAAATATGCGACAAGGTGACTGTGACGGGAATGGGCATGGTAATGCGTCCTATCACTGAACCTGGCGTCTATTCCTCAGGTATTCCGCTACAACCCAACAAGGTATGGCGTAAAACAGCAGCTCTGGTGATGAACATTGATGATATGAGCAAGCGCCTCAAGTCTCTTGAGCGTAAGATCGATCAACAAGATTAAGCGTCATCCGTTGAACGCTATTTTTCCCGGCCTGTCGGCTTTCTAATAAACCGGCAGGCCGTGTTATTATTGTTATCAGTACATTTTGACAGGAAGAGTATTTTGACTACTGACACTCATACTCTGCATATTGAAGAGATTTTAGAACTTCTGCCGCACCGCTACCCGTTTCTGCTGGTAGACCGTGTGCTGGATTTTGAAGAAGGTCGTTTTCTGCGCGCAGTGAAAAATGTTTCCGTGAACGAGCCGTTTTTCCAGGGACACTTCCCTGGTAAGCCTATCTTCCCGGGTGTGTTGATTCTGGAAGCGATGGCTCAGGCTACCGGTATTCTGGCGTTTAAAAGCGTCGGCAAACTGGAGCCAGGTGAGCTGTATTACTTCGCGGGTATTGATGAAGCGCGCTTTAAGCGCCCTGTCGTGCCTGGTGATCAGATGATCATGGAAGTCACTTTTGAAAAAACGCGTCGTGGCCTGACTCGCTTCAAAGGCGTAGCGCTGGTTGACGGCAAAGTTGTTTGCGAAGCGACGATGATGTGTGCTCGTAGCCGGGAGTCCTGATACGTGATTGATAAATCCGCCTTTATTCATCCTACCGCTATTGTGGAAACCGGTGCCATCATTGGCGCTAACGTCCACATTGGCCCGTTTTGTATTGTTGGACCCCATGTCGAAATTGGTGAGGGTACAGTACTGAAATCTCACGTTGTCGTGAATGGTCACACGACCATTGGCTGCAATAACGAGATCTATCAGTTCGCTTCCATCGGCGAAGTTAACCAGGATCTGAAATATGCTGGTGAGTCGACCCGTCTGGAAATTGGCGATCGTAACCGTATTCGCGAAAGCGTCACTATTCATCGTGGAACAGTACAGGGTGGTGGGTTGACGAAGGTGGGCAGCGATAACCTGTTTATGGTTAATGCGCACATCGCGCACGACTGTACCGTGGGTGACCGCTGTATTCTTGCCAACAACGCAACGCTGGCAGGACACGTATCGGTTGATGACTTCGCAATTATTGGCGGCATGACCGCAGTCCATCAGTTCTGCATCATTGGTGCGCACGTGATGGTTGGCGGATGCTCCGGTGTGGCGCAGGACGTCCCACCGTATGTGATTGCGCAGGGCAACCATGCCACGCCGTTTGGCGTGAACATCGAAGGCCTCAAGCGTCGTGGTTTTAGCCGCGAAGCGATTACTGCTATCCGCAACGCGTACAAACTGCTGTACCGTAGCGGTAAAACGCTGGAAGAGGCGAAGCCGGAAATTGCCGAGCTGGCGAATAAGTACCCGGAAGTGAACGCGTTCATGGAATTCTTTGACCGTTCAACAAGGGGTCTGATTCGTTAATGGTCGACAGTCGTCCGCTTACGATAGCCCTGGTCGCCGGAGAAACCTCCGGCGATATTCTTGGTGCCGGTCTCATCCGCGCGCTTAAGGCGCGTGTACCCAATGCTCGCTTTGTCGGCGTTGCTGGCCCGCTGATGCAGGCCGAAGGCTGTGAAGCCTGGTATGAAATGGAAGAACTCGCCGTGATGGGCATCGTTGAGGTGCTGGGACGGCTACGCCGTTTGCTGCACATCCGCGCCGATCTCACCCGCCGTTTTACCGAACTCAAACCCGATGTGTTTGTCGGTATCGATGCGCCTGATTTCAACATTACCCTCGAAGGGAATCTGAAAAAGCAGGGTATCAAAACGATTCACTACGTCAGTCCGTCCGTCTGGGCGTGGCGACAGAAACGCGTTTTCAAAATCGGACGGTCCACCAACCTGGTGCTGGCTTTCCTGCCTTTCGAAAAAGCGTTTTACGACAGATTTAATGTTCCGTGCCGTTTTATCGGTCATACCATGGCGGATGCGATGCCATTGGATCCGGATAAAAACGCGGCGCGCGACGCGCTGGGCATCCCGCACGATGTGCACTGTCTGGCACTGCTACCGGGCAGCCGTGGCGCAGAAGTTGAGATGCTGAGCGCCGATTTCCTCAAAACTGCGCAAATTCTTCGCCAGACCTATCCGGATCTTGAAGTGGTTGTTCCGCTGGTAAATGCCAAACGCCGCGAGCAGTTTGAGCGCATCAAAGCGGAAGTCGCCCCGGATCTTCACGTCCGTCTTCTGGACGGGAAAGGGCGGGAAGCGATGTATGCGAGCGATGCCGCGCTGCTGGCCTCCGGCACGGCGGCGCTGGAATGCATGCTGGCGAAATGCCCGATGGTGGTCGGCTATCGCATGAAGCCGTTCACCTTCTGGCTGGCAAAACGTCTGGTGAAAACGGATTATGTCTCCCTGCCAAACCTGCTGGCCGGGCGCGAGCTGGTGAAAGAGCTGCTGCAGGATGAGTGCCAGCCGCAGTCGCTTGCCGATGCACTGCTGCCGCTGCTCGCCAACGGCAAGACCAGCCACCAGATGCACGATACCTTCCGCGAACTGCATCAACTGATCCGCTGTAATGCTGATGAGCAAGCGGCTGATGCGGTGCTGGAGCTAGCAAAATGATGGAATTTGTTTATCCTCACACTCGCCTTGTGGCGGGCGTGGACGAAGTCGGTCGTGGCCCGCTGGTCGGGGCTGTGGTGACTGCCGCGGTGATCCTCGATCCGGCTCGCCCGATTATCGGGCTGAACGACTCTAAAAAATTGTCTGAAAAGCGCCGTCTGGCGCTGTTTAGTGAGATTCAGGAGAAGGCGCTGGCCTGGAGCCTGGGGCGCGCTGAACCGCATGAAATAGACGAGCTGAATATTTTGCATGCCACGATGCTGGCGATGCAGCGTGCGGTAGCAGGCCTGAAAATTTCCCCGGAATATGTCCTGATTGACGGCAACCGCTGTCCGGCATTGCCCATGCCTTCAATGGCGGTCGTCAAAGGCGATAGCCGGGTCGCAGAAATTAGCGCAGCTTCTATCATTGCCAAAGTGACGCGCGACGCCGAAATGGCCGCGCTGGACCTCACTTATCCTCAGTATGGTTTCGCCCAGCATAAGGGGTATCCCACACCTTTCCATCTGGAAAGGCTGGCTGAACATGGTGCAACCGAACATCACCGGCGCAGTTTTGGCCCGGTGAAACGCGCGCTGGGACGGGTGTCCTGAATCAATACGCAAGCAATTAAGTAACGCGGAATCTGAAGATGGCTGAACCACGTTTCGTACACCTGCGGGTGCATAGCGACTACTCCATGATCGATGGGCTGGCGAAGACCGGGCCGCTGGTAAAAAAGGCGGCCTCCCTTGGCATGCCCGCGCTGGCGATCACCGATTTTACCAACCTGTGTGGTCTGGTGAAGTTCTACGGAACGGCGCACGGCGCGGGGATGAAGCCTATCGTCGGCGCAGATTTTCATGTCCAGAGCGATCTCGTCGGCGATGAAATGACGCAAATCTCCGTGCTGGCGATGAACAACACGGGCTATCAAAACCTCACTCTGCTTATCTCAAAAGCCTATCAGCGCGGATATGGTGCGCTGGGCCCGTGGATCGACAGGGACTGGCTGGCTGAGCTGAACGAAGGGCTGCTGCTGATCTCCGGTGGCCGTATGGGCGATGTCGGTAAATGCCTGCTGCGCGGCAATAGCGCGCTGGTGGATCAATGCGTTTCGTTCTATGAAGAGTATTTCCCGGATCGTTATTATCTGGAGTTGATCCGCACCGGTCGTCAGGACGAAGAGAACTATCTGCATGCGGCGGTCGCACTTGCGGAAGAACGCGGTCTGCCCGTCGTCGCGACAAACGATGTGCGGTTCCTCGAGCCGGGAGATTTTGACGCTCACGAAATTCGCGTGGCGATCCACGATGGCTTCACGCTCGACGATCCGAAACGACCGCGTAATTACTCCGCTCAACAGTACATGCGCAGCGAGGAGGAGATGTGTGAACTCTTCTCCGATATCCCCGAAGCGCTGGAAAACAGCGTAGAGATCGCCAGGCGCTGTAACGTTACCGTCCGCCTCGGCGAATACTTCCTGCCGCAGTTCCCGACGGGTGACATGACCACGGAAGATTTCCTGGTCGTGAAATCAAAGGAAGGTCTGGAAGAGCGCCTGGAATTCCTGTTCCCGGATGAGGCCGTTCGCAAAGAGAAGCGGCCGCCGTACGATGAGCGCCTGGATATTGAACTCCAGGTAATCAACCAGATGGGCTTCCCGGGCTACTTCCTGATCGTAATGGAGTTTATCCAGTGGTCGAAGGATAACGGCGTACCGGTCGGACCGGGACGAGGCTCTGGTGCAGGCTCGCTGGTGGCCTATGCGCTTAAAATTACCGACCTCGACCCGCTGGAGTTCGACCTGCTGTTCGAACGTTTCCTTAACCCGGAACGTGTTTCCATGCCCGACTTTGACGTCGACTTCTGCATGGAGAAACGCGACCAGGTGATCGAGCACGTCGCCGATATGTACGGCCGTGATGCGGTATCGCAGATTATTACGTTCGGTACGATGGCGGCGAAGGCGGTTATTCGTGACGTCGGCCGCGTGCTGGGCCACCCGTACGGGTTTGTCGATCGTATTTCGAAGCTGGTGCCGCCCGATCCGGGCATGACGCTGGCAAAAGCGTTTGAAGCCGAACCTCAGCTGCCGGAAATCTACGAAGCTGACGAAGAAGTGAAAGCGCTGATCGACATGGCGCGCAAGCTGGAAGGCGTCACGCGTAACGCCGGCAAGCATGCGGGGGGCGTGGTTATCGCCCCGACCAAAATTACCGACTTCGCGCCGCTCTACTGCGATGAAGCGGGTGAGCACCCGGTTACTCAGTTTGATAAGAACGACGTAGAATACGCCGGGCTGGTGAAGTTTGACTTCCTCGGCCTGCGTACGCTGACGATCATCGACTGGGCGCTGAAGATGATCAACCCGCGCCGGGAAAAGCAGGGCCTTGAGCCGATAGACATTGCCGCCATCCCGCTGGATGACAAGAAAAGTTTCGACATGCTGCAGCGCTCGGAGACGACGGCCGTCTTCCAGCTTGAATCCCGCGGCATGAAAGATCTGATTAAACGCCTGCAGCCCGACTGCTTCGAAGATATGATCGCACTGGTCGCCCTGTTCCGTCCGGGCCCGCTGCAGTCAGGGATGGTAGATAACTTTATCGACCGTAAGCACGGTCGCGAAGAGATTTCTTACCCGGACGTTCAGTGGCAGCATGAAAGCCTGAAGCCGGTGCTGGAGCCAACCTACGGCATTATCCTGTATCAGGAACAGGTCATGCAGATTGCTCAGGTGCTTTCCGGCTATACGCTCGGCGGCGCGGACATGCTGCGTCGTGCGATGGGTAAGAAAAAGCCGGAAGAGATGGCCAAGCAGCGCTCCATCTTTGAAGACGGGGCGAAGAAAAACGGCGTTGACGGCGAGCTGGCGATGAAAATCTTCGACCTGGTGGAGAAATTCGCCGGGTACGGATTTAACAAATCCCACTCCGCCGCCTATGCTTTGGTGTCATATCAAACGCTGTGGCTGAAAGCACACTATCCTGCTGAATTTATGGCGGCGGTAATGACGGCCGATATGGACAACACCGAGAAGGTGGTTGGCCTGGTGGACGAGTGCTGGCGCATGGGCCTTAAGATCCTGCCGCCGGATATTAACTCAGGGCTCTACCACTTCCACGTCAACGACGACGGAGAGATCGTTTACGGGATCGGCGCGATCAAAGGCGTGGGCGAAGGTCCGATCGAGGCGATCATCGAAGCGCGTAACAATGGCGGGTATTTCCGCGAGCTGTTCGATCTTTGCGCCCGTACCGATACCAAAAAACTGAACCGTCGCGTGCTGGAAAAACTGATCATGTCCGGCGCGTTTGACAGGCTGGGGCCGCACCGCGCCGCGCTGATGAATTCCCTCGGCGACGCCCTGAAAGCGGCGGATCAGCACGCAAAAGCGGAAGCCATTGGTCAGGCGGATATGTTCGGCGTGCTGGCGGAAGAGCCAGAGCAGATCGAGCAATCTTATTCCAACTGCCAGCCGTGGCCAGAACAGGTGGTACTGGATGGGGAGCGTGAGACGTTAGGCTTGTACCTGACGGGGCACCCGATCAACCAGTACATCAAAGAAATTGAGCGCTATGTCGGCGGCCACAGGCTTAAAGACATGCATCCGACAGAACGTGGTAAAATCACCACGGCTGCGGGGCTCGTGATTGCCGCAAGGGTTATGGTCACCAAGCGCGGCAATCGTATCGGCATCTGTACGTTGGATGACCGTTCCGGGCGTCTGGAGGTGATGTTGTTCACCGACGCGCTGGATAAATACCAGCAATTGCTGGAAAAAGACCGCATACTTATCGTCAGCGGACAGGTCAGCTTTGATGACTTCAGTGGGGGGCTTAAAATGACCGCCCGCGAAGTGATGGACATTGACGAAGCCCGGGAAAAATATGCTCGCGGGCTTGCTATCTCGCTGACGGACAGGCAAATTGATGACCAGCTTTTAAACCGACTCCGTCAGTCTCTGGAACCCCACCGCTCGGGGACAATTCCAGTACATCTCTACTATCAGAGGGCGGATGCACGTGCGCGGTTGCGCTTTGGTGCAACGTGGCGTGTCTCTCCGAGCGATCGTTTACTGAACGATCTCCGTGGCCTCATTGGTTCGGAGCAGGTGGAACTGGAGTTTGACTAATACAGGAATACTATGAGTCTGAATTTCCTTGATTTCGAACAGCCGATTGCTGAGCTGGAAGCGAAAATCGATTCTCTGACAGCGGTTAGCCGTCAGGATGAAAAACTGGATATTAACATCGACGAAGAAGTGCATCGTCTGCGCGAGAAAAGCGTAGAGCTGACGCGCAAAATCTTTGCCGATCTCGGCGCATGGCAGGTGGCCCAGCTGGCCCGCCATCCACAGCGTCCGTACACCCTGGATTATGTCCGCCTGGCGTTTGACGAATTTGACGAACTGGCAGGCGATCGCGCATACGCTGACGATAAAGCTATCGTTGGCGGTATCGCGCGTCTGGACGGACGCCCGGTGATGATCATTGGTCATCAGAAAGGTCGTGAAACCAAAGAAAAAATCCGTCGTAACTTCGGTATGCCAGCACCAGAAGGCTACCGTAAAGCCCTGCGTCTGATGGAGATGGCTGAGCGTTTCAACATGCCAATCATCACCTTCATCGACACCCCGGGTGCATACCCTGGCGTGGGCGCGGAAGAGCGCGGTCAGTCTGAAGCTATCGCGCGCAACCTGCGCGAGATGTCTCGTCTGAAGGTGCCGGTCATCTGTACCGTTATCGGTGAGGGTGGTTCCGGCGGTGCGCTGGCGATTGGCGTGGGCGATAAAGTGAATATGCTGCAGTACAGCACCTATTCCGTTATCTCCCCGGAAGGCTGTGCGTCCATTCTGTGGAAAAGCGCCGACAAAGCGCCGCTGGCTGCAGAAGCAATGGGCATCATTGCGCCACGCCTGAAAGAGCTGAAGCTGATCGACTCCATCATCCCGGAACCGCTGGGTGGTGCGCATCGTAAGCCGGAAGTAATGGCTGCTTCTCTGAAAGCACAGCTGCTGGCTGACCTGGCGGATCTGGACGTGCTGAGCAAAGAAGATCTGCTCAACCGCCGTTACCAGCGTCTGATGACCTACGGTTACGCGTAAGCTTCACAATTATCTGAAAAGCCGCACAATGTTGCGGCTTTTTTTATACCTGCGGTTTAGCCGGACTATGCTTAGCTAATGTTTTTTAAGGAGGAAGCCCATGAATATCATTGCCATTATGGGGCCACACGGCGTCTTCTATAAAGACGAGCCCATCAAGGAGCTTGAGCAAGCCCTGCAGTCGCGCGGGTATCAGCTAATCTGGCCGCACAACAGCGCCGACCTGCTGAAGTTCATCGAGCATAACCCGCGTATTTGCGGCGTGATCTTCGACTGGGACGAATACGATCTCGAACTGTGCAGCGACATCAACAAGCTGAACGAATACCTCCCGCTGTACGCGTTTATTAATACTCACTCAACCATGGACGTCAGCGCCAATGATATGCGTATGGCGCTGTGGTTCTTTGAATATTCCCTCGGCGTGGCGGAAGACATTGCGACCCGAATTCAGCAATACACGAATGAATATCTCGATAACATCACTCCGCCCTTTACCCGCGCGCTCTTCACCTACGTGAAAGAGGGGAAATATACCTTCTGTACGCCAGGTCATATGGCGGGAACGGCCTATCAAAAAAGCCCGGTGGGCTGCCTGTTCTATGATTTCTTCGGTGGCAACACGCTGAAAGCGGACGTGTCTATTTCAGTCACCGAACTGGGCTCTCTGCTGGATCACACCGGCCCGCATCTTGAAGCCGAAGAGTATATCGCCCGCACCTTTGGCGCCGAGCAGAGCTATATGGTGACCAACGGCACCTCGACCTCGAACAAAATTGTCGGGATGTACGCTGCGCCTGCTGGCAGCACCTTGCTGATTGACCGTAACTGCCATAAATCGCTGGCACACCTGCTGATGATGAGCGACGTCGTACCGCTCTGGCTGTCGCCCACGCGTAACGCGCTCGGTATTCTTGGCGGCATTCCGCGCCGGGAGTTTGCGCATGACGCGATTGAACGTAAGGTCGCGACGATCCCTGGTGCAAGCTGGCCTGTCCATGCGGTGATCACCAACTCGACCTATGACGGTCTGCTGTACAATACGAACTGGATCAAAAAGACGCTGGACGTGCCGTCGATCCACTTCGATTCCGCGTGGGTGCCGTACACCAATTTCCACCCGATTTACGCAGGCAAAAGCGGCATGAGCGGTGAACGCGTGCCGGGTAAAGTGTTCTTCGAAACGCAGTCGACGCATAAAATGCTGGCGGCGTTTTCCCAGGCTTCGCTTATTCACATCAAAGGCGAGTACGACGAAGACACGTTCAACGAAGCCTTTATGATGCACACCACCACCTCGCCGAGCTACCCGCTGGTGGCCTCTATTGAAACGGCCGCGGCGATGCTGCGCGGCAATCCGGGCAAACGCCTCATCAACCGTTCGGTGGAGCGCGCGCTGCATTTCCGCAAAGAGGTTCAGCGGCTGAAAGATGAAGCCGACGGCTGGTTCTTTGATATCTGGCAGCCGGAAGAGATTGATGAGGCGGAATGCTGGCCCGTCTCGCCCGGCGAAGACTGGCATGGTTTCCGGGATGCCGATAGCGACCATATGTTCCTCGACCCGGTAAAAGTGACGATCCTGACGCCGGGCATGGATGAGCAGGGAAAGATGAGCGAGGAAGGTATTCCGGCCGCGCTGGTCGCGAAATTCCTTGATGAACGTGGCGTGGTGGTAGAGAAGACCGGGCCCTATAACCTGCTGTTCCTGTTCAGCATTGGTATTGATAAAACCCGCGCGATGGGGTTGCTGCGCGGCCTGATGGAGTTTAAGCGGGCCTACGATCTTAACCTGCGGGTGAAGAACATGCTGCCGGATCTCTACGCGGAGGATCCTGACTTCTATCGAAATATGCGCATTCAGGATCTGGCCCAGGGGATCCACAGGCTGATCCGTCAGCACGATCTGCCGCGTCTGATGCTTCAGGCGTTCGATGTCTTACCGGAGATGAAGTTTACCCCGCACAAGGCATGGCAGCGCCAGGTTAAAGGGGAGGTCGAAACCGTCGAGCTGGAAAACCTGGTCGGGCGCGTATCGGCTAACATGATCCTGCCTTACCCGCCGGGCGTTCCGCTCCTGATACCGGGAGAGATGATTACCGAAGAGAGTCGGGCCGTGCTCGATTTCCTGCTGATGCTCTGCTCTGTCGGGCGCCACTATCCCGGTTTTGAGACGGATATCCACGGTGCGAAGCGCGACGAGAGCGGCGTTTACTGGGTGCGAGTCCTAAAATAAGGGTGACCGCTTGCCAGGCGCGGGTTTTCGGTTGTAACGTTCAGGCATCATAAAAAGGAGAAGCTATGCTGGGTTTAAAACAGGTTCATCATATTGCGATCATTGCCACCGATTACGCGAAAAGTAAGGCCTTCTACTGCGACATCCTGGGCTTTACGCTCATGAGCGAGGCCTACCGCGAGGAGCGCGACTCCTGGAAGGGCGACCTGGCGTTAAATGGGAAATATGTGATTGAGCTGTTCTCTTTTCCTTTTCCGCCTGCGCGTCCGTCCCGCCCGGAAGCCTGCGGCCTGCGTCATCTTGCCTTCAGCGTCGATGACCTGGATAGCGCAGTTAAGCATCTGGAAGCGCACGGCGTGACGTGCGAAGCGATACGCGTCGATCCGTTCACCGACAAGCGCTTTACTTTTTTCAACGATCCGGACGGCCTGCCGCTGGAGCTTTATCAGCAGTAATGGTTGTCCTGTGTGATAATGCCCGCTCAGTTCGGGCATTTTTTATGTGTAATCTCCTATGACCTTACCCGCTATCGCACAAGCCGTTTCACCGTACCGCCAGCTGCTGGTGGGGTTTAGCGGTGGCCTGGATTCTACCGCGTTGCTGCATCGCCTTAAGCTTTGGCGCGATCGGGAACCTGACGTCCAGCTTCGGGCGATGCATATTCACCACGGATTAAGTCCTCATGCAGAGGCGTGGGTGGCGCACTGCGAAGCCTTGTGTGCGGCCTGGGCGATCCCGCTCATCGTTGAGCGAGTGACGCTTGCGGAGGAAGGGCTGGGCATCGAGGCGCAGGCGCGGAAAGCCCGCTATGCCGCGTTTGCCGGGGCATTACGTCCTGGAGAAGCGCTTGTCACGGCCCAGCATCTTGATGACCAGTGTGAAACCTTTCTGCTGGCGCTTAAGCGGGGCAGCGGGCCGGCGGGGCTTTCTGCCATGCCGGCGCGTTCTGAATTTGCCGGCACAACGTTACTGCGTCCGCTGCTTGGCGAGACGCGTGCCTCACTGGAAGCCTGGGCGCGAGAACATCAGCTGAACTGGATCGAAGATGAGAGTAACCAGGATGACGGCTATGACCGTAACTTCCTGCGTCTGCGCGTCCTCCCGCTTTTGGGCGAGCGCTGGCCGCATTTCGCCGACGCGACGGCAAGAAGCGCCATGCTGTGCGCCGAACAGGAATCGTTGCTGGATGAGTTATTGAGCGACGAGCTGGCTGGGCTGATTTCTGCAGACGGGGCGCTGGCGATCGTACCGATGAAAGCGATGAGCCCGGTACGTCGCGCCGCGCTGCTACGGCGCTGGCTGGCCTTTCATCGCGCCGCGATGCCGTCGCGGACAATGCTGAGCCGCATCTGGGACGAAGTCGCACTGGCGCGGGATGATGCTTCCCCGTGCGTCCACCTGAACGGTTTTGAGGTGAGACGCTATAAAGGGGAGCTCTGGTGGATAAAATCCATGCCCTCTCTGACCGATGTGGTGCTCGACTGGCTTTCTCCTGACGCGCCCCTGATATTGCCCTGTGAGGCAGGACGCGTCTTTCTCCTGTCGTCTGGTCATGTGCGGCTGCCTAAGCCCGATGAACCTGTCACCGTGCGCTTCAAGGCTGGCGGCATGCTGCATATCGTCGGGCGCAACGGGGGACGGAAGCTGAAGAAAATATGGCAGGAGTGTAACGTGCCGCCGTGGCTGCGCGACACCACGCCGCTACTCTTCTACGGTGAAACGCTTATCGCTGCGGCAGGGGTGTTCATCACGGAAGAGGGGTGGTCAGAAGAGGGCGTTCGTTTCGAGTGGCAGAAAGCGTAACGGGCAGCCAGGCTGCCCGTTAGTGTCATCAGGATTCGCTCACCACGACGGTGCCGATTTGCGGGTGGCTGAAGCTGGCTATTTTGTCCAGACGCAGCTCACGCGTCGCACCGGCGTCTTCCACTATCAGGTATTCCACATTCTTTCGTGAAACCAGATCGCTGGCTTTCGCCTTCAACACTTCGCCATCTTTTAGCTCCAGCGTCAGTAATAAATGATGCTGGCAGGCGAGTTCGAGGTTGTCATAGTCATCACAATTGATAGGTTGATAAGTATCATTCATCGACATAATCGCTCACCAGTAAATTCGCCGCAGCATACGCTGCTTTTTCCCTGACCGACTCTGAAAGGCTCTCATCAGAGGCCACTTCATTAAGCACTTTCAATACACAGCCCAACGCATCCGGGACATACCCCAGATCTCCGCTGGCGATTTCCGCATACCGTTTGCGAATTAACTCACAATAATTATTCACATCCCCTCCCGCCAGCGCACTGACTTACTGTGAGATATCATTAAGCCTACGAAGATAAACTCGGTTTAGCAAGGTGACTATACCATACTCATTTAAGCAATATCAGGGCCTTGATAGCGGTGTATTTAACACCCTGTAACAGCCTTTTGCCGCGGTTTTCGCTACAATGTGCGCCTGATTCGAATGGAGTTCTCACATGGCGCTTAAAGCGACAATTTATAAAGCTGTGGTCAATGTGGCCGATCTGGATCGCAACCAGTTCCTCGACGCGTCGCTTACGCTGGCACGCCACCCCTCCGAAACCCAGGAGCGCATGATGCTGCGCCTGCTGGCGTGGATTAAGTATGCCGACGAGCGCCTGCAGTTTTCCCGTGGGTTAAGCGCAGAAGACGAGCCTGAAGCCTGGCTGCGCAACGATCATCTGGGTATCGATTTGTGGATCGAACTCGGCCTGCCGGACGAGCGCAGAATTAAGAAGGCCTGCACCCAGTCCGCGGAAGTGGCCTTATTCGCCTATAACCAGCGCGCGGCGGAAATCTGGTGGCAGCAAAACAAGAGCAAGTGCGGACAGTTTAAAAATCTCACGGTCTGGTATCTGGATGATGAGCAGCTGGCGCAGTTGAGCGAGTTCGCCAGCCGGACCATGGTTTTGCAGGCGACGATTCAGGATGGCGCCATCTGGCTCTCTGATTCTCAGAATAATCTGGAAATTCATTTAACGGCGTGGCAACCCGCGTCATGATCGTCTTGTCCCGAAACGTCAGCATTCCTGACAGCGAGCTGGAGATTACCGCCATCCGTGCACAGGGGGCAGGCGGGCAGCACGTCAACAAGGCGTCGACGGCTATCCATTTGCGTTTTGACATTCGGGCATCAAGCCTGCCAGAGTATTATAAGGAAAGTCTGCTCGCTGCCAGCCATCACCTGATCACCAGCGAAGGTGTGATCGTGATTAAAGCCCAGGAGTACCGCAGCCAGGAATTAAACCGGGAAGCGGCGGTAGCCAGGCTGGTGGCGGTCATCAAAGAGTTAACGGCAGTACAAAAAAGCCGCCGGGCAACGCGGCCAACCCGCGCATCGAAAGAGCGTCGGTTGTCCTCGAAGGCCCAAAAATCCACAGTGAAAGCACTACGCGGTAAAGTTCGTCGCCCGACAGAGTGACGAAAGGGAACACACTTTTCATAAGGAATTCATTGTGAAAAAAGCATTATTTTCAGCGCTGGCAGTGAGTACGCTGTTTGCGCTTTTCGGGTGTAACAACCGTTCTGAAACGCAGGTTTTGCAGCCAGCGCAGAATGAAGAGTTAAAGCCAATGCAGCAGAGCTGGCGGGGCGTATTGCCTTGCGCGGATTGCGAAGGCATTGAAACGTCACTGTTCCTGCAAAAAGACGGTACCTGGGTGATGAACCAGCGCTATCAGGGCGCGAAAGAACCCTCTTCATTTGCGACTTACGGGACATGGGCGCGTACGGCTGAGAAGCTGGTGCTGACGGATACCTCCGGTGACAAAACCTGGTTCCGCCCTAAAGGCGAGAACATGGAAATGCTTGACCGCGAAGGCAACCCGATTGAATCCCAGTTCAACTACACGCTTGCGCCGGTAAAAGCAGCTCTGCCTGCCACGCCGATGGCGATGCGGGGGATGTACTTCTATATGGCGGATGCGGCGATCTTTACCGACTGCGCAACCGGCAGGAAGGTCAGCGTGGCAAACAATGCGCAGCTTGAACGTGATTACGCAGTGGCACGCGGTAATGACAGCAAGCCGGTGTTGCTGACGGTTGACGGTCACTTTACGCTGGAGCCAAACCCGGATAGCGGGGAGATGGTGAAAACGCTGGTGGCAGATAAAGACGCGAAGTTTGTTGCGGGTAAAGACTGTAACAGTAAATAAGCCGACGCTGAGCCATTAAAAAACCCCGCCTGAGCGGGGTTTTTTGTTTAGCCTTTGATGGCTTTCATCAGGTAATCAAGAATGTCGCCGGTCTTGATCATCTGTTTTTCGCCGCTGCGACGGTATTTGTATTCAATCTCATCGCTGTCGAGGTTACGGTCGCCAATGACGACGGTGTGCGGGATACCGATCAGTTCCATATCGGCAAACATCACGCCCGGACGCTCTTTGCGGTCATCCATCAGCACTTCAATACCCTGAGCGCGCAGCTCGGCGTACAGCTTCTCGGCCAGCTCCTGCACGCGGTAAGATTTGTGCATGTTCATTGGCAGAATAGCCACCTGGAACGGCGCAATATTGTCCGGCCAGACGATGCCGCGCTCGTCGTAGTTCTGCTCAATTGCCGCAGCTACCACGCGCGTCACCCCGATACCGTAGCAACCCATGGTCAGGATCTGGTTACGGCCATCTTCACCCTGAACTGCGGCGTTCAGCGCGCGAGAGTATTTATCGCCCAGCTGGAAGATGTGACCGACTTCGATGCCGCGCTTAATCATCAGGGTGCCCTGACCGTCCGGGCTTGGATCGCCTGCAACCACGTTACGGATGTCAGCCACTTCCGGCGTCGCCACGTCGCGATCCCAGTTGATGCCGAAGTAATGTTTACCGTCGATGTTCGCACCTGCGGAGAAGTCGCTCATTGCCGCAACCGTGCGGTCAATGACAACAGGCACCGGCAGATTGACTGGACCCAGTGAACCTGGACCCGCATTCACCACGGCGCGGATTTCCGCTTCCGTTGCGAAGGTCAGCGGGCTGGCTACCTGCGGCAGCTTCTCGGCTTTCACTTCGTTCAGCTCGTGATCGCCACGCACCAGCAGGGCAACCAGCGGGTAAGCGCTGCCTTCGGTGGATTTCACCAGCAGCGTTTTCACGGTTTTTTCGACAGGCAGATTGAACTGCTCAACCAGCTCGGCGATGGTTTTCGCGTTTGGCGTATCAACCAGCGTCATCTCTTGCGTTGCCGCGCCGCGTGGTTCTTTTGGCGCCAGCGCTTCTGCAAATTCGATGTTCGCCGCGTAGTCTGAAGAGTCAGAGAAGATCACATCGTCTTCACCGCTCTGCGCCAGGACCTGGAACTCATGAGATGCGCTACCGCCGATGGAGCCGGTATCGGCCTGCACCGCGCGGAAATCCAGACCCATGCGGGAGAAGATTTTGCTGTACGCCGCGTACATTGCGTCGTAGGTCTCTTGCAGTGATTCCTGAGAGGTATGGAAAGAGTAAGCATCTTTCATCAGGAATTCGCGAGAGCGCATAACGCCGAAACGTGGGCGAACTTCGTCACGGAACTTGGTCTGGATCTGGAAGAAGTTTAGCGGTAACTGTTTGTATGAGCTCAGCTCATTACGGATCAGATCGGTAATGACTTCTTCATGCGTTGGGCCGAGGACAAACGGACGATCGCCGCGATCGGCAATACGCAGCAGTTCCGGACCGTACTGCTCCCAGCGACCGCTCTCCTGCCACAGTTCAGAGGGCTGAACGACCGGCATTAACACCTCGATTGCACCGGCGTTGTTCATCTCTTCACGCACGATGTTTTCGACTTTTTTCAGGACGCGCACGCCGGTCGGCAGCCAGGTGTATAACCCGGAGGCCAGCTTGCGGATCATCCCGGCGCGCAGCATCAGCTGATGGCTGATCACTTCGGCGTCGGCAGGTGTCTCCTTTAAAGTGGAGAGCAGATATTGGCTAGTACGCATGTTGTTACGGTTCCGTTTCGACGAGTAGGGCTGGCTTAAAGGCCAACCTGACACAAAAAAAGTGGTTTAGTTTACCAGTGTGGCAAAGATGCCAAAAGAGAGGAGAACAAAATTACCTGCGTTCAAGGGCAAACACTTCAAAACCTGCCCCGGTGACGCGCCAGCGAACGTTGAAATCAAGCAGCCAGACGGCGTACATTTTTCCTTCTTCCTCTTCTTTACGGTAGGCCGGACGAGGGTCCTGTGCCAGAACTTCAGTGATGAAATCCCGTAAGCGAGGATAGCGTTTCTCCAGCTGACCGAGCTGCGCGGTTATCTCTGGCGTAAAATAAACAGGCATGTCCGCCTGCGGTGCGTCCTGAGCATAACTTGCACGCGCGTCCGGGAGCGCTTCGGCGAAGGGCAAATAGGGTTTGATGTCGATTACCGGCGTGCCGTCTACCAGGTCCAGACTACCTAACTCCAGTATCACCCGATCTTTCTGGCAGCGTATGCCTTTCAGTTCAACCAGCGACATTCCAATCGGGTTTGGGCGGAAGGTCGAGCGAGTTGCAAACACGCCCATTCTCGCATTTCCGCCAAGACGAGGAGGGCGCACGGTCGGACGCCAGCCGCCTTCCATCGTCTGGTGAAACACGAACACCACCCACAAATGGCTGAAAGCCTCGAGCCCGCGTACCGCATCGGCCTGATTGTAAGGCGCAATCAGGTGAAGCTCACCGCTTCCGCTGGTGACCAGACCGGGCTGGCGGGGGACGGCGAACTTCTCTTTATAAGGAGAGTGGATAACGCCTATCTGCTCGAACTGAAATGCACTCATTTCGCCGTGATGTTCAGCGCAGAACCGATGCAAACCGCCTGACGATAGCAGCCCGGCGTGCCGCTGGTGACTTCGCAGCTGTGCAACAGAACCGCGTTGGCTTTCATTTTTGCGGCATTAATCTGCATACGTTTACGCGCTGTCGGAATATTCGGTGGTGAGTCCTGATTGGTTGCCTGACAGGATTCGCCGCTCACTTCGCCCAGTTCACGGAATGGTTTACCGACGAGTTCGTCTGCTTTCGTGATAATGCGAACCGGCGCAGGGCGAACCACTTTCGGTTTTGCAGGCTCTGTTTTTGGCGGGGTTGCCGTGCTTTGAACAGGTTCAACGGGAGATCTGCTTAGCATAGAACAGCCGCTCAGCATGAGTGCTAAAAGACAGATCGGTAAAGCACGCATAATAGTTCCTCAATGGATAATCAAAACGTCAGATATTGAATCAGTTGACTGCACAAATGACAAGACGGGCATAAGCCCGTCCTGATGATATTACACTGAGGTGAGATTACCAGCCTTTAACAGCGCCGCCGTTAAACACTTTGTTGGCTTCCTGGTAAACTTCATCAGACTGATAAGCCTGAACGAATTTCTTCACGTTTTCCGCGTCCTTGTTGTCTTCGCGAGTCACGATCAGGTTAACGTACGGGGAGTCTTTATCTTCTACGAAGATACCGTCTTTGGCTGGCGTCAGGCCAATCTGGCTGGCATAAGTGGTGTTGATAACGGCCAGGGCAATCTGCGCATCGTCCAGAGAACGTGGCAGCTGCGGTGCTTCCAGTTCAACAATTTTCAGATTTTTCGGGTTCTCGGTGACATCCAGAACGGTTGGCAGCAGGCCAACACCGTCTTTCAGTTTGATCAGGCCCACTTTCTGCAGCAGCAGCAGGGAACGGCCAAGGTTGGTTGGGTCGTTAGGCACGGCAACCTGAGAGCCCGGCTGCAGCTCGTCCAGCGATTTAATTTTCTTAGAGTAACCGGCAATTGGATAAACGAAGGTGTTACCGACGCCCACCAGTTTATAGCCACGATCTTTGATCTGCTGATCCAGGTATGGCTTATGCTGGAAGGCGTTAGCGTCGATATCGCCTTTGCTCAGCGCTTCGTTCGGCAGAACGTAATCGTTGAAGGTCACCAGCTCAACGTCCAGGCCATACTTCTCTTTCGCCACTTTCTGAGCAACTTCAGCAACCTGTTGTTCTGCACCCACGATAACGCCCACTTTAATGTGGTTTGGATCTTTTTCGTCCTGACCGCAACCCACCAGTGCCAGAGAGCCGATCAGCGCGCCTACTGCTGCAAAGGTCTTTAATTTAAACGCCATGTTTTATCCTTAACTCGTAGAGTTTGTGTTGTGTGTAACGTTATTTGTGAGTAACGGTCCGGACGATGCGATCGCCGGAGAACTGGATTAAATAAACCAGAACCACCAGCAATACCAGAACGGTATTCATCACGGTAGCGTTATATCCAATATAGCCGTACTGGTAACCAATCTGGCCTAAACCGCCAGCGCCAACTGCACCACCCATTGCGGAATAACCGACCAGCGTGATGAGCGTGATGGTTGCCGCGTTCACCAGGCCCGGCAGTGCTTCCGGGAGCAGGACTTTGCGGACGATCTGCATCGGCGTTGCGCCCATCGCGCGTGAGGCTTCGATCAAACCGGTTGGGATCTCCAGCAGGGCGTTTTCCACCATACGGGCGATAAACGGCGCAGCCCCCACGGTCAGCGGAACAATGGCCGCCTGCAGACCGATAGACGTTCCGACGATCACGCGGGTAAACGGAATCATCCACACCAGCAGAATAATGAAGGGAATAGAACGGAAGATGTTCACCAGCGCAGAGAGCGTACGGTACAGTTTCGCGTTCTCAATGATTTGACCCGGACGCGTCACGTACAGCAGTACGCCGACCGGCAGGCCAATCACAAAACCAAAGAAGCCAGAGACAAAGGTCATTGCCAGCGTTTCCCAAACGCCGCGAACCAGCAGCCACATCATCGGCTCAGACATAACCCAGTACCTCTACTTTTACGTGGTGTTCTTGCAGCCAGGCAATCGCGGCCTGGGTTTCTTCTTGTGTGCCGTGCATTTCTGTCAGCATGATGCCGAACTTCACGCCACCGGCGTAATCCATCTGCGCGCTGATGATATTGTTGTTCACGTTAAAGCGACGCGCGGTTTCAGAAAGCAGGGGAGCGTCAACGGACTGACCGGTGAACTCCATGCGCAGCATCGGGACGCTGTCTGCTGCGGGTTCGGTTTTCAAACGCTCCAGATAATCTTCCGGAATATCCAGATGCAGCGTGGACTGGATGAACTGCTGTGCCAGCGGCGTCTTCGGATGCGAAAACACTTCACTTACCGTGTCCTGCTCGATCAGTTCACCGTTGCTGATGACCGCCACGCAGTCGCAGATGCGTTTCACCACGTCCATCTCATGCGTAATAAGGAGGATCGTCAGGCCCAGGCGACGGTTAATGTCTTTCAGCAGTTCCAGAATCGAACGCGTGGTTGCCGGATCCAGTGCGCTGGTGGCTTCATCGCACAGCAGTACCTTAGGATTGCTTGCCAGCGCGCGGGCAATGGCCACACGCTGCTTTTGCCCACCGGACAGATTTGCCGGGTAGCTATCATGCTTGTCGCCCAGACCCACGAGGTCGAGCAGCTCGGTGACGCGACGCTTCACTTCTTCTTTCGGCGTGTTATCCAGCTCAAGCGGCAGGGCAACGTTGCCGAACACGGTGCGGGAAGCCAGCAGGTTAAAGTGCTGGAAGATCATGCCAATCTGACGACGCGCTTTGGTGAGTTCTTTCTCTGAGAGGGCGGTAAGGTCCTGGCCGCCAACTTCTACGCTGCCCTGGGTTGGGCGCTCAAGCAGGTTAACACAACGAATCAGCGTGCTTTTACCTGCACCCGATGCGCCAATGACGCCATAAATTTGACCAGCAGGAACATGCAGGCTGACGTTGTTCAGCGCCTGAATGGTTCGGTTCCCCTGCTGGAACACTTTGGTGATATTGGAAAGTTTAATCATTAGATTATTTTTATCGTATGTAAGTTAGCCGTGGCATTTTCTTCTGCCAGATACGGGTGATGACCGTAAACAAAACGGATGTTAAGGCATCCAGACGTCTAAATCAATCCAACTCTGTACGATGAGCACTTTATTGCGCTGCGATTCATGAGATACTAGTCGAACATGCCTTTTTCAGGAGCAAACCGGTGGCAAAATCAGTACCCGCAATTTTTCTCGATCGTGATGGCACTATTAATGTGGATCACGGTTATGTTCATGAGATTGATGAGTTCGAGTTTATCGAGGGCGTAATAGATGCCATGCGCCAGCTGAAAGAGATGGGTTATGCGCTGGTGGTTGTGACGAACCAGTCCGGTATTGCACGCGGTAAATTTACCGAAGCGCAGTTCGAGACGCTGACGGAATGGATGGACTGGTCGCTAGCCGACCGCGGTGTGGATCTCGACGGCATCTACTATTGTCCGCACCACCCGCAGGGAACCGTTGAAGCGTATCGTCAGACCTGTGACTGCCGTAAGCCGCATCCCGGGATGTTCATCTCTGCACAGGAGTTCCTGCACATTGATATGTCCGCTTCTTATATGGTGGGCGATAAACTGGAAGATATGCAGGCAGCAGCAGCGGCGGGTGTAGGAACCAAAATATTAGTTCGCACCGGTAAGCCAGTGACGCCAGAAGCAGAAAATGCAGCGGATTGGGTGATTAATAGCCTGGCCGACCTGCCAAAAGAGATTAAAAAGCACCAAAAATAGCCTTTTTGGTGAAAAGGTGAGCGGTTGAAATAAAAATGCATTTTTCCGCTTGTCATTCCTCGGCGGCCCCCTATAATGCGCCTCCATCGACACGGCGGATGTGAATCACTTCACAGACAACGCGGTCGGTTGAAGAGAAAAAACCCTGAAATAATGGGTTGACTCTGAAAGAGGAAAGCGTAATATACGCCACCTCGCAACGGTGAGCGAAAGCCGCGTTGCACTGCTCTTTAACAATTTATCAGACAATCTGTGTGGGCACTCAAAGTGACATGGATTCTTAACGTCCTCGGACGAAAAATGAATACCAAGTCTCTGAGTGAACATACGTAATTCATTAC